>JANSYO010000053.1 GCA_024742395.1 Cytophagales bacterium
ATTTCTTCTGCTGATCGGCCATTCTCATTCTCCTTGATGGCCTTTATAATTTGACTTTCTGTAAACTTAGTTCTCTTCATAACAGTTTAAATTTAGTTAGTTTTTCTATTTTAAACTGTCCGATTTTTAGGGAAGGCTACAGAAGCACAGATGGTATTCTTGAATAGAAAGGATCCTTATAAGCCAGTTCCGTATCTATCACCTCCCATCCATTTACTTTGAAATGATTGATTAAATCATCTAAAAATAAGGCTGAGGTTAAATTATGGTGCAAAAGTAAAACATGATCAATATTTCGACCAGTAAGTGCCGTACCTAAAGAGTCGTAAAACTGAGCCCTGTCGTAAATATGTTCCAAATAATAATCACGGTAAGGTTTGATATTCAAATCAGAATTTTCCTTCAGATTTTTGAGAAGCTCACCAAAAATATACCAGTCAGAAGCATCTACACTCACATGACCATTTTTATAACCGTTTTCAGCGAGAAACTCTCTCATTCCATCCCGTTTCTCTAACGTATTACCTTCTTTTAAATAAGGGAATCTAAAGTATTTGTAATAATTACTGTAGCCCTTAATTAATGAATCTGTTTTGAGTAATTCCTTCTCAAAATCAGCCAAGCTAACCTTTTCAGAAGGAAAATAAGGATGAGTCCAGGTATGGTTACCTATTTTATGATTTGCTACATCCCATGATTTTAACACACGCATTCCTTGAGGATTATTCATTCTTTTGCCAGCCACAAAAAGCACAGATTTGATATGATGCTTGTCTAAGGCCTTCAGAATCATCCCATTCCATTCTTCAAGTTGATACCCGGGGAAGTCAGCGGTGCTTCCATCATCAAAAGAAAAGGATATTCTTGGTTTTTGACCAAAGGCCAATTGACTGATTAACAGAGTAATTATGAGAATTACAGCTTGGGTACGCCAGACTAAATTCATTTTATCTTATCCGTAATTTTATTTCTTTAATTCTCGTAATTCTGAACTCTTCACCAAAGTAGGCGGTAACGACTAAATCCATGGCGTGATTTCGGGTTTCTTCATCAATTTCAGTCAGATCGGCAGCATCTACATGTACCACAGCATCTTGTATTTCTATTTGCCAAGCTGATGGATCAATATAGACAGGGTCTTGATTTTCATCGTAAAGTTTAAATGGCTCAGGACTCTGATTAATTTGCTTTGCGTAATGAAAATCCCAGTAGGTCATTTCTGGAGCCGCTTTAATAATCTGTTTTGATAGCTGAAGACGTTCAAACTCCCTATTTGGAGAAATCACGAAGTTGTACTTTTTTTTCTCCCCTTCAGTTATCTCCCAGGTAAAATGCCCAAAAGACAGGATTTTGCGGTCTATATGCTCTTTTAACTCCAGAAGTTTTGCTTCAGAGCCTAGTTCCACAACTTTTCTTATTAGGGCTTCGTTTTTCTCCCACCAAATCCAAAATTTCTTTATTTCAGCTCGCAAGTGAATGTTCTTTTTCTACAAAAGTAGCATCTTCACCCTCTTCGTCAGGGATACTCTTTAGAATATTATCAGAAAAATATACAACCGGCGTGCCTAATATCTCGATTGTCTCAAAGGGCAAAAGCTTATTTACTTCGTCTTTAATCTTATTAAAAAGGGAAGATTTAGTAATACAATATAACTTCTGAACCTTTTGACTTTCATCCGTATGATCTAATGTATATCTGTTTCTCTCCCAGTCTACCTCCACCGTACTGGCATACCTGGATTTAAGTAAGAAGTCTTTTACTTCTAAGATTGAGTTTTTTGAGTTTGTTGAAATTTGTAGCTGAATCATAATTTATTAGGGTTATTGATAAAGAAGGCCACTTTCAGCTTGCTGTTTATACCAGGTTTTCAGATAATCTGTTTTGGTCTTTTGCAGCTTAATAAGGCTTTCAATGAGTTTGTTTTGTCTACTATTAATAACGAACAATGAGGCGTCTCCTTGCTGAAACTTCATGGTTTCAAAATCAAGCATACGTTGATAACTGATAACCAGATCTTCTGACAACTGAATTTGATTTTGAAGACCGGTTAATTTTTGTTGTAAAGACATTATTTTACTATTCAACATCCATCTCTTTTGTCTTCGTTCCCATTCAGTTTCCTGAATTTTCAATTCAGCATATTGGTATTTACCCCGGCCTTCACGCATAAATAATGGTGCCTTAAAACTCAAACCAAATTTGTTGTTATTCCCGAGATATGGATTTACCGCACTTTCAAACCTATAATAATCTTTGCTAAGCACATTCGCTTTAAGAGTTAACTCAGGAAGCATCGACTGAAAATTTAATTTTCGTTCAAGCGTATAGCCCTGCAGTTTAAAATCATAAACCAGCACTTCAGGGTGTAAACTCAAAGCACGACTAAGCTCTTCAGAAGGCGTTAAAGCCGGCAAACGCTCAAAGAAAAATGTTTGTGGTATCCATGTGGGATTAATAAGGTATGGACTCCCCTGCTCATTCCATAAGTAATAGGAAAGTTCTACACCTGCTTTTTGAAAATTCATCTGTGTTTCGGCCAGCTGCACACGCATAGCCAATACCTGTGAATAAGCCTCAGTGGTATCTGCTGCAGACTTATCTCCGTTTTCAAAGAGATTTTTCGTTAGTGAGAAATACTCCTGTGCTCTCAAGAAGTTGTCTCTTAATTGGCCCAAAACCAGATAGTAACCCGCCCAGTCGACATATGTCTCAATGGCTTGTTCATATAGTCGGTTCAGGGCTGCTCTTCTTTCTACTTCAGATTGGCTTTCCATAATTCTTGCCATTTGCAGTGCAGCCCTCTGCTCGTCCATTAAAAGCCCCTTTAAGACAGGAATTTCTACTCCGGCGTAAGACATTACACCATTAGTAAGCTCAGGATTCAGGTATTTACCCGTATTATTTTCAATACCCGCTTTTACCCTGATACCTACAGGAGTTAAAACTTTCAACTCCGGGTTAGAGTGGTTGTAATAGGATGTACCATCCAACGTTTTCTTGTCCTGATTATAGGTAAGAGTGGGGTCAAAAATCCCCTTCCCCGCCAATACTTTAGACGCCATTTGATCTATTCTCAGACCAGCAGTTTTGGCTACAGGGTGATTTTCTTCCAGTTGCTCAAGGTACTCTTGCAAAGTGTATACTTCTTGAGCTTTCGTACCGCTAAACAAGAGGAACAAACATAGTGTAATTATACCTATTCTCATTTCGACTTAGACTTTTCTGTCTCCGGCAAATAATACTCAGGCGGGAAACCATTGATATTTCGCCATAACTCATAATAAATGGGCACATCACTAAGAAGTGCTATTCCCTGAGCCCCGCCACCCACTCTTAGGTTATCGGGCCAATTTTTCTCATCAACATCTGGCACTGCCAACACTCTGAACAAACCATTGGTGCTGACAGAACTTTCTACTGCTATCACCTTACCCCCGAAAGTACCGTAACTGGTGTTTGGCCAGCCACTAAATACAATAGCCGGATACCCGTCAAAAAGAAATCTTACTTTTTGACCTGGATTTACCAATGGCAGGTCCATTGGTTTTACATAGAGTTCTACGGCCATTTCCCTTTGATCGGGTACAATTTGAACAATCATTTCTCCCTCTTTCAGGATCTCACCTATCCCTGCTTTCTTTGCTTTGGTAACCTGGCCAGATTGTGGTGCCAGCAAATAGTAAAATCCCTTTCGAGCATCATAGTTGGCTAATTGATTCTCCAATTTCGCCACATCTGCAGCCGTACTGGCTGCTGAGGAAAGACTACCAAACCTATCACTGCTGGCCTTACTGATCTTTTCATTATACTCCTGAACAGTACTGTTTTTCTCAATTCTAAGATTTAAAAGTTCCTGACGGCTTTGGTCCAGTTTGTTTTGATAACTCTGAACTTTTGCCTTCCCTTCTTGATAAGCTACTCGTCTTTTTTCAAAATTCACCATGGAAATTGCCCCACTGTCAAGCATCACCTTTGCCGCCTCAATTTGTCTGCTGTAAGCTAATAAGGCGTTTTCAGCCGCTGCCAGACTTGCACTATCGCTAGAAATCTTTAAGTACTGCTGTTCTATTTTATTATCTAAAGAAGAAAGTTTTAAAGTCTTGGCTTCCTGCAAAGCCACAATTTGATTCTGAGCCGCTTCAGCTTTGCTTTCATAGGCACCAATACTTTGTGCTTTTGCATCAATCTGTGTTTTGGTTCGGCCAGAAAGCTGAGGATCCAGATATTCAGTTTTCACTTCTGTTAATCTTAGAATAGTATCACCCTTGCTTACAAAATCTCCTTCTTTAACATACCATTTTTCTATTCGTCCGGGAATCATGGTATTTAACTCCTGAGGCCTATCTTCCTGCCTTAAGGTAGTCACTTGCCCTCGGGTACGAATATTCTGTGTCCAGGGTAAAAACATGGTCATGGCCAGCAGAACAGAGAAGCCGAAGATCCAACGTTTGGCCATACTCTTCTTATCTATTAAGTATATAGCCTGCACTGACTTAAACTGACCATCTAAGTCACTTCCTGAATTAATTTTTTGATTGATTAAAGACTTCATTTCTTCAGCTTATAAATTGACTTTTTTGTCACAAAATTTCTCATATCCCGGATCAGCCGACGCTACAACAACGGTAGTTTTCAGTGCTTTCAAAAAGGCAATTGTTTCCTTCAGTTGACTTTCTGATAAAAACCTGAATGGCTCTTCGAGTAGTAAAAGACGGTGGTTTGTCAGAATGGCTCGCACCAGTAAAATTTGTCTTCTTGTTTTAGCCGAAAGGCTTTTCCCGAAAGGATCAAGCATGGTTTCCAGACCGGTAGGTTTGCTTTCAATATACTCAGACAAGCCAGTCATTTGACAAATTTTGAGTACATGAGAAACAGAAACCTCCTTATCACTTAATGTCAGGTTTTCCAGAAGAGTACCTTCAAAGATGTTCTGGCGTCCCAGTAGAAAACCTGTTTCTTTTTTAATAGACTTGTTTGAGTAATTTCCAATTGGTAAACCCTCCAGTAAAATCTCCCCTTTTCTATGTTTGAATGATCCGGTAAGAAGTCGCAAAACAGAAGTTTTACCTGAACCTGATTCACCATATAAAAACAGCCACTCTCCCGAATCTACAGACATATTAAAATTCTGGAGTTGAGTTTCTTCGTCACTGTAGCCAAACTCCACATTTCTCATTTCGACTGAAATCCCCCTTTCTACCTCTTCCAATATCTCTTTTCCGGAAACTTCTATCTCTGCCTTAGCTACTTTATCTAATTTTTCAACAGAAGTAAGGGCCTCATAAATCTGATCCATATTACCGATCAGTTTTTCAATTGAATTAAGTATAACGATGATTACGATGTCAGAGGCCACAAACTGACCAATATTAATCTGCTGATCAACCAATAAAATAACTCCCAGCACCAACATGGCTCCTACTATGATCAGTTTAAAAGTAATAAGACTCCAATACTGAACTTTTAATACTCCAAAGTGCGTAGTACGTGCTCCCAGATAACCAGTAACCAGGTTATCCATCTTATTCATATGAAGAGAGGTCTTTTTGGCATATTTAAAAGTTTTAATGCCTCTGGCCATTTCTTCAAGCCAGCCCGCCACTTTATATTTATAATCGCTGGTTTCTAATGAACTCTGAAAACCCTTATTTGAAGAAAACCGGATTATCAAAAAGATTATGAGCATCAGCAATCCACCAAATGCAATAAAAAGAGGATGATAAAAGCTAAGTAATAATATGCCAAAGAGAATTTGTATTAAGGCCGTAGGTATGTCTACCAAAAGTTTATGAAGGCTTTTTTGTAAACTGGCTACATCAAAAAAGCGATTGATTAATTCGGGTAAATATGCCCTATCAAGCTTCTGTATATTAAGAAAGGGAAGTCTTTTTGTGTACTCCAAAGCATAACGAACAAATAGCTTTTGCTCAATTTTCTCAATGAGTTCTAACTGTTTTACCTGAAGGAACCCACTGATAAAGGTACCAGTAAGCACCAATCCAATAAGTACCACTATAGAGGTAGAGATAGAACCCGCCTGTACGAAACCAATAATGGTCTGTATACCTAAGGGCAGTGATAAAGAAACCAGCCCGGCAAAAATAGAGTAGATGTATATAGCTGTAATATCTTCTTTATCAAGCCATAATAAAGCTAAAATCCGGCGTAATGCTCCACCGATATCACTGCTTTTCTTATAATTATTTTCCACGAATCGTATTTATTATATTTCTATCAACAATAATAGTAATACTATCAACAGCAATCTAACAACTATTGCAAAAGATTAGTTTACTATCTATATTTGAATTCAGTTTTTTTTTATGCAACTAGACTTTAAAGTACGACAGAACCCAGCACTCTACCTAAAAGACCCCGAAAGCACCGAGGTCGGCAAATCCATTGTGACCCATTCCATCAAAATGATATATGAAATTGGTTACGAAAAGTTCACTTTCAAAAAGGTCGCTCAGGAAATTCCTACCACGGAAGCCACGGTTTACAGGTACTTTGAGAACAAACATCGTTTACTTATTTACTTAATTGATCTTTATTGGTCTTTTATGGAGTTTCAGGTCATGTTTCATCTGAACAATGTTCCAACCCCGGAAGAGAAGATAAAAAAGATCATAGATATTTTGGTCTGGGAAGATAACGTAGGGCAAATTTTCACAGAATTTGACCAAAAGTCACTCTATTATATTGCTATCTCTGAGAGTAGCAAAACCTACCTTTCTAAAGATGTAGATGAGAACAATAAAGAGATGCTCTTTAAACCTTACAAAGATCTGTGTGCATCTATTGCCTCTGTTTTCTCAGAGTACAATCCAGATTACCCTTACGCTAGATCTTTGGCCAGTTCCATCATTGAAATATCGCATTTTCAATATTTCTTTATGCACCATCTGCCCAGACTTTGTGATTTTTCAAAGAACAAGAATCCAAAAGAACTAGAAGCTTTTTTGGAAAGTGTTGCGTTTAACAGTTTGAAACCTTAATTCAGCTTCACAATAGTGACCCCATGCCCGCCTCTATCGGCATGTTCGTCTTCAAATCTCTTAACTTGCTTGTAAGTTTTCAGATGAGTTCTGGTAAGGTTCCTCAATATTCCGTCGCCTTTACCATGAACAATTCTTAACTCTGAATGACCAAGCATAATTGCATCATCCATTATAGAATCAAGGGCTTGTAATGCTTCTTCCGCTCGTTTCCCTCTGATATCAACATTAAAATTAAAATTAGACATCTTTTCATTCATGTCTACCCCGCTAAGTTTGGCTCGTGGAGTTTCCTTCGTAGCTTCTTTGAAAGCTTTTTTACTTACTTTCTCCAGTCTGTTGGCTTTGATATTCGTCTTAAGCTGACCAATAGCCACTTCCATATCTTTGCCTTTTATGGCAATCACTTCACCAATGGTCTCCTGACCCTTCACCTTCACAAACGAACCTACATTAATCTCTCCTTCCTCCTTCTTCCAGGTATCCTTCGGTGCCGACTTCTCAATTTTAAGATTCTTCTTCTCAAAATCCTGCAGCTCCTCTCTGATTTTCTTTGTAGTCTCCTTCTCAGCCTTTCCCTCTTTTATTTCACGGATTGCCTGCTCAATTTTTTGATTTGATTCTTTAATCAATCTTTTGGCTTCAGCCTTAGCATCATTAATAATTCTCTTTTTTTCTGTGTCCAGAAAATCCTTTAAACCCGTATACTGCTCTAATCTTTGCTTGAGCAATTCGTTCTGCTCCACAAACTGTACATTCTTTTCAGCAAAAACCTTCTTCTCGATTTCTAATTCTTTGAGCATTTTCTCAAAGTCTACTTGCTGTGTTCCCAACTTCTTCTGAGCTCTTTTTGTAATGTAAGAAGGCAAACCAATTTTGCCCGCCACTTCAATTGCGAAAGAACTTCCGGGTTTACCCATTTCTAATTGATAGAGCGGCTCCAATTGCTCTGCATCAAATTTCATCGCCCCATTAATAAGCCCACGGTTTTTATCAGCAAAAATCTTAAGATTGGTATAATGGGTATTGATTACACCTTTGGCCTTTGATTTAACAAAATTCTCTAATAAAGCCTCCGCAATAGCTCCACCCAGATTAGGCTCTGTCCCTGTCCCGAACTCATCGATCAAAAACAAGCTATGCTTGTTCATGTTACTCAGAAAGAAGTTCATATTGGTCAGGTGAGAGCTATAAGTACTCAGATCATTCTCAATACTCTGTTCATCGCCTATATCAATGAAAAGGTTTCGAAAAACGCCCAATTTAGAATCTGGAGACACCGGTATCAGAAACCCACACTGGGCCATGTATTGATTTAGACCAATAGTCTTCAACATCACAGACTTTCCTCCTGCATTGGGCCCAGAAACAATCAGAATTCTATCTTCATCATTAAGTTCTACGTTTAGAGGAATAGTAGGCTTTTTCAATTTCTGATGAGCCAGGTATAAAATAGGATGCTTTGCATTTTTCCATTCTATGATTCGCTCATCTATCAAAAGTGGCGAAGTAGCATCTAGCTCAACGGCCAACTTTGCCTTGGCACGAATGAAGTCCACCAGCCCAAGCAAAAAGTAAGACCTCTTCAAATCATCAATAAATGGACGAATATCAGAGGTTAAGCCTTTCAGAATTTTGATAACCTCTCGTCTTTCCTTTATTTCAAGATCTCTGATTTCATTATTAGCCTCCAATACTTCAGCCGGTTCTACAAAAGCCATTTGTCCAGTACTGGACTCATCATGCACAAACCCTTTCATCTTGCGTTTATGCTCTGAAAGCAAAGGGATCACCAATCGCCCGTTTCTCACAGTCAAGGTCATTTCCTCGCCTATCCAACCAGAATTTTTGGCCATTTTATAAATTCTCTCGAGTGATTTCCTTACGGCATTTTGCTCAGAGATAATTTTTCTTCTCAGGTCATACAGTTCTTTGGAGGCATTGTCTCTTACCTGACCACGCTCATCAATAACTCCATCTATTTTCTCTATGATATCGTAAAGATCCAAATCCTCAGAAACGGCATTGTTTACCATTTCTACCAAAAGTGGATACCTCTCTTCTTTATCTCTGAAGAAGTCCTGAATTTGCAGGATAGTATTCAACGAAAGTTTAAGATCAAAGAACAACTCCTCTGACAGGTATGAGCCTTCTTTAGAAATACTGGTAAGAGGCTCTGATAGGTCAAAGTAATTTTGTTCAGGAAAAGAAGTATGCAGCTGAAGGATAAGTTTAAATTCAGCTGTTTGACCGATTAGCTTTTTCACAAGGTCATATCGCTCCGTAAAACGTACTTTATCTACAAAAGCCTGGCCCAATGGACTGATACAATATTCCTTTACGATGGTTCTGATCGTATCAAAACCGAGCTTACTTTCAATATTTTTGGGGTATAACATTCTTTCCCTTTGGTTCAATAACAAAATTAGAGAAAACCTCTGTATTGCATGGTATAAACCATGTGCTACTGCAAAATAAGGACAGAATCTTTTCGTCTTAACAACCTCTTAACAACCCTAAAGTGCTATTCAGCGTCTAATAGGTAGTAATTTTAAGCAGAATTGAAAATCTCAATCGATTTCTTTCCGATTTCCGTTGATTATCAACCATATTTGCGACACATTTTAAAACCTATATCGAATAAGATGAAAAAAGTACTGATTACTTTATTACTTCTGGGAGGTATCTCCACTTTATCTCATGCCCAAACGCGTATACCGCCAAATGTGCAGAAGTTATTGCAGAAAAACACTTGTTTAGCTTGCCATAATCCTGATAAGAAATTGGTAGGCCCTGCATACAAAGAAGTAATGCAGAAAAAGAAATATAAGGCAGAGGAAATTGTGGAGTTAATCTACAAGCCAAATCCTAAAAACTGGCCTGGTTACCCACCAATGGCACCAATGGCTCAAGTACCTAAAAATGAGGCCATGATCATTGCAAAGTGGATTGCCTCATTGAAGTAATTAATAAACTCCTTCAATTTAAAAACCGAATGCAAGCATTCGGTTTTTTTATGCTCTAGCTTTTCTCTAAGAAATGGATTTAATCCTTAAACTATTCGAGCATTATAATTATAAGCAGATTACAAATACAGGTAATAAAAAAGACGAACCTTTCAGTTCGTCTTTTTCTATCTATCAGAATATATTCTGCTAAATTTATTCTGCTTTTGCTTCGGCTACTACAGACACTTTAACTTCATGCTTCATGTCCTTGTGAAGATCTAATAAAGCGGTATAATCACCCACCGTTTTGATATCGCCAAGAGCAATTTTCTTACGGTCTACTGCAAAACCCTTTTCAGCTAACATATCTGATACCTGAGTATTGGTTACTCTACCAAAGATTTTACCAGACTCACCAGCTTTCATTGTGATTGTGATCACAGTTTCACCGATGGCTGCAGCTAAATCTTCAGCTTCAGTTTTGATTTTCTCTGCTTTGTGAGCAGCTTGTTTTAAGTTCTCCGCTCTTACTTTCTTATTTGAGCTTGTCGCCAAAATAGCAAAGCCTTGAGGGATTAAATAATTGCGACCGTAGCCCGGCTTTACTTCAAGAATGTCATTCTTATAGCCAAGACCCGCAATATCTGTGTTTAGTATAATTTCCATTTTAATACTCTTTTAAAAAATTAAACATGCGAAAAGCCCGATCGGACTTTCTTGACATTCTATTTTAGTCCGTCTGCTACGTACGGCAACAAGGCAATATGACGTGCTCTTTTTACCGCTGTAGTCACTTTTCTTTGAAACTTAAGGCTGTTTCCTGTTAATCTTCTAGGAAGGATCTTGCCTTGCTCGTTCAAAAACTTCAAAAGGAAGTTTGGATCTTTGTAATCAACGTACTTAATGCCTGCTTTCTGAAAGCGACAATATTTCTTTTGATTTCTGCTTTTGCGTTCTACTCTTTCGTTTACTAATGACATAATTCTTAAGCTTTTTGAGTTTCTTCTTTAGGTGAATCCTGCTTTTTCTTACCGATCTTACCGTTCTTTCTTCTGTCGGCGTAATCGATGGCGTGTTTGTCTAACTTGGTAGTCAGGAAGCGTAGGATACGCTCGTCACGTCTGTACTCTGTCTCCAGAGTAGCAATTAAACTTGGATCAGCTTTGAACTCAAATAACTGATAGTAGCCCGTAGATTTATGCTGGATGGGATATGCCAATTTGCGAAGACCCCAATGTTCTTCGTTCACTAGCTCAGCACCATTATC
Source organism: Cytophagales bacterium (assembly GCA_024742395.1). Lineage (GTDB taxonomy): Bacteria > Bacteroidota > Bacteroidia > Cytophagales > Spirosomataceae > Jiulongibacter. The sequence continues at coordinate 11,215 of JANSYO010000053.1, forward strand.
AGTCAGCACACTTTTGAATTTTTCAACAGCGTCCTTCATCTGGGCTTCAGACAAAACGGGAGTTAAAATGAACACTGTCTCGTACTGGTTTTGAAACATGATAATTGATTTAATAATATGGTTTCCAAAAATGAGGTGCAAAAGTACAAAAAATATACTCAAAAACAATAGCCTGATTAACAATGCTTTCTAACTCCAAATTATATTCTGAATATACGTCACTACGTTAGAATTTTCGAGATAATAAATTGTATTAATCAAATAGAATTAACTGATAAACCCAATATTCCTTTCTCATCTTTATCAGAAAATAAGCATAAAGCTATATTTGTTCACACGGTTTTTTACTGCAGATACAATAAAACGCAATCGTTTCAAGTATTTATGACAACATTAGACGCTTTTAATTTTTCGGGCAAAAAGGCCCTGGTACGTGTGGACTTCAACGTTCCTCTAAACGACCAATTCGAAATTACAGACGACACAAGAATTAAGGCAACCATTCCTACAATTCAGAAAATTTTATCTGACGGAGGTTCTTGCATTCTTATGTCGCACTTAGGCAGGCCTAAAGATGGCCCTACTGAGAAATATTCTCTTAAGCACCTGGTACCAGCCCTGTCCCTAAAATTAGGCGTAAAGGTTAAATTTGCTGACGACTGTATAGGTGAAGAAGCTGCTACTTTAGCTAGCGGCCTTAAACCAGGTGAGGTATTGCTTCTTGAAAACCTACGTTTTTATAAAGAAGAAACTGCTGGTGATGTGGCTTTCGCTGAGAAACTTGCAAAGCTTGGTAATGTATGGGTAAATGATGCTTTTGGTACAGCTCACAGAGCCCATGCCTCTACAGCTGTTATTGGACAGTTCTTCACAGATAAAGTATGTGGAAAAGTAATGCAGGCAGAAATTGACAATGCTCAAAAAGTATTGGAACACGCCGCAAAACCTTTTACAGCTATAATGGGTGGAGCCAAAATATCTGATAAGATTTTGATCATTGAGAAACTTCTTGATAAAGTAGACAACCTGATTATTGGTGGTGGTATGACTTATACCTTTACAAAAGCTCAAGGTGGTAATATTGGAAAATCTCTATTAGAAGCAGACAAGCAAGACCTTGCTCTTGAAATCTTAAAGAAAGCAGAAGAGAAAGGCGTTAAGATCATCATGCCGGTGGATAATCTGATTGCTGATGACTTCAGTAATGATGCTAACACGCAAGTGGTGAATCGTGGTGAAATTCCTGATGGCTGGGAAGGTCTGGATATTGGACCTGAGTCTGCGAAGCTTTTTGCTGAGACTGTTAAGAATTCAAAGACCATCCTTTGGAACGGTCCGATGGGTGTTTTTGAATTCCCGAACTTTGCCAAAGGTACCAATGCTATTGCCGATGCAGTAGTGCAGGCAACAGAAGAAAACAATGCCTTCTCATTGATAGGTGGAGGTGACTCTGCTTCTGCTATCAACAATGCAGGTATGGGTGAGAGAGTATCGTATGTTTCTACCGGAGGCGGTGCTCTTCTAGAGTACATGGAAGGAAAAGTGCTGCCAGGTGTAGCCGCACTAGACTAAAACCTTTGACTTTTATATTAGAAAAGCCACCTGATTTAGGTGGCTTTTTTTATGCCTCAATATTAAAGTCTTGGCTAAATAGGGACTCTTTTGAACAAACTTCTAATTCTCAGGTCTATCTTTGGTTCTCCCATGAATCAAACCCTTAAACAAGCTTTGAAGGTAAAAGTAACTTGTCGTAAAACGGGCTTACTGGCTATTATTGTCTGTGGGTTACTCTTGTTATTTTCTTGCCATAGCGATTCTGATGAAAAGAAAGAATTAATTGAAATTTCATCCCCGCAAGACAGCCTGCTGTTTTCACAAAAGCCGGCAATTCTAAATATTGCCGACGAGGGCTATCTGGACTCCGCCAAAGCTAAACTTAAAAAATTCAATAAAGACAGCCTGCAAACCTCCGAGGCTAAGGCTTTGTTTCATTATACTCGAGCATATTTATTGGATTATGATGGCAACTACAGACAGAGTATTGAAGAATATAAAAAGGCCTTATATCTTCTCAATACGGCAGGAGAGTTTAAAAGCTTGCTTTTAGCAAATACCCATAATGACTTAGGATACGTTTACAATGAAATATATTTTGAGGTACAGGCACTGGAGTCATATGAGAAGAGCTTTAATATAGTTTGGACATACCATAAAGATAATGCGGATGAAGTTGCCTCAGCCACCAATAATTATCTGGGTGCTCTTGCCGACTACGGCTCAACAGAAAAAATCAATCAGGTTTTAGACTTAGTGACTCCCTATTTTGATGATTTGACATCGTCAACGGACCTACAAGATTATACCGAAGAGCAGCAATTAAAACTTTTAAGCATTTACTATTTAAGTATCTCGAAAGCCACACGTCTATCCTTTAATGAGAATTTACTAAAAAATGTTATCCATCAGCAAGAGGCTTTGTTTCAAAAGGCACCTAAAGAACTTCAAAACAAATACATAAACAGGCTAATCTATACTTATGATCAGGCAGGCTATGCTTACCTGAAAGTCAAAAAGAATCAAGAGGCTTTTGAAGCCTTTGAGAAAATGAGAAGCCGCTCCAGTAGTAAAACTGATATCACAAAAGCGGAATCAAACTTTGCGGCTTTATTTTTACAAACCAGACAGTACCAGAAAGCGGAGAACGCCTATTCCCGAATTATTAATAGCCAAAAATGGGAAAAAGGAGATGTTAACCTTTTGGTTTTAAAAACTGCCGAAGCATGGATGATGAGTAAACAAAATAAAGTCTCGGAAGCCAGAGAGGCTATTGTAGCCATGTGGAATATGTATTTTGGGAGAAATGTATCTGTAAGTCAGTTAACTCTGACTGATCTGGATAACCGAAACGGCACAAGGTACATGTTTTCACTGAACACCAGTGCAGAAATCTTCAGAAAGCATTATTTGCAAACTAAAGATAAATCCTCCCTACAGATTGCAGGCAATTTAGCTTTGCTGGGAGCTCGAATGTTTCAGAACTACTATAAGAAAGAAGAATACAACGAGGAACTTACTTCTATAAATGAAAAAAATAGAGAAGAGCTACTCTCAGCTTTACTGCTTAATGAAGACAAGAATCAAATGGATGCTCTTCAACTACTCGAAAATAACGCCTCGCAGCATCTTTGGAAAAACTTTCTTATTAAGAATGCAAGAGGCCTGAGAACTGATCCTAAACTACTAAAGCAACAGAATGAATTAAGATTACTAGTGATAGAAAACCCTGAGAATGATGCACTCAGAAAAAAGCTTAGCGAGGTAAATGAACAGATAGAAAAACAAACACCCGGTTATATCTACCAGGCAGTAGACCTAAAAAAGGTACAGGCATCTTTGAGCTCAAGAGAAGCTATCTTGAAATATCTTTACGCAGAAGAATCTGTTTTTGCTCTGCTCATTAAGAAAGACCAAATAAAGATTAACAGAATAGGTACTCACAAACAGATTGATAGTTTAAGCCACAGGTATTATCAAGCTTTAGCAAACCTGGAGCCCAATGCGACAACAATCGCTGACATTATTTCGAATAAGCTGCTGGAACCAGTCAATCTATCTACCATTGAAAGATTAACCATTATTCCAGAAAAGGGATTGTTGAATTTACCCTTTGAGACTTTGGGCAAAACCCAAGAAATACCGATTAAATATGCTTTTTCACTGCACTTTGAAGACCAAAACATTCGTTCAGATTTGCAATGGGGAATTCCCAAACTGGCAGCATTTTCGCCGGAATACAAAGACAAAACCAAACTCAAAAACACTATTGAAGAAGTAGAAGAAGTTTCACGAATTTTTGATGGTACAAGATATTATGGAAGCCAGGCGAGCAAAAAGAATTTCTTAAACCAGTTGACTTCCTACCCTATTCAGCATTTGGCTATGCATGCCGAAATTGACACCTCTAATTACGAACTATCGGCTTTACTTTTTGGTGACTCTGACAAGCTAAAGTTTAATGAAATCTATGCCCTGACTATTCCATCAGAATTAGTTACTTTAAGTGCTTGCAACACCGGTATTGGCCTTTATCATGCCGGAGAAGGATTAATGAGCCTTTCTAGAGCATTAACGTATGCCGGCACAAAAGCCGTGATTCAAAGCTTATGGTCTATTCCTGACAAGGAAACAGCAGAAATTATGCAGTACTTCTATGAAAACCTAAAAGAGGGAAAGGACAAGGATGTAGCCTTATATGAAGCTAAACAGTCCTTTTTAAAGAGCAATCCTCTAAAGCAGCACCCCTATTTTTGGGCAGGGTTTGTTTTGGTAGGGAATAACGAACCCATCATTAAAAAAAATGGCTGGAAATATGTAGCCTTCATATTGATCATTGGCTCAGGAATTTATTTAGTTTTCAGATTCTCAAGCAATTCTTCGGCATCTTCTCGCCAAGGGTTTTGACTACTCATTATGAGTTTCAATTCGTCTCTTGCCTTCTCTGTTTCCTCCAATTTTAAATACACTAATGCGAGGTACCAATGTCTCCCATTTTCGTAATTATCTGTTAAGATCAATTGCCTTAGCAAGTCTCTGGCTTGGGTGTATTTGCCCAAGGCCAGTAGGCATTGGGCTTTATAAAACTCAATAATAGCCGTAGAATTAATTTCTGAAAGCTGCTCCAAAGCCTCCTCATAATTAGACGTATCATAAGCTCTCATGGCAGAAAATAGAGTAGTCAAGTCTTCATCCCCTCTGCTAGTAGGTGCGATAAGATTAGGAAATGCTTTATAGTTTTCTGCAAATAGATCAGGCTTGTTTTCAGGAGAATTAAGAAACCAAAAGAGGCCAAAGAATCCGATCAAAAAAACAGCAGCAGCAGCCCAATACCATTGTTTAAATTTGGGTCTTGCTTCATGAGCGATTAGTCTTTCTTTTACCGCATTTCTCGCTTCTAAAACAAAGGCTGATTTTAAATCTTTCTCTAATAAATAAGCTTCAGCAAAATTTTCATCTTTTTCAATCAATTGATCAAAAATCTCCTGCTCGGCTTGGGTAAGCTGATTATTTAATGCTTTTTGAATGAGTACCTCCTTATCCATTCTCAATAATCTCTCTTAGCTGTTTAATACATCTTGATTTTTGACTTTTTATCACACTTTTCTTCTTGTAATCTGTAGAATCCATAATCTCATCTAGGCTCTTTTCCTCAAAATAAAACATAGACAATAAGGCCCGACACTTTTTCCCAAGCTTTGGAATGGCCAATTGCAAGCTTCTTACTCTGGGATTAGGCACCTGTTCAATGAAGGGATCAAAAAAGCTTTCGCTTGTCTCCTCCTCAATGCTGACTTCCTCCTGCTTTTTTAACTCCCGGTATCGTTTATAGATCAAAAATTTACCAACTCCGAACAGGTAAGACTTTAATGTACTTTTTAAATCATCGAGCTTTCCCTTTTGAGCATTTTCAAAAACCACCAGACAGGCATCCTGATATACCTCAAGAAGGTCATCTTTACTTAGTCCATATCGGTCGGCAAAAAACAAAAAGGCCGATTTATGCTGATCATAAAAACGGTATTGTGCTTTCTCTAACCCTTCCCTTAGTTCCTGAAGTTCACTCAATGACTTAGTGTAGAAGTTTTCATTGAGGTAAACATATTAAAAAAAAAATTCTGAAATGTTAACCCTATCCATTTTAGGTGCACTAAATGTATAAGCAGAGTAAGCTTTACCTCCTGATTCAATAATAATAATTAAGATGTCTATGAAAAAACTATGGACCAGCACTCTTTTCTCTTTAGTATGTTTTGTGGCTTTCAGCCAAAGCACCACCCTTACACCTGGAAGCATATTACCCAATATGACCTCTGCTCAAAGAATAGCCGTTGTGAATCCACCAAATGGCATGTTGGTATTCGATAGTAATACCCAAAGCTACTGGTTCAGACAAAACAGTGCATGGGTAGAATTGCCCAAAGGCGGCAGCACCAGCAATTACTGGGAACTGAACGGCCTTGCAGGAAATGAACTCAAGAATACGAATAGTGGAGGTTTTTGGAGTGCGAATGCAAGTATAGTTCCTTGGAACGCTAGCGACGTGAGTAACCCCGCAGTACCACCTGTTACTGGAAGTGGTACGAGATTAATGTGGATACCCAATAGGTCTGCTATTCGGATTGGCACAACTACTGGTGATCATTTTGATGCCAATAATCTAGGTTTATTTTCTACCGGATTGGGCTATAATGTAAGAGCTGCAAAATATGGAGTTGCCATTGGGCAGGAGGTTGAGTCCAGAGCATTTGCAGCAGTAGCAATTGGCTCTAATCTGGTTTCAAAGTCCGTTCATTGCTTTACAGTAGGTGTAGAGAATGACACCTTAGATAATGCCCCTTTCAGCGTGGGTACAGATAGCTATAGGATTTTTCAGGTTGGAAACGGCTTCTTTACCCGTGGAAGATCGAATGCATTAACTATTCTAAGAGGTGGAAATATTGGAACATTTAATGTAGTCGACCCAAAAGCAAACCTTCACCTTCAGTACAATAGCAATTTAAATTGGGATGCACACCTAAGACTGCAATACGATGAAAACGATTGGGGCAATATCGTTTACGATTTTGATGGATTTAAGTTCAGGACATTTGGGTCAAATGACGATTTTATCTTTAGAAATGCAGTCGGTTCAGGTACTCAAGTAGCCAGAATATTTCATACCGGCAATATGACCATCGCCGGCACCCTCACCCAAAACTCAGATCGCCGCCTTAAAACCAATCTCGCCAAAGTTCAAAATTCAGGTACCAAGCTGGCTCAACTGCAAGCTTACCATTACAACTGGATAGCAGCTGATAGTGACCAAAGCCTTCAAACAGGTCTTATTGCCCAAGAAGTGCAAAAGCAATTCCCAGAACTGGTGAATGAAGGTGAAAATGGCTATTTGTCGGTGAATTACATCGGACTCATTCCTCATTTAATTGAGGCTAATAATGAACTTCTAGATCAAAATAAATTACTCACGGATCGTCTAAATGCCATTGAGAATCTCTTGAAAATCAATCAGGAGGGCAAGGCAGTGACAGCATCCACAAAATAATTTCAGTATGAAAATCATCTTACTCAGTTTTCTATTTTTCACCTCGGCCAGTTCTTGTAGTTCTGATAATAATAATTCAGATGGAGATTCATTCTCTGACGAACTCAAGCCCCAAGTGGCTTGTGAAACCATTTCCAATATACTATTAACCGAAATGTTCGGCTGGGAGCTAGAAAATATCTTTCAGCAATCTTTGACTCATAATGAGAAACGATCTATCTGCAGTTTTGGCTTCGATGAAGAAAAACTCTTTGTTCGTCTGGGTTGGAAATCAGAAAAAGCCCAGGAAATGAAAACGGTAGAAAATCAATTCAAAAATTACCTTTCAATTGGAGAAAATGGCATAAACTATTCTTCTCTAAAAGGAGATGAGCTTTTGTTTGGCTCAAAAACAGACCAGCACAATAATATGGTTTACATCCTCAGGAAAAGGTATGGAAATAAAGCTGAAATTCAACTTGAATTTTATACACCAAACAGAACTGAAGAAGAAGTTAAAAAGCATTTATTGTCCCTGCTGAATAAGTTCTAAACCTGCCTATCTCAATGAAAAAACTATTTATATTATACTGTCTTCTTACCAGCTCCGTTTTTGCACAAGACATTGTAGGGTCAGAAGATCATCCTTTAATTACACGTTTTCCTGGCTCAGAAATCACCCATTATTACGAGCGAGATTACAATGAGGTAAACATGGCAATTAAACCCGGTGAGGCAGAAAAACCACCTAAAGAGTTTTTGAATGCCGCAGGGAAGCATACGTCCATTCGTTACAATGTTCCTGAGAAGAGAACTCCCCTTGAGGTAATGCGAAATTATGAACTCGCCCTGAAAAAAGCAGGTGCAGAGTTTGTTTTCAAATGTGCCGGTGGAGCCTGTGACGGTACGGAATCTTGGTATTCTGCCAAGTTTTTTGAAGCTGTCTATAACAATCGGAAAGGTGCTGAAACCAGCCACTATTTTCATCCTTTTGACACCTACCATGCAGAGCAGCAATACTTAGTGGCCAAGCTCCCCACTGCCGAGGCTGATTATTTGATGGAAATAGGCGTTACAAAACCATACGAGGGTGTCACGCAGGTAATGGTAGAGGTGGTGCAACAAGAAAAAATGGACGAAGGCCTTATCGCTGTCAATGCCGATGTGATTAAAGAAAAACTAGCCAAAGATGGTAAAATAGCCTTATACGGTATATTTTTCGATACAGGAAAATCTATCATCAAACCAGAATCTGCCAAAGAATTAGGAATCATCAATGAATTTTTGGTGGCAAATCCCAAAGTGAAACTCTATGTCACAGGTCACACCGATGATACCGGAAATTTTGAGTCAAATAAAAAGCTCTCTGAAGAGCGAGCAGCAGCCATCGTGGACTACATGATTAAAACGCACGGTGTTGCTACCGATAGGCTCAAACCCTTGGGTGTAGGTCCCGCTGCTCCTGCCTCAACCAATCGGTCAGAAGAAGGTCGTGCCAAAAACAGACGAGTTGAATTAGTGGAAAGAATCAATTAATAGTTTCTGAATTCGAATAGTTAATATGCAGAAATAAGGTATTTAGTTATTTGAAAGAACTACAACTTTGGCATTTTCTACATCTTCAATTTCTAGTTCTTCAAAGGCTAACTTCACCATTTCTAAAGGTAGCAAGGTATTTTGATCTGTCAGATTATCCAGATGTAATATACTTACCACAATCGCATTGTCTAAAGTATACCTAAATTTGAGTTCCTGACTTCCGAAACCGTCATTTCTCCAAAATTCAATAGTCACAGTACTCAGAATTTGATTGGTGCTGAAAGCTTCAAAAAGATAAGGAGTGGCTGAATCAAGACCCTTTTTTATTAACAAGGGTCTATACCTTCTTCTGGCAGTGGCTCTGCCAGAACCAGCCGGACTGACCAACTCTACATCAAGATTGGCTGCCACCAGTTCAACCTTCCCTTCATGACTAGCCGCTGCGGCATCGCCATCGAAATCAGGGTTTTCAAAAATAGCGTAGATGGTAGTATATTCTGCGAATGGTAAATTAGGATTAGTCGCAGCGGTAAGCTGAACCGAACCATCAGGATGCGTAAAGCCCATCTTTGTTGAATTCAGGTTTCCATCTACAGTTAAAGAACCATTTATCTCATGCGAAGAATTCGAAGTTGTTTGACCCTCGGGCGTCATAACTATTGATTGAGAAATTCCAGAAAAGGATATACAAATAAATAAGTAAAAGTAGATTTTTAGATGATTCATAATGCTTCCTTTTAATTGATTATTCAGAACTTTACGCACTTTCAAATTTCTTCCAAATTTGCACCGGAAACCATCGTGTAAATGGGGATAATTTGACCGTTGTATAAATTTCTCTTACCAATGAAAAGTACAAACAGCGTTTTCATTGCCACCAGCATGGATGGCTACATTGCAGATAAAAATGGCCAAATTGACTGGCTGCATGATCTTCCCAATCCTGAAAATGACGACATGGGCTACCATGCCTTCACTGAGCAAATTGACGCACTGGTAATGGGGCGTACCACATTTGAAACAGTATGTAGTTTTGATATAGAATGGCCTTACACAAAGCCCGTCTATGTTTTAAGCCGAACACTCAAAAAAATACCCGAAGAATATACAGGCAAAGTTTTCCTTGTCAATGGCTCTCTAAAGGATGTTTTAGCTAAAATCTATAATGAAGGACACTATCGCCTATACATTGATGGCGGAGCAACTATCCAGAGTTTCCTGCAGGAAGATCTTATTGATGAATTAATCATAACTATTATACCCGTTCTTTTAGGTGGCGGAACAGCCCTTTTCTCTGACCTCAATTCTCCTCTTCAATTCAAATGCATAGGAAGCAAGCACTATTTAGAATCCGTTGTTCAAAATCATTTCAAACGTAACAGGTAATAACATACATTAATCTGAAGACAATATTTCACCCACAAATTCACAACCTTGGGCTATCTGAATATACATCTCCTCATTTTCTTCTTACCTTAAGTCCGATTTAATTACCTTATTGAAACAAGAATGACAGAACTTACAAGAGTCGCTTTACTTTCCGGACTCATTTTTTCATCCCTCGGCCTACAGGCTTTTCAAAAAATCGATCCTAAAAAAGAAAAAAGTGATATAGTAGTTCCCAAAGGATTTAATGTGCAAATCTTGGGTAATGACTTGGGCAAAATTAGACATCTCACTGTATCAGACAATGGCATCATTTATTTGAACCGTTCAAAACTCGGAGAAGATGGCACCAGTCTATTAATGCTTGAAGACAGCAATAATGACGGGAAAATTGACAATAAACTTAGCTTTGGCAAATTGCCCGGAACAGGCATAAAAATTAAAGACAACTATCTTTATACCTCTTCAAACTCTGCCATATTCAGATATAAATTGAATGCTCAAAACCAGGTAAATAATACGGAGAATCCTGAACTGATTGTGAGTGGACTGGCAGATCATGGCAGAGATAACGCAAAACCTTTTACTCTGGACAATGAAGACAATCTCTATGTAACTGTAGGAAGCTGGAACGACCCATGTCGTGACCCTGAGACCGGTAAAGGCATGATGCCATGCCCACTTTTGGATTCAGCAGGCGGAATCTGGAGATTTAGCAGTTTAAAAGCCAATCAAACATTTAATGAAGGTAGCCGCTATGCTACCGGGGTGAAAAATGGGGTGGCTATGGATTGGAATTTTCAGACTAATACTCTCTTTAGTGTGGTACATGGCCGGGGAGCATTTCATGATGTATATCCACAATATTACACTGCTCAGCAATCTGCCGAATTACCTGCAGAAACCATGTATGAATTAAAAGAGGGAGATGATGCTGGCTGGCCGTACGTTTACTTTGATCACAAACAAAATAAAAAGATTTTGGCACCCGAGTATGGTGGAGATGGTAAAAAAACGGCAGCTGATGAAGCCCTAGATCCTTTGATGGCCTTCCCGGCACATCTGGGCCCCAACGATTTACTTTTTTATACAGGAAAAATGTTTCCGGCACGCTACAGAAATGGAGCTTTCATTGCCTTTCATGGCCAGTCACCTGAGCTAAAGAAAGGATACTTTGTAGCTTTTGTACCATTTAAGAATGGTAAGCCCAGCGGGAATTGGGAGATTTTTGCAGATAATTTTTCAGGTATAGATCTGGCCAGCCCTACCGGTCCAATTCAACACAGACCATGTGGACTTGCACACGGACCTGATGGAGAACTTTATGTGTGCGATGACTTAGGAGGCACTCTCTACCGAATAACTTACAAGTAAGCTTAGACCCGTTGCAAGTAAGCCTGAAACGAACCTTTGGCTATTCTTTTAAAAAGAAAGATATTACGCGGTATAGTGAATTTAGGCTTACCTTAAAGTCAAAATCAATTCACTATGGTTTTATCTTTTCCTTTTAAAATAGGAGCTCATTCGGTCTTGACTAAAATTATTGCCAATGCCAGAATACAGGTTAATAGATTAACAATTGATCATCGATAAAATAAACCTAAAAGTCTAATTCCCTTCAAATTAAGGCTACCCTGATGATGTATTATTCAGCGAATATTTGTATCTTATTCTCTTAAAACTTACACCTATGAGTCAGCTAAGAAAAGAAGATATTAAACAAGAAGTTTTTGATCTCTATGATGATTATGCCCACAACCGACTAGATAGAGCCGGCTTTATGCAAAGGCTCTCTGCCTACGCAGTAGGAACTGTGACTGTGGCATCATTAATGAGTTTTCTAATGCCAGATTATGTCAATCAAATTCAAATAAGAAAAAACGACCCTAGAATAAAGTCTGAGTACATAACGTACAATTCCGCCAAGGGTGGAGGAGAAATAAAAGCTTTACTATCCATGCCTGCTGATGCAAAAGGGCCACTTGGTGGTATTGTGGTAGTGCACGAAAACAGAGGTTTAAATCCCTATATTGAAGATGTGGGCAGGCGGGCTGCATTGGCTGGCTTTATTTCAATAGCCCCGGATGCTTTGACTCCATTGGGAGGTTATCCCGGAAATGACGACGAAGGCCGTGCTATGCAGAGCAAAAGAGACAGAAATGAAATGCTTGAAGATTTTATTGCCGCTGCAGATTATTTAAAAAGCCATAAAAACTCGAACGGTAAGATTGGTGTGGTTGGCTTTTGCTTTGGTGGCTGGATCTCCAATATGATGGCCGTAAGGATCCCGACACTACAGGCCAGTGTACCTTTCTACGGTGGACAGCCTTCTGCCGAAGACGTCCCAAAAATAAATGCTCAATTACAACTTCATTACGCAGGCCTTGACACGCGGGTTAATTCGGGATGGCCAGACTATGAAGTAGCTTTAAAGAAACACCGTAAAGGTTATGAAGCTTTTGTTTATCCGCAAGTAAATCATGGCTTTCACAACGATACCACTCCACGCTATGATAAGGCTGCTGCGGATTTAGCCTGGAAGAGAACTATAGATTTCTTTAAGAATAGGTTAAGTTAATGAATTGTGCTCCTGGTTACCCCTAAAACAATTCTTCTGTCCCGCTGAGTAAAAAAAAAGACGATTTGAGAAGATAAAGCTCATATCTGTACTTCTGTAAGGCTATTTTAGTCCAAGAAGTACTAACAGAGCAGAATCATGAAGAATACAATCATCTTTTTTATCTTGGCAGTTGCAGTTGCAAATGCACAAAATGTTACCATAACTCCCGAGGGCATCACGCCACTCACTACTGCATCAGAGTACCAACGTTTAAACTATGATGATATCATGGCTTTACCATCGCCGGAAGCCGGAGATATGGCCTATGATCTAACATTTAAATGTATGCGGTTCTATAACGGTAATCAATGGACTTGCTCCTACAGATCTCCATATATTAACGAAGGTGAAGTGGCACTGATCTCTACTTATGGCGGGCCTGGTTTGGATTCCAGTGCTGACCTAATTTACGACGAAGACGGCAATATTTTCACAACTGGTTATTACACTGATTCTCTAATAATTGGGGATACCCTATTGCATGCCAATAATAACACCCAAGACATTTATCTGGCTAAGTTTACCAAGGATGGAAATTTAGTGTGGGCTATTTCTTCAGGTGGATCTGGTTTTGATTTACCAACAGCTATACACTTTGATCAAAATGGAGACTTATTAATGACCGGGCTTTTCAATGAAACCACAAATTTTCAAGGTACAACCATTACATCTGAAGGAAGCTATGATGGCTTTTTAGCCAAATTTACGGAAGACGGCGATCTCATTTGGTTAAAATCCTTCGGAGGATTAGAGTTCGACTCAGGCGTTTCTCTGGATACCGATAATTCAAACAACATCTATATTGCAGGAAATTATACTGGAACAGCAACCTTTGACGCAGTATCTAAAACCAGTCAGGATGGTCAAGACATATTTTTAGCCAAATATAATGATCTGGGAGTTCTCCAATGGATCGCCTCTGCCGGAGGCACAAACACTGACAGAGTAGTCAAAGTGATGCTTACAAATGACAATAAAATTCTTCTTCTTGGTGAATTTCAGAATGATATTTCGTTCGGCAGTCTCTCGGAAATAAGCGATGGATTCTACGATATTTTTAAAGTCATGTATGACCCTATCGCCCTGGAATGGGATAATTTATCCAGATATGGGAATAGCGGAGATGTATCGTTAGCTCACGCAGAAATAGATTCCTCAAATAATTTATATCTGGCTGGCAGCTTCAAAAATACCCTAACTATCGGGCCGTTTTCTAAAAGCAGTGAAGGAGATTTTGATTTGTTTGCTGCGAAAGTTTTGGCAAATGGTAGTGTTTCTTTTTTAAAGTCCTTTGGCAGTGAATATTTAGATAAGAATACTTCTATGGTAGTTAATGATAAGGGCGAAATATTTCTTTCTGGGTATTTTTCCCAAACCGGTAATTTTGAAGGGATTCAAAAACTTAACAATGGGATATATGATATATATATCATGAAGTTATTAAGCACCGGATCTTTATCATGGGTTCATTCATTTGGAGGAACGGGAGCAGAACTAAACAGAAAGTTGACTAAAAATAATGAAGGCGATATTTTTGGTACAGGATCTTTTGAAAGCAATTTTTATTTAGGCAACTCATATGTCACCAAAATAGGATCGGGAAGTGATATTTATATGTTTAGACTGCAGGAATAATATATACTTAAAAGGTGCTTCTTCGACAGAAAAAGCCTTTAAAGCGTTTCTCTATATAGGTTATTAAGTAACTTCATTACATTTGGTTAAACCCTATTGAACTATAAATGAAGAATTTACTTAAACTAGCCGTTTTATTGGCAGTTAGCTTGCCCTCCCTGTCTCAGAATCAGAAAGTCCTAATATTCTCAAAAACCGCAGGGTATCGTCACAGCAGTATTCCTTTCGCTAAGTCAGCCATAGAAAAACTAGGAAGAGAAAATGGTTTTAGCACAGAATATACTGAAGACTCAGAGTTATTTAATGACCTTAATCTTAGACAATATGATGCAGTAATTTTTAGTTGTACAACAGGAGATGTACTCAGTAACGAGCAACAAGCTGCCTTTGAGAGGTATATTCAGGCCGGCGGAGGTTATGTAGGTATTCATTCAGCCGCCGATACGGAATACAACTGGCCCTGGTACGGAGAATTAGCTGGTGCCTATTTCTCGAGTCACCCGAGCAATTCAAACGTAAGAGAAGCCACAGTCAATGTGCTTGATAAAACACATATTTCTACTTCGCATTTACCTAGCAATTGGATAAGAACTGACGAATGGTATAGCTATAAAGACATTTATCATGGCATAAAAATCCTCGCCAATTTAGATGAACATACTTATACAGGTGGCACAAATGGAGCCAATCACCCCATAGCCTGGTATCATGAATATGACGGCGGCCGATCATTTTTTACAGGCGGTGGTCATACCAACGAAAGTTTTTCACAAGAAGATTTCCTGAAACATTTAATGGGAGGTATTAGCTATGCCATGGGCAATGGCAAAAGAGATTATAGTCTGGCCTATTCCAGAACTGTACCTGAAGAAAACAGATTTGAGAAAACGGTTTTGGTCAATGACCTAAATAACCCGATGGAATTGGCGGTTTCTGACGATGGGAAAGTGTACTTTACCGAGTTGGCCGGTAAACTCTCCGTTTACAATACTAAAACGGATGAGTACAAATTGATGCACCGCTTTCCGCTAACTTTAAAAGGGGGAACTGGTTTAATTGGCATAACACTTGATCCAAATTTTAATCAAAACAGATGGATGTATCTTTACTATTCGCCACCTGTTGAAGGAGAGCCTATTGATTTTTACTTATCAAGATTCACCATTACCAAGAATGACGAAATTGATCTGAACTCTGAAAAAGTCTTTTTAAAAGTACCTGTTCAAATCAATAGCGGTGCTCACCATGGAGGTTCTCTGGCCTTTGATTCTAAAGGCGTTTTAGTGCTTTCTACCGGTGATGGCACCACTCCTTTTCCTTCAGATGGCTATGCCCCTTTGGACGAAAGACCTGATCCGGAAAGCTTTCCTAAAGATGCCCAAAGAGGAACCTCTAACACCAATGACTATAAAGGCAAAATATTAAGAATTATCCCGCATGCTGACGGTTCTTACAGTATCCCGGAGGGCAACCTTTTCCCAAAAGGAATGGAAAAAACTTTACCTGAAATTTATGCCATGGGTGTCAGAAACCCATACAGGCTGGCAATAAACCCAAAAACGAACACAGTTTACTGGGGTGAAATAGGCCCCGATGCCGGAGAAGACAGCAACAGAGGCCCCAGAGGTTATGATGAATTCAATCAGGCTAAAAAGGCAGGTTTCTTTGGCTGGCCTTACTTCATCGCAAACAATATACCCTACTCAGACTGGGATTTTGAGACGGAGAAACCAACCGGTAAAATCTATGATCCAAAGAATCCGGAAAACGATTCGCCCAATAATACTGGTTTGAAAAAGCTTCCACTACCACAGCCTGCCATGATTTATTATCCTTATGCCTTATCAGACGAGTTTCCTGAGCTTGGCTTAGGCGGAAGGAGTGCAATGGCCGGAGAGTTTTACACTTTTGATTCAGAAAACTCGAACCCTAGAAAAATACCGAAATACTATGATGGCGGCCTTTTTGTGTTTGAATGGATGCGTAACTGGATGCGTGTAATACGTTTTGATGAAAACGAAGACTACGTAAGAAGTGAAGCATTTATGCCTACCAAGGGAGATTTCAGGAGACCTATTGATCTGGCTTTTGGAAAAGACGGGATCATGTATGTTCTTGAATACGGATCTGTTTACGGTGCAGACAATGTAGATGCCAGACTGGTTAAAATTGAATACAATCCTTATAACCGAGCACCCAAAGTACTTGCCGGAATTAACGATACATTGGCTATAGCCAAAGTTAAGGCTCAAGCCAGCACAACGGCTGAAGGAAGGATGTATACTCAAAAGAAATCAATAGCCGGAGCTGTTCCTTTGACCGTTAGTATGAGTGCAAGAGCTACTGATATGGATTTTGGAGATAAGCTAACCTATAAATGGTATATAAATGGAATCGTTACAGAGTACACCTCTCCTTTTGTGAAAAATATATTTAAAACTCCCGGAGAGTTTGAAGTAGTCATTGAAGCAATGGATAAAGATGGATTAAAAGGGACAGATACGCTTAGAGTAACAACCGGGAATGCTCCGCCTATGGTAGAAATCACCAGTACTCAAAACAGATCGTTTTATTGGGAAGATGGAACTTTTAATTACCTGGTTAAGGCAACGGACCTGGAAGACAAGAAAGTAAATAGTAAAAATATCAGAACTTCTTATAATTACAGCCCGCAACCTCTGGCTCCCTCACCAGATATATCGGGTGGTGCTGAAATTAAGAATAACATTGAACCGGGGTCTTTGGGCAGGACTCTGATAGAACAGAGTGATTGTAAAGCCTGTCATACAATTGATCAGGTATCTGTAGGACCTTCTTTTTCTGCCATTGCCGCCAGATATCGAGACGATAGAAGAGCGGTAGCCAAATTAGCCACTAAGATCATTGAAGGAGGAGGAGGTAACTGGGGAAGTACGCATGTAATGAGTGCTCATCCGCAAATCTCTCAACAAGATGCCCGGGAAATGGTTAATTATATTTTTTCATTATCTGACCCGAACCTGACTTTTAAAGAGATAGATTCTAAGGGTTCATTAACCTTAGATATACACAAAAGCTATGAAACCAGAGGCTACTATACCTTAAAATCAGAGGTGACTGACAAAGGAACAAAAGTGGCTAAACCACAAACATCGAGTCATCAACTAACTTTAAGATTTAACGAGCTGAGAGCAATGGATGCTGACATGCACCCGGGTTTCCCTTTCGAGTGGGGCGAGTTAAGAGATGGAGATTACAAATCTTATATTCTTTATAAAGACATAGACCTAAGCGGTATCAAAAGCATTTCAATGGAATATGCTTCAAAAGACCAGGATGGCTACATAGAAATCAGAAAGAACTCAATAGGCGGCCCTATCCTCGGGACAATCCCATTCAAAGCCACCGGAGCTTTTGATCAATATGAATGGTCAGAAGGTAAACTTGAAGATCCACAAAAAGACTTTATGCATTTATATTTTGTGGTTTACAAGAAGGATCCTCCGTTTACCGACTTAGTAAAACCTAAAACGTTTCGGTTTAACAAGGAATAATTATTTGATGGCCATTTTTGCTATTCGCCCATTGGGCCCGACCGCATAGCAGATACTTCCGGCACATCGAATAACATGGAAAGTCTCAGAATCAAGGGCTTTCCATGACGTTCCTTGTTTATTGGAGATTGAGGTACCTGAAGTACCCACAGCAATCAATTTACCGTTCACAATATCCGCAGATTCCTTTAATCCATCTTTTTTCATTGTACCCGAGTTCCAAGTCTTCCCTCCGTTTTGGGTTACGGCATAATTCACTTGTTCCACCTTATCATTGACATAATCCCCTCCCAAAAGTACTCCCTCCTTTTCGGACCAGAATTTCAAGCCAAAAATCCCGCTGGTTTTCCCATAAGGAAAATTGGTTTCTAATACTTGCCAGCTTGATCCGGCATCAGTTGTTTTAAGAATTCTACTCTGAAAAGCGTAATATGCGGTATTTCCTACGGTCACAATACCGCTATTACTTGCTGCAAAAGAAGCCTCCCCTTCCATCGGTTTTGGCAAATCACTGGTCTTGCGTCTTTTCCAGGTTTCGCCCTGATCAAAAGTTTCCAATAAATAAACTTGTCCCTTTACCGGATCGCCTATAACTAAGCCATGCAATGAATCAAAAAAAGCAATCCCATCGAGAAAAGCTCCTTGTTCACTTGTCTGAAAAACCTCCTTCCAGTTCTGCCCACCATCTATTGTTTTAAATATTATTGCCTGTCCTTCTTCTCCCATGCCTGCTGACACCACTATGGCGGTAGACGCATCAAATGCTTTAATACCTCTGAAATCAAATTTTCTTTCCCCCACTTTAAAAATCTTCCAATTTTGACCGCCATCTATTGATCTTATAACTGTATTAGCGGAGCCCCCCGCCCAAACGACCTGGTCATTAACAAGACTCATTGACCTGAAAGAGGCTTGGGTTTGAACATCAAGCATTTGCCACTGAGCCAATAGCGATAATGGCATTAAAAAGAGAATAGAAAAAAGTGTTTTCATCTTAAGAGAATAATAAAAGGCTTCAAAGTAAATCTTTTTTGAGGCTTTCGCTAATTTTGCCGCCATGCGGCCCATATTCCTCACGGTCTTCTTATTCCTTACTTTTAATGCTTTCACACAGCAGGAAGTCACTATTACTATAGGCCCAGAGAAGCTTCAAACTGGCGATAACTTCTCAATTTCAGTTTTAATAAAAAATGCTACGGCCTCAAACGTAACTGGCTTTCCGGAAATTAAAGGATTTAAGAAAGAAGGGAAATCTGTGGCTCACGCCAATGTAGTATTGGAAGGCAAAAGAACCTTACAGCATACTATTGTGCAGAATTACACCGCAGAAAAAGCGGGTACTTTTGAACTGCCGGAAAAGTCTCTGACCGTGAATAATGAGAAAG
>JANSYO010000055.1 GCA_024742395.1 Cytophagales bacterium
ATTTCCGGAATATCTTCTTTTAGCAATTTTCTAGGATTCTCAGCGAATAAGGCTACCAGTTTTTCCGGGTTTTCTATACCGTGAGTAAAGGCGGCTGAAAAGGCAGTTTGTAAACCTATGACTCCAAATTCGGCGAGATCAAATTCCAGGTTCTTATGTTCAGCATCTAAAGGATTATGATCAGAGACGATAGCGTCAATTGTTCCATCTTCTAATCCTTTGAGTAAGGCTCTTACATCTTTTGAACTACGGAATGGAGGCGAAACTTTGAGGTTCGTATCAAAACTGGTTAGATCTTCATCTGTAAAGGCCAGTTGGTGAGCTGCTACATCACAACTAACCGGCAGTCCTTTAGTCTTCGCTTTTCTAATTAAACTAACAGCCGAGGCTGTTGAAATAGATGAAAAATGAAGGAGCGGAGTCTCTGAATTAAGATCAGCGTATTCCAATAGTTTTAAATCACGCATTACCATGATTTCTTCAGCTTCTGATGGAATTCCCTTAGTGCCCATTCTGGTACTCGTAATTCCTTCATGCATTTGACCAAAAACAGCCAAAGCGGGTTCTTCAGGCCTGTTCATTAATAATGCTCTCTTCGGATACAGGTATTGCAAGCTTTTGTATAAAATGTCTGCATTCCAAATAGGTTTATGACCATCTGTAAACGCCAAGGCTCCTGCTTCATGAAGGTCCCACATTTCGGTGAAGCTTTCTCCCTTATTTTCTAACGTAACTGCACCTGCCGGATGTAAAGAAGTTAAAGACGTTTTAGAGAAATTTTTGAAGTAGTTTACTAATCCTTTGGTTTGAATCACAGGATCGGTATTGGGCATTATCAAGAGATCAGTATAGCCTCCTTTTGCTGCAGCCAAACTAAGACTTTCTAAGGTCTCCATGGCCTCTTGACCAGGTTCTTTAGAGAATGATCTAAGGTCAAAAAAACCTGCTGATATAAAGACATCCTTTCCTGAAATTACCTGATCAGCTTCTTCAGTTATTTTTCCGATTTCTTTTATCAGACCATCTACAATTAAAACGTCTCTCACTTTGTTATGGTGAGCAGAAGGGGTGTTGAGTATTCTGGCTTTTTTAATTAAAACCTTCATCTGTATTCAAAAAAAAAGCCCATCAGGGCTTTCAATAATTATTGACCAATTTGTTTTTTGTAGGACTCGCTATCCAGCAAACCATCTAAATCGCTAATGTCATTTACCTCCATCTTTACTATCCATCCTTCGTCATAAGGATCAGCATTTACTTTCTCCGGCTCATCATTTAAAAGCTCATTGAATTCCAAGATTTTTCCACTTACCGGAAGAAATAAATCTGACACAGTTTTAACGGCCTCAATGGTGCCGAAAACTTCGTCAGCTTCCAGTTCTTCATCTACTGTTTCTACTTCAATGAAAACTATGTCACCTAACTCACTTTGAGCAAATTCAGTAATGCCAACTAATGCTGTATTACCCTCAATTATTTTTACCCATTCGTGTTCTTTAGTGTATTTAAGCTCGGAAGGAAATTCCATATCGTGTTATCGTTTTTTCTTTGGTGCCGCAATTTACGCCAATTCTTAATTGTAGCAAAGGTTTTAATTAATCGGCTAAATTAAACTTCATATTGATACCTCCCACCGTTCGTTTGGTCTCGTAAGAAAGCGAGGTGAACGGGGTATTAACAAAACGTTCTATATAGAAACCAAGATTTAGCTTCTTGTTAAACTGGTATTGAATCTGTGGCTTAATTTGGAGATTATAATTCCCTTGAATCGGTACAGCGTCACCATCTAGTCTTCTTTGTAGAGCTGTAATATCCCTTAAGGTAACATCAAAACGGAAATTCAGATCGTTGGTTAATACCACATTGTTCCCATCTCTTCCTTTGAACGGGAGTTTAATATTGTTCTTTCTAAGGCCTATTCCAAAGACAAAGTCGTTTGAGTTATATTCCGCTACCTGAGAGTTAGATAGGTTTAAAGCAGCTCTTCTTTCTTTATTATACTCTATTCTTCCTGATAGACTTCCTTTGGTCGTAAACTGAACCCCAATCATGGGAGCAAAACGCTCCTCCATGGTGATGTTACTCATTATGAAAACCGGCATAAAGTAATTCAAGGCTTCTCCACCTACAATGGCTTGTGCACCTAAAATATTCCCTAATGGGTAATCATTTACAAGTAGATTGACCACGTTTGCTCCGTATTCTAAAGAGCTTGTGAAGTTTCCTACACTGTAAGTAGAAGAGTAACTATGGCTAAGAGTAATGGTATTAAAGAGTTTGTTTAAAAGTGGTAATTTCTCTAATCCACTGTAGTCTATTCGCCAGTTTGGCAACGGGAATCTTAAGAATGGATTAAATGTCTCCTGACCTTTCTTATTTGCTTTGGCAAATAAATCATCTACGCTGTTTCCGCTGTAGGCCGCAAAAAATGCCGGAATCAGGACATCCTGGGAGTTTTCATGATAAGCTCCCGCCTCTCCGTTTATAGCATTCAGTTTATCAATCACTTCAAAACGATAGGCCTTCATGTTGTCAAAAATGGCGTACTCGTAATTGGTAGTAGGGTCTTTACTAGCTTTTACAAATCCTGTTTTAAAGGACCAGAAAGACATACTGAAGGTACCATTTCTAAAAGGGTTTTGTGACACAAACTGTCCACCGGGAACATCAGGCCTGTATAGTTCCTGATAAGAATCACCTCTTGAATAGTTTCCTCTTATCTGCATTCTGAAACCTTTGAAAGGTTCCAGATTGGTACTGAAATCAAATTTCTTTTGTCTGGTTTGTGTGAAAGGGTCGTTTCTGACTGAGCTTTTCGAAAGCCAATTGTTTGCAGCAGCAATTTTATGAATATTTCTGTTCTGACTTCCTAAAACAAAAGGTAAGCCCGGTGCACTGGTTCCTTTGGCAAGTCCAAAAAGATATGGAGATTCCATAAAGCCCGGAAGTAACGTGCTCTCAACTAAAGAGTAATTGAAGTTAATTCCTCTTACCGTCATTAATAGACGGGTAAAAGTTTTCAAAACATCTGAAGTAGGCATAACCACCTCTTCATCATCTCCAGGGGCTCTTGTAAATCTTTCCCGAGGCTGATTAGGGGAATTGGCAAATTTAAGATACTTAAGCTTATTGTAGAGCTTCACCATATCTATACGCCCCTGCACTGCCAGCTCTCTATTGTTATCCAGAAAATTACCAAATTCATCGCCGTATTCGTCTTCGATCATTCTTCCGCTAATCCAATCATAAGAGTTGGCCTTGTAATTATAATCTACATTAAAGCGGGTGTCGGCCTGAATCCAGTCCAAAAGGAAAAACTTGTCAAGCGGTAGCCTATAAGTTGTTTGTATGCTTTGGTTATAATTCTTTGCTCTGCCAAAAGAGAGAAGGTTTTGCCAAACGGCTTCCCTATTTTCCGGATTTTCTATATCCCCATAAGGCTCGTCAATGATAGAATTCATACGGGCATTGTAGGTGATATTAATTGATTTGGTCAGATTCCATTGCATATCGTAATACCTGTTAGTAAGGAAATACTTAATGAAATTAGCATCAATGTTTGACGTACTTAAATCTGAATTTCTGTATTGTGTTTTAGTATAATTTCTGTCAAAGTCTGTTCTGAAAGCAAAAAGATCAGGAATAGGAGAGAGGTTAAAGTCTTTTAACCACATAAAAGAGGGTCTTGTTAGTCCTTCAGAATTTTTAAATGGCTCCCAAAGGAAAGTCTTAGGCTGAAACTGATATGAGATAGCACCTTTCTTTTGTTCAGATAGATATTCATCAATCAGAATATTACTTCTTCTTACGCTGTTTTGAGCGTATGAGAAAGAAAAGTTCTCTATATCATAAAAGTGGTTTACGGCATTGGGGTCTGTTTTAATTTTTCTGACATTGGCCAGGTTAAACCCTTTATTGATGTTTCTGTCAATGACCAAATCGCGATAGGCAGCTCTTTCTTCGGCTGTCTCAAATTGAGTTAATGCCTGCTCAAGAACTATGTCAGGGTCTAATGGATTAAAGTGAGGGATAACTTCCTGTTGATCGTAATTTAGAAAAAGAGGGATACTAAGTCCCCAATTTTGAGGAAAGAACTTATCCAATTCAAAGGTTGAAGCTATACCAAAGCCCTGTGCTGTTTCTCTGGACCGGCTTGAGATTCTATCCTGAACCCCACCAAAGCCATAGGTGCTTAAATTTCCTGAAATTGAGATCGTACCAATATCTGCAAGCTTTATGTCTGCTGCCAAAACGGCTGCTTCTCCTTTGGTTTCGTCAAAACCGTTGGCTCTTAGTTCATCCATCCAAACCGTGAAAGCAGCGGGAGCCGTATTACCACCTTTAGCATTGCTTACTCCGGTCATAATGGTGAGGATATTGCTCAAATCAGGATTGCCAACAACGGTGATCTTGTAAGTTCTGGTAACAAGTTCTTCTGAACCGGTTAAACCTTGTACCTGAATGATTTTGGAGTACGGTTTATCAGTTGATACAGAATCCTTACCTAAATCTATGTTTCTTGAGACTTTTAGTGCTCTAAGTTCATCTAGTGGTACATCGAATTCATTCTCACCAGGCCAAATGACCGTTGGATCTTGTGAGCCTTTCGGTGTGGTTTTTAAATTTTCCAGCTCTATTTCGTAATAGTTAGTCTTAACATCTGTTCCAATTCTTAAGAAGGCTCCGGCCAAACCTTCTTCATTGTTTTCGTTCTGAGCATGAACAAACATTTGGATACGCTTATACATGTTAAGATCTAACTGAGTGTTCTTAAAGACTCCTCGCTTGTCTCCGTCTCTAAGATTCTCTACAGCCAAACTCAAAGATTGCTCATTAAACTGCCTGAATATCTGCTGAGAAAAGTCTCTGTCTCTAATGAATCCCGGAGGAACAACGTACGGAGTCTGACCTACTTTTACATTACAATTTCCATCTTCATCGCAGCCATTTTCTTCCACAGAAACGGTGGTTACTTTAAACTGAGCGTCATATGATTCAGGTACCTCTAAAAAGCTGTTATTATTGAGGTCTTCATGATATACTCTGAACTGATTAGAAACTAACTGAAGTGCTGCAAATCGAAGAACTACGGGCTCCTTCCATTGTTCCATGAGCAATCTCATGAAGCGTATAGATTTAAAACCGGTGATATCTCCTACTGAATTTCTTTTAGCAGTACGTAGCGGTACTCGAAACAGGTACCAGTCAGCATTTCCTGAAGAAACCTTGTCTACTATATAGCCATTGCCTACACTAAGGGCATCACTGTTTAGCTCTACCTCATATTCATGATAGCTCTCTACATCGTTAATTGTATTATCCTGGTTTATATCTTCTTTATCAGCAGTAGCGGTAGTGGCCGGAGTAATGAGATCATTTTCTGAAACTGGTGGAGCATTGTTTTCCATGCCCAGATAGTTTTTAAAACGCTCTACAATAAACTGATTGGAGTCGTAACTATCATCAAGAAAAAATTTAAAGTCGTCATTAGATGGATCTGCTTCTATTTTGGCATAGGCTTCAGCTGTAAGTTTCGGTCTTACCTGATCAAGGAAGCTTTTAATGTGACCGAATTCTCTTTCTTCTTCGTTGCTAAGGCCATCTAAACCAATATCTTGTTTTGCTCTACTTCCTTCGTCATTATCAAAAGCATCAGTAATAAACTGCACTTTAGGAGCTTTACCCCATGAGGTTACTACAGGAGGCGAAGTGGCAGATTCTGTAGGTTGAATTCCATTTTCAAAATTGAAGCGACTGTCTGGTATAACGTCTTCAGAGATGTCTCCAAGATGAAAAACCAGTTTGCCGCCAGTGTTGTTTCTGGTGCCATCGGGTTTACGACCGTCTCTTACATTGTCTTTAAAAGGGTCTAGTAGCCAGAATTCTAGATATTCAACATTGGAATTATCAAAATCTGCGTCGAATGTAATCCCACGCATTAAGGCACCAAAATTGTCTTCCGGATTTTTGAGGTATCCTTCACTGTTTAGGTCAGGATTGTAATTGTACATTCCTCTTTCCTCCGGGAAATAAGAAACATCAAGTATGGCAGATGGTAGGTTCTGGCCAAAAACAGCATTGGATCTACCCGGAAATATTTCCTGAATGACAAATGATCTTTCATATAGGTTATTCTGAGCGGCTGTTGTGATCTCTTCAGGCACTATACCATTGCCTCCAAACGGGTTATTGATATAGGTAGACATATCAATGGTATAGGCGGATATCTTAGCTCTTCGATAATTATAACCATAAATACTGGCCGTGTCTACCTTAAATCTATCAGGCGTAGAGCCCAGTCTCCACCTTGTAGGCTGACGGGTGAGATCATTGATGTTTCTGGCAGCCTCAAAATCATCAATCATGGCATTACCATTAATCTTTTTATTGTTTACACCAGGTATAAGCTGAGCAAATTCAGCACTAAGAATAATTGCAGAAGGCTCTTTGGTTTGTATCAGTGGCAGTTTGTCAAGGATTCTTGTAAAGCCATTTCCTTCTTTTTTTAGGTTAATATCTAAGCCCCAAAGCGTATTATTCACGGGCTCATTGCCAATAGCTGTTCTTGTCAGGAATCCCGGCGTATTTTCTCTTAAATCCATTAGTGTACCCCCAATTCTCAAATTTCTGTTGAGGGTGTAATCAAGTCTTAAGCCGAATAATCGTCTTATCTGGGATTGAAAAAGGTCAGGTCTTTCATAGTCAATCCTAATGGGCCTGGCTGAAGCAAGAATACTTGGATTGGTGATTCTGATTCTTCCAAGCTGTGTATCTACCATAAAATCTGTTCCTTGTTGTAGCTCTATTCCTCCGGAATATACCCGAACAGAACCACCGGATGCCCCAAGTGGCAGCGGTATATCGGAACTATTGCTCTGCACTGAGCCATTTAGAAAAAACTTATTTTTGGTATTTACCTGCTGTGCATCAGTCAGCGTTTTGTTATAAAGCTCGTCAAAAACATATTTTTGTTTGAGCGTTTCTTCTCCCGGTTCAAACTTTGACTCTAAGAACGAACCGAAAGGCTCCAACACTGGAAAAATGATTACTCCCCGCTCTTCATTTATGGTAATTCCTTCTACATAGTCAAAATTGCCATCATATTGTGGGTCGTTATTATAATTGAGTCGATCAAGTCCCAATACGGAGATCAAAGGGATATTAGCCAGATTTTTACCCTCATGAAGGTTAGGCGTATCCATGCCTGTTTTATCGTCTTTGTAAATTACTCTCAACTGAAAACCTTCACGGCTAATCTGGCCCTGAGACAAAGAATAGACGTTCTTCATCATCAAGTCCCACATAGGATGATCCAGTTTGTTTCTTATAGTCGAGGATTTCAAGAGTTTTAGAAGTATAACATCATCTTCTTTTCTGAAAGAGTAATCTTCTGTAAGTTCTCCTACTTTATAGTTTTTACCTTGATAGGTGTATTCGTAAGAAACTGCAAGAATCTCATCGTTTCTCAATGGGGTCAAAAGTGAGATGTATCCTAATTGAGAATGAAAACTGAATTCACGTTCTGTAAGTCTTTTGGCTCCACGTAAAATCTCAAAGTCAATACCCTTGTTTAAACCACGGCTTTCTAATGAAGAATTGGTATTGTCAATTTGTCTGAACCCTCCGTTCTCTACATTTAACAATTCGCCAAGTGAGTTAGCCTCATTGGCAGCTACTCTCGTATTAGTTGGAACTGCCGCAGACGTATTGTATGGGTTATTCTCACCCAGATCTGTCACACCGACCAAGTTTCGCATGCTGGTCACTGTATTGGTTCTATTGGTTACGTAAACTTCGACTCTCGTAATCAAAACGCCTGAAGTTACCATCGGAAGGTTCTTCAGACTTTTTTCGTATTGATCTCTGAAGAATTGTGACAGAAAGAAATGTCTGTTTTCGTCGTATTCGTCACATCTGATTTCATAAGGTCTGTTACGTGCTCCACCACTTATGTAAATAGATTCGGTTCTAGAACGCTGCTGTGCTACTACCGTGGTAACATTCAGTTTTCCAAAACGTAAACCCGCTTTCACTCCAAAAAGGTTTTCTACTCCCGGAACAAGCTGACTTCTTAGAGGAAAGCTCACATTACCGGCTTCTAATGACTGTAAAATGTCTTCAGGAGCAGATTTGAAATTAAGTTTGAATTGATTCTCAAAATTGAAGGCTGATTTTGTGTCAAAATTACCGAGGATGCCCATTTTCTCTTTATAGGGATCTCTGTTTCCTAAGCCACCCAGTGCACCGCCTGCCTGAGCTATTTTGCGAAGTTCGCTTAATCCACCACGCTGGTTATTATTGTTTCCACTGCCTAAACCACCCTGGCCACCCTGAAAACCACCGTTATCACCACCAGAGTTTGCGTTGTTATTAAAATTAATTGAGATCTGCTGATCAAAATCAAATATGGGCTGTCGTCTTTGATAAAGTGGAAGGAATGGATTGTTGATATACTGGCTTCCTACTCGGAGATCTACAGCCACAAAGCCATTGGGCTTAAATTCAGGCACTTTACCTCCAAATATTCTGTCTACAAGTGGTGTTTTCTGCAATAGAGGTGAAAGTCCTCTGCCGCTGGTATTACTATTGCCATCCTGTAGTTTTTCATAATCACGTAGTATACTTTTTCTAACCATCGCATTCTGAATACTGGAGTATTCATTGAATGTCATGGCTTGAGGTACCTTTACTTGTATATCATCACCTAGGGTTTCATTAATTTCAATTTGATCTCCGTCAGACGAGTACTGAAAATCAGTTCTTAAACTATCTGAATGGATAAAGAAAAGGGGAGATCTGGGCAGATCAAAAGAAAAACGGTTTAAATATGAATCCTTCCAGCGATAATTGGTGCCATTGCCAGTCTTCTGAATCGTGCTATCCAAAGGAATTACGGACCTGTTTACCTGCTGTGAATAAGAGGTAAAGGAAACAGCTGATAAAATCAGCAATAATAATATGTGGTTCTTGATTTGAGTATTGCTTTGAAACATACAGTATAAGCCTGTGTGTAACTTCTGGGAGTTTAACGTCTAAAATCCTGCCATTATTAGTCCCATTTCTATTTTTTATCTAAGGGAAAGTTTAATGAGCTCTTCCAGCGTTATGTCACCTCCAGATCTTTTTAAATGAAGATCAATTGATTTTTCTGCCGCAGCTTTAGAAATACCTAAGGTAGTTAGTGCTGTTAACGCCTCGCTACGTAAACTCAGGTTTTGACCGGCAAAAGCACTCGGCGTAATACCAGTTGCCAAAATCTCCTTTTTCAGTTTGTCTTTTAGTTCAATAATGGCTCTTTGTGCTGTTTTAGCACCTATACCCTTAATACCTTGAATAGTCTTAACATCCTCGGAAATTAAAGCCTGCACTATTTCACCTGAACTCAAAGAAGAAAGCATCACTATTGCGGTATTGGGCCCAATGCCCGATACAGATATTAAATGTTCAAACAGTTCCTTTTCATCTTGTTTGGAAAACCCATAAAGTGTATGAGAATCTTCTCTGACTATTAATACGGTATGAATTTTAATGTTTTCCTCTGCGTTTTCATAGGCTGCATAGGTCTGGAGTGAGATTTTAACGTAGTAACCAACACCTGATACATCGATGAGCAGGTGAGTGGGATCTTTTTTTATCAGGCGTCCGCTTAAGAAAGCAATCATTATAAAACCATTTTAATTAAGGGTGTAAGTGCAAAGATAGGGAAATTGGTGATCTTATGTTCTAGGTTTGGGTTTCTGCCCAGAACAGATCCCATTTAATATGTCAACCTTCTTTTAATTTCCAGAAGGCCTTTCAGAAATATTTACAATTGCATTAAACTTAAACGAAGAATCATCTGCAAATTATTTAGTTACTTTACGGTCGTTTTGGAGCTAGAAGCCCCAAAGTGTAAATTTTTGAAGAAATTTTAGTATTGATAAAAGTTAAATTGTAGAAATGAGTCAAATTGTAAGAGTTCATGCCAGACAAATTTTGGATTCAAGAGGGAATCCTACAGTGGAGGTTGATGTATTGACCGAGAATGGTTTTCTAGGTCGTGCAGCAGTACCATCAGGTGCATCTACTGGTGTTCATGAGGCTGTTGAATTGAGAGACAACGATAAAGATGTCTACGTAGGTAAAGGAGTTTTAAAAGCTGTAGCCAACGTAAACCAAACAATCGCTGAAAATCTTCTTGGCTTTAATGTTTTTGAACAAAATGCCATAGATCAATTAATGATTGATCTGGATGGTACTTCTAATAAAGGTAAGTTAGGTGCAAACGCTATTTTAGGTGTTTCATTGGCCGTTGCCAAAGCAGCAGCTCAGGAAGCAGGACTTCCATTGTTTCGTTACTTAGGTGGTGTAAATGCAAATACACTTCCAGTTCCGATGATGAACATCATGAATGGTGGTTCTCACGCTGATAACTCTATTGATTTTCAGGAGTTCATGGTCATGCCGGCTAAAGCTGATACTTTTTCTCAGGCTTTGAGAATGGGTACAGAGGTTTTCCATAACCTTAAAAAAGTATTGTCTTCTAAAGGATATTCTACAAACGTTGGAGACGAAGGTGGTTTTGCACCAAATATTGGCTCTAACGAAGAGGCATTGGAAATCATTCTTACTTCTATCGAGAAAGCAGGGTACAAACCAGGCGAAGATATCTTCATTGCTATGGATGCAGCATCTTCTGAATTCTACGATAAAAAAACAGGTCTTTATACTTTCAAAAAATCTTCTGGTAAGCAATTGAATTCGGATGAAATGGCTGCTTACTGGGATGCATGGGCTGATAAATATCCTATTGTCTCTATTGAAGATGGTATGGATGAAGACGACTGGGCCGGATGGGCTGAGTTAACAAAATTATCAGGTAAGAAGATTCAGCTAGTAGGAGATGATCTATTTGTAACAAATGTGGATCGTTTATCGAAAGGTATAGAAGAAGGAATTGCCAATTCAATTTTGGTAAAAGTGAATCAGATTGGTTCATTGACTGAGACTATCAACGCGGTGAACATGGCTCACAGAGCTCATTACACTTCTGTAATGTCTCACAGATCTGGTGAAACTGAAGATTCAACAATCGCAGATCTTGCAGTTGCTCTTAACACAGGTCAGATTAAAACTGGTTCTGCCTCTCGTTCTGATAGAATGGCAAAGTATAATCAACTTCTTCGTATCGAAGAGGAGTTAGGTGATTCTGCAGTATTCCCGGGTTTAAAATTCAGAGGATAAAAGTTTAATTACTTCTTTATTAAAGAAAAGGCTTCTTTGCTTAGGCAGGGAAGTCTTTTTTTGGTTAAACCTTACACTATTTATTATGAATTAGTAGAAACTGTGTTTGAATTTTGATTTTCGAAATACATATTATTTCGCTGTAAAGTATATACGTTTGTAGTTTTATAGCCATTGCTGGTAAAATAAAACTACCAAATTCTTTTCAGAAACATCTCGTTTTCAGTTAGATACAAAAAAAAGGACTGGAACAAAATGTCCCAGCCTTTCCCGCTACTAAATCCACACAACTTTTATTTTAAATGTTTTCTGTTTTCAATGACTTTTTATGTGTTCCAAAGGTATAATTCGTAGTTAGATAACGCAAATATTTAATAAAAAATTTAAAAATGTATCCTAAATGATTTCTCCAATTCTGCATTTTACGACGTTCTGAAACGTTTTTCAATTCACTTTTTTATTGAACGATTTCAAAATATAAACTCAGATCTAATCTTATTACTATTCGCTACCACCTTAATCCTCCTGAATTCCTCTAGGTATAATTCAATTTTCTTGCCAATTACTGCTAGTTCTGCAGACTAATAATAATAGGCTAATACTGACTTAACATTTCCTTAATACTGGCAATCTACTTTTGCCACCGAATTAAGAATGGTGATAGACCAAACTTTTGGCACCATTAAAAATGTGAATCTAAAAATTCTTAAGAAGCAAAAGTGATCAAGTTTAATAAACCAAAAAATGTTTCTCAAACTTCAAATTACTAAAATTAATATGAGAATGCTTAAAAGTACTTTTCTTGTACTATTTACTACCACTACTGTTTTTATGTCTTCATGTACTAAAGAAGAAGAATGCACGGTGGTTTGTTTAGAAAATCAAATCCTTTCTGCCGACTGTAATTGTGTAACTCAGGTTGTAGAGCCTAAAGATGATGAAGTAAAGACGGGACTTCTTACATCAAATGAAACCTGGACTGCTGATAGAATTTACATTCTGCAGGGTAAAGTTGTGGTAGATAAAGGTATTACTTTAACTATTGAGCCAGGAACAATAATTAAAGGTTCAAAAGGTGTTGGTTCACTTGCGGCGGCATTAATTGTGGCTCGTGGCGGTAAACTGATAGCTAAAGGAACAGCTGAAAAGCCAATTGTAATGACTACAATTGACGACAATATAAAGCTGGGAGAGAAGTTCGGTTCAAATCTTGATGAAACTGTTAATGCTCAATGGGGCGGACTAATCATCTTGGGTAATGCTCCAATTTCTGCAGGTTCTGGAGCTACTGCTCAGATTGAAGGTATTCCGGCAGATGATACTTATGGTGCTTATGGTGGGTCTGATCCTGCTGATAACTCTGGCGAAATAACTTACGTTTCTATCAGACATGGCGGAGCACTTATTGGTGATGGTAACGAAATAAACGGCATCACTTTAGGAGGTGTAGGTTCAGGAACTGTAATTGAACATGTAGAGGTGGTGGGTAACCTTGATGACGGTATCGAATTCTTCGGAGGTACAGTGAACCTTAAGTATGGTCTGGTCTGGGCACAAGGAGATGATGGTTATGATATTGATCAGTCATACTCTGGAACTATCGAAAACTCAATTTACATAGCAGGTGCTGATTCTGATCATGCTCTTGAAATAGATGGTCCTGAGAACTCTATCAATGCTGACGGTAAATTTATCTTCAAAAATAATTCTCTGAAAGGAAAAACAGGTGAATATGCGGATTGGAGATCAAACGCACAAGGATCATTATTAGATAATTATTTCTTCGGATTTAGTGATGATGCTGATATGGAGCTGGATGATAATGCTGGTGTTCAGGCAAATTACCTTGCCGGCAACATTGTGATATCAGGAAACGAATTTGTGTTACCTGCGGCTGTAACCTCCTTGGCTTCAATATTTAAAGATACTTTTGCGACAGGAGATGATGCGAAATTTAAAGCAGATATGACAGCTAAGAACGCTGCTGTAACTGCAAAAACCAAAGGTGCTGATGTAGCACAATTTGGGTGGACATTTGCTTCTCACAAGGGAGCTTTGACCGGCTTTTAGTACGTACCAATATAGGGCAGAGTGTATTCTCTGCCCTTCTTTATTATAAAATACCAATATGAAATCAATTAAAAATTTACTTACTGTTCTTATTTCTCTCTTGGGAGTTTTTGGGACACTCTCTGCAATGGCTCAAACGGGTACTGTCAGAGGAACAATTATTGACAATACGAATGGAGAGACTTTGCCATTTGCTACAGTATTTGTCAAAGAAGCACAAAAAGGTGTAAACACTGATCTGGATGGAGTATATACTATTGAACTTAATCCAGGGAAGTATACACTAGAAGTTACTTACGTAGGATACACCAACACTACTGTTCAGGATGTCCTAGTTAAAGCCTCAGAAGTAAATGTTTTGGACATTAGAATGGGCAATGATTCTCAAGTCTTACAGGAGGTAGTAGTAAAAGCCAATCTTGTAAAAGATAGTGAATCTGCATTGCTGACTTTGCAACGCAAATCACCAAATATGCTTGATGGAATATCAAAGCAGGCTTTCAAAAGAATTGGAGATAACGACGCTGCCAGTGCCATTAAAAGAGTAACTGGTGTTTCTATTGAAGGTGGAAAATATGTTTTTGTAAGAGGGCTTGGTGATAGATATACAAAAACTATTTTAAATGGTTTAGATATTCCTGGTCTTGATCCAGATAGAAATACTATTCAAATGGACCTGTTTCCAACCAATATTATCGATAATATGGTGGTTATGAAAACAGCAACCCCGAATGTTTCTGGTGACTTTACAGGTGGTATAGTGGATATCACTACAAAAGACTTTCCGTTAGAACAGTCATTTTCGGTTTCTTTAGGTGGTTCATACAATCCATCTATGCATTTCAATAATAATTATATTCAAGGGCCGGTGAGTTCTTCGGATTGGCTAGGTTTTGATAACGGAATGAGAAGTTTACCTGTAGATTCAAGACAGGTAATCCCAAGTTTTAATAAAAGAGATGAGTCGTTAACTACTTTAACCAGTAGATTTAGCCCGGATTTAGCAACAATGACTGCTAAAAGTCCGATGAACTTTAACGCATCCATTTCTACAGGAAATCAGATAAATTTAAAAAAGTTTACCATTGGGTATAACCTTGCGGCAAACTATAGGAATGAGACCGAGTTTTATGAAGAAGTTCAATATAATGCTTTCATAAAAGGTTTTGATCCGGCTGTTGACTATAATTTTGAGCTTAATCAGTCGCAAAAAGGAGCATTAGCTAAAAACAATGTACTGGCTAGTGGTCTGGCAGGAATAGCGATAAAGTTTGATAAGCACAAAATCGCATTAAATGCCTTAAGAATTCAAAATGGTGAAAGTACAGCGGGTAAGTTCACTCAGCAAACATTCATCTTTAACTCTTCTACTTTAATTCAGGATAATATTGAATATGCAGAAAGATCTATCTCAAATTTCAATATTAAAGGTGAACATTCTTTTGGCAAGTCAGATGATTTTAGAATAGACTGGAGTTTCTCTCCAACGGTTTCAAGTATTGAGGACAAAGATATACGTGTTACGCCGTTTAGATTAGACGAAGGAACTTTCTCTATTGAGCCTTCTGAAGGGGCCCAGCCAAAGAGATTATTCAGGTCGCTCCATGAAGTGGACTATAGCGGGAGAATTGATTTTACAAAGAAATTTGTAACCAATTACGGGGATTCAAAATTACGTTTTGGTCTTGCGAACACCCTGAAGAATAGAGATTATGAGATATTACAATATGTCTTCAATATCAGAGGTCAATCTCAGTTCAATATAAATGGTGATCCAAATAAAATCTTGGTTCCTGAAAACGTATGGAATAAGGAAACAAACCTTGGAGTTTATGTAGTAGGTAATTATGAGCCAGCTAATACTTATGCTGCAAAACAAAACATAGCTGCAGCGTATGTAATGAATGAAATTAGTCTTTCAGCAAAACTTAAAGCTATATATGGTTTAAGAATTGAGAAGTTTGATCACTTCTACACAGGACAGACTAACTTAGGAGATGTAGTCCTGAACAATGATAAAATTAATGAGGCTCTTGATTTACTTCCATCTGCAAATTTGGTTTATGAACTTAAAGAGAAAACCAATTTAAGACTTGCAGTAGCAAGAACACTTGCAAGACCATCTTTTAAAGAGGCTTCAATCTCTCAAATTTATGACGCTCTTTCTGATAGAACGTACATAGGTAACAGAGACTTGGTAGAGACCAAAATCATGAATTATGATCTTAGATTGGAGAGGTTCATGGATAAAGGTCAAATGATTTCAGTAAGTGGTTTCTATAAAACTTTTAAGGACCCTATAGAAGTAGTGGCTTACAGTCAGGCAGCTCCAAATAACATTCAGCCAAGAAACGTTGGAGAAGCTCAGGTATTGGGTGGTGAATTAGAGCTTCGGCAAAATTTAGGTCTGTCTGTAGGAGGTGAGATGCCATTAAGCATCGGAGCTAATTTGACAATGGTCTATTCTCAGGTTCAAATGAATCCGAATGAGTATGAGTCTCGTCTTGAAAATGCAAGATTAGATGAAACAATTAAAAACGTAAGACAATTACAAGGTCAGTCTCCATATATAGTAAATGGATATTTGACGTATAGCCACCTGGCCAGTGGACTTGACGCTAACGTTAGTTATAACGTTCAAGGTAAAAGGCTTTCAGTGGTAGGTATTGGCAGAAATCCAGATGTATTTGAAATGCCATTTAACTCACTGAATTTCAAAGCAACGAAGACAATTGGTAAGGAAAAAAGAGGTTCTGTTAGCCTTTCTGCAAACAACCTTCTCAATGCCAAGCGTCAGCGTTTCTATGAAGGTTATAATGCAGAATCTCAAGTCTATGACTTGTTTAAGCCAGGTAGATCGTACGGCTTAAGTTTTGGATTTACATTATAATCAATTAAAAGATGTATTAAACTTGATTCATATTGGTGAACACAAATTGCCCCGGAGATTCCGGGGTTTTTTGTTTAGATATTCTTGGAGTAATATTTACTTAATCTTTGCTGGATACTTTTGAAGTAGAAACTAGAAGCTAATGCAAGAAGTATTATACAAGGTAAGGATTATCATAGAGGAGAACTGGAGCTATTTGGCTTTTCTACTTTTCATGTTATGGTATTACAGCTTACCTATGCCAAGTTAAAGTGATGAATAATAGTAAATGAAAATCATTCTACTTTTAGGTAGAGGTTTATTTCAGATTGGGTTAAAATAGAAAAAGAAGCTTTTAGGCTTCTTTTCTGATTTTAATAGTTAACTATTTACTGAATGATTACATGCTTAATTCAAGGTCAAATTGATCTATCTCAGCAAGAATACGGGTTTTCCCTGTTTCTACCCACTCCTTAAAAGTCTGAGTAGGGCTTTCATGAGAATCTATATATTCAATGAAATTATCCAAGTTAAAATTTTGCTGGGCTATACCAGCACCAAATTTAGCGGCGTCATAGGCATTACAAGCTTGCTCATAGTGATTTGGAACTGGAACCATCATAACGGGCTTATTAAAGTAGATAGCTTCGCAAACAGACTCAAAACCAGCTGTTGTGATTAGGCCTTTGGCATTAGCCATAAGTCTCAGGAATTTTGAGGAATTTAACTTGTGAACAAAAAGGTTTTTATGAATTTGTTTTACCTCATCTTCCTGTTCTATTTTAACAAAACAGTGAATTTCAATATTCTGATGGTTTTCATGCCAGGTCTTTAATTCTGTAAGCAGGCCTGTATTGGTAAGGTAGGCCAAATAAAAGTTATGCATGCCCGTGTTTCCAGTTAGAACTTCTTTACGGATCAAAGGTGGTATGCTTACAATTTTCTTTTTGTTTTCAATGGGGGAGAATGAAAGTGCCAGAAGCTTTTTTGCCCTGATGGATGTGATGAAGCTGTTGATGTTTATTAAAGCTCGATCAAACCACTGGCCATCCGGAAATTCAAATTCAGGATGCAATAGTAAATATTGATGACCAATACAAACCATAGGCGGTGCTGAACGTCGAAATGTTAACTGATGAAGTCCGCATAGGAAATCGTAAAAGTTAATAACAAGGTCGGGTTTGTAATCAGAAACCCAATCTTGCATTTTGTTAAGGCTTTTAACGAATTGTGGTGTTTTTAAAAGGTTTTCTTTGATAGTTTTGTTTAAGCTCAGACCCTTTCCACTGGCATTATAAATGAGATTAGGACTGGCAAAATAGTGAACCGGACAGTCAATTTCACCTTCTAAATAGGAGGAGAATTCATCTGAATTGACCTTACCCACAAGACATGCTACCACCCTATGATGTGTACTTTGCAATTGTTGCCAAAGGCTGATGGCTTGAGTTAAGTGTCCCCGGCCTTCACCTTGCACCACAAATAAAAGTCTCATAACCGACTACTTTAATTGAAAAAGATGCGAATACGCAAAGTCCATATCAGATTCTTCTTCTCTTGAATACTTATCAGAGCTCTCGCTGTGTGCGTCGTATTCTTCATACTTTCTTTGAATAGCATAGTAGATAATTTCCCAATTACCTTCGTGGTCTTCTACTAATGCAGACATGTTTTCTACCCAATCTCCTGAGTTCATATATTTGATTCCGTTTATGTTTTTAATGGCAGGCTGATGAATGTGACCACAGATAATGCCTTGACAATTTTTTGATCTTGCTACTTCAGAAAGTTGCTCTTCAAAATCTGAGATATAATTTACCGCTGCTTTAAATGAGTTTTTTACTCTTTGTGAAAGAGAATAATAGGAGAGTCCTTTAGACCTCCTGTAATGGTTATATTTTTTATTTAACCAAAGAAGGAATGTATAGCCTAGGTCGCCTATATGGGCTAACCAGGTCATTTTATTAGTCACCAGATCGAAAATATCACCGTGTGTGACAAAGAATTTTTTACCCTTTGACTCGATTGTCAGGTCTTTGATTATTTTAAAATTGGCTCCAATCGTAAATGGAACTACCTGATCTAAAAAGTCGTCATGATTTCCACGGATGTAATAAACCTTGGTGTCTGTCTTTTCAATGGTCTTAAGAATAGCTCGTAAAAAGGCTGTATGCTTCTTTTTCCAGGAACCATATTTTTTGAGTTGCCATCCGTCAATGATATCACCATTGAGGATTAGCCTTTCGCAGGTGTATTGTTTGATAAACGAGGTTACTTCTCTGGCTTTACTGCCTGAGGTACCCAAATGTACGTCTGAAATGACAATGGTGCGAAAGTGATAGTTCGTTTGCATGATGCAAGTTCACTACCATTTGTTAGCTTAGAATTAAGCAATAGGGAAGAAATTGTAAACAAAAAGAGCCTGATCTGTTAGGATCAGGCTCTTTAAAAGAAAACTCATTGGATTATTCTGCTGCTTCAGTTGCTTCAGCTTCTCCTCCTTCATCTTCGTCCTCATCGTCATCACCGGCATCCAGCTGATCAGCCATACGAGCAGATCTAGGAATGTTAACTGATGCAATTGGATTAGATGCTGGATCTAAGATTTCAAGTCCAGGAAGATCAATTACTTCTACTTTAACAGACATACCTAACTTAAGATTAGTTACATCTACATCTACGTATTCAGGAATCTGGCTAGCAGGACCTTTAACGGCTAGTCTACGAAGCTTGAATTGTAACTTACCCCCTTGTAATAAACCAATAGCTGTACCTGTAAGTCTGATAGGCACTTTGATACTGATAACTTTATCTGGAGTAATTTCAAGGAAGTCAGCGTGAATTAATGTATCATTCACCGGGTGGAATTGCTTATCCTGCAAAATAGCAGAATAGGTTTTTCCTTCGATGTTTAATATCACTTCTAAGGCATCCGGTGTATAGATTAACGGACGGAATAAATACGCAGGTGCGTAAAATGAAACCTGCTCTTTGCCGCCGTAAAGTACACAAGGTACTTGCCCCTCAGCACGAAGCTGATTTGAAGCTGAACGACCAAGATTCGCTCTCTTATACCCTACAATCTCGGTTTTTTTCATTTTTTAAAATGTAATTTGATGTTGATAATTTATAAATAACGTGCTTATTGAGCCATTGTCTCTGATTCTACCTATAGCTTTTGCGAATAGCTCGGCAACAGATAAAACTTTAATTTTCGGATTGTCCTTTTTTAAAGGAATAGTGTCCGCCACTATTAATTCTTCTAAAACTGAATTCGCGATGTTATCGTGAGCGTTATAAGAAAGTACAGGATGAGTACAAATAGCTCTTACTGATTTGGCACCTTTTGCCATAATCAATTCTGCTGCTTTGCACATAGTACCACCAGTATCAATGAGGTCATCTATTAGAACTACATTCGCTCCTTCTACTTCCCCAATTAACTGCATAGAAGCAATCTCGTTTGCTTTTTTTCTATGCTTGTCACAGATAACAATATCTGCATCAAAATGCGTCGCAAATTTTCTTACCCTTGCCACACCGCCTACATCCGGAGAAGCAAAAATTAAGTTCTCCAGTTTTCTCGTTTTCAGATAAGGAACAAAAATTGATGTTCCCTCCAGGTGATCTACTGGAATATCAAAAAAGCCCTGAATTTGGCCGGCATGAAGATCAAGTGTCATAATTCTGTCTGCACCTGCCGCCATTAGCATATTGGCCACTAATTTAGCACCAACAGCTACTCTTGGTCTATCTTTTCTGTCTTGTCTGGCGTACCCAAAATATGGGATAACAGCAACCACATAATGAGCAGACGCTCTTCTTGCAGCATCAATCATGAGAAGTAATTCCATGATATTATCTGCATTAGGAAAGGTACTTTGAACTAAAAAAACGTCACATCCTCTGACAGACTCATCATAAGCTACCGATATTTCACTATCGGCAAATCTTTTGATTGACATCTTGCCTAATTCGTTTCCATAGTGGTTGGCCACCATGTTTGCGAGGTATTGAGAATTAGTGCCGGAAAAGATCTTAACTTCAGCCATTTATCGTTGCTTTTAGAAACGAGGTGCAAAAGTAGATAAATATTAGCTGATATACTATGGACGAAGGATTGTTTTTATAAGTTTTGTCAGAATTGCTAAATATTTTATTTTTGTATTAAATCTATATGAATTAATAATATGCAATTATCTCTGGTAGATCAGGTGCCTGAACTTTCTAAGAGTTTTTTCTGGATGTATATGCCGAGGCTGTTTTAGACGCAAATAATGCCAGTATGCGTCTTCAGACCATTGATGGGCAGCAGGTTCCAAGAAGTCTGAAAGTAAGTATTCCCAGAAAGTTTATCTCAAAATTCCCGGAAGGGACTATTTATAAACTCGACACCAAATTGGTAAGGAAGGAAGGGAGAAGGCCTTATTTTATTGCTATTAACAGAAGAAACGTAAGAAGAGCTATGGAGTTCTTTGAGTATAATTTAAAGGTTCAGAACGGTTTTGACTACGTCCCGCCTACAAAAAGATAGAATTTTATCAATCGCTCAATAAAAGAAATCCCGATTCTTAAGAGTCGGGATTTCTTTTATGCAATAAGATGGGAACCCGATAAGGAGGTTCCCATTTTTAATTTTAATTCTTTGCGGCTTCTTTTGCAGCTTCCGCAGCAATTAAGTTCAACGCAGAACCAGCTCTAAACCAAGCAATCTGCTGCTCATTGTAAGTATGGTTCAATTTGATAAGATCTTTTGATCCATCAGAGTGAACTACCTCAAGAGTTAATTGTTTGCCTGCTGCAAAACCATCAAGATCAATGAAGTTGAAGGTGTCGTCTTCTTTGATTAAATCGTAATCAGCTTCATTGTCAAACGTTAAACCAAGCATACCTTGCTTTTTCAGGTTTGTTTCGTGAATTCTGGCAAAAGATTTCACAATTACTGCTCTAACACCTAAATGACGCGGCTCCATGGCAGCATGTTCTCTTGATGAGCCCTCACCATAGTTATGATCTCCAATAACAACCGTCGGAATTCCCGCAGCCTTGTAGGCTCTGGCAGCTCCAGGCACATCATTGATCTCGCCGGTTAACTGATTAACTACTCTATTACTTTCCATATTGAAGGCATTGACTGCACCAATAAGAAGGTTATTAGAAATGTTATCAAGATGACCTCTGTATCTTAACCAAGGGCCAGCCATTGAAATGTGGTCTGTGGTACATTTTCCAT
Source organism: Cytophagales bacterium (assembly GCA_024742395.1). Lineage (GTDB taxonomy): Bacteria > Bacteroidota > Bacteroidia > Cytophagales > Spirosomataceae > Jiulongibacter. Next base: position 21,396 of record JANSYO010000055.1, read on the forward strand.
ATGCTTTTATTAAAAGCTTAGCCCCCGTAATGTTATTACCATCCCAAGGAGCAAATGGAGTTAATAATTGTAATCTGTCTGAATCCGGTTTTACTGAGACTTCAATACCCGAGCCATCTTCAGCAGGAGCCTGGTAGCCATTATCTTCTACATCAAAACCTTTTGGAGGTAATTCCTGTCCTACAGGTGGATCAAGTTTAACTTGCTCGCCATCTTTATTGGTCAAAGTATCGGTAATTGGGTTAAAGCCCAGGTTACCTGCAATTGCCAAAGCAGCTACCATTTCTGGTGAGGTTACAAAGGCATTGGTATTTGGGTTACCATCTGCTCTCTTTTTAAAGTTCCTGTTAAAAGAGTGTACAATGGTATTTACCTTCTGTTCATCAGCACCTTTTCTGTCCCACTGACCAATACATGGACCACAGGCATTGGTGAATATAGTGGCATTAAGGTCTTCGAATGCTTTTAATAAACCATCTCTTTCTGCTGTGAATCTTACTTGTTCAGAACCTGGATTTATACCAAACTCTGCTTTTGTAATCAGACCTTTATCTACTGCTTGCTGAGCAATTGAAGCAGCTCTTGATAAATCTTCGTAAGAAGAGTTAGTACAAGAACCTATTAGACCCCACTCTACAGTAGTAGGCCAATTATTTTTCTCAGCCTTTTCCTTCATTTCAGAAATTGGCGTAGCCAAGTCAGGGGTGAAAGGTCCGTTCAGGTGTGGACTCAAAGTAGAAAGATCAATTTCTATAACCTGATCAAAATACTTTTCAGGCTCTGCATAAACTTCAGGATCACCAGTTAAGTGGCCGGCAACTTCGTCTGCCAATTCTACCACCTCGGCTCTGCCTGTAGCTCTTAAGTAACGTCTCATCGATTCGTCATAACCGAAAGTAGAGGTTGTAGCTCCAATTTCAGCTCCCATATTACAGATAGTACCTTTACCTGTACATGAAAGAGACTCAGCACCATCACCAAAGTATTCTACGATAGCTCCGGTTCCACCTTTTACGGTAAGTATTCCTGCAACCTTAAGAATTACGTCTTTTGCAGATGTCCAGCCATTCAATCTTCCTGTTAACTTAACACCAATAAGTTTCGGGAATTTAAGCTCCCAGGCCATACCGGCCATAACATCTACAGCATCAGCACCACCAACACCAATGGCCACCATTCCTAGTCCACCGGCGTTAACTGTATGAGAATCTGTACCAATCATCATTCCACCCGGGAAGGCATAATTTTCAAGCACTACCTGATGAATGATACCAGCACCTGGCTTCCAGAAACCAATGCCATATTTATTACAAACTGAACTAAGGAAGTTGAAAACTTCATTGTTCTTGTATATTGAGTCTTTAAGGTCAGCGGCAGCACCTTCTTTGGCAAGAATCAAGTGATCAGCATGAGCAGTAGAAGGCACAGCTACTTTCTTCTTTCCAGCCTGCATAAATTGAAGCAATGCCATCTGGGCTGTTGCATCCTGCATAGCTACTCTGTCCGGAGCAAAATCTACGTAAGACTTTCCTCTTTCAAAAGTTTCTTTGGCTTCGCCATCCCATAGGTGGCTGTAAAGTATTTTTTCAGAAAGTGTAAGTGGTTTTCCTACCTGTTTACGAGCCGCAGCAATTTTGCCGTCTAGCTGAGCGTAAACCTTTTTTATCATATCTAAATCAAAGATTTCAGATGCCATATAAATTCGGGTTTAATATTTTTGATTTTCCTCAAAGCCGAAATAATTTAATATATCCCTTCTTTCAGGGCACAAAAGTATAGAAAATAAAGGGATAAATTAAGCTCATTTCTAGTTTTCCAACAGAATTTATTTCATATAAATTCATGCCATACATCAGGTTGGATAGTCTTTTTGCATATAAAATGGTGAAGTCAGCATTGAAAATCATTAGCAGAAAAAGTCTTCGCTCTATCGCCATAATTTAAAGATTTTACTTTTATTGCGAGGAGTACAATTCAAGTATTATTTCGCTTTCAGTTATATATGTACTTATTTTGTGCTCAAATTAAGCTTGCAAACACAGCAATTTATGTCTAAAAACCTCGTAATAGTGGAGTCCCCGGCTAAAGCCAAAACAATTGAAGGCTATCTGGGAAAAGACTTCGTAGTAAAATCCAGCTTCGGTCACATCAGAGACTTACCCAATAAAAAATTGGGAGTAGATGTGGATAATAACTTTGAACCAACCTACGAAATATCTTCTGATAAAAAGAAGGTGGTAACAGAGTTAAAAAAGCTGGCAAAAGGTGCTGAGGTTTGGCTCGCAACGGATGATGACCGTGAAGGAGAAGCTATCTCTTGGCATTTGAAAGAGGCCTTAGGCCTGGATGACTCTACGAAAAGAATTGTTTTTAGAGAAATCACAAAGAATGCGATCACTAAAGCAATTCAAAACCCAAGAGGAATTGATATTGATTTGGTTAATGCTCAGCAAGCCAGAAGAGTGTTGGATAGATTGGTGGGTTTTGAGCTTTCACCAGTTCTTTGGAAAAAAATCAGATTAGGCGGAGCAGACAGAAAGAACCTTTCTGCAGGTAGAGTTCAGTCTGTTGCAGTAAGGATAGTTGTAGAAAGAGAGAGAGAAATTGATGCTCACAATGCCAATTCCAGTTTTAAAGTAACGGCATTATTTGACGTAGGGGAAGGGAAGATTTTGAAGGCCGAACTGCCAAAGAATTTTGATGAGGAAAACGATGCCAAAAAGTTTCTGGAAGACTGTAAGGCGGCTGCTTTTACCATTGAAAACTTAGAAGTTAAACCTAAGAAAAGAAAGCCTGCGGCACCTTTTACTACCTCAACTTTACAGCAGGAGGCTTCAAGAAAATTAAGTTTTTCTGTAGCTCAGACCATGCAGGTAGCACAAAGGCTGTATGAAAGTGGAAAAATAACCTATATGAGAACAGATTCAACGAATCTTTCTCAGGATGCAATAGCTAGTGCTTCTGCTCAGATAAAATCAGCCTATGGTGATGAATTTCTGCAGACACGAGTATATAAAACCAAAAATGAAGGTGCTCAGGAAGCTCACGAGGCCATAAGGCCAACGAATTTTGGTGATCTGGGGGCTGGAGCAGATAGAAATCAAAAAAGACTTTATGAACTGATATGGAAGCGTGCCATTGCTTCTCAAATGAGTGATGCTGTTATTGAGAGAACTGTAGCTAAAATTGGAATTTCTACAAGACCTGAAGAATTAACAGCTACCGGTGAAGTTATAAAGTTTGAAGGATTTTTAAAGGTATATCTTGAATCTACAGATGATGAAGATGAAGAAAATAAAGATATGCTTCCTCCTTTGTCTTTAGGCCAGGTTCTTGATCTCCAGACTTTGAAGTCAACAGAAAGGTTTACAAGACCGCCTGCAAGATATACTGAAGCCAGTCTTGTAAAAAAATTAGAAGAGCTAGGCGTAGGTAGACCGTCAACATATGCTCCTACTATTTCAACGGTGATTAAGAGAAATTATGTCATTAAAGAGGACAGACCCGGGCAGGAAAGAGAGTATAAAGAATATGTTCTAGAAGGTGGCGAAATTTCTGAGGTTGTAGGAAAGGAAACTTTTGGCTCTGAGAAGGCAAAATTGTTCCCTACCAACGTTGGAATGATTGTCAACGACTATTTGGTTGAAAACTTCAATGACGTTTTAGACTATAAATTCACTGCCAAGGTAGAAGGGGAGTTTGATGATGTGGCAGAAGGAAAACTGGCCTGGCAAACTATGATTGATAGCTTTTACAAAGAGTTCCACGTAAAAGTAGATAAGGCCAGTGATAGTGAGGCTTCTTCAGGAAATTCACATGAACTGGGAGAACACCCTGAAAGTGGTAAAAAGATTTTTGCCAAAATCGGGAAATATGGCCCTTATCTTCAAGTGGGAGAAAGTACCGACGAAGATAAACCGGAGTTTGTTTCTTTAAAGAAAGGGACCATAATTGCCAATGTTACTTTTGAAGAAGCGATGGAAGTTTTGAATGGTCCTAAGCTGCCATTGGAGTTAGGGATCTTTGAAGATCATGCTTTGGTAGTAAATGAAGGAAGATACGGTCCATACATTTTACACAATTCTAAATACTATAATTTAGATAAAGGTGAAGATCCTTTAGCCATTAATTTGGAGCGTGCGATTGAAATTATTGAAACCAAGAGAAAAGATCCTGCCAATGCCTTACCGAGAGATATGGCAGATTACAAAGGGGAGCCGGTTATAGTTGGAAAAGGTAGGTTTGGCCCTTATATAAAATACAAAGGAAAATTTATCAATATTAAGAATGAGGATCCTTTAACAATTGATGATAAAGCCTGTCAGGTAAAAATTGATGAATATTTTGAGGCTGAAGCCAAAAAGACCATCAAGGTCTTTCCGGAAAATGAGACCGTACAGGTATTAAATGGTAGATACGGCCCATACATCAAGATTGGAAAAAGAAATGTTAAAATACCTAAAGACATGAAGCCTGAGGAGCTTACTCTTGAAGACTGTCTGAAATTAGGCGAAGGCTAAAATGGCTGTTGAATTAGATTTAAAGAAATTACTTCTAAATATGACTCCTCGTCTTAATGGCGGGGAGTACGTTTTTGTGAGCATTGCAGACCCTGATGAGGATATGATTCAGAATTCAGTGGCTTCAATAAAAGAAAAAGAGGGTGTTACATTGATAGTTTCAAAAGAATTTGCTGTTCGACGTAATTTAAATTTTGAAAAACTATTCTCTTGGATTAGCCTAGAGGTTCATTCATCATTGGAGGCGGTGGGTTTAACAGCCACCTTTTCTAAAGCTCTGGCGGATAATGAAATTTCTTGCAATGTAATAGCCGGGTATTATCATGATCACATTTTTGTTCCAACAGAAGATTCAAACAGGGCATTGCTAGTTCTACAGTCTTTAGCTGGAATTTAAGAAGCCATTCAAATTATTTTAAACATTAGTCCTGCCGAGATTTCGCCCAGATTTATTGCTCTGCTTCTTTCTGCTACTTTAAATCCTTTAAAGTAGCGTGCTCCAAATTGCAAATCCATGAAATTATTAATCTGGTATTTAGGAGAAATAATGAGTCCAATTTGTGGGCTAACATCAAAAAAGGTATCTCCCTGGCTTCCAAAGACGGACACACTATAACTGATAAAAGATGCACCGCCTCCAAGCATGATTGGTATACTTGTTTTCTCACTTATTTCAAAAGAATAGCCAAGTGAGCCGTGGAGTGCACTACCGTCGTTGAAATGTTTGCTGTCGAGGCTCTTAGATATGACAGGGCTGTACTGAATTCTTCCTATTAGGTTATTAATTTGCAGATCGCCAAGAACAGATAAAGTCAAAGCTGTTTTATGGTCTGAACCGTAGTTTAAAATAGGAGTGTAGCCAAGATTAGCTCCAAGGGATAGCTTTACATTAGTTATATTTTTTTGTCCGAATGTAGATAAGGAGGCCACACACTGAATAGCAAGGATAAATATGGAGGCTCTTTTAAGCATGGGATGAATAAACGGCATATTTTTATTGATTTATAAGTTATTTTGGTCTTATGAAGACCTAGGCATAAAAGTATTGGCTTTAAGAAGCGAGTGCAATAAACCTGTATGGACAAACCATGGACATGCCGACAATTAACCAGAAGGATTTTTGATGAGAACTATGAAGAAATTGGTAGTATTAACCGGTGCCGGCATATCAGCCGAAAGCGGTTTGAAAACTTTTAGAGACTCGAATGGCTTATGGGAGGATCATAGAGTGGAAGATGTGGCAACGCCGGAAGCGTGGCAACGTAACCCTGATATGGTACAACGATTCTATAATGCAAGAAGAAAGGCTGCAGCGGAAGCCAAACCTAATTTGGCTCATAAAACACTGGCTAATTTAGAGAGATATTTTAACGTCAAAGTGATTACACAGAATGTGGATGATTTGCATGAAAGAGGTGGTTCAAGTTCAGTTTTACATTTACACGGGCGATTAAGAAATGTAAGTAGTGAGAAAAATGCCGACCTGATTTATGACATTGGCCACAAGGAAATTTATATGGGAGATTTAGCTGAAGATGGTTTTCAGTTAAGACCAGATATAGTTTGGTTTGGAGAACCTGTACCCATGATTGAACCGGCAATTGAGATATGTGAAAAAGCAGACCTTTTTATGGTAGTTGGTACCAGTCTGCAGGTTTATCCTGCCGCTGGTTTAATACATTACTGCAGGCCAGGAATCCCTATTTTTTTAGTAGACAGAAAGTTACCAGGTGTCAATTTGCCCTCAAATATCGTATTTCATGAGGGAGCGGCTGCTGAAGTATTACCTTCAATATTCGGAATTTTAAAAGAATTAACTTAGGTTTTGATCGTCAAAAACAATCTCATTAACATAATCTAAATAAGGCTTCAATAAAATACACCCTCTGACAATCTCATCAATAAAATCTGGCTGGCAGACTTCCATATCACTATAATACTTAAAAAAGAAAAGCTCTTTATAACGTAAAAGTTCAATTTCCGGATGATCTGCATCGTAGCCTTTGGGCTTAGTTTTTAATTTTGAACCTGAAATCTCTTTAAAATAGTTTCGGAAGGTTTTATCTTCAATAATACCTTTAAGGCGAGATGGATCATAATCAATTTCTTGTCTCCAGTTTGCAAGCCCCTGAGCTGAAGGTGCCCATAAACCACCTCCTAAAAAACTCTTTCCGTTTGGTTCTATTTGCAAATAGAAATCGGCTAAGCCACTACTTTTCCCGCCCGGGCCAAAACCAGCACCAAGATATGTTTTATACGGCCTTTTGTCTTTGGAAAATCTGATATCCCGATTAATTCTTAGGATACACTTTTTGACATCTGTGTGAATTAGGTTGGCCTGAATGGTTTTTAATTGTTCTAATACTTCAGAAGATAAGTCAATGAAATTTTTGCGGGCAGCGTCGTATTGCTCTTTGTTCTCATGAAACCACTCTTTTTGGTTGTTTTGGGCTAATTGAGTCAAAAAGTGAAGTGTCTTTGGGTCTATCATGGCCTAAATCTCTAATTTTGCGATTCAAAATACAAATAGAAAATACATGGCCAGAATCCTGACCGGAATACAAGCAAGTGGTAAGCCACATTTAGGTAATATTTTAGGGGCTATTTTGCCAGCCGTAGCTCTTTCGAAAAAAGAAGAAAATGAGTCATTTATTTTTATAGCAGACCTGCATAGCATGACTACAGTAAAGGATGCCGAAACATTAAAAGAGAATACTTATGCTGTGGCAGCTGCCTGGCTGGCTTGTGGTTTTGATACGGATAAAAACTATTTCTACAGGCAATCCCGTTTGGCAGGATTGCATACGGAGTTAATGTGGTATTTAAATTGTCAGACGCCTTATCCTATGCTGGCAAATGCTCATTCATTTAAAGACAAATCTGATAAGCTGTCAGATGTCAATGCAGGTTTATTTACTTATCCTGTTCTTCAGGCTGCAGATATTGTTCTTTATGAAGCAGAGAAGGTGCCTGTAGGTAAGGATCAAAAGCAGCATTTAGAAATG
>JANSYO010000191.1 GCA_024742395.1 Cytophagales bacterium
ATTCTCTTTTTTCATTTTCAGGATTTTACCGGGCTTGTCGGGTAGCCAATGTTCACAGCATTCGCGTTTTATCCGATTTTTACTAAACAAGCGGCCATCTCTCTATTTTCGAAGACGAGATAAGGGGGCTTTTTCCAAGTTTACCCAATTCTCCGATTTCGGACCACCAATTTTCAGGCAAAATGGATACCCTCATTTAGTTTATCGCCCGTAAAAATCAGCTTAAACCAATGAAAATCAATCAATTGTTTTGCTGATAAATCTATTCAATGCACCTGCGAACCCTCAAGATTCCATCTTATTCGGGCAGGAAATCTTATTTGCTCATTGATTTTCATTTACCGTCTGATTTTCTAAGCCCCCTGGACGTGTACTCCTTTCCTGATACCGTTTTAATTTCCATTCAACGGGGCCGCGGTAAATCTTGATCTAATCTTCAATTCGGGCTGTCACGATTCTCCTAAACCAACTATAAAACTGTAGAAATCTTCTTTTGCCCCGCCTTAACAGATCAATTCTCCAATGGACTAACCAATTTAACCCCATTTTCTGAATATTGATAATCAGGCATTTACCATTTTTTAGGCGGGGAGAATCCTTTTTTCAAATTCTTACAGATACTGTTTTCTGTTGCGCGATTGTCTGTGAACGGTTAGTGTAAACGCAGTAGCCGACGAATGGAGGCTATTGCCGATTTACACATTGTTCGATGAAGTTTTTCTTTTGGCTTCTCTTCTTTCAATTCTTCACGAATCTCCATTATTAATAATCCTAGATTATTATCGCCAACATTAGTTTTTAAATCAACACCCCAAAAAGTATCCCCCCATCTATTGCCCTCTTGAATAACTTGATTTTCTGTATTCAATAGTAATTGCTTATATGGGTTCTGTGAAAATTTTATTTTTAGCAACTTCCGCATTACTTCTATTTTAGTTGACTCCCAATCATCTTTGAGAACTATATTTTTACTTTTCCTTTTTACTTTACCTGGAGAATTATTGGAATCAGAGCAAAATTTTTTCCAATCTAAATCATCGGATTTAGCACTCATATATGCATGCTCAACAGATGAAAACAACATTCCATTGAATTGTATTTCACAAGGTGAAAAATTGCTTAACCACCAATATTCATTTTTAAACTCTTTAATCATAGTTTGATATCTTAATGTCCAAACAATTCAGATCTTACAGACATTAGCAAATTCTCCATTTTTATTACTGGCTTAGATTTACTTGGGACTCTATGAGTGATTTTACCTTTACTTTCTTTAAGTACTTTATATACTTGTGGATTCTGGATAACCTTTTGTTTGATTGCTTCTCTGATTAATTCTTCATGCCTTTTACTTCCATATTTAAATTCTTCTCCTGCAATCTTAATTGTTTTAGTGTTTTTTCCTTTTCCGGCTCTTTTTGCATACATACCAACCAGTCCAAAAACATGTAGCCTCATATCTCCTTTGCATTTCAGCCCTTGCCAAAATCCTTCAACAGAAGCGCACTGATATTCTTCATTATTTATTTTTATCACAAAAGGAGTAGAAGCAAAATTTGAAAGAATTTTCTCTCGCCAATTCTTACTTTTGGAATAAACATTCATTATTTGATTTCTTTTGATTTCAAGACACAAAACCTCAACAATCAAATCAAACAATGATTTTTCCTTTATGGTTCCGTGCTTCTAATTTCATCGAACGGCCCGGCTACGTGCCGTGCCGGACTTTAAATTTACCATTTTCGTTTCATTTCACAAATGCTAGCGCAGCGGCTTTTCTTTCTCCATTTTCCTCTCGAAGATTTCTACCGGCATGGCATGTAGCCATTGTTGGGCGCTTCCATTTTTTTCTTCGTAAGACCTATGAATAGCGACCGTTTTACCAATTCTGGATACTTCAAAAGGGCCTTTTCTACTGGTTTTTCAATCTTCTTGAACCGATTCCCCAATTCTGACGATCTCAAATTGATCTTGAAAACTGATCTCAATTTACCGGTTTCAAATTCCTGATCTCGAAGACTAATCTCCCAAATCGAGCCAAATTCTAAATCTCCAGTTATCAATTTGATTCTGCTAAAATCCTGTTTTTCAAGATAATCCTAATCAAGTTAACCAATTCAATCTACTGATTTTCAATCTCCAAAAATTCAACTTGATTCACGAAGACTCGATTCAATTTGATCAGATTCTTATTCGGTGAAAGGTTCAAATTTCTCGTTACCCTGCCCTATTCAATTCGACGATTTACCCAATTCTTGATTTTCCGTATTGAGGCCCTAAACGCAAACTCTCTCCAAAAAACTCGATTTCCTTTTTCGACGATAGGGAGCGGTAATTGTTAAGGATCCCAATTATTCGGGACAACGGATTACCCGATAAAACAACTCTATTTTCCATTTTTTTGCCTGCCTAATTGGGCTATGCAATCAATTGACCGTAATCAACAAAACTCGGGTTCCAAAACCAATTATTCCCGATTTTCAAAGGCAGGCTTTCAACTTAATCAATTGGTTTACAGATTTTTATTCCCAAAATGGAGTGCGCCCAACGGGAACGTGCAGCCGCAGTACGCAGCGCAGCGGAGTATTGTCGGCTGCACTGTGTTGGGTGCTTCCATTTTTATTATTCGTAAACCTATAAAAGCGACCGGTTTACCGATTCTGGATACTCCCAAAGGGCCGTTTTTA
>JANSYO010000349.1 GCA_024742395.1 Cytophagales bacterium
AATTTTCAGGGGAGAATTGTTGTTCCAGACCGCATACGCCAGCGTATTTCCATATATTTCCACACCCGGGTTACGGGTTTATTAATTGTTTTTTATTGCTTTAATTTTTAGCATGTTGCACTTCTGAAAGATATTTCCTGGTAAAATAATTGCTTTCTTTGGCTTGTGTGATTTTATCGAAAATTGGTTGTGTGATTTGTTTGATACTTTCTGGTTTGTCTCCTTGGGTGTGAATCAATCGCTTCAAACAAGCATTGTAATAGGTAACGTTTGCTTTCAACTTGAGTTTTTGAAGGAACTGTTCTCCGCTTTCGAAAGAACCTGCCATGGCACGCAGATCCTCGGTCGCGCTGCGTGGGAGCTTGTTGTTGTCGGCCTTGAATTTGTCCACACATTCTAGTAACATCTGGAATTGATCCTCAGTACATTCTCCGCTCTTCATTTTACGAATAGTAACTAAAATCTGGAGAAGAGTTGGGTTCTCGAGAACGGAGAGTATCTGTAGAGCCTTAGAAACATTCAATCGTGCCAGGAGTGCTAATATCAATGATTCTTCTGCTTTTCCGGTTTCCACCATCTTTTCTGTAATACTTTGAAGAACTGAAAACTCCTTTAGCTTTGAGAGTATCTTCACAACTGACAAAAACAAAACGCGAGTTGGACGAAGGTCATGCTGTGTCAGTAGCTCTTCGAATAACTCCAATACCTTGTCTGAGTCTCCACATCTTCCACATAGATGAATCAAAGCAGAGTATCCTTCTAGAGTGGGAGGACTTACAGAATAATAAAAGTGAAATGCGTCGGTGGCTCGTTCAGGGTTTGTTTCCTTCTCCAGCAAGAGAGCAAATGTTTTTTCAGGTATGCCAACATATTGAACAAACTCTAGAGAATCTACTCCATCAGGGAAGGCCTGTCTCCACATTTCAGTCGTCATCAGGAATCTTTCCCTCAATAGCCTTTGTATTAGCGAATAGTTTTTGTTTTCAATCGCGCGGTGTATGATTTGGTCGTTTGTAAGCCCGTCAGCATCGGAAGTGGTACGAATGCTGATTTCTTGTTTAGCAGCTGCTTTTACAAGTAAATTGGCTTGAAATGGACATCCTATATCTATCAAATGTCTATAGCATTC
>JANSYO010000058.1 GCA_024742395.1 Cytophagales bacterium
ATATCAAGAAAATGGCCTCATAAGGTCATTTGTTCCATTTTTTGGCTCTTAAATAACAAGTAAAACTATACCCAGACAAACCTCAGGTTTTTTGGCATGAAAAAAGACCATCTCATTTTTTAATATGAGACAGCCTCTTTTTCATCTTACTTATGTATAGAATCTAATAATCTTACTGATTTGTTTAAATGGGTTATTTATTTCGTCTTTACCTCTGGACAAATCCATTCAAAACAAGCGAATGTGGGAAGGTTAAACAAGGGCTTTAATATCTGTCATCTAAACCAAAAATCGGTTTCCTTGTCATCCATTTACCTCTCGTAAAATCTGGGAAATACATGGGTGCTGAGCCTTGTTCTATCGATTGTTCTGATAAACAGGTTACGGCTGCCCAACTGACAAAATCATAAACATCCATTGGCATTGGCTCGTCATTCTTTAAAGCTTCGAAAAAAGCGTGCAGTACAAAAAAGTCCATACCACCATGGCCGGCTCCTTCAGTATCGTTTTCATGTTTTTTCCATAAAGGATGATCATGTTCCTTTAAGAATTCATCAGCATCGGTCCACTGATGCGGTTTACTTACGCCTTCAATATAGATTCCCTTATTGACATCCATCCAGAGCCCTTTGGTGCCTTGTACTCTAAAACCCAGCGAGTAAGGTCTGGGTAAATTTGTATCATGAGAAAGCAAAATGGTTTCGCCATTTGCACACTTTATGGTAGTGGTTACTACATCACCCAGTTTAAAGTCTATTTTGGCGTTAGGATGTTCTTTACCGCCTTTAGGATGCTCTACCACATAATTGTGTAATCCACGTGCCTTAGAGGCCATTGAATTAAGGTACAAAAATCTGTTTCCTCTGTTATTGTCAAGCATCATGGCTACCGGTCCTAATCCATGAGTAGGGTATATGTCCCCGTTTCTTCTTACCGAGTGCTCGGTACGCCATTTGGCTTCGCTGTAGCCCTTTTCGCCAAACTCTACTCCGCCACCATATAAATTACTTCCATCGTTAAACTTAACTTCTCTTAAATCATGCTGATACCCACCTTCCATATGAATAAGCTCTCCAAACATGCCCTTCTTCACCATATTCATTACAGCCATTACATCACGGCGGTAGCAAACATTTTCCAGAATAAAAAAAGGAGTTCTGGTTTCTTCATAGGTCTCTACTAAATCCCAGCATTCTTGTAGGTTAAAGGCTCCGGCCACTTCTAAACCTACAGCTTTTTTAGCTTTCATTGCATCTATAGCCATTGGTGTATGCCATATCCATGGAGTAGAGATGATAACAGCATCCAGATTTTGAAGTTTTAATAAGTTCTTATAGTCTTCAGGGCCATTGCTAAACTTTTGAGGAGTAGGCATTCCTGCCTTTTTAACTTTATCTGCTGCTTTTTCCAGATTTTGAGTATCAATATCACAAAGAGCCGTCACTATGATATCTTTTCTTTTGAGGGCTACGCCCAATTGGCCATTTCCTCTGGCTCCTACACCAATAAAACCTACACGAATTTTATCCAGTTTGTTTTTTTGTCCTGCCTTAGATTTTATACTCAGGGCAGAAAGTGCCGTGGCTGCACCCATATTAGCAATAAAGTTTCTTCTTTTCATTTTTCTTTAGAGGTTGAATTGTTGACAATGAAAATTAGTCAATTTAATTAAACTAACGTAGGAATACTATGTCCTAAAAAAGAGAAAGCCCGGCAAGTGCCAGGCAGTCAGTCATATTTACTCAAATAATTCTTTTAATTTTTTGAAGAGGCCGTCAGCGTACCATCCTTAAAGACCATCTGATGATTGTTTATTTTTACCAATATTTTCTCCGGTACTGAAGTGGCATCTAGCTGAAGTGCCAAGGTTTCTGCACCGAATGTATTAATAAACAAATAGGTGTTTCCTGATCTTACAGAAGCTACTCCATCAGAGAAGTTTTCGGCCGAATCATATTTTATAGGGACAACAACAATGCCCTCTGCATTAATGAATCCGTATTTATCTCCTCTTTGTACTTTCGCTAAACCTTCCTTAAAGTCGCCAACTTTAGTATACACAGGAGCCACTACCTCTTTACCGTTTTGATTAATAAAACCCCAATGATTATTTCTTTTAAAGGCGAATAGATTATTCTCAGATTGCATAATCTGGCTTAAGTTATTCACTTTGATTATACCAGAAGAATGAAGTATTCCGAATACATTTCCTTTGTTAAAAAGGGCATGATCATGTCTGAATTCAGATACGTTATCAAAGGATTCTTTAGAAACTTGATTTCCTTTTTTATCAATAACATAGGCTTTGCCCTCTAGTCTTACTGTCGCCTTCCCTTCTTTGAAATTTGAGGCAAAATCATAAGTATATTCTATGGCTACTTTGCCTTTTTCATTTATGTAGCCCCATTTTCCGTTAGAAAACACGGGTGCCAATCCCTCAGTGAAATTCATGGCGAATTCATATTCGGCCGGAATTACCACTTTACCTTTATTGTTTATATAACCAGATTTACCCTCTTTATTAAATACAGCATAGTCACCCTCAAAACTCATGGCAAACTCGAAGCTATTCGGGATAACCTCGTCACCATAGCTGTTTAAATAGCCAAACTTTCCGTCCTTTTTAAAAAGAGCCAATCCGTTATTAAAGGTTTCAATAAAATCATATTTGGGTTCTACCAGAACGTTTCCATTGCTTAAAATGATACCGTATTTCTGATTGACACGTACAATGGCCGTCCCTTCTTTAAAATCAGTTGCATATTGATATTTACACGGAATTATGAGACTGCCCTTTTTATCAATAAAACCGTAGAAATTGTTAATTCTAATTTTCGCCAAACCACTATTAAATGAATAGCCGGCATTGAAAGTAGATTGAGGTAATGAAGTCGGATCATCCGAAGCCAAGGTAGAAATAGCCGCCAGGATGATCAAGCTCAGTGTTTTTAGTGTTTTGTTAAAAGTAGTATTTGTCGTCATTGTTATAGTATTAGTAGAATACTAAGTTCAAATGGCGTGCCAAATTTTATTTAATGGTAAATTCTGAGCAAAAATGGGACTAACAAAAGAATTGACTATATCAATAGGTTTCCGCGAAGCGAGAGAAAATTAAGGGAATGAAAAATAGTATGTATGCATAACATATTTTATGCCAAAGTAGCTAAATATTGCATTTCGTAAAGTTTTGCGTAATGGCCATCATGGGCAATTAAATCTTCATGACTACCCGATTCAACTATTTTTCCTTCACTGACTACCAAGATTTTATCCGCCTTTTGAATGGTGCTAAGTCTATGAGCAATGACGATAGCTGTACGACCTCTCATTAATTTATCAATGGCATTTTGAATAAGTTCTTCTGATTCCGTATCAATAGAAGAAGTGGCTTCATCCAACACAATAATGTTGGGGTTTTGCACCATTGCTCTGACAAAAGAAATCAATTGTCTCTGGCCTACAGATAGGGTTGAGCCTCTTTCCATTACATTATAATCGTAATTGCCAGGCAGCTGCATTATAAAATTATGAACGCCTACCATTTTAGCGGCCTCCATGATTTGTTCATCACTAATCGTGCTATCGCCAAGAGTAATATTATTCCTTATGGTATCAGAGAATAAGAAAACATCCTGAAGTACCATACCAATTTGTCTTCTCAAATGTGAGGTTTCAAAATCTTTTATATTGACACCATCAACAGTTATCTCACCTTTATTTATTTCGTAAAAGCGAGTTAATAGGTTTATGATTGAACTTTTGCCTGCACCGGTGGCACCTACAAAGGCAACAGTTTCTCCCTCTTTTACATTAAAAGAGATGTCTCTTAGAACATAATTCTCATCAGTGTAAGCAAACCAAACATTCTTAAAGGCTACTTCTCCTTTGACCGGAAGTGTATATTTTCCATCATTCTGAATGATATCGTCACTATCCAAAACCTTAAGAATTCTGTCTGTACTAACTATACCCATTTGCAGCGTATTAACCCTATCAGCTATCATTCTTATGGGCCTGAAGAATTGATTGATAAACATGATAAACGCCGTTATGGTACCGAAAGTAACATCCATTTCAGGGTTAATTATTTGTTTGGCTCCATACCACACCACTAAACCGGTCCCTAGAGCAGAAATTACCTCAGCTACAGGGTAATACACTGAATAGTAAAGAATTGACCTGATATTTGCTTCTCGATGATTCTTATTGATTTCTACAAACTTCTTGTAGGAAATGTCTTCAGAATTAAAAATCTGAACTAAACTCATGCCTGTAATTTGTTCTTGCATAAAGCTATTCAGGTTAGAAACTGCTGTACGCACTCTATTGAAAGACTTCTTGACCTTTTCCTTAAAAATATAAGTGGCAATAAGCATCAAAGGAATTGTGCTTAAACTAATCAAAGAAAGCCTCCAATCTGTATAAAACATAACAGCAATAATGAGAACAAGCTGAAGTACATCACCTGCTATGGCGGCAAAACCCGAACTGAACACATCTGAAAGTGTTTCTACATCTGAAATGGTTCTGGTGACCAGCCGCCCAATGGGTGTTTCATCAAAATACTTAAGCTTTAAACTGAGAATTTTATCGTATAGCTGTATTCTTATGTCACGTATTATATTCTGACCAAGCCATCCTGCCAGATAAGTATTAAAGAAGGCCAGGACAGAGGAGAAAAATAAAAGGCTAATCATGAGTATTAGCATTTTGGTCAATCCCGGGTAATCACCTGTACTAATCGGAACATCTATCGTGTATTTGATCAGAAGAGGTAAAACAGGGGAAAGGGCAGCACTGATCAGAATAACCACAATAAGCAGAATAAACCGTAATTTATACGGTTTGATGAAGCCAAAGAGCCTCTTTAGTACTTCGCCATCAAAAATTTTTCCGCTTACTTTTTCTTCTTTCAAAATGGGTGCTTTAACCTTACTAAAACCCTAACTTATTTATTTTTGTTCTGTAAAACTGTTAAAACAGATAAGAACCGATATTCTGCAGATTATTTTTTGTGGCTTAAACCACCGGCAGCTTCTTCCATAAAGCCAAGGCCGTAGGCAAACAACTGTATAAAGCAGGCAGGAAGGCTTAAAATAGCCACCCAGATAGATTTACTCACTCTAAGTGAATCGATGAACAAGATGGTGAAATAAAGCAGCAATATCAGGAAACTAACATTAAAAATGGGCTTGTAAACAAAATAGCTCACCGGAAGACTGAAAATGAATAAAGTGAAAAACATCGGGAAAGCATGTACCAGCTTAAACTGTTCGGGGAAAAATCGCATGATGTTAATTCTGGCTCTGCCAAAAAAATGAAGTTGCTTAAAAAACTGTTTAAAGGAGGTACGCCTTTTATGATATATGTAGGCTTCCGGAATGAAGCCTACATTAAAGCCGGCTTTAATAATCCTGTGACTGAACTCAATATCTTCACCAAGTCTCGTAATTTTATAGCCGCCTACTGTTTCCCAGACTTTCCTTGAAATACCGAAATTAAAACTACGTGGGGTGTATTTACCTCCCAGATTTTTCTTTTTCCCTCTGATACCACCGGTAGTAAAGACTGAAGTCATTGCATAATTTACTGCCTTCTGAATAGGAGTGAAGCTTTCATGAGCCCGATCTGGTCCACCAAAAGCATCCAGTTTCTCCGTTTCTAAGGCATCTTCCAATGCTTCAAAATAAAAAGCTGGCAATAGGGCATCAGAGTCTAATTGTATAAAATATTCTCCATTAGCTCTTTCAAAAGCAAAATTTCTTGAAAAGCCCTGACCTGTATTCTCTTTTTTGAAATAGCGGATAGGTAAAACTTGTTCAAACTTTCTGCATATATCTTCGCAGGTAATAGAAGACCCATCTTCGATTATAAGTACCTCAAAGTCTTTAAACGTCTGCTGAGTCAAACTTTCTAAAAGTTCAGTGACTTCATCTGGTCTGTTAAAAACAGGTATTATTATCGAATACTTTGGGCTCATGGCTTACATAATTTCAATAATACTCTTTTTGTGAGCAGAAAGAATACTCTTGATATGTTTTGACTTTAGAGCAGTTGATAAGAACAGGCTTTCAAACTGTGAAGGGGCCAGATAGATTCCTCTTTTAAGCATAGCCTGGAAATATTTCCCGAACAATGCGGTGTTTGTAGTTTTGGCCGTCTCTAAATCTGTTACCTTCTTATCAGTAAAGAATAAACTATACATAGAACCAATATGATTCATGGAATAATTGACACTTAACTTGGTGTTAATTCGCTGAATTCCGTGGACTATTTCCTCACCTATTTCATTGAGTTGTTTGTAAATCTTTGGGTTTTCCTGAATATGCGTCAGCATGGCGAAGCCAGCAGCCATAGCAATTGGGTTCCCTGACAATGTTCCTGCCTGATATACCGGCCCAACAGGACTGACGAAATCCATAATTTCTTTTTTGCCACCATAGGCACCTACCGGCATTCCTCCACCAATAATTTTACCTAATGTGGTAAGGTCTGGTGTTACACCAAAAAGCTCTTGTGCTCCACCTGGTGCCAACCTGAAACCCGTCATCACTTCATCAAAAATCAATACAATACCTTCTTGGGTACATAGTTCACGAAGACCCTGCAGATAACCGTCTTTTGGTAGAACGCATCCCATATTACCTGCCACTGGTTCTAAAATGAGTGCAGCTACTTTACCTTTGTTAGCTTTTACAAGTTTTTTGACCGCAGTTAAATCATTGTAAGGAGCTAAAAGTGTATCCTGTGCGGTGCCCTTTGTAACTCCGGGGCTGTCGGGTTCTCCCATTGTTATTGCTCCACTTCCGGCAGCAATCAGGAATGAATCACCATGACCATGATAACAGCCTTCAAACTTGATGATTTTGTCTCTTCCGGTGTATCCTCTGGCTAACCTTACAGCTGACATAGTAGCTTCTGTGCCAGAATTGACCATCCTCACTTTTTCTACAGAAGGAACCATTTCTGTAATGAGCTTGGCCATTTCTACCTCCATTGCAGTAGGAGCACCAAAAGAAAAGGAATTCTTCAGTGTTTTACGCACCTTTTTTTCCACTTCAGGAAAAGCGTGGCCCAGGATCATTGGCCCCCAGGAATTAATTAACTCAATATATTTATTCCCATCAACGTCATATAGATAAGAGCCTTTTGCTTTCTCAATAAAAATAGGATTACCACCTACAGCTTTAAATGCTCTAACAGGTGAATTTACTCCACCAGGAATATAATTCTGTGCTTCCGCAAACAGGGCGGCACTTTTCTTAATCATCTGATTCTACTGATTTATTATTTCTAATACGCCATTGCTGTACGTGACAATAGGTACTATTTTATTCTCATAACTCTTATCTGAATAGTCAAAACCAGATAAGATGGTATCGTTCATCTCAGGACTTTCGTCAAGATTCAATCGGAAAATTTCTTTGCCATCTTTCATCATTCTAGCAAAATACAAGACTGTATCGTACCCAAGGAAGGTATAATAGGATGGCAGGCTTTTCATTTTATTAATATAAGCCCTTTTGAAGGTTTTATAACTTTCACTTTCAGACGAAACGAACTCAGGATAAATGAGATAGAGTGATTTCCTTAAATTAGTTCTGCTGATTGTTTCCATGTTAAAGGAAGAAGCAGAGGCAAGAACAAATTCATCCACTTTTTTCTGCCCCAAAGCTCTCAATACTTTTGCACCAAAATTCATTGAACCTGTGATAAAGACATGCCCTGCTTTCTGATTAGACGAAATAGATTCCACATCATCAAATCTTTTAGTCTCATTGACGCTGTAACCTCTTTTTACAGCTTCAGCCGCATAGACAGCCGCTAAAATTGAATCCTTTCTACTGCCGTCATGGTAAATACTAACCGTTTTTGGTCTGTTTTCCCGCTCGGCAAAATCCAAAGCGGAAGAGGCAATACTTTTATTAGAAGCCTGTAACAAGAATCTTGAATCAGAATCTGCTATTAATCCACTGTTGTTTGATACAGGATGTAGCTGGATTATCTTATTTTTTTCAGCGTAATCTTCAACCAGTTTGTTGGGCTTTCCGTAAAGGGGACCCACAACGATGTCGAGCTTTTTGAAGTTTTTATCTTCAAGGTATTTCTTTAGGCTTTCTTCAGAACGATCGACATCAAATCCGTAAATCTTAACATCGATATTTTCAGACCTTAAATGTTCTGCGGCCATTTGCATACCTAAGTAAAGATCAAAAACATATCTTTTTGTGGTGGCTCCTTCTTTTACATTGAAGTCATTTAATTCAAAAGGAAGAAGGAGACCTATATCAATGACTTTATCGTCATACGGTCTGCTGAAGTTTGAGCCCAATGAGCTGTATTTCGTTGGTTTGACCGACTCCTGAAGATCAAATCTATTCGTAAGAAGGTCTGAGAGTTCTAAATCAGCTTTAGTATTGTAAGATCGGCCTTGAATTCTTTTAACCAAGGTAAATGCTATGGTTTCATCTCCCGGAAACTTCTGGTTCAATTCTTTGAGCAGGGTGACATTCTCAAGGTCTGAAATATATTTTTTCTTCAGGAGTTCAGATTTTTCTTTGAGTTTTTCGTCTCTTATCCTGTCTAAATAGCCTATTCCCTCATCAAAATATTTGTCCAGAAGATTTGCGTAGCCATACAAATAATAGGCTTCATCTATTTTCTCCCAATCGGGATAACGCTGCATCAGGTCTCTCAGTGTACCTCTGGCCTGGTAGGCTTTATTTGCATCAATGGAAGCTAAGGCGAAATAATACAAGCTGTAAGGTGCCACCGAGTAGGTATACTGTCTGGAAGTAAGCGGAGTCAGCTTTTCTATCGCTGCTTCGTGCTCTTGAGAAGCATACAACTGAACAGCCTCTTTGTATTCTAAAAGGTATTCGTCATAGCTTAACTGCCCGTGAGAAAGCTGTGTTATAAAAAACAAACATGCGAAGATGTAACGCATTTTTCAGGTTTTGGTGAATGTAAAAAAACAAAAATGTTCTGTGTTCGTCAAACACAGAACAGATTAAGTTAATTCTTTTTCTTCTTACTCTTCAATTCTTTAGCCTTTAGCTTATTGGCTTCCTCTTGAGCTTGAAGTTGTTTTTCTAAATAGCTAGAAAACTTATTCTTCTTTTTAGGCTTAGTAGCATAGTTTCTTTTATTCTCTTCCAATATCAGCTTGATTTTGTCTTCATCCACAAACCTTTTAACAGTTAATTGCTGGGCAATGGTGACAAGGTTAGAAACCAAATAATAGAAACTTAAGGCTGCCGGGAAACTATTCAAGACAAAAAAGAAAATCAATGGGAATAGGTATGAAAGCTTCTTCATATCTATTGGCCCTGGTTGTGCCGGCGTGATTTGGTTGTTGTAGTAAGTGAAAGCCAAACTTGACAAAGTCATCAAGACCACAAATAGACTTAAATGCGAGCCTATAACCGGCAGATCAAAGCCCCAGTTAATTAAAGAATCATAGGTAGAAAGATCTTTTGCCCATAGGAAGCTTTTTTGCCTGAACATCTCCATATTTGGAAAAAGGAAGAACACAGACATTAAGATCGGCATTTGAAGTAGCATAGGTACACATCCGCTTAACGGACTTACACCTACTTGCTTGTAAAGATTCATTGTCTCCTGCTGAACCTTTACCTGATCGTCACCTACTTTTTCTTTTATTTCTGCAATCTCCGGGGCCAGTATTCTCATTTTGGCTGAACTCACATAAGACTTATATAGAAGGGGAGTTAAGGTCAGTTTGATAAGCAATACTACCGCAATAATTAATAAACCGTAGTTGGTGAAGAATTGCTCAAGCCAGTTAAACAAAGGAACAAAAATGAAACGGTTGATCGGTTTTACGATGTCATATCCTAAATACAAGTTTTGATGAAACCCTTCGGCTATCGGCTTTAGCTCTTTCATTTCATTCGGGCCAAAATAAAAGCGAAGGCTATTATTGCTTTGCATGTCAAGCTCCGTAGAAATAGTAGCATCTTTAACCACTACCGTATCGGTCTTTGGTGTAAGAAGACTTAAAGATAAATTTTGAAAAGGCTGTGCTTTGGTAACTAAACCGGTTGTGAAATACTTCTGCTTGAAAGAGAACCAACTTATTGGGTTTTCTGCTTGCTCAATATTGTCACCTTCGCTACTTAAACCATAATCTTCAAAATCACCGTCAGTCTCATAGTAGTTAATCTGAGTAGCTTTTCTGTTTTCACTCAGATCATTCTCTAATCTTTTTAATTTGTTTTGCCAGGTTAATTTTATTGGGTCGCTGTTAATCAGACTACCGGTACCAATAAAATTTAAATCATAATCAATAGCAAATCCTTCGTCTTGAAGGCTGTACTTCTGCTCAATGCTTTGACCATCGGCAAGAGTTAAAGTAAGAACTGCAGTTTTGCCGTCTTTACTTTTTACTGTATAGTACAGGTCGGCCAAATTAAGGTTTCCTGTAGGTGTTTTGACTTCAAGGTCAATTTGAGAGCTTTCTTCGTCTATAAGAACCAGAGGTTCTTCTGTTTTTGTGATGAAATCATCATACGTCTTATACTCTTTAAGGGCTACAGATTTCAGGCCTCCTCCTTTAGTTGATAAAGTGACTTTTAGGTTATTGTTCTCAATGACAACCTCTTCAGCCTGGCCGGTCATTGCTGAGCTGAAACTGCCATATTGTGCTTTTAAAGCAGCAGTGTCCTGCGTTATTATCGTCTGTGCCGGAGCATTGGCATTCGTGTTTGGATCAACAGTTACTGTTTTTTCAGCTGCTTGTTCTATCTGCTCAGGAGGGGTGGCCGGGTAAAAGTACATATACGTACCGTACATGGCAAAGAGCAATACAAAACCAATAATGTAATTTTTATCGAATTTTTCCATTTAGGAGATTTGTTGTAACAAAATTTCCGCAAAAGTCGTAAAAATCTTTGAGCTATGAGGACTAAAAAGTGATTAAGTGGAGAGGTTCGGGATAATTGGTCAAATAGGTTTACCAAGCTACCATGCTTTCTAAGAAAAGTACAACTAGTTTTCTAGATGGCTTCCGGCATTAAGCCTTTATTACTCCAGCCTCCATCCACGATTATATTCTGACCTGTTATTTGATCTGCTGAATCAGAAAGTAGAAAAAGTGCAGTAGCAGCGATGTCTTGGGTCTTGGATGTTCTACCTGTAGGAATGAGCTTGGCCCAGCCTTCTTCATATCCAGGTACACTTATGGTTCTTTCGGTGGCCGTTGCACCTGGTGTTATAGAATTAACACGGATATTTTTAGGGGCCAGCTGCGAACCTAGAGCTTTTGCCAGATAGGCAATCGCCGCTTTGGTCATGCCGTAGGCCTCAAAATCATCATGTGGTCGTAAGCCGGTGGTGCTTGAAATTACAATAATTTTTCCCTTAGCATTTCTATCAATAAAACTTTTGGCCGCCTGTTGACAAATGAAAAAAGTGCCATTTATATTCACCCGAAGCATTTCCTGAAAATTCTCTTCCTCATAATCTAAAAATGAACCGACGGTGGTGATTCCGGCATTGGCTATAATAAAGTCGAGGCCATTGTAAGTCTCCAGAGCCGTTGAAATTAATTTTTTTATTAATTTCAATTCACCTGAATCTCCCTGAATAAAAGAAACCTTTTCTTTGAAAGTATGAAGTTTTTTTAATGCTTCTTTTCCTGCGGCGGGGTGTATATCGTTGATTATGACGTTGCAACCTTGTTCCAGTAAGCTCTTAGAAATTTCATACCCTATGCCTTGAGCAGCTCCGGTAACAATGGCCGTTTTGTCTTTAAAACTCATAGTTTATTTCTCGAATGACCATTTTATGGCGTTTTCCAGAATTCTTACATAAGTAGAATCATTGAATGCTCCGGCATCATGACCTAAAGCAGAATAAAGAGCTTTACCCTTGCCTACTTTTTTGTGCCAAACATTTGGGTGCTTTTCACCCATACCCAAATTTTTATTTTTGACCCATAGAAAATTGCCGTCAGGGTTTATGCTTTCGCCATCCATTTCAATGAAGGTTTTTGCTCCTTTTTTTGAAGGGCTTTCCTCAAAAACGTACCATTCATCACTATGTTTAAAGCTTTTTGGAAGTCCTGCAGCTAGTATTGGATTACTACTTACAAGGTGCAATTCGGCTTCTTGAATATGTTCTTTAATAGGATGGTGAGAGAACTTTGCACCAATTAAATTATTGGTGTACCAGTCCCAATGATGAGAATTGTCACCAGCTGCATGAATGCCAATATAGCTTCCACCATTTTCTATATAATGCTGAAAATCTCTACGCTGCTCATTGGTGAGTACTTTGCCAGAAACATTGTTCCAGATTACCACATCGAACTCTTCGAGTTGTTTTTCATTAAAAACTCCGCCTTCATCAAACTCAAATAGAAACCAATCATTCTTCGCGGCCAAATCCTTAAAAATGGGTTTTGAAACTTCAATAGCTTCTGTATGAACAAAGGCGTTGGCCTTTGAAAAGAGTAAAATTCTTTTTTGATTTTGTGGGAATTGAATAGCCGGCATCTCTTCTTCATAGAAAGGGAAACCATTTTTAACCTTGTACATGAAAATAGAAAAGGCTGCGGCAAATAATATTATTATCCCGCCAATGATGCCCATTGTCCATTTGAGCCATTTCTTTTTCTTTCTCCGTCTTTTCATTTGGTGATGTTGTAAATCTTATGGAATTGTTGTATTTCTTAAGAACGGTGTCAACTTACAAAAAAAATAAGGAATTTATAATTTTAGCTTACTGTTTAAAGAAAAATTGAACACTTAATGACGAAAATTAGATCAACGACCGTACTTGGGATTATACATAATGGTAAAGTGGCTTTAGGTGCTGACGGACAGGCAACTATGGGGAATACCGTAGCAAAGTCAAATGTAAGAAAAGTAAGAAAGCTGGCAGGAGGTAAAATATTGGCGGGTTTTGCCGGAAGCACTGCGGATGCCTTTACTTTAATTGAAAAGTTTGAAGAAAAATTAGGTTCTTATGGTGGAAATATGAAACGGGCGGCAATTGAGCTGGCTAAAGATTGGAGAACAGACAGATACCTAAGGAAATTGGAGGCTATGATGGTCGTTGCCAATGCCGAAGAGATGTTGGTAATATCTGGTACAGGTGATGTGCTGGAGCCAGATCATCAGATTGCTGCTATCGGTTCCGGTAGCATGTATGCTCAGGCTGCGGCTATTGCCCTTAAAAGGCATGCGTCGCAATTAAGCTCAGAGGAGATGGTGAGAGAAGGTCTCAATATTGCCGCTGATATATGTATTTATACAAACCATAACCTTGTAATAGAAACTTTGGATTAAGCCAAATATTTGGCAGCAAATCGGGTAAGCTTTTTAACGAACTTGGTATAGGGGGGATAAAAGAGCGGGCTGGGACTAAAATGATTTTTGATAACTGGCTTTAGATGAGAAAACTCTTTGAAGCCTTCTTCACCGCCAGAATAACCTGTACCAGAGTTATTGATACCTCCAAAAGGAATTCCATGGTAGATGAATTGAATAGCAAAATCATTTATCACCACTGAACCTGAGGAGGTTTCTTTTGTGATAAAATCTTGATTACCTCGGTTTTTACTGTAAATGTATAAGGCCAGAGGTTTTTCATTTTTGTTAATGAATGAAGTCACTTCCTGCAGATTTGTGTATTCTAGTACAGGTAATAAAGGACCAAAAATCTCTTCCTTCATTATTCTCATCTCAGGTGTGATTTGTGTAAGCAAAGTAGGTTCCAGAAATGCATCTGTTTCTCTTGAATGTCCACCGGTTATTACCTGTGCACCTTCAGATTCTGCCTCTTTAATGAGGCCAACAATTCTTGAGAAATGACCTTTGTTAATTATTCTGCAATAGTCCTTTGAATAATTCTCTGGGTCGTCATTTAATTTCTTTAGGTATGATTGAATCTCCTCCAGCAATTTGTCTTTTACTTTTGTGTGGACAAACAAGTAATCTGGAGCGATGCAGGTTTGACCTGCGTTTAAAAATTTACCATATGCGATTTTTATTGCCGCCTCTTTTAGATTGGCAGTTTCATCAACAATGGTTGGAGACTTACCACCGAGTTCTAGTGTTACAGATGCTAAGTTTTTAGCAGCCGCAATCATCACAAGTTTACCTACCTTAGGGCTTCCTGTAAAGAAAACATGATTAAAAGGAAGCTTTTGTAATTCAATCGCGGTATCAGCTCCACCAGTAATAACCGTGACTTCATCTTCTGTGAAGAGCTCATGCATCATTTTCTTTATAAGCTCAGAAGTGTTTTCGGTTAATTCTGAAGGTTTTATTATTACCGTGCAGCCTGCCGCAATGGCCGACAAAACTGGTTTCATTGTTAGCAAAAATGGATAATTCCAGGGAGAAATGATAAGGGCATTCCCTTTGGGCTGAGGTATCCGTTTATTGCTTGTTCCTATAAAAAAAAGTGGCACTGATACACTCTTTGGATACATCCAATTCTTGAGGTTTTTAATAATGTAACGGATTTCTCCATACATGGGCATAATCTCACTCAGATAGGTCTCGTGTCGGCTTTTCTTAAAGTCTGAGTAAAGTGCATCGCAAATTATCTCCTCGTTATCTTCAATCCATGACTTGATACTCTTTAACTTTTTAATTCTTTCCTTGGCTTTTGATGTTCGCAATTCAAGTGCTTTTACTTGCTGAGATTTCAGCAAAGAATTGTAAGAGTTTGCAGTATCAGTCATTGGTTTTGTTGATGTATTGAATGCAATTTAAGATTTTATCATAATTATCAATTGCTTTGTTTATTTTTAGGCAATCAGAAAGAAAAGAGTGGAAACCAACTTATCAAAAAACCTTCGATTTTTAAGAGGATTGAAAGGTTTTACACAGTCAGAATTAGGCGAGGAACTGGGCATGACAAGGGCTTCTATTGATGCCTATGAAGCTGGCAGAGCAGTACCCCCTTATGCTAAATTGAAATTTCTCGCGGATTATTTTGAAAGTTCAGTAGAGGCTCTAACTGAAACAGATATGGAGGATTCATATGCTGAGGAGATAGAACGAAATGGTTTAGATGATTTATCTATGTTGCCCATTTTTGCAGTACAGCAAGAACCCTCAAACCTTAAAAAAGATAATTTGGCCAAGGGTATTCCTTTAATTTCTGCTTATCAGTTTGAACAGTATCTTAACGATGGTTTCCGTTCTATTAGTGATGATTTGATTACGATCAGCTTACCGGGACTTTCTGAGGAAGATCACCTGGCTTTTGAGTCATCAAATGACTTTCCATTGCCAAAATCTGTACTAATAGGTAAAAGAATAAAGGATGTAAGCCGATTGGTGGACAATAAGTGTTACCTGGTGGTAAGTCCTACTCAAGGTATACTTTATAGAAGGGCGTATAATCAGATTAAACTACGAGGAGTGCTGGTTCTTACCCCTGAAATAAATGGATTAGATACTTTTGATCTTGAGTTGTCGCAAATTAAAGAAGTTTGGGAAGTCGTGGCTTATATCTCTTACGAAATGCCGCAACAGAAACCAAGTCTCGAAAATGCAAAGGAGTTAGCTAAAAAGCTTCAGCAAGAATTAGATAGATTAGTCTAAAAACTGAGTTAATTTAGATGGCTGAATGAGATAACTTTTACCTACTTCATACCATAAGTTATCACCAATATTTAAGAACAGTCCCGATTTGCCAGGCGATTTTTTCATTGCCTGCTCAGGTCTAAAATCTCCCCAGAATACTTCTTTAAGAAATGAGTTCAGTTCAGACCAGTCTTTTGCTTGTCTGCTTTCCCCATTTTTTCTTTCAAATGTTCTTTTAACAAAGGAAGCATTAAACACGAATTTGTTTTCCTGATCTCTATCCTTTCTTAAAATTGTAATTTTCAAAGGAGCCTCAATTTCTAAGGACTCAAAGACAGCTTGCTGAATCTCTTGTATGAATTCAAGGAACATTTGCTCATCAACAGGATAGCCCGATTCTCCGTTTGTTTTTATTTGCCAGTAGTTTTCAGATTCTTCTAAATCTGTTTTTTTCTTTAAGTGGCCTTGCTTTACCAGTTTTTTGTAAGCAGTCAGCCAGTCTTGATTCAGGGTGCCTTCCCATTTAAGATCATCATTCTCGGAAAAGCCTTCCTGAAGAATTTCATCTAGCTCTAGCTCTTCGCGGCCCATATAAGTTAGCTCAAAAACTACATTAAGCTTATTGCCTTTCTCATCAAGATGCAGCTCAATTGCATGTGCATAAGGGGCTGGAGTGAATTCGTTAGTTTGAAATTGCAGATGCATTGATGGTCTTTATTTTGTCTATTTTACCGGAAGTGGTTCTGGCGAACTCCTTTATGAATAGCACCTCCTTCGGAGCGGCAAATTTAGCCATTTCAGATTTGAGTTTGGCTAGTATTTCGAGGTCTTTTTCCTCAGACTCTATGAAAAGTACTAGTTTCTGACCGAGCAATGTATCCTTTACACCTGCACAGAAAAAAGGATGTTTAAAATCAATGAGTTGATCAATTTGAGCCTCAATTTCCTCAAGATGAATTTTTATTCCGCCAGAGTTTATCACATTGTCTGCTCTGCCAAGTGGTTTAAAACTCTGATCCATTCTAAGTTCTACGCGGTCATTGGTTTTAAGCCAGAGATTATCTGTGCAAGCATTTTTTACACTGAGGCAGCCCTCTTCATCTACCTTTAAAGCAGTTCCTTTTAGAGGTTTAAAATACTCCTGAGGTTCGGTAGCGTTTATCTGTTTAATAGCAAAATGCGTCACTGTTTCCGTCATTCCAAAAGTGGCATAAACAGGAGAATGGATTTCTGTTAGAAGTTTAGCTAAATGCTTATTGACTTTGGCACCGCCAATTAAAACAGCTTTGGCCATGTTTAGTAAATTATGACCAGCAGGCTCCTCCAGTACCTTAGTGATTTGCAAAGGAACAAATGCAAGAAATAATTTGCCTCTTTTTTGCTCCAGCATGTATCCGAAATTTCTAATTGAATCTAGAATATTGCCTTCAGGCCTAATCACAATCAATTCAGACTTTAATTCTAAAGCCCTTATTATCATCAGTTTACCTGCTATAAAATCTACGCTTAAATTACATAATAATAGATGATCTTCATCTAAACTAAATGCTTCTTTAGTTTGGGCTACAGAGGCTTGAATTTTCTCTCTTGAGAGCTTGATTTTCTTAGGTTTACCAGTGGATCCCGATGTCTTGACTTCTAATTCTGAAATGCCATTTTGCCACTTCAGAATAAATAGCTTAACCTTTTCAAAGTACGGATCAGAGGGTTTGCTGTTGATTAAATCTCCTTCCTGACTTATAAATATCATTTATTGAAAAACTCGAAGTGTATTAGCGGTTTCGTCAAAAGATGTGGCAAATTTAGTTAGAGGTGATGTGGCAGGGCCTTTTTGAACCGCACCTACCGCTGTAAATTCAGAACCATGATTAGGACAAAGAAAATCATTGCTATTAGGTCTATAATTAACTGTGGTTCCTTGATGGGTGCAGGCAGATGATACTGCAATAAAGGTATCTGCGAGTGTTCTGGCCACAATTACTTTCTGATCACTAATTACCTTAAAACCACCTTTAGTTCTAAGGCTGCTATTGGCCATTTGGTTTAGGTCTATTGTGAAGTCTATATTACCGTTGCCTCCACCTGGATTAGGGTCAGGAATCTCTCCTCCGTCACAGGATTGAAGACAATTCATCAGCATAATGGCCCCAAAGCCCAAGCCCACTTGTTTCATAAAATCTTTTCTGTCAATTGTTTTCGCCTGTATTTCGTCTTTGGTTTGTATCTCCATGTTTGTGATTTTATTGAAAATTTATTGAAATACGTAAATTTTTATCAAAAAGACATTGTTAAAAACCTAAAAGATAAAACGGTTAATAAATCTTTATTTTGTAGATAAAATATCTAAAAAAGATAATTTGTTTGGAAATTATATCTAGGTCGGCGATTTTAGAAAACTAAACTGTAGAAAATGGAAAATCCTATAGACGAAAAACAAGCAGCGAAAAATCCGGGGTTGATGGAGTATGCTCATACAGCCGGAGGGGCGATAATCAGACCCGAAGACATGGGAAAAGTGAAAGGCAAAGCACAAATGGCTATGCGTCAGCAGACTTTTGACCAGTTGGAAAAAATATACAGACAGATGGAGCTTCTTGGTCGGCAAGCTCAAACAATAAAAGACAGGATTGAGGTTTCAGAAAGAATATATGACGCCCAGATGAGTTTTGAGCCTGTTATTAATCATAGTTATTATTTATATGAGAAAGCTGATGGCACAGATGTGCTCAGCATGGTAGGGCCAGATGAGTGGGGCAAAAGCATGCCTTTCAATGATTTTTTGGCTAAGGTTTTTCTCCTGGCAGACCATACATGGAAGGTAGAGTTTGTCAAAGATGAAAAACCTGAGGAAAGAATAAATCTTGAAGATGTTTAGCCTACAGAAAACAAGTTTTCTTTAATAAGTTTGATGGCTATCGCCAAAAGAATCAAACCAAAAACTTTTTGTAAAACCTCTATACTGGCCGGACTAATCTTCTTTTCAAGCCATTTTGAGGACTTCAATACTACATAAACCAGAATTAAGTTCACGAGTATTCCAATGATAATACTCTCTACATGGTAAGCAGCCTTGAGCGATAGTAAGGAAGTCATGGTACCTGCCCCGGCAATAATTGGAAAGGCAAGTGGTACGATAGAACTAGAGCGGGCTCCTGTTGTAGGATTGTGTTTAAAGATTTCTCTACCAAGTATCATCTCAAAACCCATTAATAAAAGAATGATAGCACCAGCTACTGCAAATGAGCTTACATCTACACCAAAAAGTGCCAGAATCTGAGTACCCAAATACAAGTATCCAAACATCAATAAACCAGAAACTAGAGTGGTTCTTTCTGCATGGATATCACCAGTTTTCTTTCTGATATTCAATATGATAGGGATAGAGCCCAAAATATCAATAATGGAAAAAAGGATAAGTGTTACGGAAAGAATCTCTTTAAAATCTAGTTTCATAAAGTATCAAAAAAATGCTTTAGTTCGTTGAATTCTTCGTCTGTTATGGCAGGAAAGTTAGCAATTCTGAAAGTACTTTCTTTCCACTCGCCGTAACCATTGCCCAAAATTATTCCCTTTTCTGCAGCTTTTAACTTTATATACTTAATATTTTCCGGAGAAGACTCAATACTTAAAACTGTTTTTGATCTGCAAGAGCCAGGGTCTATCAAAGGATTTAAACCATTTTTAGCTTCAAAATAGCCGTATAAATCTTTGGCCCTTTGACTGTTTTTTCTATCTATTTCTGTAATTGAAGGTATGGAATCTAAAAGCCTGTTTAATAGGAATATGTTAAGAATATTTGGGGTGAAATGAGTTTGAAAATTTCTGAAATTATCTTGAATAAATAAGAGGCTATTGTAATGGTTTCTTTCATTTACTTCTTCTGCTTTTGCCATTCCTTTTGCCGAGCAAATGAGAATTCCCATGCCGGCCGGTAATCCCATACATTTTTGAACAGAAGCAAACC
The DNA here is from genome assembly GCA_024742395.1 of Cytophagales bacterium. Taxonomy (GTDB): domain Bacteria; phylum Bacteroidota; class Bacteroidia; order Cytophagales; family Spirosomataceae; genus Jiulongibacter. Next base: position 19,531 of record JANSYO010000058.1, read on the forward strand.
AAAAATCTCCCAGGGTGAAATCAATGTTTTCTCCTCCAAGTGAGGAGGTAATGTCAAAACATTTTAAAGAGTTTGCCGGTAAATTTTTAAGAGCTTCCATGGTAATTCCTGTACCGTTACTGGTTTCGTTTTGTACAGCACACAGAAAATCAGAATCATTATCTATTTCAATGTTCGTGATCTCCTGATTCAGATTAAAGCGTGAGCCTCTGATTTTGGCCGAAGCTCCAATGACGGGATTTGTGACAGTGTATTTGAACCATTTTTTTCCAAAAGCTCCATTATAACAAAACTGAATTTTATCTCTCAGAACAGACTGAGCCAAGATTTCCCAACATTCTGTAGCTGAAGAAGTAAAATAGACTTCAAATTCCTCTGGTACTCCCATTTTTGATTTAAACTTCGTGAGGGTATCTTCCATTAACTGCATAAACGGAAGGCTTCTGTGGTTCATTTGAAGAATGCCAGAGTCAAATGCCTCTACAAGGTGTTCTCGTACTTCCGGATAGAGTTTAGAAGGGCCAGGATAAAATGTTATCATACAGATTTATTGATGCTCAAAGGTCGCTAATAAATCTAAAACTATATCAAATGGGCAAGGGGGAAAAGGCTCTGAATGGTATGCGAAATCCGTAAAATAAATTTTTTGGCACAATGATTGGACACACAAGCGTAGCAGGGCCGACTACCCTGCAATTTGTGTTCAGGAGTTTTCTCACTAAAGATTCCTAAACGATTAACAAAAAGATAGGTGCATAACAAAACGAAAGAAAAGAAAGGTAAGAGCCGGGCTCTGCAATTCCTTCCAAGCTATTGGAGGGCTTTGTCTTTTGTGCTTGTACTATTATTTCCTTTTTTGTCTGCAAATGCAATTGAAAAAGAACTGGTAACTAATGGTAGTTTCAATAGCAATTCTACCTTTTATGGGTATCAGTCTTATTTACCTACAAATAATAATGGAAACTGGTGGGAAGGTGAGCATGGGATAGAAGATCGTCCAAGAGATAAGTGGAGTTGGGCTCCAACCTGGGGTGATCATACAGGTAATGGTGGTAATATGTTGGTAGCTGATGGTGCTAACTGGTCAAATCATCCCGTTTGGTACAACACTTTCTATCAGACAGCCGGAAGAACTTATACATTTTCTGTTTGGGTAAGAGATTTTGGTAACGGTAATCCCGCCCAATTATATTGGGGAGTCAACTGGGGACAAGTAGGAACTACAGTAACCGCTCAATCAGGTGGCTGGACTCAGCTTACCACCACTTATACTGCGACTTACACAAACACAGTAACAATAGCCATTCATAATGCTCAATCTTCAGGCGGGACAAGTTCAGGTAATGACTTTGCCATTGATGATGTATCAATCATTGAAAACATACCAGTAACTTGCTCTGGCACTTATTATGATAGTGGTGGATATTGGAATGATTATAATAATAACGAAGACACCTATGAAACTTTCTGTGCTGATTATGGTCAGAATATACGCTTCAATTTCAGCTCATTCAGAACAAGAAACAATAGCGACTATCTTAGAGTCTATGATGGAATAGACCAGAATGCCAGTATTCTGGATACATATTCTGGAAATGATAACCCAGGAACTATTACATCAGATGGTCCATGTTTGACCTTTTATTTTCACTCCAATAGTAGTCAGACAAGAAGTGGATGGGAAGCGTCAATTTCCTGCGTTAATGACTCAGACTGTGATGAATTGGATGAGATTCTAATCAATCAGTTAACAGGGAGCACAGGGGATATAGATATAACCTCAGGAGCAACATTATATACCAATAATTTTCCTACCACCTGGAATTTAGAGGCTAACGTGAATGGTTCAAATAAAAATAGCGGAGGAAAGGTAAGTGTTTTATTTAACATAACCGGAAATGATAATTATTCAAATACAGAAAACGCTGAGCCTTTTAGAAGCCCGAACGATAATGGAGGCCTTTCCTGGGGGCCAGGTACTTATAATATTGGGGTAACTCTGTACGAAAATGATGGTCTGGGTGGAAAAGTCTGTGATTATAAAAGTACGACATTAATAATTGAAGATTGTAACTTAACGGCCTTTAGCCCTACTACCAATTCACCAGTGTGTACGGGAAATACCATTAGCATGGATGCAGGAAATGTTAGTGGTGCTACTTATAGTTGGACTGGGCCAAACGGCTTTACCAGTTCTCAAAGAAATCCTAATATTACTAATGCAACAACTTCTCATACTGGTATATATTCAGTAACTGTTACAATGACGGGTTGTTCTGCTTCGGCTACAACAGCCATTGTTGTCAATGAATCTCCAATTGTTTCAGTTACTAAAAATAATGCGAATTGCGGACAGAACAACGGTAGTTTAACATTTGCATTTAACAATGTATCTAGTCAAACAAATATTCAATTTAGTTTAAATGGAGGAAGCACTTACCCTTATACAGTTCCTGATAATTCTGGGACTACAACAATCTCAAATTTAGCCCCGGGAACATATAATTTAATGGCTAGATGGGGAAATGGTTCATGTCCTGTTAGTGTGGGTTCACAAACAATTACACGTGCCAGTGGTACTGCATCAATATCAGGAAATCTAAGTATTTGTAATGGTCAAAGCACAACACTTACTGCCTCGTTAAATGGTGCGGTTGGTACGGTTAACTACTCCTGGGGTGGAGGGCTTGGTACTGGGTCTTCTAAAAGTGTTTCTCCTACATCGAATTCAATTTACTCAGTAACGGGAACTGATTCTCAGGGTTGTACTGGTACAGCTAGTGTTCAAGTTGTGGTTAATGCCTTACCTAGTGCTACTGCATCGAGCAATAGCCCGGTATGTGCCGGTGGTACTTTAAATTTAAGTGCTAATTCGGGTATGTCCAATTACTCATGGACAGCACCCAATGGGAATACATATTCTTCTAGAAACCCAAGTGTAAGTTCTGTAGACTTCAGTTATGGGGGTGCTTATACTCTTTTGGTAACCAATTCTAATGGTTGCCAAAGATCGGCAACAACGAACGTAACAATTAATGTTGGTATTTCTCCTACTGTAAGTAATACGGGGCCCTATTGTGAAGGGCAAACCATCGCCTTAACTGCTTCTGGCGGTAGTACTTACACTTGGTCAGGACCGGGTGGGTTCTCCTCTTCAGGTTCTTCAACTACACGTAGCAATGCTTCAATTCCGATGTCTGGAACTTATCAGGTGACTGCTACACAATCTGGAACAGGATGCTCAGCAACGGCTACCACCAATGTCAGTGTATTGTCTTCTAGTATTTCAGCAAGCAATACGGGACCTGTTTGTCAAAACGAGAATGTAAGTTTTACTGCAACGGGAGGTAATGGGACTTATTCCTGGTCAGGCCCCAATTCCTTTAGTGCGTCAACGGCAAATCCTGGAATTTCTAGTGTAGGTACTACTCATGAAGGGGTATATACCGTTACAAGTAATATTACTCCTTCATGTCCGGTAACAGCTACTACAGAGTTAACTGTTTATGCTTTACCAAATGTTACGGTGACAGATACCATAAAAGTCTGTACTGGAGATAATGCAACCTTAAGTGCTTCTGGTGGAACAAGTTACCGCTGGGTTGGGCCTGGTGGTTTTGACCAAACAAATGCTTCAGGAACGGTAAATATTACTAATGTTACCAATGTTAAAACCGGCGTATATACAGTTACACTTACCAACGCCTCAGGATGTACATCAACTGGAACAACAGCCTTAGTTATTTCCTTTCCTTCTTTAACGGCAACTTCTAATTCTCCTGTATGTGAAGGAGATAATATAGTATTAACAGCAAATGGAGGAATAAGCTACTCTTGGTCAGGGCCAAACGGGTTTAGTTCAGGAACCTCTAGTAATACAATAATAAATGCTACTGCTGTTAAGGGCGGAGATTATGTGCTTACTATAGAAAATTCTTTGGGTTGTACGGCTACCTCAAACGTGCCAGTGAATGTGTTGCTATTAAATCCGGTTATAACAGGAACCTCAAATGTTTGTGTAGGAGATAGTATCAAACTTGATCTACCTCATTGGGAAAGTTATTCTTGGACTGGCCCCTCGGGTTTTACTTCTTCTGTTTCTGATCCTGTCATTCCTTCGGCCTCCATGTCAAATTCCGGGGTATATAGTGTTACTGTTTCTAAATCAGGAGGATGTACCGCAACCGCAACATTCAATGTGACTATGCGAGCTCTGCCTAATTTAAATATTGGTGGCAACACCTTAGTGTGTCAGGGGACCGCTTTAACTCTTAATGTATCAGGGGCCAATTCTTACATATGGGAGGGACCTAATTCTTTCGGATCAACGGCCACGTCTTTCTCGATACCCAATATGGATACACCTAAAGCGGGTTACTATATAGTTGAAGGAACGAATTCATTTGGATGTAAGAATAAAGACTCCGTTAATGTAGGTGTCTCTGTTCCGGCTCCTGTAGCATCTGGTGGTGGAACCGTTTGCTTGGGTAATACTATATCTTTAAATGCGAGTGGTGGGGCAACTTATTCCTGGATTGGTCCTGCCTCATTTACATCCACCTCTCAAAATCCGACAAGAGCAAATGCCGCCGGTACAATGACAGGTGTTTATACAGTTACCGTAGTTAACTCTAATACATGTTCTGCCACAGCAACAGTGAATGTGGTCGTTTCTATTCCTCAAGCTGCAATTACAACTTCAAATGTTTGTATTGACAAAGATTTAGTTTTAAGTGGTTCAGGCGGTAATAGTTATGCCTGGACTGGCCCGTCAGGATTTTCGTCAAATTTACAAAATCCTGTTATTCCTTCCGCTCAGTTAAGTAATTCTGGTAACTATGTATTGACTGTGACAGACTCAGCTTCATGCGTTGATACTGAAACTTTAAATGTTGTTGTAAATACTTTACCTACAGCAACGGCTTCAAATGATAGTCCAACCTGTGCTGGCAAACCTTTGCAATTATCCTCAACTGGTGGGACAAATTATTCATGGACTGGAGTCAACGGATTTGGTTCGAATGCTCAGAATCCAATAATTGCCAATACTACTGCCTCACACGCAGGAATATACACTGTAACAGTATCAAATGCTAATGGATGTACAGCCACTGCTACCACTGGTGTAACTATACATGCTTTACCTGTGCCTACTGCAACAACGTCCAATGGTAATATTTGTCAAGCTCAGACCATACAATTAACTGGCGGCGGGGGCGGAACTTATTTATGGTCTACACCAGATGGTCAAACATCTACAAGTGCTAATTATAACCGACCAAACGCTACGGCAGCAATGTCAGGTATCTATACTTTGACAGTGACAAATGCAAATAATTGTACAGCCACAGCTACAGTTTCTGTAATAGTTCATCCTTTCCCGCCACCACCAACAGGTGAAAACGTAACACGATGTGGGCCAGGCACAATAACGATGACAGCCTCAGGATGTGCAGGTACTATAAGATGGTATGCCTCGAATACGTCATCAACTGTACTTGGAACAGGTTCAACATATACTACACCTTCCATGAATGTGGGAGCAACAGAAGATTATTATACTACTTGTACAATTTATAGTTGTGAAAGTTTAACGAGAACAAGAATTGATGTCGAGGTTTTACAGCCGCCTTATAATGTAACGGCTTCAAATACTGGTACTCATTGTGCCTATACCATTGCAAAGCTTTTTGGTTCAGCTCAAAATGTAACCTCTTATTCATGGGCCGGGCCAGGCGGATATTCAAGTAATGTTCAATCTCCAACTTTTGTAACTGCAACCAATTCAGGTGGTGTGTACACGTTAACTGCAACTGCAGCAAATGGTTGTACTACAACAGCAACGACTAATTTGGTGATTAATACCAATTGCGGAAACATTTGCCAAACGTACGTTGCGTTAGAGCCCACTAATCCAAGTTCTTGTTCAAATACAAACGGAAGTGTTAGAGCTCAGGATTACAGCAGTGGTGTTTATGAGATAAGTGTTGATGGTATTAATTGGGTAAGAAGTACACATTGGAGCTCTAATGGGACTATTGGAGGCTTAGGCGTTGGTAGTCATCTTGTTTTTATGCGAGACAGAAGTACTCAAATTATTTGTAGAACGGCCTACATCACTCTAATTTCAAATGGTGGCAATTTCTTTAATAGCCATTCTGTTACCGCCGCTTCTGGATGTTTTGATAATAATGGAAGTATAACACTTGGTGGAGTAAACAGTACCGATGAAGTAAGTTGGGTTGGATTTAGAGATAGAGATTATGTTTCTATTGGTAGTTTAAGTCCTAATAATACTATATCTAATTTAGAACCAGGTACCTATTATGTTCGAGTAAAAAGATACAATAGTGTTTACTGTTACAAGGAGGAAATAATAACAGTACCAAATAATGGGCAGCCTTGCGACATATCTACTTTTTGCGAAATCGGACCCGAGGGGAATAAATTTGTGAATGGTGATTTTGGCTCAGGAAGTGATCTGCAAGGACCGCCCGTAGGTTTAGACGAAACTGGGTATGGGTATGTTTACATGACTTGTACTTCTCCAAATGACGGTTTTTACACGGTGGTCAATAATTTAGATTGTAACGGAGCCACTTCAGGTGGAAACATTTTCGGTACATGGGATGTGATAAATGAAGATCATACTCCTGGAGATACAGGTGGTTATATGATGGTAGTAAATGCCTCATATGAACCCGATGTTGTGGTCGAACAGTCAATTGGCGACTTATGCCCTAATAGCCGCTATAATTTTACTGCATGGGTACGTAACTTGACAGCAAATGCACCAGGTCATATTTATCCCAATTTTGCATTTTTAATTGATGGTGTTTCAAAATATACTACAGGAAATATTACATCATCTGGCTGGCAGCAAGTAGGGTTTTCATTCGAGACCGGAAATTATGACGAAGCCATATTCAGTATAAGAAATAACGCTCCGGGTGGTAATGGAAATGACTGGGTGATTGATGATATAGTTGTCAGCAAATGCCCATTGAATATTGAATTATCTGGAACTACGGTAGCCTGCTTAGGAGGTTTAGATGAGACAATATCAGCCTCAGTAGAAGATCCACTTGAGGAGTACGATTATTATAAATGGCAACAAAGTACGGATAATGGAGCTACTTGGACAGATGTAACCTCTGTTATTCAAGGTACTTATTCTGGCAATGTAATGGATGTTACACTAACATTACCTACACCAATTCCATCAGCACTTAGCGGTATAGAATATCAAATCGTTTTATCTACGGATGCTAATGGTTTTGATAATCCTGGTTGTATAGTAACAAGTGGCTTAACCAAAATTTTAGTTCCGCCAATTGAAATGAGCTTAACACCTGATACTTCAAAATGTATTGGCTCTGGCTCATTAGAGTTGATATCTGTTCCTAGTGGAGGTGGAGCTCCGTATACATTTGAATGGAGTACGGCAGAAACGACTTCAAGCATTTTTGTGAATCCTACCGTGGATACAGAATACATCGTAACAGCCAGAGATTCTTCCAATTGTCCTGTGACAGATACCGTACTGGTACAAGTAAAAGATCAGCCAACATTAGAAGTTTCTATAGATCAGGATTCTGTCTGTGTAGATGGTATGGCAGATATAGTGGCTCATGTAGAAGGAGGTTCCGGAGTATTTGAGTTTACTTGGTTTACTACCACAGATACTAATGGTACTTGGACGACTATTCCAAATCAAAGTGATTCTGTTTACTTGCCATCTACTACCTCGGCAGGAAGATTCTATTACCGGGTTTATGTAGACGACCTGGTCTTTGATTGTAATGATGCACTATCTAATGCCGTTCTTTTTGAAGTTGTGGATGACCCGGTCGTTGACTTAAACCTTAATGATCTTACCCTTTGTATAGATGGATCTGTGGAGCTGAACCCAATAGTTTCTGGAGGTACGGGAACCATGTCGTATCAATGGCAGTCAACCACAGATCCTAATTCAGGTTGGACAGACATGGCTAGTCAAACGAATCAGGAATTGACCGTACCAACGGACAATGAAGGTATTGTATTTTATAGAATTCAAGTAAGTTCAGATGGTAATGGCTGTGATTTTCCGCCATCAGATTCTGCAAGGATAGAAGTTCTTCCTGTCTTTACAGTCGATGTTTCTTTAGATAGCAACCTTGTTTGTGAAGGTGGTGAGGTGATACTTTTAGCTGATACAACTTCAGGAACAGGAACAATAACGTATCAGTGGTACAGCTCTTCAGATGCAATAAATTTTTCAGCAATGTCAGGAAGTACTGATATACAGCTGAGCCCAAACACATCATCAGAAGGCACAATGTATTATCAGGTTTTAGCAACCGCCACGGGTATAGGATGTGGGACAGCTGCATCAGACACAGCAGTGGTTCAGGTTCTTCCTGAATATACGGTAGATTTAAGTGTTGATAATGCACTGGTTTGTATAGATGGTGCGGTAGAATTTACAGCAGAAACAGGTAGTGGAATAGGAAGTAATACTTACCGTTGGTTTGTATCAGCAAATGCCACCGGACCTTACTCTTTGATCAGTGGTTCTACGGGGACTAGTTATTCTCCAATTACCGGCACACCGGGTATAAGATACTACCAGGTAGAAGCTACTTCCAGTAGTGCAGGTTGTGGCATGGATACCTCAGAGGTAGTCTCTCTGGAGGTATTACCAGAGTTTTCAGTAGATGTACGTCTTGATAACAGCTCACTATGTGTGGGTGGAATTTTCACTTTGACCGCCGATACTTCAAATGGTACCGGAGATGTTACCTATCACTGGTACCAATCCATTGACGGAGCACCATTTGCCTTACTTCCTGGTGAGGAGGATTCTACATTGACTGTTACGCCATCTTCAGAAGGTACTTATCGGTACTATGTAGAAGCTACGGCAGAGGGTCCCGGTTGTGGTTCTGTAGTTTCAGATGAAGCAGTTATAAATGTATTGCCAAGCTTTACAGTTGATGTAAGCTTAGATGATAATGTGGTTTGTATTGATGGCTTGGTGGTCATTGCTGCTGATAAAAATTCAGGTACAGGAGCATTTAATTATCAATGGTTTAGTTCATCAGATGTTATAAGCTTCAATCCAATAACCGACTCTACCAATAGAACATTGACTCCAAATACTGGTTTGGAAGGGACAAACTATTACCGTGTAAGAGCTACTTCTAGCGGCGTAGGTTGTGGCATGCACTACCCGGCGGGATGGGCGATGTGTGTGGTGGA
>JANSYO010000165.1 GCA_024742395.1 Cytophagales bacterium
CTAGCGTTCATCCTGAGCCAGGATCAAACTCTCCATAGTAAATTACTATTTTAAAAAGTCCTTGACTCGAGGTCCGTCTATGTATATCAATAAGTCTATGAACTTTATCCTACCTCCTCAAAACTCCGGTAAGATTCGTCGCCTTTTCTCGGCCTTAAACACTAAAGTCAACTCAGCGTTTTTTTGTTTCGTTTTCCGTTATTTTCGTGTCTGTGTTTCTTAACGGGCTGCAAAGATGAGTGATTAATTTTTAATTCCAAAATAAAACTTGAAAAAATTTAAATTTTATTTTCTCATCTCAACATGTCTTAGAACTAAACCCCGCCCTTCTTCCGTAACGGGAGTGCAAAGATAGAAGAATCATTTTAATATACACAAGCCCTGTTTTGAACTTTTTTTATACCCTTCACCTAAGTCATTCATAATCAATAAATGTAGGGTTAAAATAATTCAATCAAATAAATTACATCTTTGTAAAGTACAATTTCAAGAGGCGAAATCTGCCTATTCTTAGATATTGGTAAAAGATAAAAAGAAGAAGTTCAGGAAGACTGAATAATGATTGAGTACCGAAGGATTTTTAGTTTAAAACTTTCAGAACCTGGAATGCGTGAGGGATAGTAAGGGTTTAGTCTTTTATTCAAAAAGGAGCTACTACAGATATAAAGAGTTTTTGAATAAAAGACCGAAGCGATAGTGGAGCCCTGAATAGCCCGACCCATGTGCGGGCCGGGCAAAGCGGTGGCATGGGGACACGCCCTTAAGACAATACTGATTTAATGAATTCAGAAGCTGAGTCAATTGCTGTATCAGGATTTTGGATGGCTCTGATAAACGCCGAACCAATAATGGCTCCATTTGCAAACTCTGAAGCTTGTAGAAAAGTCTCTTTATCCTTTATTCCGAAACCGATTAACCGGGGATTTGACAATTTCATAGCATTGACCCGCTCAAAGTATTCTTTCATTTCAGGAGTAACGCCACTGGTAGAACCCGTAGTAGACGCTGAAGACACCATATATATGAAGCCTTTAGAATTATGATCAATTTCTCTGATTCGCTCCTCAGAGGTTTGGGGTGTAATAAGGAAGATATTTAGCAGGCCATATCTGTCAAAAAGATCTTTAAAATCTTCCAGGTATTCTGCCATGGGCAAATTGGGTAAAATGAGACCATCAATTCCTACCTCTTGACACTTTTGGCAAAACCGCTCAATCCCAAACTGAAAAACAGGATTTATATCTCCCATTAAGATGACCGGAATATGAATGCTTTTTCTTAAGTCTTTCAGTTGCTGAAAAAGCAAGTCTACTGACATTCCATTATCCAGAGCTTTAATGTTGGCTTTTTGAATAGTCTCTCCATCTACTACCGGATCTGAAAAGGGTATACCTACTTCTACTAAATCTGCTCCGCTATCCTGAATAGATTGGATCATAGGCAATGTATGACTTAGCGAAGGAAACCCCGCAGTAAAGTAAATATTTAAAACCTTCTCTGGTTTGTCAATGAATAACTGCTCCAGTCTGTTCATATAATCTTCTTGCAGACGTAATGTGTGTTTTTTTGATTATTTAGTCCAGTAGTCTACCACTGTCACCTTATCTAAGTGTGGCCCTAATTTTTCGCCAAAGGCTTTATGAGCAGGGTGAGGAAGATAAGCTGCTCTGCCCTCTTCACTATCAAAAGTAAGAGTAAAGCAATGAGTAAGTCCGTCATTTAAATTTTCAGGGCTATTATTAATACCCCATTCAAAATCCTTTATCTCCTTTATCTCATTAGGAAGATTCTCAAAAGCAGCAATGACATCCATGATGTCTTCGTCTGAGCTGGTTTCTTTGAATTTAAACATTACCACATGTCTAAGCTTTTCTTTCATTTCGGGTTCTTCAGTTACAATTTCTTTTGTCTCCTCTTCTTTTTGTGTACAGCTGGCTATTCCAATAAACAATAAGCCAAATACGATCAGACTCTTCATTACTTTCATTTTAATCAATTTATTTTTCAAAGGGTTATTTACAAGTATTTCATGTATGTAGAGAGATCCTTATCTCCTCTGCCAGACAGACTGATAACAACGGTCTCATCAGACCCTGCTTTTAAGTAATCAAGTGCAGCTAAGGCATGAGAAGATTCTATGGCAGGAATTATCCCTTCCAATTTAGAGAGTTTCATACCTGCCTGCATTGCTTCATCATCAGATATGGCATAAAACTTCGCTCTGCCTGTTTTCCACAAATGTGCATGCATAGGTCCTATTCCGGGGTAGTCTAATCCGGCTGAAATAGAATGTGGTTCTATGACCTGGCCATCTATAGTTTGCATGAGCAGGCTTTTGCTTCCGTGTAATACACCTTCTTTTCCCAAAAAGGTAGTAGCTGCAGATTTGTCTGTTTTTACTCCATGTCCTGCGGCCTCGGCAGCCACAATATTTACAGATAACTCATCTAAATAATGAAAGTATGTACCTGCGGCATTAGAACCACCACCTACACAAGCTATCAGATGATCCGGATTTTCAGATCCGGTTTTTTCGAATAGTTGTTTTCTTATTTCTTCCGAGATAACTGATTGGAATCTGGCTACCATATCAGGGTACGGATGCGGTCCCACCACTGATCCTATGATATAATGTGTATCTACAGGATTGTTAATCCAGTGCCGCATGGCTTCATTAGTAGCATCCTTTAATGTGCGTGAGCCACTTTTAGCAGGCATTACAGTGGCTCCAAGCATTTTCATTCTGGCCACATTGGGAGCTTGACGTTCTATGTCTACCTCACCCATATACACTATACACTCAATTCCCATTAAGGCACACACTGTAGCTGTAGCTACACCATGCTGACCAGCACCAGTTTCTGCTACAATTTTATTCTTGCCTAGTCTTTTGGCCAGAAGAATCTGTCCAATAGTATTATTTACCTTGTGTGCACCTGTATGACAAAGGTCTTCACGTTTAAGGTAAATATTTGTTTTGTATTCGTTTGAAAGCCTATTGGCATAATATAATGGCGTTGGCCGGCCAACATAGTCTGTTAGTAGTTGGTTAAACTCCTCTTGAAATTCAGGAGAATATATAATCTGAAGATAATTCTGACGTAGTTCTTCTACATTAGGGTAAAGCATTTCGGGAATCCATGCTCCGCCGAAATCTCCATAGTAACCTCTTTCATCAACGGCAAAAGCCGAATTTTCGATCTGCAACATTTCTTAAAGGCTGTTGAAACAGTTGGTAAAAATAGGGAATAAAACAATAAGAGCAGACTCAAACCGGCATTTTCGAAAGTTGACTTTGTTTAATACCTCTCCAACCAATCTTTGAGTTTTTTTAACCTTGAAATATCTTTTAAGGCCGGCTCAAGTTCAAATCGGCTGTTTACATCAATTCCTAAAAAAGATGGATGCGAAATGTCTTTAAGCTCTTGAAGGTTAGAAAGGTCAATTCCTCCCGCCAATAAAAAGGGCTTATTACCTGAATATTTGTTCAGCAAGTTCCAATCAAAAGTTAGCCCATGCCCACCGTAAGCTCCTTTTGCTTTCGTATCAAATAAGAAGATATCTGTTACATTTTGATAAGCCTCGGTATTCTCAAAATTAAACTCTTCATCTACAGAGAATGCCTTCATTATCTGAACTCCCTCCCTCCTTAATTCCTGACAATATTCTGGTGACTCTTTTCCATGAAGCTGGAGCACATCTAACTTATATTTCTTAATGTAACTTTTTACAGTTTCTAGTTTTTCATTAACAAAAACCCCTACCTTTTTTGTATCGGCATTCCAATGAGTCAGAATACCTTCATCAAAGTCAGTACTTATATTCCTTGGAGACTTTTCAAAAAAAATAAAGCCCATGTAATCGGGTTTTAAACCTAACACCTCCTGGATGTTTTGCTTATCCCTCATACCACAGACTTTCCAAAGTAATTTCATTTTATGCTCTTGCTTCTAGTATATAGGTTTTTAACGCCAATCCCGGGTCAGGAGTTTTCATGAAAGACTCCCCAATCAGAAATCCATTGTAACCTGCCTCTCTTAATTTCTTAATTGACATTGGATCATTGATGCAACTTTCAGAGATTTTAACCTTATCAGCAGGAATAGAGGCAAAAAGATTTAAGGATGCATTAATATTACTTTCGTTGAAATTTTTCAGGTTTCTGTTGTTAACTCCTACAATATCAATATGCTCCATTGGACTCGAAGCTAACTCTTCTTCATTATGAACTTCCAGTAAGACTTCCATTCCAAGATCGTGAGCCTTTTTACTTAACTCCGAAATCTTTTCTGGCTGCAGCGATGCGGCAATCAATAAGACTACATCTGCCCCCCAGGATTTGGCTTCATAAAGTTGATAACAATCAATCATAAAGTCTTTCCTTAATAACGGGGTAGTAGGATTAGCTTCTCTTGCTTTAATTAGATCAGACTTAGAACCCCCAAAAAAACTTGTATCTGTTAACACACTTATACCCGCAGCACCCTGTTCAGTATAAGCTGTAGTTATTTCTACCACATTGGCATCCTTCTTTATTTCTTCTTTTGACGGAGATTTCCTTTTAAATTCTGCGATTATCCCGGAAG
>JANSYO010000213.1 GCA_024742395.1 Cytophagales bacterium
TCTCGAAGATACCAATGGATACTGAATTTCGCACGAATCTCGGATAGAAATCATTTTAGCTTCGTCTTCTCCAGGTAAACTTTGGAGCAAAAGAGCGGATAGAGTTATACAATTCTCTGATAATATATCTAGTATGTCTCTGTGTTTCCTTGATAGGTATTTGGAGAGTCTCCCTGTTGTAGACTCAAATTTTGCGATTGCTCGTACCACCCCAACCACAAATTCCTTTAGTATTGCGACATCTTGTAAACGTGAAATGCTGGTGGCTATCAAGAACATTATACAGTCGATAGTATCTATAAGAATGCAAAGTGTATCGCGAGTTCTCTCAATGCCCAAGAAATGACAACAAAACTCCAAGCTTCGCATTATCGCTGTGATAGCTCTGGTATTAGCACTGCAAGTTTTTTCTCGATTTAGGTACCTAAACATCCAAAATAGTCCCGAAAGAGCGTAAGATAGAGCACTATTCTGCTGGTTCACAATTAGTTGAATATTCTCGATAATTTCTTCCAACATTGACTCTTGTAACTGTTTGCTTCCAAAAATAACTTCAATTAGAATCTTTGATGACTGTTCTCCGTTAGAATGCAGCCACACCCATAGGGAAGCGAAATGAGTGGCCAATAGTTGAAAGCGTGAATCCCCATGATAAACATCTCTATAGCTCTTAAAGTCCGTTTTCAAGGTTTCTATGGTTTTGATACTATGTATGGAATCGCTTTCGTAGTCATGTTTGATAAATTGAGCAGCTCCGGTTTCAGTTCTAGCAAATTTTGATAAAGCCGATATGAACTCGTACTTCTCCTCTGATTGATCCCTGTCCTCCATTAGGAAATCTAGTATGCCATTGTTTTGGTTGCTCTGACAATTGGACGAATCCAGCAACACAGACGATAAAAATCTTTGGAACACAAACATGTGCCGCTCCATCATTGTCTCAAGGGAACTCTGTGTGGTTTTATCTATGATACGCTTTAGTGTATTGCATTCTTCTTTGGAGAGTGGCGCAGCTGGTTGGTGCGTTGGATTGGTTTCATTGATGATTGAAAGTTGATAGTGCGCTGGAAGCTGCTCGCTCCATGTTTTCCATTGTTCTGAGGAAGATACTTTAGCTTTTAAGTGATTTACCGCTATATTGTGAGTACAATGTGAATGAAGAGCGAGAACTCGAAGCGGATTATCATCGCGAATGTTTCCTGCATCCATCATCCAATCCTCCCATTGGCTCTGCGATGCTTTCGAGATGTGACTGTTCAACATGAACGAATTATAATTCTCTCTGAGGGAGCAGTAGAAGGAATACATTTCCTGAGATTTTGTTTGTTTCTCGTTCTCTGAAGTTTCGAACGTAGTAAAAATGGCATCAAGTGCACACCCATTCTCCGTTCTAGGCCATTGATCGTCGAATTGTACCAACAGAGCTTGTAGTAGATGAATATTTGCCACGGGCCACTGAATAGATGCTCTTACAAGCTCATTTATGATGTTTGGGCTGGTAACATACATGCATCGGATAATAGAAAGTGCTTTACAGGAGAATTCGAGCAAAAAATAAAGAGTAGCAGTGCCAGGAGCGGAAAAAGCTTTCTCGGGCCACCACGCGTGGAAATCCCGGTCCCAAAGACCCTCCCAGTGTTGCCCATGTATAAAGTTAAGGCAATGATTCACTAAGTCCATCGGGATACGGTCATACGACACATTGTCAAGCAACAAACGACCTAACTGGAGTAACTCACTCCCCGCCATAATAAAAAGATTCGAACATGATTTATTTAGCATAGGACTTGCACATGATCAAGCGGTGAGAGTACTGGGCTTGTCAGCTAGAATTCACTTGCGTACTGACTTATGTTGTGTTTTCTACTTATGCTTGTCTGAATTTCTTCAATGAGCTTGCCATGCTGTGACATCCACATCACTTATAGTCAGAAGTAGATTGAGATACTCGATCATCTCTGGCCAGAAGTAGATTGATCTCGGTGTATCCTCTCTCACAAGCATAATAAAAGCCAGTAGTGCACTGAAAGAGTGTTATTGCCTATTTACAAATAAAAAATGATCACTAGCA
>JANSYO010000032.1 GCA_024742395.1 Cytophagales bacterium
CCTTAAGTATATCTATAAACAGCTTATTGGCAAATACTTTTTCAGACTCAAAAAAATCTACTTTAATGGCTTTGGCTCCAATGCTTTTAAGCCATTGCATTTCGTTTCTTCTGATTATTGGATCTACCATTCTGTCACGAGGTTCATAATCGTAAGAACTATGAGAACCTCCAGAATTATACCATACCCACACTCCTACATTCAGTGAATCAGAATAGCTTATGAGTTCCTCTAAACTTCCTGAAGGCATTTTTGACCAACCTGCATCTGCCAGTGTATAAGGTAGGTTTAAGGTATCGGCTAATCGGACAAATTTTTTAAGTTTTGACAAGTCTTCTGCACTATTAAAGTCAGACCACCAGCTGAAAGATGAGATGCCGGGTTTGATCCAATCGGTATTGGTCAGAACACTTGGCTCCGCCAGGTGATTTGTATGATTAGACTCAATAATCGTTTTAAGCTCAAGTCCTATGGTTATGAATTTCCATGGTAATTCAATTGCTGAATGTATCACCGGGTAGGCCTCGCTGTAACCAGAACCATCATAGGAGGGTGGGTGACCCACGCCATACGTATTATTGGCATAATTGTAATTGGTTAAATGTGAGCCTACATTGTCATCTTTTATATTGGTTTCTCCGAGTAAAACGAAATAACTTCCGGATTGCATCAAAGCCGGAAAACACCAGCCGTCACTTGTATAGTCACCTACATTCCTTTCTTTAAATCTTTTTTCGTAAACCGGCTTAACCAATGAATATTCCTGAGACCATTTTTTACCACCTGTTGGGATTCCAAACTTTGATTTATCTTCAATCACATACACAGTATATCCTGGTGCCTCAGGGAAGATATAGCGGAAGGCAAAACCATCATTGAATGTCCTGGTTTCCAGAATCATTGTTTTGCTATTCTTTGTAAAATGTAGTTGTAAGCCGTAAGAAAAGTGTCTTTCTATGAGTCTTTTACCAGACTTCATTTCATAAGTTTCATTAATTGTGTCTCTGGTAAAGCTTTGAAAAGTAAGCCCCTGACTGAAATCTTCGTCTGATCGTTGAATTCCGAGGCCAGAGTTTAAAATTACAGTTTCCCATAAACCATTGTTTTGATACTTAACGGTGTATGAAAGTTGACCTGAAGCAGAGAAGCCAATTTCTCCTTTAAGCTTGCCATCCGGCGAAATAACTTCCCAGTTTGCATAAGTATGAAAAGAAGATATAATAAGGAAAATTCGAAGGAAATTTGTCAAGATCTGTAGATTGGTTTTGAATAAATCACCTGTCTACTTCACCCATTACCACATCAATAGACCCCATAATGGCCATTAGGTCAGCTATCATCAAACCCTTAGATAATTCAGGTAAAACAGACAAATTATTAAAAGAACAGGCCCTGGCTTTAGTACGTAAAGGTATATCAGACCTGCCATCAGTTTTAAAAAAGAAACCAAGCTCACCTTTAGGGTTCTCTGCCCTGCAATAAAAATCCATGGCTTTGGGCCTGATTTTTTTCGGCAATAAGGCCTGAGGGTCAAACTCTCTGGTTCGTTTATGCTCTTTGGTTAATTTCTCAAGACATTGATCAATAATTCTAATAGACTCCCAGCATTCTTTAACACGTACATTGTTTCTATCCCAGCAGTCTCCTACCGTTCCTACTTCACCCGTACCGATAGGAATATCAAATTCTATTTCAGGGTAAACAGAATAAGCATCTACTTTCCTAAGGTCATATTTAAGACCGCTTCCTCTGAGAACAGGCCCCGTGCAACCATAATTGACAGCCATTTGCAAAGGCAATACGCCTACATTAGCCGTTCTGTTAATGAATATATGATTGTCTATTAGTATTTCCTGGAGTTCAGTCAGTTTTGGACGTAAATAAGCGGTAAATTCTCTACAGCGATCTTCAAAACCCACCGGCAGATCATAAAAAAGCCCACCTATCCAAATATAATTGTAAAGCATTCTGGCTCCAGAAACCCATTCCAGCATTCGCATGATGGTTTCACGCTCTTTAAAAAGCCATAAAAAGGGGGTGGTGGCTCCAATATCCAGGCCATAGGTGCCTATAGCAATAAAATGTGAAGCAATCCGGTTTAGTTCTGCCACCAGAACTCTGATATATTCTACTCTTTTAGGAATATCGTTTTCAATGCCCAGCATTTTTTCAATGCCCATGGCCCAAGCATGCTCTGAATTCATGGCAGCCAGATAATCTAAGCGATCAACATAAGGTATAGCCTGATTAAAAGGCACAGATTCTGTATGTTTCTCAAAACAGCGGTGCAAATACCCCATATGAGGAATTACGTCTTTAACTACTTCACCATCAGAAAGTACTTCAAGCCTTAACACACCGTGCGTAGAAGGGTGCTGGGGGCCTATATTGATTAACATTTCCTCTGATTTCAGCTGACTCTGATCATATTTGACAGGTTCTGAAATGCTGAGGTGATCTGATTGATATTTTATCTGTACCGTTTGCATGAGTTGGTAAAGTTAATGTAGAAATAAGTTTAATTCGAGAAATGAGTAAAAAGCTTATGAAAGAATCATATCATCGCTACAGGTAGATAAGTAATTTTATCTTTAAAAAAGGAAAGTGCTTTTATCAGGTCATTCTCGGATTGATTTTTTTGTAGTTAAACCTGAACATTTGGAATTTCAATATATAGATTTTGTTTTAGGGACATGCACACCATAGAACCGTATCATAGCTGGCAAAAATATTACAGAGCAGACAGAGATGTAAGATCACCATTTTTTGGAAGAGAGTATGGGCAAACCTATGTCAATGATGTTTACGGATACTTTATTGATCCTGAATGGGATGAGTTTGGATCAGAAACTTTGTATTGTAAGTTACTTTATGTTGACTATGGCCTGAGCTGTTGCATTATTGAATTAATAGGGGAATGGAATGATACACTTCACAATGACATCATGCATTTTAAAAGAAATGTTATTGATAAACTTATAAGAAATGGAGTAAAGAAGTTTGTTCTCATTGCTGAAAACTTATTTCAATTTCATGGTGGAGATACAGACTATTATGAGGAGTGGTTTGATGACATTGAAGATGGCTGGATAGCAGGTATAAATCTCCGGAAGTTTATTGAAGAGGAAATGATGAAATATCATATTGACTATTATATCAATATTGGTGGAACCATGCACTTAAGCAAATGGAGAACCCTCAAACCTAATAAGTTTTTTCTTCTAATTGATACTCTAATGACCAGAAGACTAGGAGCTTGAATATTGTACTATGACTGGTTATTGTTTTTATCAAATAATCTACATTTTTGTTTACGATGAAAACAACCCTATTAAACTTACTCCTTTTAATTACTTTAGTTTGTCAGGCTCAAACAGACCTTACAAAGTATGTCAATCCTTTAATTGGTTCTGCTCCAAGTACCACTCCCAGTGCGTTAAAGCACTCAGAGGCGGGCACTGAATCCAAAGGGCAAATAGCCCCGGCCATCGGCTTTCCGCAGGGGATGACGACCTACACTCCTCAAACCCGAGCTACAGAAAAAAAATGTGTGCCACCGTTTTATTACAATGATCCTGAAATACAAGGATTTAGAGGTACGCACTGGATGAACGGGAGCTGTGTACAGGATTATGGCAGTTTTACACTAATGCCCATGTCAGAAAAATTGTTGGTAGATAGTGAACAGCGTGCTTCAGAATTTGATCGAGGCACAGAAACCGTTTTGCCTCATTGGTATGAAGTACTTCTTAGCGATTACGGCATAAAAGCAGAGCTGACGGGAACTGAGAGAGCGGGCTTTATGCGTTTTGTCTTCAAAAGCGAGACAAAGAACTACTTAGTAATTCAGCCCAACTCTGATGAAGGAGAAGGATACATTAAAGTGGATCTGGAAAAAAAGGAAATTGTAGGCTATAATCCGGTACACAGAATTTATCAGGGGTCTGGTAAACCAGCCGGATTTAGCGGGCATTTCATAATTCAGTGGCTAGGAGATGTCACTGATGCAGGAGTATTTAGAGATAAAGAGGTTTTTGCCTCGCAATATGAAATTAAGGGTAACAAAAAGAGTGATCAGGTAGGAGCCTTTTTGGAATTAAATGGCAAAGAGCTGTTAGTGAGAATTGGAACGTCATTTTCAAATGAGGAGAAAGCCCGAGAAAACCTGAAAGCTGAAATTGACCATTGGGATATTCTAAAAACAAAAGAGGAAGCCAAAGCTGCCTGGAATAAAGCTTTAGGGAAAGTGGAAGTCAAAGGAGTGGAAGAAGATAAGACCTTGTTTTATACGGCCTTATACCATGCCAAACTGACGCCTAGAATATTTTCAGATGTAGACGGTACATATCCTGGTTTTGCAGATGATGATGAATTAAAAAAAGCTGAGGGGTTCACCTATTACGCAGACTATAACCTCTGGGATACTTTCAGGGCAGTTCATCCGCTACATAATATCCTTGAGCCAAAGGTTAATTCTGACATGGTGAATTCGGTGATAGCCAAAGCTGAGCAAGGAGGCTGGTTGCCAATTTTCCCTTGCTGGAATGAATACACTGCAGCCATGATAGGAGATCATGCCATTTCTTTGATTTCAGATGCATACGTGAAAGGAATAAAAGGAATAGACTATACAAAGGCTTATTCCTTTATGCGAAAGAATGCATTTGAGGTTAATGATGACCCTATTAGTTATGAAGAAGGAAAGGGTAGAAGGGCATTAGGGTCGTATTTGAAGTATGACTATATACCGTTAGAAGACTCTGTATGGCAGGCTTTCCATAAAAGAGAACAAGTTTCCCGAACTCTGGAATACGCTTATGATGACTACGCCCTGGCACAAGTAGCTAAAGGTTTAGGTAAAACTAAGGATTACAAAGAATTGATGAGGAGGTCAAAAAATTATAAAAATGTAATAGATCCTTCTACAGGCTGGGCAAGAGGCCGTTATGCTAATGGTGAATGGGTCAAAGAATTTGATCAGTATGCCAGCAGGGCTTCTTACATAACTGAAGGTTCTCCTGCACAGTACACATTTTACGTACCGCATGATGTCAAAGGATTAAAGAAACATGTAGGTGGCGAGAAGCGTTTTGTTTCTCAGTTAGATAGTCTCTTTGAATATGGCTACTATTGGCATGGAAATGAACCGAATAACCAGATTGCTTTCCTGTATAATTACACCCAAAAGGCAGATAAAACATCCTCGTTGATCCATTCAATAATCAGAGATGAATATAATACATCACCTGGTGGATTAAGTGGTAACGAAGATGGGGGGCAAATGTCTGCCTGGCTGGTTTTCAGCATGATGGGATTATATCCGGTTTGTCCGGGAAGTCCTGAATATGCCGTAACTCAACCCATTTTTGACGAGGTGAAAATTCATCTTGGCAATGGTCATACCACGGTTATTTCAAAAGGAAATAAGAAGCCACTCTTCATCAGTCATGAGCAGCTTCTTACTCAATCTAAATTATAGTTTATTTAGCTTCCAGTACCTGGCCGTCTTTCTCCAGTTCTTTTCTTAGCGTTTGATAAGAAACTTGCTGTACAGATTGGTTATTGTTTATTGCCAATACAGCAGCAGTAGCTGCTGACTGGCCTAATATCATGAATACGGGTTCCATTCTTATGGAGCCAAAGGCAATGTGTGAGCTGGAAACACATACAGGTACAAGGAGGTTAGTGCATTCCTCTGCTTTCGGAATTATGGAGCCATAATCAATTTTGTATGGTTTTTTAGGGTGTACCCCAATATCCCCCTCATTCTGAACGAATCCGTCCAGTGTGACATATCTTTGAGCGTTATGCGAGTCTAAAGAGTAAGAGCCCATGCCTATAGATCTGGGTACATCTTTTTCAGACATCGTATGCCCTTCTGTCATGACAAAATCACCTATCATTCTTCTGGCTTCACGAATATATAATTGGTGCGGCCAATTGTTATTATCTGTAAATTCATCTTTGGCTAGTCCCCAATGTTGCATTGCGTCATGGTATTTGGCAGGAACAGAGGGATCATTTTGTAGAAAGTAGAGAAGACCCTTTTGGTACAATTCATGATCTTTTATCATGGCTGCTCTTTCTTCGTAACTGGCTTCAGGGTAAGCATAATTTTTTCCGATATAATCGGAGCTGAAAGGTCCGTGATTGTTAGTGTCAGTCTTTCGGTTAGGCAACATGTCAAATTTCTCGAACAATTCATTCCAGCCTGTATCAAATACCCTTTTAAGTAGTTCATACCTGGAAGGGTCATAATTTTCAGGCTTCGGAAATGGCACTCTGTTTTCTGGGTGATTACTCATGCAAAGTCTAAAACAATAGGCCTGAATTCGGTCATCACCTTCTCCATCCTGTCCGGGGTTTTCAGAACTGATCTCTGGTAACAGGCCACTTTTCTTGTCGCCGGGTATTTTGTAAGGATCAATATCGCTTTTAAAGAAATGACCATGATGGCGGGCGGCCTTTTGAACTCCATTCCAATTTTCCTGGTACACCTCATTGGCCTCCCGGCCTACATGATAACTTACTCCCGCCAGAGCCATTAGGTCTCCTTCGTAAGTAGCATCTATAAAGACATCCGCTTCAAATACTTTACCACTCAGAGTTCTGAAAGATTTAATGCTGGTGCCTTTTTTCTTTAATCCTTTTTCGGCTCTGAGCAGCCACTCATTTCTATGTACCGGTATATCGTATTCTTTTATATAATCCTCAAAAACCTTCTCGGCTACATGTGGTTCAAAAAGCCACATTGTACCGGCTTCACTATCAAGGGCTACAGTTCCCTGGCCTTTGTTCCCAAATTCATTTTTCTGCTGCCATACCCATGCTTGTGGAGTTTGGTAATGACTGTAGAGTCTTTCGTAGAAGTTTTTTGATAGTCCGCCTATGACTTTTTTATTTCCGGTATCGGTGTAACCGAGTCCGCCAGAGGAGAGTCCGCCCAGATGAGTATCGGGAGAAACTATCAGGACAGATTTGCCCATTTTTTTGACTTGAACAGCCGCGGTGATTGCAGCCGAGGTGCCGCCATAAATAATTACATCTGCCGAGAATTTGTTTTGTGCAAAAACGGCACTGGAAGCGAAAATTAGTAGTAAAAAGTATTGTTTCATTTAATAAGGGTTGATCATACTAAAGTACCAATTCTATAGGAGATAAATTCTGCCCAAGGAAATTAAATCCAATTGAAAACAACCTTTTTTTAGCCTTATTTTAGCATGGAGGCGGATAGAAATAAAAAAGATCACTCTGAAGGCTTTTGTTGAAAGTCTTCAGAGTGATCTGGTAGTTTGGTAGGTTTAGCCGTACTTATTTTATAAATCAGATAGGCTATTCCAATAACGAAATGTAGGATTATGACACTAGCGACCAGATAAGCAAAACTCATGTTCTTTTTTTGATCTCAAATACGCCTGATTTGAGGGCAAAATCTATGACATTTGTTACTTTATGGTAAGTTGCTAATCAGGAATTATTCCCCTATGCTGTCATAAACCTTTACGGTGCTCCATAAATGACCGTATTCTTCTATAAACTTTAGATGTATAGGGTCTTTTTGATACATTTCTTCTTCTTCCAGATTTTTAAAGAAACACATCCAGCTAACAGCATAATCTTTCACAATGACATCGCGGTCTGTAGGTGCAGGAAAACCAATGTAGTGCTGCTGAATGGTCTCAACTGTAGCTAATTTATTAAGTCCTTCTACAAGTTTGGCTTTGTCTTCGGCACTATCAGGGTTATTCAGATAGAAATAAACATGGTGAATAAACGGGTTTTCTAAGCTTGTTTCAGTTTCCATAGTTTTAGTCACTTCTTCAGTTTTCTCTACTTCCTGGCATGAAAAAGCAATAATAGAGAAGAATACAAGAGTAATAAATTTTGACATTTTATTTGAAATGGTTTGAACCACGAAGTTAATGACTTAGGTAAAGAGAAGAAAAGATTGGCCTTTAAACTATCAATTAATTGATCGCCATATTTTGATCATTGATCTTTTTCGCTGTTCAGGATACCTAATTTATTCTGATGAAAACTTATTTATTAATATTTTTTAATAACTTGTTTGTAGGTCATGAATGTTCATATCCTAATACTAACCTATGGTAAAAAGAAAGAAGCGTATCGTATCTATCGATATCATGAGAGGCATAACGCTCTTTCTTATGCTTTTCGTTAATGATTTGTATGTTCCGGGAGTTCCTGCTTGGCTCGCTCATACTGCGGCTGAAACTGATGGTATGGGATTGGCTGACTGGGTTTTTCCAGGTTTTCTTTTTATGGTTGGGCTGTCTATTCCTTTTGCTTACAAAGCAAGAATTAGAATTAATCCTTCAGAGAATGACTTTCTTCTTCATATACTCATCAGGACTTTAAGTCTACTGTTTATTGGTGTATTAATAGTAAATATTTCTCGCCTGAATCCCGAACTAAGTGGTATGCCCAAAACGGTTTGGGCACTTGGGATTTATGTAGGAATATTTTTAATATGGAATAAATATCCGGAAAGTGTAGGGAAGTATCAGGGATACTTAAAAGCTTTAGGAGTGGTGATCATCGGCCTATTACTGTTCAAGTTTAAAGCTGGGAGTGCAGAAGAGCCTTCCTGGATAGAAACGAGCTGGTGGGGCATTCTTGGTTTGATAGGATGGGGTTACCTCGTGTCATCCTTGGTCTATCTTGGCTTAAAAGATAGCCTCATTTTGATCTTAAGTTGCTGGCTTCTTTTTGTATTCATTAATTGTCTTTCATTAACGGGCTATACAGACTTTTTGAACAGTTTTAAGCCTGTATTTGGGGTAATTATTAACGGTAATACGCCTTCCATTGTACTCAGTGGCTTATTTGGGGGCGTTCTACTCGTTAAATTCAAAGAACAGTCAAGCCGCATCATTCTAACGATGATCACCGCAGGTGTGGTCTCTCTTTCTTTGGGTTTCTTTTTGAGGAATTGGTTTATTATATCAAAAATTCAAGCTACTCCCAGTTGGGGTTTGATTTGCTCAGGAATTAGTTTTTTACTCTTTGCCCTACTGTACTTTCTAATTGATGTAAAGGAAAAAGAGAGCTGGTTTTCTTTATTTAAACCGGCGGGGGAGAATTCTTTAACCACCTATTTAGCTCCGGATATCTTCTATTATTTAATCTGGACATTCGGAGTAAATATTCTTATTTATAAACAAGATAGCAGTCCGTTCTTAGCGGTAGGAGGTTCGCTTCTATGGGCGTTTCTAATGATTAAATGGGCATCTTTTTTAGCTAAAAATAACATCCGATTAAAACTGTAAATAATGAAAAACATACTGGTACTTTTCTTAATCGTTTTTTCCTTTAAGCCCATACTGGCTCAAGAAGCTGATGGCGTCAGGGGCCTGGCTATTGGGGTGCCGGGTAAAGAAGATGTTCCTCGTTTTGTACGATTTATGGATGAGGAATTAGGTCCAAGAGGTATCAATGTTTTGGTTCTAAGAGTCGATTATAATTATGAATACAAGTCCCAGCCCAAATTGGTAAATAAAGGGGCTTTGAGTCAAAAGGAGGTTGATTTACTGGTGGCGGCTGCCAAGAGAAATAAAATCAAGATTATTCCTCAAATTAATTTATTAGGTCATCAGTCCTGGCACAGCGATTTAGAAAAACTTCTTGAAGTTTATCCTGAGTTTGATGAAACCCCTCATATAGTATTGCCGGAAAAATATGAATGGCCTAATGAAGATGGACTGTATTGTAAGAGTTACTGCCCATTGCATCCGGAAGTACATAATGTAGTATTTCAGTTAGTAGATGAGATCACAGAAGCTTTTAAAGCAGATGCTTTTCATGCAGGTCTTGATGAAGTTTTTTATATCGGAGATGACAAATGCCCAAGATGTAGTGGGAGAGATAAAGCAGAGCTTTTTGCAGGAGAAGTAGCTAGTATTCGAAATCATCTGGCTCTTTCGGGTAAGAAACTATGGATGTGGGGAGACCGGCTAATTGATGGAAAAACCACAGGAATAGGTATGTGGGAGGCCAGTATGAACAATACTCACCGAGCCGTCGATTTAATTCCTAAAGATGTAGTCATTTGTGATTGGCATTACGAAAGGGCTGATCCCACAGCCGCCTATTTTGCTCTTAAAGGTTTTGATGTAGTGACTTGTCCGTGGAGAATACCTTCTGTTTCCTTACAGCAGAAATCATTACTGGAAGCTCTGATAAAAGGGGCCACCAAGGAGACTAAGCCTCGATATAAAGGAATGATGCATACGGTATGGAGTAGTGCAGGTGGTTTTCTGGATAGATTTGATAAAGTACCTGAAAATCCTGAGCTGAGCGATGTAGCTACTTTTAAGGCAATTTTTCCAACTAAGAAATTATAATAAGAGAGGCCTGAATAAGTTACTCAGGCCTCATTGAATTATTTGGCAGCCAGGATACTTTCAATTTGCTGAAGTTCTTCAGCAGAAAAATGCTTATTATCAAGAGCTCCTAAGGAGTTTTTGAGCTGAGAAACTCTGCTTGCACCAATTAATACAGTAGTAATTCTTTGATCTTTCAGGAGCCAGGCTATAGCCATTTGAGCCAAAGATTGCCCACGACTAACTGCTATTTCATTGAGCTTTTTAATCTTGTTTATCGCCACATCATTAATTTCATCTTTTTGTAGGAAGCCATGATCCAGTGCCGCTCTAGAGCCTTCAGGAATACCATTGAGGTATTTATTGGTTAATAGTCCCTGGGCCAGAGGTGAAAAAGGAATACAACCGATCTCATTGTCTCCAAGAACATCAAGAAGTCCTTCTTCCGGCTCTCTAACAAACATACTGTATTTGGGCTGATGAATCAGACATGGGGTACCCAAGTCTTTCAGGATGGCCACAGCTTCAGCTGTTTGTTCCGGATTGTAATTGCTTAGCCCGGCAAAAAGAGCTTTACCAGAACGAACAATATGGTCTAATGCACCCATGGTTTCTTCCATTGGGGTATCAGGGTCGGGACGATGTGAGTAAAATATATCTACATATTCCAGCCCCATTCGTTTTAAACTGGCATTGCAGCTGGCAATAAGGTATTTTCTGGAACCCCATTCTCCGTATGGACCAGGCCACATGTGGTAACCAGCTTTAGAGGAAATAATCAATTCATCTCGGTAAGGCAAAAAATCTTTTTTCAGGATAGAACCAAAGTTTTCTTCAGCTGAACCCGGAGGCGGGCCATAGTTATTTGCCAGGTCAAAATGGGTCACACCTGCATCAAAGGCTGTTCTCAGGATATCACGATAGGTTTCATAAGTGTCTACTCCACCGAAATTATGCCAAAGGCCCAAAGAAATCTCTGGCAGTCGAATACCGCTCTTTCCACATCTTCGGTATGCCATATTATCGTATCTGGCAGGGTTTGCTATGTAGGTCATTTTATATGTATTGGGTTAAAATATAGATTCAAAAAATTAAGGTATTCCAGTTTTTACCAGAGATGATGTACGCTTTCTTTAATATACTTTTCATACACTCTGTTCACGGCAATGCATTGTTCAGGCCTTAGATTAGGAGCGTTTAAAGCATCCAGATTCATAGATATATGCTCGGGTCTGCTTGCTCCCGGAATGACACAGCTGATGGCCTCAAAATCTAAAATCCATCGAAGAGCCATCTGTGCCAGATTTTGTCCGGCAAAAATAGTTTTAAGTTCTTCAACCGCTTTCAGACCTGTTTGGTAATCTATTCCAGAGAAGGTTTCGCCTTTGTCAAACATTTCGCCATTCCGATTAAAGGAACGGTGATCATTGGCTCCAAAGGTGCTATCTTTTGAAAACTTACCAGTCAAAAGTCCACTGGCTAACGGAACTCTCGCCAGTACTCCTACATTTTTTTTCTTTACTTGCTCAAAGAAAAGTTCTGTAGGTCTTTGTCTGAACATGTTGAAAATAATTTGTACGGTACAAACATTATCGAATTCAATGGCTTTCAGTCCTTCTTCAATCTTCTCTACACTAACGCCAAGATGCCTGATTTTGCCCTCTTCTTTTAGTTTCTCAAAAAGCCCGAATATTTCGGGTCTGTAATAAACTTCTGTAGGTGGGCAATGAAGCTGAATTAGGTCTATTCTATCTATTGACAATCGCTTCAAGCTATCTTCCACAAATTTTCTTAAAACGGCAGGTTGGTATGCCTCATTTGTGTGTGGGCTAAGCTGGCGACCGCACTTTGTTGCTACATAAATTTCTTCAGATCTGCTTTTGAGAAACTTGCCTACGGCGGTTTCACTCTGGCCTACTTCATTTCCGTAAACATCTGCGGTGTCAATAAAGTTAACGCCTTTTTCAACGGCCTCGCTAAGTATATTATTTGCTAACGAAAAGTCAAAAGGATCTCCCCATTTACCACCTACTTGCCAAGTGCCAAGGCTAATTTCTGAAATGCTAAGGTTAGTTTTGCCGAGTATTCTATAGTTCACTTTAATAGGGTTTAGTTTTATTAACATCAAAAATCAACTTTGATAATGGGATATACAAATCCTGCTGATATTAATAAAAATACAGTAGATGAAAGATCTTGGTAATGGTTCAGAACTAAATAGTAAACAGTTTTCTGACTTATAGACATTAATTAAGTCTTAAGCACTTATTTTTGCGGCATGAATTTGAAAAATGATCTGCTTTTAAGAGCAGCTAAAGGAGAAGAAGTAGAGCGTATTCCGGTATGGACTATGCGTCAGGCAGGTAGAATCCTCAAAGAGTATCGTGAGGTAAGAGCCAAAGCCGGAAGTTTTATCAATCTGGCGAAATCGCCCGAAATGGCAGCAGAGGTGACAATTCAGCCCGTTGACATCCTGGGAGTTGATGCCGCAATAATCTTTTCAGATATTCTGGTGGTGCCTGAAGCCATGAATTTACCCTATGAGATGGTAGAGAAAAAGGGCCCGGTTTTTCCTAAAACTGTTAAAACAGAAACCGATATTCATGCTTTAAATACTGAAGATATTGAGCATCATTTGGCATATGTTATTGACGCTATAAAATTGGTAAAGAAAGAGTTAAACGGGAGAGTGCCACTTATTGGTTTTGCCGGTGCACCTTTTACCATTTTTTGCTACATGATAGAAGGCAAAGGATCTAAAACCTTTTCATTGGCTAAGAAAATGCTGTATACAGAGCCTGAAATTTCAAGAGCCCTGCTGCAAAAAATTACGGATGTTACAATAACGTATTTAAAGGCTCAGATAGCTGCAGGAGCTGATTTGGTTCAGATTTTTGATAGCTGGGCAGGTATACTTTCGCCTGAACAATACTCAGCTTTTGCTATTCCATACATAAAACAAATATGTGATGCCATACAGGAGACACCTGTTACGGTTTTTGCAAAGGGGGCCTATTTTGCCCGAGAGGAGATTGGTCAGTTAGGCTGCCAGGTGGTAGGATTAGATTGGAACATGAGTATTTCTGAATCCAGAAAGTTGATTCCCAATAAAACGCTTCAGGGTAATTTGGATCCATGTGTTCTTTATGGCTCATTCAATGAGATTGAAAGGAATACCAAAGCCATGCTGACTGCCTTTGGCAAACAGCGATACATTGCCAATTTAGGTCATGGGGTCTATCCAGATACAAACCCTGACAATGTAAAATGCTTTATTGATACCGTTAAAAGTTTCTAATGAAGAGGCTTAGTTTCATACTGCTCATTTCTTTCATGAGCTCATGTGTTACTAAGCCGCCTTATGTTTCCTCTGATTTTCGGACCTTAGTTTCTTTTCACAAGAAAATAGCCATATTACCTGTTCAGATTCATTCAAGAATCAGCAATTTAAGACTAGACTCTGATTTGCAGAGAAACCTGTTTATTGCCCTGGCAAAGAGAGTTGAAAGAGGGCAGTCATCTATTTCTATTCAAAATTATCAGGAAACATCCCGAATTCTCAAGTCCTCAAATATCTCAGAAAAAATAATAAAGGATATTGACAAAGCGGCTCTCTGCAAATTACTGGGAGTAGATGCTGTCATGTTAAGCGAAGGATTCTTCAGAAAGCATAAATTTAATGACGTTAAAGTAAGTATGCAGAGCTCAATTTATGATTATCATAAAGGAGGTCTCATCTGGCGAAAGGAACTCACCATGGAGTCAATAGTCAGAGCAGAAACTGCAGATAAGCTCATCAATATTATTATAACAGATATGGCTAAGCTGTTACCCTATTAGCAACATTTTAGCCGTAATATGCGTTTATTAGGTTATGAAAACATTCGTTGGTTTTGCCCTTGTTTTAGTCTTAGTTGGCTGTAAAGTAAATGCTCCCTATGTATCTGATAATCTGCAGAATCAGACTCAGTTTCATCAGAGGATTGCTATTTTACCATTTGTAGTCACTTTCAATGATGAGTACAAAGAAGGTCAGAACAGAAGGGGGAGGAAATCTGCCAGCTACTGGCAGGAACAAGAGCGATTAGCCGGCCTAGATTTACAAAAGGAACTCTTTATTACTTTGGCAAAAAGGGTAGAGAAGGGAAAATTGGAAAAGGTAATTCAAGATTTTGTCAGCACAAACAAGGCATTGGCAGAGGCTGGCATAAAAATTCAGGAACTTCCTACACTAAACAGAGCAGATTTATGCCGGGTATTAAATGTAGACGCTTTAATTACCGGCAGTACCCAAATAGTGGTTTACCCATTCGGATTTGGAGGCCCGGGTCAGGGCGGAGCCACCACGCAGGCAAGGTTATTTGACGGGGGGTCAGGAGAGTTGCTTTGGAGCAAAGAACTTAGCCAGAGACCAACCAGTGGAATGGATACACCCAAAAGACTAGGTACCAGTACCGTTCATGAGCTCGCTAAATTATTGCCGTATTAAAGGACTACCTCCAGGCTGTTAGCATCGTAGCCACGTAAAAACTCCTCAATGCTAATCCTCTTTTTTCCGGGCATCTGTAGACTCAAAATATGCACTGAGCCCAAAGCGGTGCCAACAGACAAATAGGTTTTATTGTCTGTATCTATTTTTCCTGTGATACCTGACTTATTATCGGCTACCCGACTTTCAAAGATCTTAACTGCCTGCTGTTTTCCATTGACCTTTAGCTCGGCCCAGGCTGCAGGATAAGGACTTAATCCTCTGATATGATTATGAACTTCAGACGCGGTTTTGTTCCAGTTTATTTGACAGGTTTCTTTATGTATTTTGGGAGCTTCTTTTAATTCTGTTTCTGAATTTATCAGTTCGTTTTGAGCTACTACGGGATATTCATTTTTTTCAATGGCTCTAACCGTTTTTAAAACCAGATTGGCACCAGCTACCATCATTTCATCGTGTAATTCACCCGCTGTCATGTTTTCACCTATATCCAAGGTGTCTGTAAACATGATTTTGCCGGTATCTATTTCTTTTTCAATAAAGAAGGTAGTAACTCCTGTTTGCTCTTCGCCATTCATAATGGCCCAGTTAATGGGTGCTGCACCTCTATACTGCGGCAGCAAAGAACCATGCAGATTAAATGTACCTTTTGGAGGCATGGCCCAGATAATTTCAGGTAGCATTCTGAATGCCACCACAATCTGTAAATCAGCTTTGTAAGAGCGTAATTCTTCAAGAAACTCAGGATTCTTTAATCTGGGTGGCTGCAGAACCGGGATATTATTCTGATTAGCATACACTTTAACAGGTGTTTCTCTAAGTTTTTGACCTCTGCCAGCGGGTTTGTCAGGTGCAGTGATTACCGCTACCACATTGCAGTGGTTTTCTACCAAAACTTTAAGACTTTCCACCGCAAAATCCGGGGTGCCCATGAAAATAATTCTCATATCCTGTTTTTATTAAATGCAAAGCTATAAAACTTCGTGATTCTTATTCTTCTTGTCTATATTGCTATGACAAGATTAATTTGTAATTTTGATACTCAAACATTGAGAATGAAGTCACAAACGACAAATTTTATATTCAGAGAGCGAGACTGAAGCAGTTTCTATTAACAATCAAATGATTAGTAGGAACGGTGAATTTAGCCGTTCTTTTTTTTTCTACCCTCCGCAAATGTGGAGGGCAGTTTTTTTTCGAAACCATAGATAAATTATTACTATGTCTAAATTTCAATATTACACACAGTCAGGCTACGACAACCTAAAGGAGAAACTGAAGGAGATGAAAGGTAAAGGACGTACCGAAATAGCCCGTCAAATAGCAGAAGCACGTGATAAAGGTGATCTTTCTGAAAACGCAGAATACGATGCAGCCAAAGATGCCCAGGGTCTTTTAGAAACAGAGATTTCTAAACTGGAAAATTTAATGGCCAATGCCAGAGTATTGGATGAATCTGCAATTAGCATGACACATGTATCATTAATGAATAAAGTGACTATCAAAAACCTTAAGAATGGGGCTAAGATGGTTTACACTCTTGTGGCTGAAGAGGAGGCTAACCTGAAAGAGGGGAAAATCTCTATTAATTCGCCGTTTGCGAAAGGCTTGTTAGGAAAAGCAGTAGGAGAGAAAGCTCAAATACAGGCTCCGGCAGGTTTAGTAGAAGTAGAAGTAGTAGAAATTTCTATCTAAATTAAAATGGCATCTATATTCACAAAAATTGTCAATGGAGAAATTCCTTGTCATAAGATTGCAGAGACAGACGACTTTTTGGCTTTTCTGGATGTTTTCCCTTGTGCCAAAGGTCATACCCTGGTTATTCCTAAAAAAGAGGTGGACTACATCTTTGATTTAGAAGATGAGCTGTATATAGATTTGATGGCTTTTGCCAAGCAAATAGAACCTGCTATCAGAAAGGTGATTCCTTGTAAAAGAGTAGGTGTTGCGGTGATTGGTCTTGAAGTGCCTCATGCACATGTGCACTTAATTCCTATGAACAGTATGTCTGATATGAACTTTAATAGTAAGCTTAAATTATCTGATGAAGAATTAGCTGAAACGGCTAAAAAAATAAGAGAGCACATCTCATTATGATTGTTGGTCGTAAGTTCTTATATTAAGAGTTCTATCAAACTATAAATTCAAACAATATGTCA
Organism: Cytophagales bacterium; assembly: GCA_024742395.1. Taxonomy (GTDB): domain Bacteria; phylum Bacteroidota; class Bacteroidia; order Cytophagales; family Spirosomataceae; genus Jiulongibacter. The sequence continues at coordinate 16,992 of JANSYO010000032.1, forward strand.
ATCGTAAAAGTAATAGAATTAATTGCCTCATCTGAAACAAGCATAGAGGATGCAATGCAGAAAGCAGTGACTGAAGCCTCAAAGACGATACATAATATAGATTCTGTATATGTAAAGGATATTAAGGCTCATGTCAAAGATGGTAGAATTACCAGTTACGGAGTTATCTGTAACCTTTCATTCAGACTGGGCACAAAAGACTAGATAAGTTTAGTTTTTAGCAGATTAAACTCCTTTTTTAAGGAGTTTTTTTTGTACAAGACATTGTATGTAAAATCAATAATAGGAAGCTCAATATCCCAGTCTTTCGTGATTTTATGAATGCTTTTAACGGCATAATAACCCTCGGCAATCATGTTCATTTCTAATTGAGCCGTTTTGACGGTATACCCACGCCCTATCATATTACCAAAAGACCTGTTGCGGCTAAACTGTGAATAGGCAGTAACCAAAAGGTCGCCGAGGTAGGCTGAAGCATTTAATTGTCTTTGAGCCGGAGCTATGTAGTTTACAAAGCGTTCAATCTCCAACATGGCGTTAGAAATAAGGACTGCCTGAAAATTGTCGCCTGCTCCTAAACCATGCGATATCCCGCTAGCCAGGGCTACAATGTTTTTTATTACGGCTACATATTCAGCACCATACAAATCATCTATACCCGAGGCATTGACAAACCGGCAGGTCAAAATCTTAGCAAAAGAATTAGCTAGTTCAATATCCGGAGAAGCAATTGTAAGATATGACTGTTTTTCCAGAGCTACTTCTTCTGCGTGACATGGGCCTGCTATGATGGCTTGTGCGGACAAGGGAACCTGGAATTCTTCGGTAAGGTAATCGCTGACTAAAAGATGTTTTTCAGGAACAATTCCTTTAATAGCGGAAACAACTTTTTTGTTTTCAAAGTGCTGCGAGCTAAGGCCTTCAAGGGCGTTTTCAAGAAAAGCTGCAGGGACTGCCAAAACCACCCATTCACTTCCTTTAAAAGCTTCTTTAATGTTAAAGTAAGGTTTGACCTTAGAGGGGTGAATCTCTACGCTACTTAAATATTTGGGATTATGGTGATGTTTACGGATGTGTTCTACAGCATCATGGTTTCTCATCCACCATTTTATCTTAATGCCAGAGTACTCGCTTAGAATTTTGACAATAGCTGTAGCCCAGCTTCCACCTCCAATGACCGTTACTTTCATCTGACAAAGATAAAAAAATAAGAGGCCCTTTACGGCCTCTTATTTATGATAAAGATGTACAGTTTTTAATTACTCTTCAGTCTTATCTTTTTCTTCTTTTTTCTTTTCTACTATGGAGCCTTCTTTTAATCTTTTGGATACCTCTATGAATGGGCCAGATATTATTTCGTCTCCTTCTTTCAGTCCTTCCAGGATCTCAATGGTACCTTTTTGAGTATCAGTGATGCCTGTTTTTACTTCTCTTATTTTGGCCACACCTTTATCGTTAATAAAGACGATCTCCTTAGGTTTTTCAGTAGATTTTGTTTCAGCGGTTTCTACTGCTCCCAATCCCATGCCCTCTTCTTTTTTAACTTCCTTTTCACCAGTACGTGTAGTTACGGCGGCTATTGGTACAGAGAGTATTCCTTTCTTGCTTTCAGTAATGATATCTACGGTAGCAGTCATACCCGGCTTAAAAGGGTATCTGTTTTCAGATAATAAGTCTCTGTAAGAACTTGGAAGAATGTTAATTCTGACCTCAAACTCAGTAACAGCCTCCGTGGAATTGGCATTGGCTCCAAGAGCACCACCACTTCCATTGGCGGTATTTGCTATTTGAGTAATAACGCCTTTAAACGTTTTGTCTCTTCCGCCATATGCATCTACATCAATGATGGCAGTATCTCCCCTTTGAACTCTTACTATATCGTTCTCGTTTACGTTAACTCTAACTTCCATATTGTGAAGGTTGGCAATACGCAGCATTTCAGTTCCCGCCATTTGAGAAGTTCCTACCACTCTTTCTCCCAATTCTACGTCCAGTTTTGAAACAATTCCGTTCATTGGAGCGTAAATGTTGGTTTTTCTTAAATTCTCGTTAGCATCTTTCAGGTTCGCTTCGGCACTTTTAATTCCATATTCTGCCGCTCCAAAATTTGCTTTAGCTGCTGCCAAATCCTGACGGGCGATCTTGAAATTGGTTTCTGCTACTTCAAAATCTGATTGAGAAATAACTTTGTCTGCTAATAGTTTTTGCTGACGTTTAAATTCAAGCTCAGCTCTCATCATTTGTGATTCTGCTCTCGCAATCTGCGATTTAGCTTGTTCAGCACTGGCTTTTGCCTGATTTACTCCTGCCTTAAATCGTTCTACTACAGAGAGATAATTCTCTGGCTGAATTTTCAATAAAAGTTGACCTTTTCTTACAGAATCGCCTTCTTCAATATACAGCCCTATAATCTCTCCGGGAACGTCAGGTGAAATGTTTACCTCCAACTCCGGTTGTATTTTACCTGAGGCAGAAACAGTCTCAGTTAAATCAGTTCTGGTAACCTCGGCAAACTCTACCTGAGTAGCCTTTTCTTTTCCAATCCATCCCTGCGATTTAGCTATGAATAAAAAGGCTACAAAAGCAATAGCCACCGCACCGGTTATATACCAAATTCTATTCGATTTCTTTTTCATGTCTTACTGGTTTATTACTTAGAATTGCAGGGGTTTGTTTTGATAGAAGTCTAGAATTTTCATTCTAAAAATATAATCATATTTGGCTTGTATAAGAGTAGCTAAAGCCCTGTCAAGATTTGTTTTCGCTAAATTATAATCTACAAAATTGGAGGCCCCCGCACTGTAGCTTGATTCTGCTGCAGCAAATGCTTTTTCAAGGGCGTCTACCTGCACCAGATTGGCACTGTAAGACTTGGCTCCGTTAAGCATGTTTATATAGGCCTGATCAATACTTTGTCTTATTCCTATTTTGGTGTTCTCGGTATTCAATTCTGTTTGCAACTGCTGAATTTTAGCTGCTTGTACCTGATACTTCTTATTGTATCCGTTAAAAATTGGAATCTGGATAGAAATACCGGCATTTACGTTTTGGTTATTGCCTAATTGGCTAAAGTACGGGATGTTTTCTCGATTAAAGGCGGGTTCCTGGAAATCAACAGTGAACGGCACTGTTTGGCCTTCAAAAACTGTAGTGGCTGTTACAGTTGTAGTATTAAAGCCGTCCTGCACCAGGTTTTTCGCTGCGGAAGAGTACGCCGAACCCCAGTTTAAATTGGCCCTAACAGAGGGGATGCCTACCGAATTAGCAATCTGGATGTTCTTTTCAGCCATTTGTTCTCTTATTTCAGAAGCCTTTATTTCTGGCAAATAATTCATGGCTGCTTCATATACTGTTTCTGTATTTTCAGGGTAAGGCTGAACCCCAGGATCGGGTACGTCTATTCTGGAAACCGAAAAGGGTCTGGAGTCTGTCAGATTCATTGCTTGTTTAAGCGTTAGAAGTGCACCTTGATATTGGTTTTGGGTGTTTACCAAATTTAGCTCATCATTTGCCAGCTGGGCATTTAAATTAAACATATTGGTTTCTGGCAGTGAACCAGCTTCTACCAGTTTGCTAGTTCTGCTTAATTGAAGTCGGGTGACTTCAAGGTTTTTTTGAGATACTTCAATCATGTCCTGAGCAGAAAGAACATTTAGGTAGGCTACAGCTACCTGAAGCGAAATGTTGTTTCTTTGGGCCTGAAGATCCATTTTGGCAGCTTCCAGATCAAGGTTACTGCGTTCTACCGTATTTTTTAATCTGTAACCGTTGTAAAGGAGCATACTGGCACCCACTCCCAGTGAGTTGGTCCCAATGGCCTGGGTAACGATATTATTAGAAAATGGATCCACGTTTCTACCAAAATTAGAATTCAGGCTGTACTGTCCATTGAGGGTAGGCAGGATATTTCCTTTTGCCTGATTAAGCTGAACCAGACTGTTTTCTATAGCCAGTTCGCTTTGGCGTAAAGAAATGTTATGTTCCAAGGCATAGTTTATACACTCTTGTAGCGAATAATCTGGTGTGCTGTTTGCTCCGGATAATTGGGTTTGGCTGTAACTAGTCAGACTTGTCAGAAAACTGGAGGCAAAGAAAATAAGAGCGAAAGTAAGTTTAGAAGTCATACACTGAGGTGTTTTCGAAAGCAATATTACTTAAGATTCTTTAGTGATTCGAGTATAAAAAGGATAAACGGCAGATTAGCTAAATGAATCTGGTCAAACTCAATTTCGGTATCAGGGGCCTAATTGTTTGTCAAGGAGATTTTCATTTCTATTTTTGCGGGGCTTTTACGGAATAAAAACATAAATAAGTAGATGGTTGTATTATTGATTCTGGTTTTTGTTATAGGATATCTGGGGATTGTTCTGGAACACAATATTTCTATAGATAAATCTTCTTCGGCTTTATTAACTGGAGCACTCTGTTGGACGGTGGTAGCATTCACTACCCATGATGTAGATCATATGAATGAGGAGTTGCTTCATCATTTAAGTGAAATTGCGAGTATTTTGTTCTTCCTGATGGGTGCAATGACGATTGTTGAGCTTATTGATACCTATGATGGATTCGATATAATTACCGATAGGATTACTACCAGAAGCCAGTCAAAGCTTCTGTGGATCATTTGTATACTTACGTTCTTTTTATCAGCATTGTTAGATAACCTGACGACTACTATTGTAATGGTGACCTTGGTGAAGAAACTAATTGACAAGGCTGATCTAAGATTAATGTTTGTTGGTATAATTGTAGTAGCGGCCAATGCCGGTGGAGCCTGGTCTCCAATGGGTGATGTAACCACCACTATGTTATGGATAGGTGGGCAAATCACGGCGGTAAATACCATCACTACTCTTATTATTCCTAGTTTGGTTTGTATGTTGGTTCCATTGTTGGTGTTGGCTCCAAGTTTAAAAGGCAATTTGCCCGGCAAAATGTTTGGAAGCGATGATAAAGCTGCTCACACAAAAACTGAGAAATATGTTATCTTTTTTACCGGTATTGGTGGTTTGATCTCTGTGCCTATTTTCAAAACGGTAACGCATCTTCCTCCATTTATGGGAATGCTTTTAGCCTTAGGAGTTCTTTGGCTTGTTACAGAACTCTTATTAAAAAATAAGGAAGAGCACTTTAGAAATAATTATTCAGTATATAAGGCCTTAGAAAAGGTAGACATGCCAAGTGTACTTTTCTTCCTTGGGATTTTATTGGCTGTTTCGGCACTGCAGACAGAAGGAATTTTGTCCTCATTGGCCGCCTGGCTTTCAAGCAACATTGAAAGTCAAACGTTAATCGTAACGCTAATTGGTCTCTTGTCATCTGTGGTAGATAACGTGCCATTGGTAGCAGCTTCTATGGGTATGTATGACCTCACTCAGTTTCCTACAGATGATCCTTTCTGGGAGCTTCTGGCTTATTGTGCAGGAACAGGCGGTAGTGCTCTAATCATAGGTTCTGCAGCAGGTGTGGCGGCTATGGGAATGGAAAAAATTAATTTCTTCTGGTACGTTAAAAAAATTACCTGGCTGGCATTAATAGGATATTTCGCCGGAATAGGGGTCTACTTATTGATGTCATAATATTGCTAATTACATAGAATTGTATGATTGCAGTTAAAAGAGGCTGTCTCATTATAAACATGGGTCAGCCTTCTTTTTTGAATAAAAGTTTAATTCTTGTGACAATCTCTTCTGATTTTGGTGCGGGGAGTTTAAAATGAGGCCGAAATAGCCCTTATGAAGCCATTTTTCGGATATTGTGTGCAATTGCGAGCAAGCCCGTTTCGATGAGGACTTTTTCTTTTCCTCTTAACATAAATCTTCTGAAGCTTTTGTTTTGCTTGATGTTTCCAAACACTGCTTCCACATCTGCTGGCCTTTGGGAGCGATGTTTTATTCCCTCTGGACTTAGTAGCTTTTGTCGTGCTTTGTCTTTTAATCTTTTTGCATTGTGATTGACTTGGACAAGTCGATTTCCTTTGGCTTTGTGGCAGGCTCCTTTCAATGGGCAATTGTCGCAGTTTTTTGCTTGATAAAAGCTTATTTGCTGTTCGTAGCCAGATTTTCTTTTCTCTGTTTTTTCATAGACTTTCTCCATCTTTTGACCCATCGGACAGATAAAAAAGTCGTTCTCCGAATCGTAATACAGGTTCTCTGATTTGAAGGCATCTTCAGGCTTTATTTTCCCTTTGGCTTTTTGCTCTTTATGGAAGTAATTGTACTTCACATAGCCCTCAAGTTCATTGTTCTCTAAATATTGATAGTTTTCTTCCGAGCCATAGCCGGCATCGGCCACCACTTCTTCTGGTAATGTTTTATAGAGCTCTTTGAAGGTTTCTAGGTGGAGTGGTAAGGTATATACATCGTTGGCGTATTGGTAGATGTCGTAGTTTAGAATACATTGATTACAAGTACTTATCTGCCAGTTGTAGCCTGCTTTTAGCTGACCATTGAGCATGTGGTCGTCTTTCATTCGCATAAAAGTGGCATCAGGGTCTGTCTTGGAATAGGAGTTTCGATCACCGATTAGCTTTTGCTGAACTTCGTATTTCTTTAGATTCTTTGGCCAATTGTTCTTTGCATAATTCAGCTTTTGCTTCACTTTCGGATCTACTTCTTTGCCTTTTAAGGCTTGATTGATCTGGCCAATGGTTTGTTCTACTTTTTGAGAATCTATCTTTTCAAAAGTAGTAGGCGAGTTATCTTTCATCTCCTCAGAGGCAATCTTTTCGGCATAGCTCCAAAGGTCTTTAAGCTGTTCTTTTACCCTTTCTGTATTCCGTTTTATAGCCTTACCCCATACGAAAGTGTATTTATTGGCATTGGCCTCTATTTTGGTCCCATCCACATAAACCGTCTTTAAATCTACCAGTCCTTGATCTGCCATCAGTAAAACCACTTGACCAAAAACCTCTTTCAATACCGACTTCAATCTATCTGTTCTAAATCGGTTTATTGTATTATGGTCTGGTCGCTGCATGCCGGCAAGCCACATGAAGTGAATGTTTGTACTCACAGCTTCTTCTATTTTTCGGGAAGAATAAATATTGCTGATATAGCCGTAAATAATGATTTTTAACATCATTCGTGGATGAAATGATGAACTTCCACCTCCAGAATACTTCAGTATTAATGAATCAATATCTATCTCATATATGATTCTTTGTACCAATCGAACCACGTGATTTTCGGGAATTAATTCATTTAACGATGGAGGAAGAAGGGATAGCTGATAAGGGTCATAATCCTTAAATACAGGCTTCTTTTTGACTCCTTTTTTCATAACTGAAGTTACAAAAAAATCTATAAAAAAGAGACTGCCCTTTTGAGACAGCCTCTTTTGTTTCTAACGTTTTGTCTCTGATATCATAGCTTTTCTAGACAGAAAAGAATATTTGGTACCAATTTATTAGAATTTCGGACCTTTCGGAATGTATAGACTTTTTGACTTTTAGGATAAAAATGTCATATAGACACTTATTCTTAAAGTGCGGTTTTGTGGTATTATTTAATCCTTGAGGGATTGATTGTAGAAATAATGGATAAAATAGTGTCATAGATTTGATAGGATAAAAATGGTAATATTATAATGATTAATATACCTTTGTGGAGGTTTAATGATAAATGTTCTACAAAGATCTATTTTACCCTTGGCCGAAACCTAAAACTACTTTTCATAAACCATTTTTTAACTTAACTCTTATTAATCTATGAGAAAAAAACTATCTCTTTGGAAAGTTTTAGCTCTCACCTTAATATCGGTTTATTCGATGGCTCAGTCCATGAATATCACCGGAAAGGTTACAGAGCAGGACGGGTCTCCTCTTTATGGAGTGAACGTCACCGTAAAAGGTACCACTACGGGTACCATTACAGATGATGCTGGAGCGTATAGCATCGCTGCTAGAAGCGGTCAAACGCTTACCTTTAGTTATGTGGGTTTTGAACCACAAGACATAACTGTTGGCAATGCCAATGTAATTAACGTAACACTTGATGCTGATGCAAATGCATTAGGCGAAGTGGTGGTTACAGCTTTGGGTGTGGCCAGAGACAAGCGTGCACTTCAGTACTCAGTGACAGAAGTAGATGGTTCTAACTTCACTAAAGCACGTGAAAATAACCTTGGTAATGCTTTGTCTGGTAGAATTGCAGGTGTGAACGTATCTGCTCCTGCAACAGGTCCTGCAGGATCTTCCAGAATTATTATCAGAGGTAATAAAACATTGGGTGGTGCTAACCAGCCTCTTTATGTTATTGATGGTGTACCTATGGATAACAGCCAAAATGGTACCGCTGGTCTCTGGGGTGGTTCTGATGGTGGTGATGGTCTTTCCAGTTTAAACCCTGATGACATTGAGTCTATTACTGTATTAAAAGGTGCAAATGCTGCTGCCCTTTATGGTTCACGAGGCGGTAGTGGTGTGATTAACATTACTACAAAGAAAGGAACTAAAAGAAAAGGTATTGGCGTGCAATATGGACTAAACTATGTGGCTGAGGCCGTTAATGATCAGTCTGAAATGCAGACTCTTTACGGGCAGGGAGCTTATGTGAATGAGACTGCCACAGCACCTTCAAATATTCAGGAAGCTAGTAACTGGGGCCTTCAGGGCTGGGGACCTAAAATGGATGGTCGTTCTGTGCCAAACGTTCTAGGTGAAAGCAGGCCTTACAGCTATGCAGGAAATAACTTTGATCGTTTTTATAATACCGGTAACGCATTGACAAACAGTGTAGCACTGGCAGGTGGTAATGGCGATCAAAACTTCAGATTGTCTTTTGCAGACCTGAGGTCTACCAGTATTGTCCCAAACGCAGGATTTGACAGAACGAACATTGCCTTTTCTACAAACTCTAAGTTTGGAAAGAATCTTACTGTAACCGGAAAGATTTTATACTCTAAAGAAAAAGCGAAAAACAGACCAAGAGTATCTGATTCGCCAGGTAACCCGAATGAAGCGGTTTGGAGATTGCCGGCCAACATTAATATAGAGGATACCAAAGGTGATCCTAACAAACCTGGTGCTATACCGGCTGGTATTGATCCTGCCATTTTAGCTAACGGAAACAGAGAAGTTGGAGATGAATTACTTTCTGATTATGCTAACTTCTGGGGTTCTAATGCCTACTGGTCTGCCTATCAGTTTAACAACACTACTGTTAGAGACAGAGTAACGGCTTCAGGTCAATTGAGATATGATTTTACTGATTTCTTATACGTGACAGGTCGTTTAAGTACAGATTTCTACTATACTAAAGGAGAGAGTTTAACGCCTCAAGGTACTGGTTACCAGCAGGGAGGTTCAATTAATGAGTATTTCCAAAACAGACAGGAAACTAACATGGATTTTATGTTAGGATATGATGAGGTGTTTGGAAAAGTTTCAGTTAACGCTTTTGTAGGTGGTAATAAGCAGTATAGCAAGTACGAGCAAATTAATGCTACCGGTAACGGTTTCTCTGTACCATTCTTCCATGCCTTAAACTCAGCGAATAACAGAAACTTTGGTTATGGATTTAGTGAGTCTGGTATTAATTCAATATTTGGTTCTGCTGAAGTAGGATACGATAATTACTTATTCTTGACGGCAACAGCCAGACAAGATAAATTCTCAATCTTAGGTGGAAAGGATATACTTTACCCATCAGTAGGTGGTAGCTTTGTTTTCTCTGATGCTTTTGTAGATGCAATGCCAAACTGGTTAAGTTTTGGTAAAGTAAGAGCTTCATGGGCACAGGTAGGTCTGACAGGTCAATTAGGACCATACCAAACTACTCAACCTTATGGCTTGAATGGAAATCCTCATTTAGGAAGAAATATGGCGAGTTTTGCCAATAGAGGAACCATAGCTAACTCATTGATTAATCCTGCTCTTTCTACTGAACTAGAATTCGGATTGGATTTGAGATTCTATGGAGGTCGTTTAGGACTTGATCTTGGTTATTATGATCAGGCAACTACTGACGATATTCTGAATGCCAGCATTTCTGCAGCCTCTGGTTTCAATAACACTACAGTTAACGTAGGTAAATTGACGAACAAAGGTTTTGAATTCTTGTTAACTGCAAACCCTATCAGAAAGACTGACTTTAGCTGGGATGTGTCTTTGAACTTTGCTTATAACAAAAACGAAGTAGTTAGCCTTATCGAAGGGTCTACCGAATTAACGTTTGAAGAGTCAAGAACCAGAACCACCTTCATTAAGCATATTGTAGGGCAGCCGTATGGTACTATCACAGGAGTAACCCAAAAAATGATCAATGGTCAGCCGGTTTACACTAGTGAAGGAATACCGGTTAGAAATGATGTGTACGAAGCTATAGGGCAGTCTGTTGCACCTTTCTCTGGTGGTATTAATAACAGCTTTACCTATAAAGGCTTTAATCTGAATTTCTTGATTGATACCAAAATAGGTGGAGATATTCACTCTGGAACCAATCAATCACTTGATCAATGGGGATTCTCTCAAAACTCTTTAATAGGAAGAGACGGGCAGGAAGCATTGACTGTATCTGGTGTTAACGAAGATGGTGAGCCAATGAATATGACCTTAACTCCAAGACAAGCTCAAGCTTACTGGAGTAATCTGGGGGGTAGAGATGCAGCTCAGTATCTATACAGTGCTGATTTCGTTAAGTTACGTCAATTAACGTTTGGTTATAATCTTCCTCGTAAGATTATTGACAAAACTCCGTTCCAGGCTATTGGTGTGTCGTTTGTGGGAAGAAACCTTGCTGTACTATATAAGGATATTCCAAACATCGATCCTGAGTCTACGTACTCATTTAATGGTGGTGCTCAGGGGCTTGAGTATTTTGCTCTACCTGCTACCAGAACGTATGGCTTTAGCTTAAACTTGACGTATTAATCATAAAAAATAGCAACAATGATGAAAAAAATAATAATAGGTTTCTTCTCGCTGCTTTTGATTAACACTGGGTGTGATCAGCAGAAATTAGAAGAGCTAAATATCAATCCGCAGGCATTGAATGAGATAGATATGAATTTCTTACTCACGTCTGCACAATTAGGTACCGCTTCTGGTGGTAACCGTGGTGACAACCGTTACATTGACTGGAGAACCAATATCGGAATGTTTGGCCATGCTATTCAGCAGATAGCCAACGCTGGTGGTGGGATTGCTCCGGGAGACAAGTATACTGACAATGGTGAAACGAATGCTGCTCCTTGGGATTTTCTATACAATGGTGTTCTTCAGGAATTACAGGAGATTATTGTACAAACAGGTCCGGATGGATTTCAGGCCGGACAGAGAGAGAATACTCGTCAGGCTGCAAGAATCCTTAGAGCTTATAACTTTATGAGGCTTACTGACTATTACGGAAATATCCCTTATACAGAGGCTTTAAAGGGTAATACTGAAGGGATATTCTTTCCTAAGTATGATTCTCAGCAAACCATTTATATGGATTTATTAAAAGAAGTTTCTGAGGCTACAAAAGCTATGGGACCTGCTAACTCTGGTGATGGTTTTGCGAATGCTGACCTTTTTTATGGAGGTGATATTGCGAAATGGAAGAAGTTTGGAAACTCTCTTTTGCTAAGAATGGCAATGAGAATTTCTAATGTGGATGCAGCTTCTGCAAATAAATATGTGGCTGAAGCAATTGCAGGTGGTGTAATGACTGAGGTAGGCGACCGTGCAATGATTCAAACTGACTTAGGCCCAAGTGAGTGGACTAACCAGAATGGTATCTCCAGAGCTTTTACTGTAGGTGATGGTGGTCAGCCTTCTCCGCTAAGTGCTACGTTGGTAGATTGGCTTAAAGAAAAGAATGATCCACGTCTGATGATTTTCAGTGGTGGAGTAGGTGGAGAGGATATGGATCCTGCTAATCAGAAAGGACTTCCTAATGGTTTAGATGCTGGTACACTTCAGGATTTTCTTGGAAAAGCAGGTGCTAACCCTATGGAAGAATTCTCAATCATTAATCCTAAAATGCTTGATGATGATGAAGATTACGTTTTCATGAATTACTCAGAAGTAGAGTTCTTATTAGCTGAAGCAGCCGAAAGAGGTATTGGCGGAGCTTCTGATGCAGCAGGACACTACAATAAGGGTGTGAAAGCTGCATTGCAGCAGTGGGCTCACTATGACGAATCATTTGTAGTTACTGATGCTCAGGCAGATGCCTACGTGGCCGCAAACCCATATAACGGATTAGAATCTATTGGTGAGCAAATGTGGGCCAGTAAGTTTCTTAACTGGTGGGATGCATGGTCTGACTGGAGAAGAACGGGCTTCCCGGCTTTAACTCCTGTTAACTATCAGGGAAATATTACCGGTGGTACTATTCCTCGTAAATTAAGAATACCTAATGGTGAGTTATCTAACAATCAAGATAACTTCCAGGCGGGTGCTACCCTTCCTAACGAGTATACCACTCGTGTATGGTGGGACGGTGGTCAATAATCTATAGATTCTTATATTTCTCAAAGAGGGGGTCAGATGACCCCCTCTTTTTTTGCCTCATTTTTTTTAAATTTGACTATAAACCTTACACCTATGAAGTACATTTTATTATTTTTTCTGGTTTCTTTAAATTCTATAGCTCAGGATACCTATGTGTTAGTGCATGGAGCATGGGGAGGAGGCTGGGCCTGGAAAGAGGTGGCTAATCAGTTAACTGAGCAAGGTAATATTGTCTATCGTCCTACATTGACAGGACTAGGTGAAAAGGTACATTTGGCTAGCAAAGAAGTTAATTTGAGCACTCATGTTCAGGATGTAGTCAATATGATCCTTTTCGAAGACCTTACCAATATAGTTTTAATGGGGCATAGTTACGGTGGTATGGTGGTGACCGGGGTAATCAATGCCGTTCCTGAAAGAGTAAAAAGAATAATATATCTTGATGCTCATTTACCAAAAGATGGTGAGAGCGTTTTGGCCGATATGACAGGAGGTAGATCTGAAAGCTTACTTCAAATGGAGAAAGATGGATTTCTAATACCGGCATGGTTAAAAGATGATCAGCCCTTACCTCATGACGTACCTCACCCATTGGCTACCCTAACCGAGAAAATAGAATTAAAGAATGAAAGCAGGCTTGATATTCCCGGAAAATATATTTTAACTGTGGATAAGGGCAAATTGGCTCTGGATGATAATTTTTATAATTCATATGTCAGAGCCAAAGAAATGGGCTACGCTACAGATATTCTTATTGCTGACCATAATCCGCAATGGTCTATGCCCGAGTTGCTAACGCCCAAGCTCGTAAAACCTGATTAATTCAGTGAGAATACTTTGACAGTTTCGTTGTTTCGGCTAAGAATTAAATTGTTATTTAGCCATAATGCATCACGCACTTGTCCATTCACAATAACACCACTTTCATAGGGGGAGAGATAGGTATATTTTCTATCCATATCGCCTTTTAATAAGACACCACGGCTGGCGTCATGTCTTCCTAATTGAGGTTTAAGGCCATAAAAATTACCTCCAAGCCAAATGTCTTTGATACCATCTTTATCAAAATCTTCGGCTACAATGGCAAAAACCGGAGCCACCTGAGCTTCTAGTCCAAGGGCTTGAAAACTAAACGAACCTCCATTGTTCCAAAGAATTCCCGAGCTTAAATTCTCAGCCTTATACTCTAGTGTATTCTCTGTACTCTGAGGCAAAATAAAATCATCTGCTTTCATTCTGGCGAACTTATCGAACTTCAAATTCTTCTGTTTTAAAGAAGGCATTTGAGAAGTCATCTCCATTTTAGTGGCGAAGGGATAAAGTTCTGTTTCTGCCGGTGCTTTCCAATTAATGATGAACTCACTTTTCCCGTTTCCGTCAAAATCATTGACTCTCATAGTAATTGGCTGATCGGCAGATGTCTGAAATTTGCTATTATTTCCCCAGTTGCCAAGAATAAAGTCTACATCACCATCATTGTCAAGATCACTGGCTACAATTCTTTGCCACCATCCAGTGCTGTTCGGAATTGATTCTCCTTCGGATAAAATCCCATTGTTATTTAGAAAGGTACGAATGCTCATCCAGTCACCTACCACCACAAGGTCAGCATCTCCGTCTTGGTCTAGATCTTCCCATACGGCATCCGTCACCATGCCAATATTGGCCAGAGTTTGTGGAGTTACATTTTTCCATGTGCCTTTATCATTTCTAAAAAGATAGCTTTGTGGAACTAAACCGTAGTTTCCTGGAAACGCCCGGGCTCCCAGAAAAAAGTCAGGGTCTCCATCCTGATCAAAATCACTTACTTCAAGCGTAGAGAAATTACCAATACAAGGTGGGATATTATTGGGGTCAACTTTAAAATTACCCTTGCCATCATTGATATAAAGCCTTACTATAAAATTGATTTGCTCTACATCTACCTGATTGCCTCCTGCTCCAATTAATAAATCAAGATCACCATCCATGTCATAATCCAGGAATGATCCACAAGTACTTTCAAAGTTCTTATCCTTTTCAAAAACTGAACCTTTTTGCTTTGAAAATGTACCATCCTTTCTTTGCAGGAAAAGTTTATCAGGATCATCTTTGGCTCCCAATAGTAAAATGTCTTCAAGGCCGTCGTTGTTTGCATCGCCAGAAATTAATCTTGGGCCTTCAGTTGAAAGCATTTGATTGAGAAGTGTTTCTGTATTGAAGTCATTATAAGGATTCTCTGTGTGCTTTGCGGGTTCATTAAAAATGTACGAAGTCGTTTCCTTAAACCAAGCTTTATTCATTGATTTAGGAAAAGTGAATTCTCCTTGTGCATTTTTATATTCAAGGCTTATTTGTTGGTTGGATTTTATATCAAAAATCTCTTCATATTTTTTGTCTGGCCAAATTGCCGTGAGCTTTTCAATCTTGTCTGCACTGCCAAGCCCAAAAAGTAATTGGGGCTCAATACTACTTTCAAACCCTCTATTGGTGAAGTTTTCAAGTACTAGCTTTTTACCTTCTATTTCTACGATGACTTTGCTTCCAATACCAAAAGGGTTCTTCTCAGAGCCCCTTAGGGTTACTTTCAGGTAGTTGTTTTCGGCTAATTCATTGCTCAGATTTTCATAAATAAAACTCGGCATATTGACATTGTTAATGACCAACTCCAGATCACCGTCATTATCCAGATCTGCATACACTGAACCATTACTGAAAGATTTTTTGCCTAATCCCAATTGCTCTGCTTGATTTTCGAACTGAAGATTATCTTTCTGAATGAAAGCAAAATTGGTCTGTGGGCTTGAGGGAATATGCTTGGTTAATACAGTTAAGTCTTTATCTGCCTCTCCGCTTTTTACCAACTCCTGCGTTTCTGCCTCCCCAAGAAACTCTCTGAAATCTCCGGAAATGATGTCCCGATTGATTCCGTTTGAAACAAAAAGGTCTTTGACACCGTCATTCTGAAAATCAAAAAACAGGGCACCCCAGCTCCAGTCTGTAGCCGATACCCCCGCCAGTAAACCTACTTCCTGAAAATTAGCTGTGCCATCATTTAACTGCAAACAATTCTGAATCATCTGGTAGTGATAATTTCCTCTGTACTTTAAATCCTCTAAGTGGTAAGGTTCAAAAGTAGTCATAGTCTTTATCCTATAATTATCAGCCGGAAGCATATCTGTAGTGAAAATTTCAGGGTTTCCATCACCATTAATATCGCTGATATCGGCACCCATACTCGAAACCGAGCAGTAGTTAATTCGGCCATTCAGGTCTTCTTTAAAAGTACCATCTCCATTATTCAGGTACAAGTAGTCTCTCTCCCAGAAATCATTACTTATATACAGGTCTGGAAATAAATCTCCATTTAAGTCTCCGGTAGCTACCCCCAGCCCGAAACCAATTTCGCTGCTGTAAATTCCTGCTGCCAGAGTAACATCAGTAAATGTGTCTCCGTCGTTTCGCATAAGTTTATCACCGCCCATCTGGCTGGGAGTTTCTCTCATGCTGCGGTACAGCTCTATTTTGCCGGGCTCTTTGAAACTATTATTAAGAATATAGCAGTCCAGGTCACCGTCTAAATCATAATCAAAAAAGGCGGCATGTGTTCCGTAGCCATCATTATGCAGATTGAATTCCCTGGCTTTTTCGGTGAAAGTGCCGTCTCCATTATTGATGAATAGTTCATTTTCTTTATCTCCGCCTTTCACATCACCAGAGTTACATACATAGATATCCAGAAAACCATCGGCATTTATATCTACCATGCTTACACCTGTGCTCCATGGTTTTGTACCTGCAGTACCAGAGGACTCCGTGATGTCTTTAAATTTTAGATTGCCCTCATTAAGGTATAGTTTATTCGATTGCTGATTTGAAGTAAAATAGATGTCTGGAAGGCCATCATTATTGATATCTCCTACGGCTACCCCACCACCATTATAGAAATTTCTATAAGTAAGAATATTGAAGTCTTTACTTTCCTTTACCTCATTTATAAAGGAGATTCCGGTATGGTCAGAATCCAATAATCTAAAAAGTGTTTTACTGCTTTTTGAGTCCGTTTTATTGCAGGCAATAGAGAGGACTAAAAGACTAAAGCTCAAGAGTTTTTTCAAGAACAAGGTTATCTAGGTTTTATTGGTCGAATAAAATCAAAAATAAGTAAAAACGAGGGCTTTCTGAGCGGTACTGTGTATTTTTGATAAGATTCATTTATTCGTAATTCTACGATTTCTATCTGACCAAATAATTTATGAAAGACTCATTAAGGTCCCTATTGAAATTAGCGTTTTTAAGCCTATTAATCTTTACAAACGTTGCATGCAAAAGCAGCACTCAGCCAAATGTAATTTATATTCTCGCCGATGATCTGGGCATTGGAGATGTTTCTGCATATAACCCTGATTCAAAAATCAAAACTCAACATATTGATCAGTTGGCGGCAGAAGGCGTGAGGTTTACTGATGCACATTCGGGTTCGGCTGTATGTACCCCTACTCGTTATGGAATTTTGACAGGAAGATATAGTTGGAGAGGCAGTCTGAAGAAAGGAGTAACCTGGAGCTATGATAAGCCCATCATTGAAGAAGGACGATTAACAGTAGCACAAATGCTCCAGGACAATGGTTATGAAACAGCTTGTATCGGGAAATGGCATTTAGGAATGAATTGGGCAGACAGCACTGGGAAATGGCCGGTAGATTTTGACAAGCCCCTTGTTAATTCACCTAATTCTAATGGTTTTGATTATTTCTTCGGCATTCCGGCTTCATTAGATATACCACCCTATGTGTATGTGGAAAATGGTCATGTGACCGGCCAGCCAAACAGGCTTACCGAAGATAAATCTGATTATGGATGGTGGAGACTGGGGCCTACGGGTGAGGATTTTGAGCATACAGAGGTTTTACCTACATTTTTTGAAAAGGCCAAAAACTTCATAGCACAAAAGCTAGAAAAGCCTTTCTTTCTTTATTTGCCTCTTTCTGCTCCTCACACACCTATACTGCCTGACACAGAAAGTAGAGGAGGTTCAAAACTAAGCGAGTATGGTGATTTTGTGCTGATGGTGGATAAGCTTGTAGGGGATCTTTTAGCTGAATTAAAAGCTCAGGGTTTGGATGAGAATACCCTCATCATTTTTACATCTGATAATGGATGTGCTCCCTATGCAGATACTGAAGGAATGGAAGCTCAAGGGCACTTTTCGAGCTTGAACTATCGGGGATATAAGGCTGATATTTACGAAGGAGGGCACAGGATACCATTGATTATGAAATGGGCTGATCATTTTGAGGAAGGTGGAGTAATTAGTGAAACCAATTGTTTGACTGATTTTATGGCTACCATGGCAGATTTACTGAAAATTAAACTTCCTGACAATGCAGCAGAAGACAGCTTTAGTTTAATGCCTTTGTTAACCAAGGAGGGCGAATTCAAAAGGGAGTCAACGATCCATCACTCAGTAAATGGTAATTTTGCTTACAGAAAAGGAGACTGGAAACTGATTATGGCTCCGGGTTCAGGTGGGTGGAGCTTTCCAAAACCAGGCCAGGAACCAGAAGGAACGCCAGAATTTCAGCTTTATAATCTGAAAGATGACATAGCTGAAACAAAGAACCTGGCGAAGCAGGATACGCTTCGATTTCAGGAATTAAAATCGGAATTGGGAATTGAAATCAGAAACGGCAGGAGTAATCCGGGAATAGCTCAGCCTTATGTTAAAGTCGATAACTGGCCGGGATTAGCCTGGCTGGAACTGGAATAGAATGTTAAGGGTACTTGTATTACTTCTTTTACCTGGTATTCTTTTGAGCCAGGAGTCATGGACTGTAGAGCTGCCCACCATAGGTACTTTCTCTTCACCTCGGGTGGCAGATCTCAATCAGGATGGTGTCAAAGATATTATTCTGGGCGGTGGCAGGTTAGAGTTTGAGGCTTGCGATACCGCCATGTTTGCCTTAGATGGCATGGATGGAACACTTCTATGGCATATTGCTGCCAGTGATCAAATATTTGGCTCAGCGGCCTTAATGGATATCAATGAGGATGGAGTAGAAGATATTTTTTTAAGTGGCAGGTCTTCAGAACTCAAGGCAATCTCAGGTAAAACCGGAGAGGTGATATGGAAGTTTGACACCTTACAGTATTTGCCAAATCATATCAAGCGGTGGTTTAACTTTTACAACCCACAAGTTATTTACGATGTAGACAAGGATGGTTTAAAGGATTTGCTCATATCCAACGGTGGAGATATTTGGGTAGAACCCTTTGATCCTAAAAGGGCCTCAGGCAGAATCGTCATTATATCATCTGCTTCCGGAAAACTACTCTATGGAGCACCCATGCCAGACGACAAGGAGATTTACATGTCGGTAAGTGTACTTATGAACGAAAAAGAGCCGGAGAAATCAAAGATTATTTTTGGAACGGGAGGAGAAACTATTGATGGGAATCTCTTTGTGGGAACCATAGAAATGATTTTGAAAGGAAATCTTTCAAAGGCTAAGCTATTGGCCAAAGGCCAGGGGAAGGGTTTTATCTCCCCACCGGTTTGGGTAGATGTAAATGAAGATGGACAGCCTGATATAGCGGCCAATAGCGTAAATGGAAGAATTTTCACTTTTGATGGTCAAACTTTTGAGCCTATCTGGGAAACAAAAATGAAAGAAGTAGAGGCATATAGCTCCATGGCTGTAGGTCAATTCAACGGAGACCGTATTCCAGACTTTTTTGTTTCATTTGCTCAGGGTGTCTGGCCAGAATTATCATTCACCAAACAAGCGATGCTCAATGGCCAAACGGGTGAGATAGAATACTCGGATTCATTGGGCTATTACCAAACTAGCAGTCCTTTGGCCGTCGATATTACCGGAGACGGAATTGATGAGGTGGTCTTAAGTGTTGATTACCAGCTGATGGATACACTTTTTAGAAAAACACTCTATACCACACTATATGCTATTGAGTTTACTCAAAAACAATCTCAGGCTATAACAGAAGGATTACCGGGGCACAATGTATCCTCTACCCCTTGGCTGGGTGATTTAAATGATGATGGTTTACTTGATATTATTTATTGTCATGGCACTAATGCCAAACAAACTTATACTTTTGATGGCCTTCGGGTGAATTGCCTGAAAACTACTATCCCAATCCCAAAAAACTTAAAATGGGGAAGTTATATGGGAAGCAATTACGACGGCGTATTTAGATGATTATTTCTACACTGTAATGAAATCTGTAGTTCTTTTTGAAATCCTATTATTTGTTTGTTTCAAGATATATTCCGTAAAAGCTAATTCTTTTCAATTAGACTCGTTTCCTGTTGATAAGGAGTTTATAACAATGGATGAGACTGGTTTAGGATTAGTCAAGGTTTCGGGAATTGCAAAAGGAAATTTTACAAAAATTGATCTGATCGTTCATTCAGGTACTGAGATATTCTATGCTTCAAACTCACTAATAAATAATGAGGCACCCTTTGGGTTTGAAGTTTATTTACAGCCATGGTTAGAGGAATATACCTTTAGTCTTAGGGCTTCAGATACTTTTGGCCATTCAGAGATTATTGCCACCTCAACTGGAATAGTTTGTGGAGATTCGTACCTTATTTATGGCCAATCTAATGCCTTTGGATATCCTCATGATACCATCGGAGCCTCTGATTTTTTACGCACCGTTAGCTTAAGCGGTAATGAGTTGATTTGGCAAAAGGCCTCAGAAAATACAGGGAATCTAGGGGTTTTTGGCTTACTCATGGGCAGGACGCTCTTAGAAAAAACGGGCATGCCGGTTCAGATTGTCAATTTATCTGTGGGGGGGGCTTCAATTGACTTTCTTAGTAATAGAAATGCGGCTGATCCGACAGATGTTTCTACTCAATACGGGAAAATCATTAAAATTGCCACGTTTGCCAACTTTAAGAATAAGATTAGAAGTATTATCTGGAGACAAGGTGAAACCGAGGGTAGTTCAGGTTATTCCGTTGCTGCGAACGCCTACCAAGCAAAGCTTGAGAATTTGATGGCTCAATTTGAGCAGGACTTTCCTGAACTGCAAAGAATTTATAGTAC
Organism: Cytophagales bacterium; assembly: GCA_024742395.1. Lineage (GTDB taxonomy): Bacteria > Bacteroidota > Bacteroidia > Cytophagales > Spirosomataceae > Jiulongibacter. The sequence goes on from JANSYO010000032.1 coordinate 37,488, forward strand.
TCAGAATCAAGTTCTTTCTATTGAGGTTTTTGATAACTTCTCGGGGGCAATTGTTAGGGAGGCTCAAAGAAGGGTGGCCTTCGAAAATGATAAGGTAGACTTGATTTCCACTCATGATTTGAGAGCCAATTTTGATGGTCTTCATTTTGATTATTTTGGACAATATGAAATTGCTATTCGAATTGCCAAACTAATAAATAGTCAGATTTATTTAAATGCTGAAGGCGATGCCAAAACCCCGATGATTAGTGAAGCATTTTTTGCAAATGCCGAGAAGGACAGTCTTACATTGGTTTTTGATGACGAGCAAATTCTGCAATTAGAGCCCATAAGGCTAAACAGAAGAATTCAAGACGCGTTTATTTTGGGAGATGGTGTTAGAATAACAGATGTTACGGCGGTTGGAAATAGGATTAATTTGAAACTAGCAGGATCCACAACTGCCCAAAGAATAAGTTTTTTGCCCTCGTACATAAATTCCTTAATTGCCTATAATGGATATCAAGGTCCATTAGTATTAAATCAATCTGGAATTTCTATTGCAAGTTTTTTCCAGTATCCAATTGAAGAGTTCTCTGTACCTCGATTAACTAATTTGAAGCACAAATTAAAAGGCATAACGTTTACAATTCAATGGGATCAGGCAGAGGATGCAGAGAGTATAGAAATAAAGAAATACATTAACAATGAACTTGTAAATACGTTCTTACTCCCAGGGAATAGTGACTTATTTTCAGATTTTCCTATTCAAATAAAACGTAATAATATACTTCATTATGAGATAAGAGTAAGAGCTTTTGGGAAGTTCTCAATCCCTACCGAAATACATTATGAGACTTGTCCCGATAGTCTGGAAGTAATTGAAAACAGCTGTATCGATTGTGATTACCATGTGTTTGAAAACATGATACTTAAGGAACAAATACTTGAAGGCGGAAATTACACGAGCAGTAAGAGTGTATCTTTTATTCCCGGTTTTGAAACTTCGGGCGGCGTTTTCTTGGCCGAGATTTTTACTTGTCCTGATTAAATGAATATCTCTTATGTTTGATTATTTCCAAACGCCATTTCCATCAGAGCCCATGTAGGCTCCCCACTTTACAGGATCTTTGACTTTAATGCCTGTGCTGATTCTTTTTACTTCCATCCCGAAAAAAGCCAATAAGTTAGCGGTGGGGCTAAAATATTGACAATAGACGATATCCAGATAGTTGTCCCCATCCATATCACCAAGGTAAGGTGTAGAGAAAATATTCTTAAATCGAGCTTGCTGATCAATGGTTTGAATACTCTTATTGGAGAAATCAATGGCTATTAGTCGGTTTGTGACTTCAAGCTCATCTTCAGAAGTAAAGCCTCTGTCACAGTCGTATTCATTGATACTCAAAATAGCTTCATCTATACCATCATGGGTGAGATCATAGATAGAAGGTGAGGAGAACCCAGTACAGCCAAGGGAATTAGAATAAGCTATTTCACCTGTTTTGCCGTCTAACATAATTTGAACGGAGCCTTTGCTTTGCGGCCATACCCCTTTACTTACAAAGGTGAAGAAATCCGGTGTTTCATCTCCAGTAAAGTTACCTATCGAAAATCCATTGCTTGACTCCGTATTTTCCACTTTTTGTTGCCATAAAATAGTTTGGTCTTTACCGCTGATAGCGAAAATACTACTTCCGTGAGAAATAGCTACAAGGTCTTGGAAACCGTCCGCGTTTATATCTACCGCCACGGTTGGGGCTATAAAACCATGATCTGTTTCGCTGGCAATTATTTGGCTGTTTGAAAGCTTGGTATTTTTTAGGTCCTGAAGGTCTGCCAGATACAAATTGCCGCTAATGGTTTCACCACCGGTGCCGAAAACAATCTTTTCTTTGCCGTCAGGCTGTTTAAAATAAATTGGTGGCATATAGCTTTCTTTGCCATCGGGCATGGTATCAGCGGCTATAACTTTTCCGGTACTGCTACTAAGAATCATCAATACCCCTGGAAATCTGTCAAGACTAGAATTAGGTTCGGCTTTTGAGTTCCCACCACATTGTACCAGTAAATCCTGTAGACCATCTTCATCCTGATCGGGTAATAATACAGAATTATGAAAATTATAGCGGGCATATTTTAGAATGGGGTCATCCTCATAATTGAACTCCCAATTCCATATTGTTTTGCCGTCAGAACCGTTAATGGCATAGAATTGATTGGATCTGCCACCGATAAAAATATCATTGATGCCGTCTTTATTGATGTCAAGAAAGGTAGCTGAGCCATAAACCTGATCTATGGCCGGATGTGACCATAATAGTTCTCCTGTTTTACCGTCCAGGGCAATAATACCTCTTGCTGTTCTCATGTACTCGTTTTCTCCTGCCCCAAGAACGATGTCGAGTACTCCGTCTTTGTTTAAATCTGTAGCCTTAGGAGAAGATTGTGACCCAATTCTTGCAAGGCTTTTTTTCCATGCTAATTCAGTTTTTTTTGAGGAACAGCCTGCCAGTATGAACAGACTTGAGAAAAGAGCAATAAGGATTCTGTAAGTCATCATGAAAATTAAAAGAAAACCAAAATTAGGGATAGATTGAATAGGTTACCGAATGCACATGAAATTTATCGATTATATCTCTATTCGATGGTTTAAAACGGCTTAAAACTATAATTTAGAGGCTAATTCTTTTCGTCATAAAATAGCTCAATGAGAAATTCGCTAATCTGCTTACTGTCTGTTATATTCTATGCCTGTAATTCTTCTGGTGATGAAACACTGTTTGAAAAGTTAAGTGCAAAAAATACAGGGATTGATTTCCAAAATTCTATTGTCGAAACTGATGATTTAAATGTATTGACTTACGAGTATTTCTACAATGGAGGTGGAGTAGCAGCTGCAGATTTTAATAATGACGGTCTAATAGATTTATATTTTACGGCAAATCAAGGTCCAGATAAAGTCTATAAAAACCTGGGTGATTTAAAGTTTGAAGATAAAACGCCGAACTCCGGAATAATTTGGAACAAGGAATGGAAAACGGGTGTAACGGTTGTAGATATCAATGAAGATGGGCTTACAGATATTTACGTTTCTGTGTCAGGAAATATTGAAAACCCGGGATTGAGAAAGAATAAATTGTATCTGAATCAGGGAGATTTTGTTTTCAAAGAATCTGCTGCAGAATATGGTCTTGATGATGATGGTTTTACTACTCAAACTACCTTTTTTGACTATGATAAAGATGGTGATTTAGATGCCTATATAATGAACCATAATGTCAAAGATTTCAAGAAGTTTGATGTAGAGGCTATACATTTTATGCGGGATGAATTCGCCGGGGATAAACTTCTTCGAAATGATGATGGCATGTTTATAGACGTGAGCAAGGAAGCCGGGATAAAGGGTAATCCTATTGGGTTTGGATTGGGTATAAACATCACTGATTTAAACCAGGATAACTGGCCAGATATTTACGTTTCTAATGATTACCTGGAAGGCGATTATTTATACATTAATAATAAGGACGGTACCTTCTCAGATCAAATTGCCGAGCGGGTAGATCATACCAGTTATTTCAGCATGGGGAATGATGTAGCCGATGTAAACAATGATGCACTTCCAGACATTTTTACAGCTGACATGCTGCCTGAAGACAACAAACGGCAAAAACTCCTGTTTGGGCCAGATAATTATGAAGGCTATTTAAACATGCTACAAAATGGGTTTCATCCCGAAGTGATGAGAAACATGTTTCATGTGAATGAAGGAAATGGTAAGTTCTCAGAAATGGGTCAGTTGGCTGGTTTTAGTAATACAGACTGGAGCTGGTCTCCTTTATTAGCAGATTTTGATAACGATGGTTTTAAGGACTTGTTTATTACCAATGGCTACCTAAGAGATTATACGAACAATGATTTTGTGAAATTTTACTCAGAGCAGAGGTCTGAAGGCAAGGATAATGTCCTTGAAATTATCAATCAAATGCCTTCTACTAAAGTAACGAATTATGCTTTTCGTAATAAGGATGGTTTGACTTTTGAAAATGCTCAAAAGGCCTGGGGCTTCGAAGAAAAAAACATTAGTAATGGTGCAATTTACGCTGATCTTGACAATGACGGTGATTTGGAAATCATCACCAATAACCTAAATGACGTAGCGGGTATTTATGAGAATAAGTCTAATGATGGAGAGACTCAAAGCGGACATTTTATTGGTATAAAGCTTAATGGAAAAGCTTCTGAAACAGCCAATAGCAAAATTATCCTTGAGGTTAATGGTCAAAGTCAATACCGTGAAATAACACCAAATCATGGGTTTCAGAGTAGTTATGAAGGGCCTGTACATTTTGGTCTGGGGACCAATGATAGTCCGGAGAGTATAACAATTATTTACCCTAACGGAAAGTTTCAAACCATAGAAAATCCGTCTGTGAATCAGTATCATGAGATAAATATAAACGGTGCGGGTTCTTATCAATTTAAAACAGAAGAACCCCTGTTTAAAGAACTTGATTTTCAAATGCTGAAACATGAACAGCTGCCTTTGAATGACTTTAACAGGCAGATCTTGTTAAGTTGGATGTACTCTTATCAAGGGCCATGTTTAGTTAAAGGTGATATTGACGGAGATGGAATAGAAGATTTCTATCTGGGAGGAGGTAAAGGTTCGCCGGGTAGGTTAATGAAAGGTTTAGCAAACGGTCGTTTTGTTTCTACTAACGAGAAATTGTTAAAGCAATGGGAGTTATGTACTGATACTGATGCGGTTTTCTTTGATGTAGATAATGATGGTGATCAAGATCTTTATGTAGTAGGTGGTGGTTATGAATACCTTCCAAATGATCTTTTATTACAAAACCGACTTTACCTGAATGATGGTAAAGGGAATTTTACTAAAACGGACGAGGCTTTTCCGGCTCATTTATTCTCTGATAGTTCTGTGGAAGTATTTGATGCAGATAACGACGGTGATTTAGACATGTTTGTTGGTGGATTTGTTCAGCCGGGTACTTACCCACTGGCCAATCCGTCGAGATTCTATACCAATGACAAGGGAGTTTTTACTTATGTAGAGAATGCTTCTTTTGAAAATGCCGGCTTGATAAAAGATGTAGTGGCTCTGGACTTTAATGGAGATGGCCTTAAGGATCTGGTGATAGCTGGCGAATGGACAACACTGCAGGTGTATAAAAATACGGGTGGAAACTTTGTAAAGGATGATAAGGTGATGGAGTCTGGCACAGGTCTATGGCAAAGTTTATTAGCAGAAGATTTTGATGGAGATGGAGACTTGGACTTAATAGCAGGCAATTTGGGCCTTAATTCCCAGCTATGTGCTACAGAACGTGAACCTTTAGAGCTTTATACTGCAGATTATGACGGCAACGGTAGACTTGATCCAATCCTCAGTTGTTATATTCAAGGCAAGAGTCATCCTTTTTATAGCCGTGATGAAATGCTGGATCAACTCTTTCCGCTTAGGAAGGTATACAATACGTATGAGTCTTATTCAAATGTCACTACTGAGGAGCTTTTGAAAAACTTTCCGGAAGCCGAGCCTTCTGTATTGAAGGCCACAAACTTAGAGACAGTTTTCTTTAAGAACGTAAACGGAAAGCTTATAAAACAGTCGCTGCCTGTTCAAATACAAAGTTCGCCAGTCTATGCCATGTTGGCTTTAGATATTGATAATGACGGTGATAAGGATCTCATTGTTGGTGGTAATAATACGCACACCCGAGTTAGACTTGGAAATATATCCGCTAATCATGGACAAGTATTTATCAATGACGGAAAAGGGAATTTTAGTTACCTACCACAATACAAAAGCGGCCTGCATATCAATGGCGAAGTGCGTTCTATTGCCTTGGTGAACGGACAACTTCTGGTGGCGAGGAACATGGATACAGTGAAAGGGTATAGGGTGAAGTAATGGATTACAGAAGAAGCCGATAACTTGTACTTCTTCCGCCTCCGGCACTTTGAAAAATCCCTTTTTCAGATAAATCTTGCAGATCTCGTGTTGCTGTTGCTTTAGAGGTTTTGGTGATGCTTTGATATTTTCTGGCATTCATGCCGCCTTTGAACTCACCATCTACTTCAAGCATTTTAGAAATGACTTTTAACTGCCGGTTGTTTAGTACTGGTTTGTGTTTGTCAAAGAACTTTGTTTTCTGAATAGACAAATGCAAATCATTAAGAAAGTCCTTTTGAGCTTCAAGTACAATATGCCCCCAGAATACTATCCAATCATTTACAGGATTGCCTTTTTGGGCTTTTTTCAGGGCAGCATAATACTCTTTTTTTCTGGATTCAATTGCAGCTGATATACTCATTAGCACAGGTTGACCCAAAGATTGTGACAGAGCTTTCTCGGCTAAAATACGGCCGATACGGCCATTCCCGTCTTCAAAAGGGTGAATACTTTCAAAATACAAATGAACCAAAGCTGAGCGTGTAATAGGGCTCTTTATTTCTATAATTGACTTGTTAAACCAATTGGTGAAAAGTTTCATTTCTTCGGGAATACGCAAGGATGGCGGAGCCTCAAAATGTATTTTTTCTTTACCTATGGTGCCGGATATTACTTGCATGGGTTCAGAGTGCTGCCGCCATTGACCAGCATTTATTCCAAAGCTGCCTTTCATAAGTAGTTTGTGCCAGTCAAAAAGCATTTTTTCGGTTAAGTCTTTTTTATAATGTTTTCTGGCCTGAACAATGAGTTCACCCATTCCCAAAGACCGTTTGTCTCGAATGACCCTTGCTTGTGAATTTTTACCAAGCTTTCTCTTAATAGAAGAAACGAGGTCTGCTCGGCTGATAAATTCGCCTTCAATCTCTGCATTTTTTAGTGCCTCTTTTATAAGAATATTTAGTTCAGATTCCTCCCTTTGATTTACAGGGATAATTTCCAATACCCCACTGCTTTTTCCTGTAAGACTGAGCCATTCAAAGTCTGCATCCGCAACAATTTGTGGATTGAAAGTGAAGTTTGGCCAATCTTTTTGTTGCCAGTTATACATAAATCTGAGCCAATTATTATTCTTATTCGGCTCAAATATAGTTAAAAATTGAGCCGAATAGTTAATTTATTCGGCTCAAAAAGACTAAAAATATGAGCCGAATAGAAAGTGTATTCGGCTCAGTGTAACAATTGTTGACGACGGTTTGACAAATCATATGTGACAAGTTTAGTGGAGGCCGTCAAGTCGAGCGAAACCGAGACTACCCCACCTTAGCATACTTATTCCTATACTCTAAAGGAGTGATGCCGGCCACTTTCTTAAAGACTTCTCTGAAGGCTTTAGTGTCTGAGTAACCTAATTCATACATAACCTCATTCACATTCTTTCTGCTGGCTTCAAAAAACCTTTTAGCGGCCTCTACACGTACGCGTTGAAGGTATTCTACTACAGTATTATTGGTGGCGTTTTTAAAACGCCGTTCAAAAGTCCGTCTGTTTACGGCGATGTATTCAGCTAATTCATTGACCGTTATTTTCTCATTAAACTTGCTCTCTATTAGTTCCTGGGCTTTGAGTATCTCTGAATCATTGTGATTTTTTTGACCATTAAAAATGGTAAACATACTTTGATCAAAACGATCTATATCTATCGCAAAAAACTTCGCAGCCATAATGGCGACATCCCTATCGGTATACTTTTCCAGAAGGTAAAGGAGTAAATTCCATAGGGAATTGGCTCCGCCACTACTGTAAACACCATCTTCATCAGAGATAATTACACCATCTAACAGCTCTATCTGTGGATAGCGTTGTCTGAAAAGGTCGGCATACGCCCAATGAGTAGAGCATTTTTTGCCATTTGCCAAGCCGGTTTCTGCAAGTAAAAAAGCTCCAATACACAAAGAAGCAATTTCAGTACCGCTCCTATACATTGATTTTAGCCAATCTACCGCTGCTTCATTTTTTTCGATAGCTTTCTGTATGTCTCCGTACAAAGCCGGAATAATAACTAAGTCAGTAGCCTTTTGCTCTGAAAATTGACGATGCACTTTAATTTCGTATTCGCCATCTTGTGCCGTCACAGATTTTTGTAAACCCACAAATTCTACAGTAAAAATAGGCTCTCGCCCCATGGCTCTAAGAAAGTCGTTGGCTGAAATAAAAAGGCGATAGGGAGGTGAGATCGCTTCAATTACAGCTTGCTCAGGTACTAAGACAGATATATTCATATGTTTAAGAGATTGTATGGCGAATTTACAAAAACAACAAGTCGCAAACCACCACTAAGTAGGTCGTAATTACACTTCCTGATTCTCAATTATTTACATGAAATTTGTTGAAAACTAATTGAAAAACAATGAAACAAGAAAGAATTAATATTTCGGCAGAAATAATTGCTCCGGCAGATAAAGTATGGGAATACTGGACAAATCCTAAACACATTGTTGGGTGGAATTTTGCCAGTGATGATTGGTGCTGTCCATGGGCTACAAACGATTTCAAAGTAGGTGGTAAATATGTGGCTAGAATGGAAGCCAAGGACGGTAGTTTTGGTTTTGACTTTGCAGTAATCTATGATGAAATCATTGAGCATCAAAAGATTGCTTATACCATGGAAGATGGTCGTGTGGCTATCACAGAGTTTGAAGAAACGGATGGTAAGACCAGTATAAAGACGATGTTTGATGCAGAGAACGAGAATTCCATAGAACTGCAAAAGCAGGGTTGGCAATCAATTTTAAATAATTTCAAAACATACACAGAAAACAATTAAAACTATGGCGAGTGTAAGTGTTTATCTCAATTTTCAGGATAATACAGAAGAGGCCTTTCTTTTTTATAAAGAAGTGTTCAAAACTGAATTTGTTGGACCCATAGGCAGGTTTGGAGATATGCCGCCTCAGGAAGGAATGCCTGAGCTTACCGAAGAGCAAAAAAATGGAGTCATGCACGTAGAATTACCTCTGATTGCTGGCTTCAAGTTAATGGGGACAGACGCACCGGAGTACATGGGTTTTAAAGTCAATAAAGGCAATAATGTGCATATTAATCTAATGCCCGATTCACGCATTGAAACCAAAAGACTTTTTGATGAACTGTCTGCAGGTGGAGAAGTAACAATGGAGCTACAAGACATGTTCTGGGGCGACTATTTCGGAAGTTGTACCGACAAGTTTGGTGTGCAGTGGATGTTTAATTGTTCTGAAAAAGCGTAATGATTGTAAAGGCTAACTCAAAAAATGATCTTGTTTACTATGGAAAATATTTCGAAAAACGGCTTATGGGCTGGCCGCATTATGAGTGTTCTGGTCATACTTTTTCTTGCCTTTGATATCGTCGGTAAGTTTATGAAGCCAGAAATGGTGATTGAGACCACGGTTAATGAGTTAGGCTATCAGGTGTATCACATTGTGAAGATGGGTATCATTTTGCTTCTTGTTACCATTCTTTACATTATTCCCAAGACTTCGATCCTTGGGGCCGTTCTCTTAACTGGCTACCTTGGAGGGGCTATTGCTACGCATTTCAGACTGGATGCTCCACTGTTTAGTCATCAGCTTTTTCCAGTATATCTGGGGATATTGGCCTGGGGCGGAATATGGCTCAGAAACCCGCAATTGAGAAAAGTACTCCCTTTTAATACTTAATAAAACCTTGAAAAAAGCTATTACACTATGAATAACTTTACTAAAATACATCCATTCATTTGGTTTGATAATCAGGCGGCACAAGCTGCCAAGTTTTATTGCTCAGTTTTTGACAATTCTATTATTATCAATGAATCTGCCATGACTGTTTCTTTTGAGTTAGATGGTTTTTTTATGGTTGGGCTGAATGGAGGCCCTGCTTTTAAACCAAACCCGTCTATCTCTTTTTATGTGCTTTGTGATTCTGAAGAGGAAATAGAAACAAAATACAAGAAGCTAAAGGCAGAAGGCATGGTGATGATGGCCTTAGATGAATATGCATGGAGCCCAAAGTATGCTTTTATACAGGATAAACATGGTGTTTGCTGGCAACTGACCTTACGAGAACCAGGCAATGACCATCAGAGGATTACCCCATCAATGCTTTTTGTGAATCAAAAGAATGGCAAGGCAGAAGAGGCAATGAAATTGTACTCATCTGTATTTAAGTCATCAGAAGAGTATGCTTTGGTTAAATACGGAAAAGGGCAAGGCAACAATGCAGGGTATGTTATGTTTTCCCATTTTAAGATTGCTGATTTCCCTTTAATGGCGATGGATGGTCCAAGGGAACATGATTTTGATTTCAATGAAGGTATATCCTTTGTAGTGAATACCAAAGATCAGGAGGAAACAGATTACTTCTGGCAAGGGTTGATTGCTAATGGTGGTTCAGAAGGCCAATGTGGCTGGTTAAAAGATCCGTTTGGTGTTTCATGGCAGATTGTGCCAAAACGATTTATGGAACTTGCCGGAGACGCTGATAAAGCAAAAGTTCAACGAGTGATGGCCGCCATGATGAAAATGAAGAAGTTTGTTATTGAAGATTTAGAAAGGGCGGCCGAGGCGTAGAAACACCGTGTTACCCACCCCGTCAGCCGCCTGTGTCAGGCTGCCACCCCTCCCGGGAGGTGATTTTACATCATCGAAAAGGATCTTCCGAGAGAAGCGAAATTATTAATTGTCGAATACGACTCCCCTCCTCGGAGGGGTGGATTTATCTCTGACGCAGTCGAGAGAAAGACGGGGTGGGTTTAGTTGGAGTCTGAAACTAGATAAACCATATAGCTTGTACTTTGGCAAGTGGAAAAAAGAAAGTAAAAGGGGCGGCGGAGGCGTAGAAACACGGTGTTACCCACCCCGTCAGCCGCCTATGTCAGGCTGACACCCCTCCTGGGAGGGGATTTTGAGTTTTTGAATAGGATTCCCCTCCTCGGAGGGGTGGATTTATCTCTGACGCAGTCGAGAGAAAGA
>JANSYO010000392.1 GCA_024742395.1 Cytophagales bacterium
GGATAAGGAGAATTGACATCATGAACTTCTACAATCTCTGGATGATCTGAGAGGAGTTTGAGTACCTCGATCTTATCTCTTTTGTTTTTTTTGCTTTTCTTGGATGGTTTCTTTGTTTCCTCTGCTTTCTCCTGCTCGTCCTCGTCTTGTTCCATGGTTTGAGTTTCTTCTTCATCCTCCACCTCAAATGGATTAAACTGTGGTAGGTTGATTATATCAGCGAATTCTGAGAACTCTGGTTTATCAAGGCCAGCAACATCGGTAGGAACGACATATTCTACTTCCACATTTTCTCCTAAGTCTTCTGCGCTTCTTTGTGTAAGATCTTTCTCTGGAATAGTTGCATAGAATGGAACTTGAACAGAAGGCTTCTTCTTTCGTCTCCTCCGCCTTTTCTTGATAGCTTCTGATGGCATAGCAACAAACTGAAAGTGCAAATGATTCACAACTGGTCACTATTTCTTTGCATAATTAATCTGTAAGAATTATCTATTAATAATTATGTTATATTATATTATATTTGTTCATGTTATTTGTTCGCTTGGATGTGGGGATATCGGTTGGTAACCAGGAGCGAATTTCACAAACAGAACGCGATTTGAGTTACTATGAGTACTAACGACATCAAAGATTCCATTGACAGGACTCCTCCCTTGTAAAACACCTAGAAGTTTGATTGACTGGAGTTCCTGTTTTTGACTGTCTGAACTTTCTCATGTCAAGGAATTGATTGATCAATTGCTGTCGTATCCAAAGACTCCTGTTAAGTTGTTCGAGATCGTGTTTTGTTTGCTAGCTGAGTTCATACTGTCTGAGGGTTGTTGATATCTTTAAACATATCCACAACACTTCAAGCATATGGGAACCTGCCGACAACGAGGGAGGGGTATGAATGATATCCAGTCTCACAATTCTAAAAGAAGGAAGAAGGAATGTATTTGTATGTGCACTTGTGTTGCATTGTGCAGGAGAAAGATATACCACCAGTGGTCAGATAGCACTCTATTTTTTAATCTTCAACATCTGGCCTGCGAGAAAGTAGTTGTCTATGGCAAAAC
>JANSYO010000202.1 GCA_024742395.1 Cytophagales bacterium
CAGAATGGATTCATTGAAAGATTTAACAGATTCTTCAGGGAGGATATTCTAGATGCCTATTGGTTTGAAGACCTTGAGCAGTTAAGAATTCTGTCAGAAAAGTGGAGAATGGATTATAATCATAACCACCCACATAAATCCCTTGGGGGTAAGGCCCCAAACCAATTCAAAAATCGCTTTCCTCAGGAGCTAGCTCCTGAGGAAAAAGGAGATATGAATCTTTATTTGTTAATTTAAACACTGTCTGATAAATGGGAAGGCTACACTTCCTGCCGGAGAAAGCCTGATTTGGTCAGAAGCCAAATCAACAGGTAAGTATGAGTCAATTTTAAGATATCCGGCCGAAGGTTCTGAATACGAAAGTGAAAAAATGAAGGCTTTAGGTTTGTGAAGGATTTTGTTCGGATAAGCTGATTATAAAGAAGTCCAGAAACAAAATGTTTCTGGACTTCTTTATAATTATATGTCAAAATAATATTTAGAATCATTCCGGGCATTGATTTTGAATGGATGTTGAAAATACAGAGCCTTTTTCAACCGCGAAACCTGGATTTAGTTGTACATGTTTGCCTGAATGATATTCTACATTCGCATTGTCTGAAATGTTATTGGTTGCCTGAATAGTTCTTACAGCCCTATTGCTCGAAGTAAAGCCCGAAACGTCATCATTTGGTGAAGTTAAGACTAAATCGGGTCCAATAATTTGTAAACTAAAAGTAGAGATACTAGAAGTTACAACAGGGTCAGAAGAGACGATTTTTAATTTGTAGTTATTTCCAGAAAGTACGTCTGCAGGTATTTGACAATCAATTGACGAAGAGCTTCTGGAAAAGCCAATTAACCTTTGATTGAAAAATAACCCATTCTTGTCGGACAAATAAACTCTAAATAAATTACCTGAAACAAAGCTACCGGTATTTGAGGATGTAATAGTAAAACTTTCACCATTGCAAAGTGTTCTTTTTGTCATCGATGGTGGGTTAACAGTTCTAGTCCCTTCAATTATTGAGAAATGAATTACATCTGGTCCAACACTAATAGGGCCTTGAGCATTATTTGAGTTATAAGCCGTAGAAATAAAACTATAGAAGTTATTTTGCAGGTATTCTCCGCCAGTGACTCCATTATTGCCATCACCATATAAAGTATACACTTCTTCGTCGTCAATCCAATACTGAAGATTTGAAGTGCCACTCAATTGTAATTTAACACTTTCAAAATCATTAACTTTACAATTTGGTATAGCAATAATATTTAAAGGTCTACTTACATTGTTTTGCAAACTGAGGTTTTCAGAAAGTGGTGCGATTAACTCTGGGTAAATTCCTCCATACACAAGATAATAGGTGAAATTTAATGGAAGACAATTTACTACAACAGAAGTATTTACAGTGTCAATGCAATTATTAGCTCCTTTTACTATTACTTCATAGATACCAGAATTTTCTTCTTTTGCGGTATTGATCTTTGGAGTCTGAAGATTACTGTAGAAGCCATTCGGCCCTTTCCAGCTAAATTCTACCCCGCTGGAGACCATTAGTTGAATTTCATCACCTGTCTCGTAAGGACTTGTACTACTTGCAGATGTAACAAAAACCGGTTCTTTTAAAATAGCATTCTGACTGAGTATTACATTACAGACACCAGTATTTAAAACAAAGTGTTGATATGTACCAGAATCTAAATTTGAAAGAGTGAACTGGTTTTGATTCAAATCAATTTGAATTGATTTATTTACACCACTCTTTTTGTAAGTCAAATTGTATGTACCGTTGACCACATTTAGTGAATTAAAGGTTATATATCCATCTTCAAGTTGGCATTTAGTTGGGTCCTGTTGACTTATTATAGAAATTGAAGGGGACAAAGGCTGAGTGATGTTAACCGTAGCAGAAGCGTTACAGCTATTTGCATCTGTGACAGTGACGGTGTAAGTACCGGCGGCGAGATTGTTTGCAGTAGCCAAGCTTCCCCCAGCCGGAGTCCATGAATAGGAGTAGTTTGTGGTACCTCCTGTCACAGAGACCGTGGCAGCACCATCACTTAATCCATTACAGCTGACATTTGTTTGACTGCTGATAGAAGCTGAGAGAACGTTGGGCTGAGTGATGTTAACCGTAGCAGAAGCGTTACAGCCATTTGCATCTGTGACAGTGACGGTGTAAGTACCGGCGGCGAGATTGTTTGCAGTAGCCAAGCTTCCCCCAGCCGGAGTCCATGAATAGGAGTAGTTTGTGGTACCTCCTGTCACAGAGA
>JANSYO010000203.1 GCA_024742395.1 Cytophagales bacterium
AGTTGAAGAAAAACTTCAATACCATCAAATAAACTATAACTGATTTAATGAGCCGTTCGCAGTTTCATCAGTAAAAACAATTTATACTATCACTTGCATGGCTTAGTCTTTAAAACAAGCATATCACTACCGGCAGGATCAACCGGGTAACTTCATATTTTCCAAATTTAGATATCCGACAATTTCCAATTTTGGAAATTGACGTAAAAACTAAATTTGGAAATTTTAAAATATTACCAAATTGAGCTGATTGACTGTAAAAGGTTAAAATTCATATCACCAAATTTGGCGAAATAAAAGTTAAATGCTTTATAAGCTAATCCTTAATTAAAAGTATTAACAAACCAATAGAAGTTGCGGCCAAAATCATGCCTATCATTACCATATTAATCAAGTTCTCTTGACATATCGCAATAATTTCTTAATTTGAGTCAATTTACAAATTAAGACTTATGAATATTTAGCCTTTTTTTGCCCGTTAGCACTAAACATTTAATCATATATTTAACCTATTTATTTAGTATATTGATAAAATTAAATTAAACCTTGTCGAATTTGGTTAAAAATTTGAGTTATTTGGTTGCGCTTTTCTTTGTTTGCTTGCTGTATCTTGGTAAGGGTCATTTTTAAACGAAACACTATATTGTATTTAAGGCAATATATTCGTTTTTAAACACTACTCTCACTCAACATGCATTCCGCATTTATGAATTCAACATCAACATGGATTCCGCTTATTTCACATCTTTGGCTCTTTCTACTGATGAAAGCATATTATTTATTGATGATGTTTTGATGTTATTTGCCACCTGAAGAAGAAATTTCGTTTCTGGATTTATCATCTTGGTGTATTGTGGCCAATAGTTTGTAAAACAATTTCTGTTCGCACTTTTCATCTCATGATTAACTTTAATCGTTTTGAACAGAAGGAGTTCAGTTCTGATAGAAGAAAAATATCAAAACTTTTGATATTTTTCTTTGCTTGCAAGATAATTCTTCTTCTCTTTTGCTCTCTGACCTACGCAGTTTTTGTGACCTGAAAGTAGATCAGACAATATTAGATTTTACATTAATTACCTTTGGTTGGGCACTGCTGGTAACTTGGACAAGTCACCTTTTCAAACTTTCGACATATGGTGGATTTACCGGTACTGTGCTTGGATTCTACTTTCTGGCTGATGAAGCACCTTTGGCCTCCACCAGTCTTTCCTTCTTCTAAGGATTAAGCTTTTTTGCAGGGAAACGTCTTTCCATCAGCTTTAATAGAGAGTTTCGATCTCTAACTGTGAAAGCATCCTACTACAATCAGGTTCCATTTTAAAAAAGGGCAACATGAGGAGAGACTCGCTTTAAAAATCAGTTTTAATTTTGATTGAAAGTCCAATCACTATATCACAACACCCAATAAGATCCAAGGTACCTCTACAACTTTCCGGTACTAGGTAACTAAACTTTATTGATTGAACCAAACAGATAGACTTCAGAAAGGAAAAATTTCCGGATGGACCGTTTCAATGGAAATATTGTGAAATAAAACTGCCTATTTTCTCGAATTCAACTATTTTTACGAATCTTCTTTGTTGAACTATTTCCCCGAATTTAAACAGATTCGAGATAATTGAGGACATTCAAAGGATCATTGATACTATTCAATGATATCTTTTTAAGCTACTTTAAACATTTTTCGAATTGAAGCTTCGTTTACCTTCAATCTAAGTGAATTTGCGTATTATTTACCCCAATCAGGGACTTTAAAGTGCTCACAATCTAGAAAACTTGCTTCACAGCACCAGCTTTCCTTCATTTGTATTGAGTTTCCATAGCGTTATACAAATCCCTGATTTGTATTTACTGTGGAATAGATAGAAGTTTCAGTATCTCCTTCTGAAACTGTGAGAGAAATTTTGTAACGTTACTATCAACGTTATGCGCATAATCAGGGAATTATCATAACTACTAATGTATGAAATAAGCCTGGAAAGAGATCACAGTAAAAGTTTATATCTCGAAATTGCGGTGAAATATTTAATTTACATATGCTTTTTATATAATAAATATAACATAAACACGTAAAACGAAACCAAAACGTGAAAAAACTGCATTTGGAGGCCTATTGAAACGAAATTGACTCGATTAATTATGCTATAATTAATCCCGATTATTTTCGCCACTAAGAGGCGAAATTGTCTATCGATTAATTATGCTATAATTAATCGCAAAGAATTTTGTGGCTAATATTGGTAAAT
>JANSYO010000330.1 GCA_024742395.1 Cytophagales bacterium
AAGTTGATGTTGATTATTTTGGTGGCGAGTTTTTATATGATTATGAAATACCATATGAAATCATTAATCATCCTGGATCCTTTGACATCCATATGCTGGGCGAGTACGATTTTATTGATGAGTTATACTTTGAACTGTCTTCAACATCTCCTTTTGGTCTCTGGAGTTTACTGATTGAACCTTTTGTTGGTTTTGGTGAAAAATTCACATTGCCACCCATGCTAGAAGGAGAAACCGTTGAGATTGGATTAGAAAACACTGGTGATTGTTTGTTTAAGTGCTCCTTCGATGGAGATATTGACTTTTACATTTTGGATGATAACAGTGATGAAACAGAGTCCTATGAAGGCATAGAACCAATAGAGAGCGCTAGACTGAGCGAATTTTCTGCTGTTCAAATTTACGCTTATAATGATTCCTCTGATATTGAATGCGTGTTCTATAGAATCTCCACGGATTACTTTATGTTCTACAATGGGTCAGAATATAATAGTTCTTCTGAATTGGTGGAACACAGTTGGGACTTTACTGCCGAAATTATTCAAATCAACTGTGCTTTTTGTGGTGGTGAAGATGATGTCTATACAATTGCCCTAGATTTCGTACAAGAACTATACCAATTTGATCCAGATGAGGCAACCTACAACTCAGAGTTGCCCTTTGAAATAGCTCAATCAGATATTGATATTCCTCTTGAAGGGATGAATGTGGTGTATACAGTTACTGATAGCACAAATGCAGACCGCTTTTTTATTCAGTACGCTTTAGTATCGATCCTCCAAAACAATCAACCAAGATCAAATGTACTTGGATTCCGCGATATTCGATATTACCGTTATTATCTTTCCCCAAACTATGATGATAGATCTGAGGTGGAATTAACAGTGTCTTCTCTTGGAACTTCTTTGATTGATAACATATACGTTGATAATGGTTATTATAGAAGCTTAGATGGTGACTGTGATAATGGTTCCACCTATTGTATATTCAATTTGTTACCAGAAGATATTGTTGATGACGAGTACTACCTCATTCGTTTCGAAAACGATGAACGAGTTTCTTCAGTTGTTATTGTTTTAGTCACAGAACGCACCAAACTTACAATGACTGAAGGGGTCAGCAATCATGTTGTAAATGGTGAATCCTCAGTTTATACGTTTGA
>JANSYO010000359.1 GCA_024742395.1 Cytophagales bacterium
TACATTTATCGACTTTGATAAGTTCCTTGAGCTTGAATCATCTGGTAAACCATTTACCTCCGCTGATTACATGGCAGAGACACCAGAATGGGCTGTGTATGGTCATGAAGCTCGTGGTTTTGATCCAGACGAAACAAGATTCCGTAAAGTCCGTAACCACAAACCAAAAGATGGTGCAGTTGTTGAAGAAGATCCCGGAATAGAATATGCCATCGGAGGTTGTTAGTCACCCAACGCACAGCGTTTCTTGTTTGTTTATAACATAAAATACTTTGTTTGGATATATTTATTACTATTATGCAAAATATAACCGAAGTTTGTCCGTATTGTAGTGTGTTGAGCAATTTACATGGAAACAGAGTGAATACTTGTTCAAGTTAATGTTTAAAGTGGACTTCCTGTAAGTGCAGCAATCATCTCGGCCATTGGGGCGAGCTCTTTCTTATCCACAAGATTAAACTCTTGAATAAAATATACAAAATCTACAAAAATCAAAACACCATGTGAGAAACACAGAGGCGGTCAAAGAGAAACAAAAACATACGCATAAATGAAGAATTGATATGAGCTTCTTCAGTCAGTGCAAGAACCATTTCAAAGTGTGAGTAATAAATGTGTGCATACACTCTAAATAGTCTCTTGAAGATTTGTTTCACAACCTGTGAGAAGTTCTTAGGGAAAGCGGCTCCCATTTTTGAAGGAAATGTTGCCTCATCGTCCAGCGCGCTCTGTACCCAAGCCATTAAATTTTCGATATATTCTGGTGCAGGTAGTCGTGTTGCTTTTTTGAACTTTTTTCCATCAGCCCAGAGGTATTCATATCTGAAGAGAGGACAAATTAATCGATTTTCCTGTGTTTCTTTTTGCTTTTTGCGTACTTCTCTCCTGCACTCATTTTTGGACAGGTACTTTCAACACAGAACTCTGAAATGGTTCTGTATAACATATTAATTTGCGTATAAAAGTCTGCCGCTGTTTGGGAAGGAATACATGAGTCCAATATTCTTCATGAAGAAGATAACATAAACTTACTATTAACAGCAAGCCATTCGTTAACATCTTCACCTTCCGGGAGAGTTACAGCCAAACGCAAATTGCCGCTTCCTA
>JANSYO010000198.1 GCA_024742395.1 Cytophagales bacterium
GATCAATCAGCAAGAATCAATCAACAAACAGCAGATACATCCCAACAAGTACCCAATCAATAACTCACACTAATACAGTGACGAATTTCAACTATTTTTACATTTATCGATATCATTATAATATAATCTTTTCATGTGTAAGGGTTTCATTTGTTTTTGAGGTATATGCAGTCGCCTCGAGGAGCCCGCGCAACTTCTGAGCTTTCGTTTGCTATTGTGGATGATCCACTGGATTTTTCTAATGAAAAGAAGTCTAAATCACCGTTTCCACCGTTCTTGTTGGCGTCACAGCTCATCAATTCGTTTCTAAAAGAAAAATTTGTTGAAACGACAAAACCAGACATGAAAGAGTGCGTTACGAAGTCGTTTCCTATTAATGGTGCACCAGGGACCATTCAGATTCATTCTATTCAAGGTTTTTTTGATCGATTACTTGCTATGAAGTTTGTTTTCTTGTTTTTGTTGTTTTTGGCTTCTGATTAGTGTTGTTGATATCAGGTTAGAAAGTATGGATCTTATTGTTATTTGCTTTAGTGTTACCAGCCATGAATCGCTTGAAGCGGCGAAGCAATGGTTGCCCATTTTGTTACAATGCGCCCCGTACACTCCTGTTATTCTTGTTTGTAATATAAGTATGTTTGCACCTTTTCTTATGTTACAATCTAGGCAGGAGATCATTCGGACCAACGAGAAACAGCTCCAGCATCGAAGAAAGAAAGATACGTCCAACGTGATTTTGTTTGTGGCTTTCCTAGTGACCAAAATAGCACATCCATTAACTTATTTATTAGGGCAGAATGCAATCAAAGAAGTTGGCTGCGTATGACTACCTGGAATACAGCACATTGCAGTATGATGGGGTTACGGAATTATTTGAGGCCGCGGTCACTTATGCTCTGCAAGGTAGAGAACGCGAAATTCCACAGTTTTCTTTAGCCGAGAAGAAGGCAAAGCAGCAGCTTCAAGAAGCCATCTCAGTGTCTCACAACAAACCGCAACAAGAAAATTTGAAGCGTAATTTGGTTAAACTCCTTAAGAAACACTCTCACAAGCAAAAGAAGTGCACTATTGTTGACCTTAAGGGATTGAATATTACAGAAGAGAGTCTGACGTTCCTGCTACCATTTATCGCTGAAATAATCAATGGGATGATTGGTTTGGATCTCAGTTTTAACCGCTTACATAAGATACCATCTTCACTGATTGAAATGTTTCCAACGATATATTGGCTATCTGTTGAAGGCAACCAAATTCATACGTTTCCGCCACAGATAGTAGAAATCGAAGTTTTGCACTGGAAAGGAAATCCACTCTCTCTCATTCCTGATGCATTTCGTAATGAATCAGACTGGTCCAAAATGAAACAATATCTATCCAGTATCAGTGAAAAATCAACATCATGGCAAGACATTAAGCTGCTGTTAGTTGGACAAGAAGGCGTAGGAAAAACAACTTTATTGAACTGTTTGAAGAGTGACAAACACAAAGCTGATACTAAGGTCAATCTATCAACTGATGGCGTTCATATTACAAGATCCATTCAGCTAGAGAGTGGTTCTGATGTTCGTTTCAATGCTTGGGATCTTGGAGGCCAAGAAGTTTTCTATCCAACACATCAGTTCTTCTTGACTAGCAATAGTGTATATCTATTGGTATTCAACCTATTAGAGATGAATAGCAGTAGAATGGAATACTGGATGCGGTTGATTAAGTCTTTGTCACAAAACAGCCGCAGAGCCCCTATTTTCATTGTCGGAACGCATGCAGATCATCCCTCACTTGAAAATGGTGTATTAGAAAGTAGATTACAAGAAGTAGCAGTCAAATTCTCAACTAACTCGTACAGAGGACTTCAAACCATCCACGCAATTTCATGCAAGAGCGGAATGGGCGTTGTTGAATTGAAACAACGTATAGTTGCGTTAGCAAATCAATCTTGGTTTCAATCTCGCATCTCAGAGTCCTGGGGAAGGCTCCATGATATGATATCGATAAAACGCGAATCTGGAACTGACAAAGTTTCCTGGAATGTCTACTACGAGTGGACACAAGAATGTGGCGTTCCTGAAAGTGAAATACAAGTGTGCACGGATTTCTTGAAAGACATAGGATGCGTAATTCACTTTGATGATAAGAAAACAACTTCCGCTGATTTCGTTATTCTTAACCCGCAGTGGCTGGCTCAACTGATGTCTAGTCTTGTTACATTCAAACATAATTGGATCAAGAATGGAACTATCCCACTGTCCTACATCCATCAGCACATCTTCGCTGCCTATCCAGCTGAAATCCATTATCAGCTTATCAACCTGCTTGAACGATTCTCGGTGGTATATAAGAGCAAAACAGACCCTAATACC
>JANSYO010000435.1 GCA_024742395.1 Cytophagales bacterium
CCTCATGGGAGAACAATGTTTATATGAAGAATACAAATAATAATTATAGTATATTATATCGTTCCTGTATATATTTGAAGCAAAAATCTCTGCAACAAGGAGTTTCTTGCTGACCAAGCTTGTATTCTTATTATTCTAATGTTATGAAAGGCGTTTAACATAGAATTTCCGTTTTCATGGTAAATATTGTACTCAAAAGGGCATAAGATAATTACATATCATAACAAACACCGCAATTCTTCTAAAACTTTATAAAATATGCATTGGCAAAGCAAAATTACTTTCTGGGACAACTCTTGGCTTAGTATTCTCTAGAAATAGTGAGTAAATGATGTTTATTGAAAGTTAAAAATTAAAATGTTTCAGATGAGAGTGCTTTTCCTTTTATGTGCTCATTTAAGCTTGATTTTCGGAACGTTTGTTCTGCAAGTACTCTTTTAACTTTGATTCCAGTTGCTGTCTGGATCCTTTAGCACTGATACTAACGCTTTTGCACTGTTTCTGTATTTCCGTATAGGATAGGTCGGATATAAGCTTGCCCCCAATCTTTTCAGGTTGGGCAAAGTCCATAGAACTTTCAGAACACTGCCAGATTCAGCGGCTTCTTCACTGTTAGAAGAATCATCTGCGGTTTAGTTGAAACAGGAATAGCTGTTGGTCGCGGAGATTTCACAGCGGTTGACAATGCTGGTACGCTTTCGTTTCCGGAATCATCCGAAAGGGACTCAGAAACTTGGACATCATCAGAGTTTTCCTCGTCAGCAGTACCACTTGCAGTTTGTGCTTTTTCGTTATCAGTGTAATCAGAGTCATCAATAAGTTGATTATCATCTTCCACAAACTCTTGCATGGTTTCCGATATTTCTTCATCATATATCATCTTGTTCATCTTCAGATTCTTGCAAATTCGTCACCCCATACTGGGTTAGCTCCGCAGCATAGATTGCCTTCAAGTGAATAGGATCTAATGAATTCCGTTTAATTTCCTGTTCATCAACATCTGAAAG
>JANSYO010000221.1 GCA_024742395.1 Cytophagales bacterium
AACGGCCCGGCTACGTGCTGTGCCGGATTCTAAATTTACCATTTTCGTTTCATTTCACAAATGCTAGCGCAGGCAGCAAAAGGCGATAATGACGTAGCCTGGCTTTTGATGCCTGCGCGGGTTTCCCATCTCCATTTTTCAATCGAAGATTTTTACCGGCATGGCATGTAGCCATTGTTGGGTGCCGGATTTGTTTTATTTTATTGAATAATTTGTTCCAGCTCCTTTTCCATATTTTTCAATTAGCTCCTTTGACACTAAATCAGATAGAATTCTTTTAACTGTAGGGTTCGGAATGTTCAATTTATCTGCAATTTCCCCAGATTTACATCCAGCATTTTCAGAAATATAAATATAAATAGCTTTATCTTTTGGTGATAATTTGTTTTCGATACCTGAAACCTCTAATTTTTTTGCAAGCTTATTTTGAACATTGATTAACGATTCCAAGAAAAAGTCTATCCACTCAGTAATATCTTCATTCGGCCTCTGAGCTTGACAGCTTCTCAAACATTTGTAATAACTTTTCTTCCGATTTTCGATTTCATGTTCAAAACTTACGTATTGAATCCAGTTGTATCCAGTTTGTAGTAATAGAAGTGTAGTCAACAATCTACTCAGTCTTCCATTACCATCTTGAAAAGGGTGGATACTTACAAAATCATAAACAAAAGCAGCTGTTTTGATTATTGGATGGACTTCCTTTTCCTGTTTGTACCATTCCATTAATTTTCTCATCGCATCTTCTGTAGGAAATCCAGGTTCAGTGGTCTTAAAAATGATTTGATTAGTTCCATCTGGAAATCTTGCCTCAACAGCATTTGTATGTTGTTTATAATCACCTTTATGCCATTCATCTTTTTTGCTATACTTCAGGAGTTGATTATGTAGATTTTTAATATTTGTTTCAGAGATTTCTATCTGTTCATATGAGTCACTAATGATGTCAAGGACATTGAAATATCCCACTACTTCTTGTGAATCTCTATCTTCAATTTTAGAAATGTCTATATTGCTCAGCAAGAATTCAACTTGTTCGTCCGTCATTTTTGAACCTTCGATTCTTGTAGATGCTCCAACACTTCTAATGGTCGCTATAGATTTTAATTGCTTTAAGCTTTGGCCTTCTTTTTTCTCAATGGATGACCAAGATGCATCAAATCTATCAATTTGGCTGATTACTCTTAAAAGATTCCAGTCTAGAGTTAATTGGAAATTATATACATTCTCTTTCATGCCGTAAAAATACGATTATTTCGCAGTTTTGATACGATTTGATACGAAAATATTCGATTTTGATACGATCTGGCACACAACGGCCCGGCTAGCCGCAGTACGGAGTGAAACGGAGTATTGTCGGCTAGCCATTGTTGGCTGCTGTTTTTCACTTATTACTTTTCAATTTATCTAAAATCCAAGCTTTTTCTGGATACTCTTTCCTAAGTTTTCTTGTTATGTTTGAAACCTTTTCTCCCTCCTTTTCAAAATCGTTCTCTGTAAATATTTTCTTCTCTACTAAGAAACGGTGAAAAACGGGTAAATAATACAACATACAATAGTTCGATTCTGTATTTAGGCTCATCCCATTAATAGAATTTTCGTACATATGCCTCTCAAATGAATTTTCACGTATCTTAAAGTAAGTAACTAGATCACTATACTTACTGTTTTCAAAATAGTCAGTTAATGCTTTCATTACTATTCCGGACTCTAAATAGGGAATATCATACTTGCTATTCAAGTAATTCTGAAAATCGTTTACAATTCCTAAGATATAGTCTCCCCTATCATTTTTAAAATTCAGTCCTTGGTCGACCCCCTCTAATATTTTTTGATAACGCTCACTAATTTCTAAATCATATTTCCCCAGTTCCTCCGATGCTTCATCTATACTTTTAACACCTGTATTGATTTTCCCTATTTCAATCATCAATTTATAAAAATGTAAATCCTCTTC
>JANSYO010000390.1 GCA_024742395.1 Cytophagales bacterium
AAACATCTGTATTACAAGTTGGCTATCGTACAATTAAATAGCAAGGGAAGAATTGCCGCTTCTTTGTGCCTGAGCTTGAGCTTGCAATGTTAAGAGTTGTTCAATTCGTACCATAGTTTCATTGAGTTGATCTATCTTTGATGAATCAACAGCAGGAGGCACTGGAACAGCCTGGGGGGCAACGCCACCATAAATAAATGAAACAGAGTTCTGTGGTGCTGATTGAGGGGCTGGTCCATTTTCTCCCTTAATAATACCTTCAATACTATCTCTAGAGAGTGATTGGCCAGCACGTTTAGCGGCAGCAGTGCGGAGAATAATTTTTTTGAATAATTGAGCGTTTTCGATACCAGTGAACGAGAGGTCATTTGTGCGTTTTCCATTTGATGAAACACCACCTTGCCCAGCATTTTCAATACCTACAGTATTGAGACCCCAACAACCAGCGTACCAGCCTTGAGAAACAATAACATCGGTAACTAGTGATAATAAAACATGTTTCTCTGTTTTGTTTACACCAAAGCAAGGAATACAGCATGGAGGAGAAGTGATGTAGATGATGCTATCAGAAGTTACGAAAAGTCTCCTGGTTGTAATGTCCTTGTAGAATACATAGGTAAAAAAAGGAGCCCACAAGAGCAGCAATAAACCAATTCCGTAGACAAGAATGAAAGGAATACAAGTAATAACAAAGATAGAAGCAGCATAGGTTGTGTATGTTTTGGCATTGTTTCGGAATGATGCTGCGTATATTATATCGTTTCCATATTCTTCTTCCTCTTCAGGAGATAAAGGTAGGTAAGCGTAGTTCTTACTCATGGCAAGGGAATAAATGAAAATCAACAAAACAGAAAAATTATTTATGCAAGGAAATTTCACGGTACACGCAACGTTTGGCGCAAATCTATCAACAAAATTTCTGATCCTTCCTTTGTTGTGTGTTTTCGATAGTTCTGGCGCTGTCTTGGCTCGAGAATGTTCTCTACTGTCTCCTATTTCGAAAAAGTCTCAAGATATGCTCTTCAGACTATCTCAGGCTTCGTACGAATGTTTGTAACG
>JANSYO010000269.1 GCA_024742395.1 Cytophagales bacterium
AGTATTGCACGAATCAGTAAAAAGTCTTTACGAAACAGAAAAGAAGTTGGACAAACAGTTTAATAACTTTGTCCAAAAACCATTGCCACAGAGCACAGTGGAAGATATTCAAAGTTTACTACAACGCTTGAACCTTTCTCAGTATGCACAGTTATTTCTTGATAACAAAATATCTGGAGAATACCTGGAAATGGTAGATGAGCCATTCTTAATGGAATTGGGAATGACCTGTAGAGATGCGTGCTGCTTGTTGTATCACCGCGACCTTATTGTTGGTGGGAACTATCTAAAAGCCATTGAAAACAGAGAAGAGTGCGCAATATGCTTTCATGACACTCCTTCGAAAACAAGCGACTTACTACAGGAGTACAATATCGAACTGGACGAAGGAATATTGAAAAAGAACAATTGGATCGCTCCGTATTTACTGTACGCAACCTCCTTCTCTGAGTTTGGAGTACATGCTTCAATAACATCACTCAATATACGGAAACAACTCGAAATTTGGAAGAAAACACACAAAAATCACATTCTGGGGCACAACTGAGAAATCCTCATTTTATAATCAAGTTTATTAATACAATTCGTAATCATAGATACAAGCAATGCTCACGTTCTTTCAGAAGGGTTTTCAGGGCTTGTAGTGTGATAGGTTTGCACAAATAAGAATCCATGCCGGCTTGCAAGCAAGCATCGATCTCAGACCTCATTGCACTTGCTGTGATTGATACAATAAAAGGTTGTTTTATATTTTCATTGCTGCGAATAACGCGGGTGGCTTCTAATCCATCCATCTCCGGCATCTGCGTATCCATGAATACAATGTCATATTCCTTTTCAAGTACTCGCTCCACACCTAATTTACCATTTGCAGCGACATCTGCAGTGATATTCAAGTGCAGGAGCAGTTTCGTCATCACCATCTGATTCATTTTGTTATCTTCTACAAGCAGAATGCGGAAGGATCTCTTAGACGGTTTCATATTGGCATTCTCTATTTCCCCAAATACATGATATGATCTCCGTCTTTTAACTAAACGAGAGGGGAATTGAATTATAGCTCGTACATCGAAGAACCGAAGCGTTGACATGTTTTATTCAGCGGGTACGGAGTTCAAGTTGGGAAGGAGAGTTTTCTGATTCGTTCCAGTACGGCAGTAGGATCTCGCACCGATTCAAACTCTGCATCTATAAAACAAATTTTAAAAGCTGGTTTGTTTGTTTTAAGGTAACTCAAGGTGGTTTCGAGAGAACTAGTTTTCTGTGAGAGCGCATTATCGCGTAGCAAAACATTAGATACCATTTTTGCTGTTACAGGAGCATTTATAGCTATCAATGCAAAGTGATAGCCATATTTTGGTACAACCGCAACCTCTAAATGAGAGTGATG
>JANSYO010000369.1 GCA_024742395.1 Cytophagales bacterium
AATGCCTTGCCGTTGTCTACCTGAAAAGCAACAGGGCCTCCTCCTTTACTAATATTGAAAGTAGTAGCCACGTTTATAGGTGTATTGCTTTTCACGTCCTCACAAGCAATAACTTTTGAGTTGCTGTAGTAATAGGTATCAACCTCATCACCACTATTACTATTGTTGTTTCTATTGTTATTATTATTGCCGGTATTATTATTGCTGCTGGTAGTACCACCTTTTACATTAATGGTCAGATAAGTAGAAGCCACCGTTTCATAGGTGGAGTTGATGATCTCTACCCGGTACTCACCAGCCTTAGTGAATTTGTAATCCAGCAGAGCCCAATCTTTACCTGCTTCAGGTGTTACCAGCTCGGTGTCAAACTCTTCGTAGTCACCTCCCTGTAGGATATCAATAAAAAAGTAAATGGCATCATCAGTAATGGTTCTGTTTTGCTTGTACAGCAGATATACATATCCGCCGTCGGGCTTGATGGTCCAGGTAGAGCCGATGCCAATAGGGTCTCCACTACTGGTATAATCTTCACATGCATACACATTTTGTGCATAGAGCTGACTGGAAGCTATGGATAGCAAGCCAGCGAATATTACGGTGATAAGCGTTTTCATAAGAGCTGCGATTTGAAGTTAACAATGTCGAATTTATCGTTTCCTGTAGTATTTTAATAGGTAATTTATGAAAAATAGTATAGCCGTGCACAAAAATACCGAGCGCTCGGTATGAGATGCTACCCAGAAACAAGGATTGCCTAACTATTTTTATGCCAAAAATGACACTACCCGCTGCACCACTTCTTCAGACCTTAATATGCGTGTATGCCCAAGCCGCTCGGTTATCATCAGTTCCGCATGGGGTAGCACCTTCTTCAGTTCTTCACCATGGTATAAAGGCACATCAGGGTCGTCCTTATCATACACCAATAGTGTAGGAATAGGCTTTAGATTTTGTGCAGAATACTTGGCGCTAAACTCTTCCAATGTCCGGCCATATCTCTTAAGAATATACTTTTCTAAGAACTCACCGGTGCGTTCATTTCCGTTAATTCTGCGTAAAAACTCCTTTTTAATATCTGGTGCTACGGCC
>JANSYO010000384.1 GCA_024742395.1 Cytophagales bacterium
CCTAATGTAAACTGCGAGTAACAGTTCAAATACCAGCAACAATTGTCGAAATTACATCTAAAGCTTCTCTGACACATTGGGCGTTATTTTTAGTAACACCAGATGTCTCAAATAGTTCGAATATAAATTCTCCGGGCTTAATTACTCCCTTCCCAGACTCTGGGATGTGAAGTTTCATCACATTATCAGAAAATTTGGTAAATATGCCTACCCTTGTGAGTTTAGTGGTACTATCTTCAAGTGTAAGCAAACCTTGTAATAGATTGATAGTGTCTTTGCTGATCTCATAAGATTCCAAGAAAGCAGAAGAATTTGCGGCTAATTGAGCCACAGTAGCAATTTGTTCTGAACATTTAGAGATAGAAGAGCTACGTATTTGAAATGATGCTGCATCTGTACACACAGATTCCTAAAACGAAGCTGTTAGAAGCAGAAACAAAGGAAAAATGGGTGCATACGAGGTTGTGCGCTTCGTCGAATACTAGAATGGATCCCTTCAAGTCTATACTAAGAGATTTTCGTGATGTAGGGTCTATCAGGTAATTATAGGGCAGGAGAATGATCTCTGCAGTAGTTTGCATGTCTTTGCTTATATAATACGGACAAACATTGTGTTGCCGCCCTAACTTCGCAAGCTCTTCAATAGCAAGTGGTTCATCAACAAAATCATGATGGTTCTTAAAATCTAACCATCAAAAAGGTCAATTTTTCGTGTTTTCTCATTGAGTTAGCTTCGTACCTTGTACTTTGTGGGCATATCTACATTTATGCTGAGAAACTAACTTTCTGCAATGATTTCCTTGAGTATTAGAAGGCTTGTTAGTGACAGAAGGATTAATGCAAAGTTGTTTGCGTGATCCAAGCACGCTGGCCTTTGGTCTTCTCAGAATTAGTAAAAAATAGAACCACAAGTGGGTAGACTAACGCGTAAGGGCAGTTTTTAAGCTCTTCCATGACCTGAGAGAGTTGACTGTGAGTTCTGGACGCGTATATGATTTTAGGAGCTTCGCGCATCACTTTACGATGGATCAATTGTGATGGTGTGGCAGAAGAAGAAAAAGACATCTCTTCTTGAG
>JANSYO010000012.1 GCA_024742395.1 Cytophagales bacterium
ATGTGTGCGCGCGTGTGCGTGCGTGCGTGCGTGCGTGCGTGCGTGCGCGTGTGTGCGTGTGTGGGGGCGGGGGTGGGGTGGGGTGGTGGGGGTGGGTGTGACGGTACCGCCATCAATGATGAAATTCTGGAAGATGGTAAAAATGGGGGTGATGAAGATGATTCAGATTTTGAAGAGTTTGAAATCACACAACCTCTGGTATTTGACCTTTCTCTTGCGAAAGTGGTAGCCTCAGCAGGTCCATTTGAACCTAGAGACGATGTGACCTTTACTATCAGTGTAACTAATGAAGGAGATTATAATGCCACTAACGTTGAAATTATTGATAGAATACCTGCTGGATTAGTCCTTAATGACAACGATTGGACAAGTTCTGGGGCAAATGCAGTTCTTAAAAACCCAATTAACGTAGCCGTGGGTCAAACGATTAATGTACCTATTACTTTTACGATTGATGCTGGTTTTAATGGTACCATTACCAATTCTGCTGAAATCAGAAATGACAAAGGGCCTGCCGGACAAAACATTACTGATGTAGACTCAAATCCAAATAATAATAATCCAAATGAAGATGATCAGGATACAGCCACTATAACTGTGATTAATCCAGGTATTTATGATTTGGCATTATCCAAAACTCTGTCATCAAACGGGCCGTTTGCTTCAGGTGATCAAATAAACTTTAGTATTCTTATTACAAACCAAGGAGATCAGGATGCCTATGGTGTTAGAATTAAGGACACGTTCCCAAATGGTTTAACGCTAACAGGGCCTCGTTGGACACTGGATGGCAATACGGCTATTCATGATTCAGCATATTATATACCTGCAGGTTCAGAGGTTACAGTCTCTATCAGTTTCGTTATTAATGACTCGGCTATACCAGGTCAACTTACCAATACCTCAGAAATTATTGAAGCCAGAGATGTTAATCTAGCTTTAGCAAACGACTTTGACTCTACACCAAATAATAATGCTCCGAATGAAGACGATCAGGATACAGCCGTATTCACTGTTATTCAAACAGCAAGTATTGGAGATTTCGTGTGGGAAGATACAGACAAAGATGGGATTCAGGATATAGGCGAAGTTGGGATTCCAAATGTACAGGTAAGACTTGAAAGACCTTCTGGAAGCCAGGTTGCTACAACTCAAACCAATGGTTCAGGTTTCTATTCGTTTACAAATCTTGCTCCGGGAGACTATGTAGTTGTCTTTGTAAAACCAACGGATTATTCTGCCACCTTAGCAAACCAAGGAGCCGATAATTTAGACTCCGATGCTGATCCGGCTACTGGCGAATCTACTATTATAACATTAACAAACGGAGAAGTAAACGAAAGTATTGATGCCGGGTTCTTCAAGGCGGGTAGCTGTAGCGAAGTACTGGCTGCATCCACTTTTGACAATTCTATTTGCGTTGGAGAAACAACATCTCTATCTGCAAGCTCATCTGATGGCACTGGCATTAATTGGTACTTCGGTTCTGTAGGGGGTACAGCGGCCTTTACCACAAATAGTGGTGAAAGTATCGATGTAAGCCCGGTGAACAACACTACTTACTATGCAGGCCTGGCAACGGTAGCCAGTGGCTGTCCTTCAACCAGAATTCCGGTTACTGTAACGGTTAACGCTAATCCGGGAACACCAACCGTGAACACTCCTGTAGAAATTTGTGATACAGAAACTGCAAACTTAGAATCTCAGATATTGAGTGCAGCTTCTACCACAGGTGGGGTTTTCGAATGGCATGTTTCAAACAACCCACTTTCGCCGAAAATTCAGAACACTACGGCTGTTGGTGAAGGAACCTATTATGTCTTTGAAAAGTCAACCTCAGGCTGTTTCAGCCAATCAGCTCAGGTTAATGTTAATGAGAAGTCTTGTGATGTCTTGATTGATATCTCTTTGATCAAAATTGCTAATGCAAGAAAAGTCAACACCAATGATGTAGTGACCTATACAATAACTGTTGATAACGATGGCCCGGGAGATGCAACAAATGTTGTTATTCAGGACATTCTTCCGGCAGGACTTGAATTTGTATCAAGTAATGATTTCACATATACCAATAGCGACAGAAAGCTGTCATATAACATTGCACAACTTAACGCAAATGGTTCGAAAGTATTAACTTATCAAGCCAGGGTTATTAATGCATTCGGAAGCATTATTAACCTGGTGGAGGTAGTGAGTGCAGATCAGCAGGATATTGACTCTACACCTAACAATAGTGAATTCTTTAATGAAGATGACGATGATGACGAAATCATCAATATTGTATCTTCAGAGCCTCTGGCAGATCTAAGCCTTGAGAAATTTGTAAGTGACATATCGCCTAAAGTTGGTGACCTCATTACTTATACCGTAAGAGTTAGCAATGACGGGCCGAATACCGCCACAAATGTTCAGGTAAAAGATTACTTGCCAGACAGCGTAACGTATATAAGCTCCAGCGGAGGAAATAACATTTCTTTTGATGAAGCTAGCAAAACAGTAACTGCTTCATTCAACAGCATTGCAATTAACGGTTCTGCTCAGTTTGTAATTAAAGCTACAGTAAACGGCACAGGAACTATCACAAATAAAGCTCAGGTTACGGCCTCTGATCTTAAAGATCCGGATTCGTTGGTTGACAACGGTGTAGATGTAGGAGAAGATGATGATGCAGAAGTAAGCATTACCGTAACTAACACCTGTAATCCTACTACACCGGTTATCTCTGTGAATGATCCTTACATTTGCCTAGGTCAAACTGCCGTGCTAAATGCCTTAGGTTGTTCTGGTACAGTCAGATGGTCAGATGGTCAAACAGGTGCCACAATAAATGTTAGCCCTACACAGCTTACAACTTATACGGCAACTTGCCAGGTTCTTACTTGTGTAAGCAATAATTCAAATGCGATAAGTATTGTGGTAACAAATACTCCGGCACCTACTGTTACTGCAAATGATCAGTCAATTTGTGCAGGCGAGTCAGTGACTCTTACTTCATCAGGCTGTACAGGAACAGTGGCCTGGAGTAACGGACAAACAGGAAACTCAATTACAGTCACTCCTGTAGTGACTACCACGTATACGGCCACTTGTGAAGTATTTGATTGTGTGAGTCCTAACTCTACGCCAACGGTTATTACGGTTAATGACAATTCTGCAGCTCCGGTTATTACGTCTACAGTAGAGGCTATTTGTAACGGAGGAAGTGCTACACTTTCTGTGAGCAATTGTTCGGGTAGTATTGAATGGTCAAATGGTGCTACTACACAAAGTATTACGGTGAGTCCTTTAGTAAATTCTACTTACTCTGTAATTTGTAGTGCAGGCAATTGTTCTGCTTCAGCAAATTATACCTTAAAAGTTGGAACCGCTCAAACTCCGGTCATCACAGCAGATTCTTCAGTACTTTGTGTAGGTGCATCCAGAACATTAACAGTAACAGGATGTACAGGAACTATATTATGGAGCAATGGTGCGAACACCAACTCTATTACAGTAAGCCCGGTGGCTACTACCACCTACACAGTTAATTGTGGAACTGAGTGCGTAGGTACAGCAAGCAAGATAGTTAGAGTATCTAACCTTCCGGCTCCAACTGTAACCCCTACACTTACCAATGTATGCCCGGCAACAACGGTAGATCTGGCAGATGCCATTACAAGCTCCGTGACTTCAGAACTTGGAAACTTTGTCTTCAGAACAGGCAGTTCTCCAACTTCCCCTGTAGTATCATCACCGAATGAAATAGCTTCAAGCGGTTCATTCTATGTTTTCGAAAACAGTGGCAGCGGATGCTTTAGTCTAGGTTCAAAAATAGATGTTGGAATTATTGCTTGTGAGGATACTGTAGACTGTCTGATTAATCCTGCTAATGCTATAGCCGGGAACGACACTACCATTTGCCTGAAAGAAAATTTCTTTACTCTTAATGGCTCAATAAGTGGGGCAGCCACTTCTGCAAGGTGGACCAGCAATGGTACAGGGGCCTTCGATAATGCTAATAATCTTGTAACGAAATATAATTTCACTCTTGCTGATATAAGAGCAGGTTCTGTGAAGATGTCGTTGATCACTAATGACCCTGATGGCTCTGGATCATGTGTAGCTGATACCTCTTCCTTTACAATAACTGTCAATGCCATAGATTCCTTACCTACAATTACGGCCAATAAAGAGGCAAGTATTTGTCTGGGAGATTCCTTGACTCTGACGGTGAATCAATCGGCAAACAAATATTTATGGAATACCGGGGATACTACCAAGAGCATTACAGTGAAAGCTGCCGGCAATTATTCTGTAAGGTTATTTAATACAGCAGGCTGTGCTTCACTTAGATCAGCAGAATTTGAGGTAAGTAACTCTACCACTATTCCTGCTCCTAGCGTAAACGACATAGCTAAAAATAGCTGTCCAGAAGTGACAGTAGACTTAACTGAAAATGTAACAAGCACGCCTTCAGATGGTGGTGTATTTGAATACAGAACTGGAATGTTTATCACTTCAGCATTGGTAGAAGATCCTTCAAAAGTAACTGATGGCACCTATTATGTGTTTGACAAATCAGTTTCGGGATGCTACAGTAATCCTTCAGCCATTAAGGTAGCTATAGACAATTGTACTATAGATACTACAGACGCAGATGTGGCCATTGTAATTACTGGCGATAAAGGAGCCGTAACCATCGGTGACCAGGTAACTTATACCATAACGGTTACAAACAACGGCCCTGAGGTGGCAACCAATGTAACGTTTGAAAATCAAATACCTGGAGGTATTGATATTATCGGCGATACACCTGGCTTAACTAAAGCTGGTGACTATTTATTGGCTACAATTCCAAGCCTTGCTGTAGGTGAGTCTAAAACATTTACATACACAGCCATCATTAGAAGATCTGGCTTGATTTCAAACACCACGAAGATTATAGCTCATGACCAGAATGATCCAAAAAAGAGCAACAACTTCAGCAAGTATGATGTAGAATGCTCTACATGTCAGGAAATCTGTATTGCCACGGCTCTAAGTGCTAAGAAAACACCACTAGACGATGGTACATTCAATGTGACATTCACCTCGCTTCTGGAAGATTGTGGGAACACAGATCTGGATAGCCTGGAACTCACATTTGATATGAAAACGATGTTTGGTAATACTGCAACCTACGCCATGGTTCAGTCTCCGGCAGTAAATGCAGGATCTGCTCTGGTGCCAAACCCTAATTTCAATGGCTCTACTGACAAGAATATATTGATCAGAGATTCAAGCAAGCTGGGAACGGTAAATATCGATACAGTAAGATGGACCATTAATATTACACCAAACGGTGATTTGGGGCCATTCTATGGAAATACTTTTGCCACAGGATCTAGCAGAACCTTAATTGGTACAAATACCAGTGTGACAGATGTGAGTAATGACGGGGAGTATATTGACCATCTTTCTGCCACACCTACCCGTGTGAGGCTTTTCAAAGAGCCGGGTATTGGTCTTGCTTTAGCCATCATAGACACTACATATAATGGTGATGAAACTTGGAATGTAACATACCAGGCAATAGTTAAAAACACTGGCGAGGTAGACTTGGATAGCGTTTTAGTAAGTGATTCATTGATCTTAACTTATGCGACACCAATAGAATACACTATGGTGGGGGTTCCTACTCTTCCAAATGGAAGTACATTGGCAGCAAATCCGGATTATAATGGAAATACAGATGCTAATTTGACACTGGCTAGCAGTACACTGGCAGTGGGTGTGACAGATACCATTTGGTTTACTGTAAGGGTTAAACCTCTTGATAAGACGGAGTTCACAAATCAGGCTTTGGCCATAGGTACAGGTACTCTTGAAGACGATACCAGAGAAGTCGTAAAAGATATTTCTAATACTGGTTACGATCCTGAGGTAGGAGGAATTAACCCTACAATATTGATTATTGTAGATCCTGATATAGATATCCCAACTATAACTGACCCATGTCTGGGTGTCGCATTGTATGTGGAAAATACGGAGAAGCTGGATGATGCCACTATCGATGTAACCTATACGGCTCTCATCTATAACTGTGGTGGGGTAACACTTTCTAACATAAGTCTGTGTGATTCCCTTGAAGCCGACTTTGGTGCTCCTACGCAGGTGACTCTTAAGAAAGCTCCTACAGTGGGTACAGGAAGTAAATTGGTAATTAATTCAATTTATGACGGCATCAATAACACTTGTATGCTAGACAGTACTTTAAGTAGTCTTGAATCTGGCAAGATAGATACGGTGAGATGGACAGTTAATTTAACATTGAACAGCAATAACGGACCATTCAGAAAGAATGTTACAGTGAATGCACTGACACCTTCTGATTCCTTGATCTCAGACATCTCTAACGACGGTAAAGATCCATCTCCTGAAGGAGAGGCTCCTACGGTGCTTAACTTTAACAATCTTCCGGATGACCTGATAGGTATTGCGAAAGAATTAGTAAGTATTGAAAGCGTATCAGACAAAGTGTTTGACCTGAAATTTGTTTTCACATTGAAAAACTATGGTATCATAGATTTCACAGGCGTGCAAATACAGGATAACCTGGCACTGACCTTCGGAGATAACATTGGAATAGATAGTGTTAAAGTCTTTGATCCATCAGAAGGACTTACGGTGAATGAAAACTTCACAGGAAAAGGACTCTTGATTAATCTTTTAAATGATACATTGAGCACCTTGCCTACAGGCTCTACAAAGACTGTTTCATTATTTGCCCGAGTGGATATGACCGAGGCAGATACTGCGAAATTTGAAAACATGGCATTGGCAATAGGATACTTCGATGACAATTCTACTGATGATCAGTCTACAGATGGAAACAACCCTGATCCTGAATCTGATGGAACGCCATTGAACAACAGTATCCCGACACCGATTGATTTCAGCTCGCTGATTGATACTGGAAATGATACTCCACTGGGTATTGCGAAAGCAGTGTCTGATACTGTCTCTATTGCAGATGGTAGCTATCAGGTAACCTATACTATTGTTGTTAAAAACTACGGTGACACTTTACTAACTAATGTTCAGATGACAGATTCTCTATCAACAGTCTTTGGGGATAGTACTGATTATGCTCTGATAGGATTACCTACATTGAGCAGTGCAGATAGTGTACGAACACTTACGCTGAACACGAATTTTGACGGAATCACTGATCTGAACATGTTTATTGCAGATAGTAGTACGCTGGCTGCCGGAGCTACAGACACTCTGACCTTTAAGATAAAGGTTAGAAATAACAGCAGCGGTGATATCACCTACAATAATACAATCTACGGTACGGCTAATCTTGGCAGTGAAATCGTGACCGATATGTCTCATTCGGGTCTAAATCCTGATGAAGATGGCAATAACAACCCGGGTAATGACAATACACCTACGGCTCTTACCCTACCAAGAGGTGAGAACACCGGAAACAACGGTGGTGGCGTCTTAATTCCTGGAGGTATATCGCCAAATGGTGATGGCCTGAATGATGTCTTGGTAATAGAAGGTATCTCTGAGAGTGATGAAGTATCATTTAGAATATATAACAGATGGGGTGAGCTAGTGTATAAGACAGACAATTATAAGAGATCATTCCCTGGCCCTAAAGATGGATGGGCTGGTGTATCAAATACAGGAATCAGACCTGAGAAAGGCGAGTCTAAGTTACCAGATGGTACTTACTATTACTCAGCTGAAAGCCCTGTAGAAGATTTGTTCGAGAGAAAACCATATGTCAATTTCATTACAATTTCTGGAGGAACCAGAAACTAAGGCCAAAAAGGACTGTAAGTATTTGAAAAGAAGTGTTTTATCGATCAGATTTAGTAAATTTGAGCTATTGAGTGAATTATAAATTTTAAGGGTCCAAGGGCCTTGGCATTATTGATTAGAATCTAATACTAAAATGAAAAAAATGAGAGGTTTAAATTTGTCTTTCGGAAAAATTACATTTCTGATTGCCGGCTTCATTGTCTCGTTGCAGACAATGGCACAGCAAGAGGTTATGTACTCGCAGTACATGTTTAACACGCTGGCCATAAATCCATCTTATGCGGGAAGCAGAGATGTATTAAGCCTAACAGCTTTAGGCAGATACCAGTGGATTGGCGTACCGGGCTCCCCTACTACCTACTCTTTCACACTGGATATGCCAGTTAAGAATGAGAAAATGGGTATCGGTATTATGGCTTACTCTGATGCCATTGGAGTAAGTAGAACCACGGGGATCAATATCCCCTATGCTTACAGAGTTAAACTGGGTACCAAAACCACTTTATCTTTAGGTGTACAGGCAGGCCTTGATCACATTAGCAATAACCTCTCAAACGTGGCGAATGTCGAATCTGGTGATGCTGTATTTAATGGTACCAGCGATGTCAACAAGATGTTCCCTAATGCAGGTGTTGGAATGTTTATCAGTAATGACAACGCCTATTTAGGCTTTTCTGTACCTAAACTGATCGAGAACAAGCTGTCATCATACCAATTAGGTGGCGAAGAGTTTATCACTAAACAGCGTCGTCACTACTTCATGATGATGGGATTTGTGGTAGGTAAAGGAAATCTTAAAATTAAGCCTTCTACCATGTTAAGATATACCAAAGGTGCTCCTTTAGGCATTGATGGTAACATCAATTTCTGGTTCAGAGACAAAATTGCTATTGGTGGCTCTGTAAGAAAATCTCAAGCCACACTATCAGGACAGGATGTCATGGATGCCATTGTAGGTATATTTGAATTACAGCTTACACCTCAGTTACGTGTAGGTTACTCATACGATTACAACACTACTTCTCTAAATTCTGAGAATTCAGGTAAGTTTTCTGATAAACTAACGGGAACGCCTACTCACGAAGGCTTATTGCGATATGAGTTTGGCTATGGCAAGGACAAGATTCTTACCCCTCGTTATTTCTAAAACATTTACCCCAGAACTTTAGCCCATGAAGGCTTTATAAAATTCTTATATCATGTTTGTCAGCTCAAAAAAAATAACACTCATCCTTCTCATAGGACTCTTCGTTAGTTGGAGTGCTGTGGCACAGCAATCATTGCTGAAAGTTGCAGAACATCACTATGACAACCTCTCATTTGTTCAAGCAATAGAAGCTTATGAGAGAGTACTTGAGAAGAAGATAGATGGTCAGGAAGCAATAGATGCCCGAATAAAACTGGCCGATAGCTATTGTAAAATAAAAGACATGCAAAACGCTGAAAGGGTCTTCCGTGACCTTTTTGCCTCAGGTACAGAAAGTACTAGCGTAGATGCCAATGTTTACTTGAAATATGCCCAGGTATTGGCCAGCAATGGCAAGTATCAGGAGTCGCAAAGTATGTATGAGAAATACAATGGCTTTGCCAGCAGTGACCCACGCGGTGAAGCCTTTGCTAAGCTGTATGACAATCTGGACGTTCTTTCAAAAAATGCGAATTGCTACAGTATAGATTATCTCTCAATTAACACTACAGCCTCTGACTTTAGTCCTTCTTATTACCAAAATGGATTAATCTTCGTATCAAACAGAAGCAATTCCTCTGGAGTCAGAAGAATTTTCAAGTGGAGTGAGACACCTTTCCTTGATCTTTTCTACCTCGAAGACAAAGAATTACTCAGCGGAGCAGCAGCAGGATTAGGTGGTAGTACACCAGCTGATAATTCAAAACAGGCCAGAAAAAGAAAAAAAATGGGCTTTGTAGGAAACGATGAATACACAGCCCCTACAGCAAACGACTCCAGAACTATCGGGTCTTATGGAAGTGCCAATATCAACATGGGTTATGGCTATGGCGACAGACCAGTAACAGAATCGGAAAGACTGAATAAATCAATTAACTCAAAATACCATGAAGGCCCCACGGCTTTCTTCAAAGATGGTCAAAGAGTTATTTTTACCAGAAACAATTTTGTTAAAGGCAAAAGTGGAGAAAGTTCAGATGGTATTAATAAGTTAAAGCTTTATCTGGCTACCGCTGAGAAAGATGGCTGGGGAAATATTTCAGAATTACCATTCAACAGCGAAGAATACTCCACTGGTCATCCGGCCTTATCGCCTGACGAAGACCTTCTTTTCTTTGCCTCCGATATGCCAGGTGGTTTTGGCGGTACAGACATCTATGCTTCAAAAATTGAGAACGGAAACTGGTCTCAACCTATCAACTTAGGCCCCTCTGTAAACTCTAAAGGAAATGAGATGTTCCCTTACGTAGATGAGGCGGGTAACCTTTACTTCTCTTCAGATGGGCTTCCGGGTGCAGGTGGTCTTGATATTTTCTTCGTAAGAATGACCGGCACAAATCCTAACGGCACTCCTTCTAATTTGGGTATGCCCATTAACTCGAGCCTCGATGATTTCGGAATGGTCACAGATGGCCTTAGAGAAAAAGGATATTTCAGTTCAAATAGAAAAAGAGGAGGCGATGATGACGATATCTACAGTTTCGAAAGAACATGTGAACTAATTGAAGGTTGTGATCTAATTCTTATCGTGGTAGATGCTGAAACCAAAATGCCTTTAGATAATGCCACCATTTCTTATAGTGATGCCAGCGGTAAAATGCAGGAGGCTATAACTGATGAAGAAGGCGGAGTAATTATTGAAAACCTTGATGAAGGAAACGAATACACCTTTAGGGCTTCCAGAGAAGGCTACAATGCCAATATCGTTAGTTATGTAACAGAAAATTGTGAT
This sequence comes from Cytophagales bacterium, assembly GCA_024742395.1. Classification (GTDB taxonomy): domain Bacteria; phylum Bacteroidota; class Bacteroidia; order Cytophagales; family Spirosomataceae; genus Jiulongibacter. Next base: position 10,713 of record JANSYO010000012.1, read on the forward strand.
AACGAGCCTTCAAGAATCGAAATACCTTTAACAGCTCCAAATGATGATCTTGCTGCCAATAATCTTGGGGATGGATTAAACGGGCCTGAAAGTGGATATACAGGCAATGGCACCTGTGTTATTACTGGTCGTGTATTATTCCAGAACACTGATAAACCAGTAGGTGGTGTCTTGGTAACTTTAAGAAATGAATGTGACGGCAGCACCCAAACTGTCTACACAGATGCTACCGGAGCCTATGAGTTTATTGCTCCTGAAGGTTGTGATTACAACCTTACCGGAACCAAAGAGAATCTAGCTTGTCAGGGAACCAAAATCACCGACCTGGATTGCAAAGACGGAATTGAAGCCAGAGATATTTATATGTTTGGTAATGGCGATATTGTAAAAATTGAAAACATATACTTTGACTACGGAAAGTATAATATCAGACCAGACGCTCAGGAAGGTTTGGATAGGTTAGTACAAGTAATGAGAGACTATCCGGGAATAAAAATAGAACTGTCTTCTCATACAGATAGCCGTAGCTCTGCTCCTTTTAACCAAAGACTCTCTGATGGAAGAGCCAGAGAATCTGCTGAATACCTTTTTAAAAGAGGCATTGCCAGAAGTCGTGTTCAGTACAAAGGATATGGTGAATCACGCATTACCAACGGTTGTGTAAATGGTGTAGAGTGTACTTCTGAACAGCATCAGGCAAATAGAAGAACAGAATTCAAAGTTCTGCAAATGAATTAACTCAGAATTTCTATATTTAGCCGCTTACTTTAGTAAGCGGCTTTTTTTTGCTTTAATCCTATGAAAAAACTACTAACATTACTTTTCCTGACTTCACAGGTAGCACTTTGCCAAATAGGTCTTCAGGACCAATATCAATTCAACATGTTGGCTATAAATCCTGCCTTTACCGGGGAAAGAGGAAACTTCGGAGTCAGCGGACTTTTAGGCCAGCAGTTTAATGGTACCATACAACCCAATCAGGTATCACAATTGATAAGCATGGATGGCAAATTAAACAATGAAAGAAACTCGATTGGTTTTCAAGGCTTTAGGTCTGCAGTTACCGGATTTACAAATAACGGAATGGCTCTGACATATAGCTACAGTTTTCAGGCTTCAGCAGATTTAAAGGTTAATGTTGGAATCAATGCAGGCTTTATGGTTTCGCCAAATTTTGTTGGCAATGTTGATGTTTTGCAAAGATTTAATCCTTTTGGCGGGCCTGGAGTAGCAGCATTTGTAAAAGATGGTTTTCTTAGTGTAGCCGCCCCTACCCTTTTTTCCAAGGCCAATACATACACCACAATCAATAAAGATATAAAACTGGCGGCTGGCTATAGAATTGGAAATTCCGAAAATGTAGCTCTGAATTTTATGATTCTTTCCAGTTTAGCCACTAACGCTAACAGCCAAAATGGTTTCGATGTAAATGCAAAGATTTGGCTGGGTAACAAAATAGGATTAGGTGGGTCATTCAGAACCCAAAGTGGTAAAAATAAAATCATTCCAAATTTTCAAATCAGAGTCTCTGAAAGCTCAACTCTTGGACTGTCTTACGATGATGAACCTTTAATATTTCTCAATACCAATCCCGGATTCAGGAATTCAAACGGCATCTTTCAATTAATGTACCGATACGATGTTTTTAACTCTGGGTATAAATCACCATTTATCAATCAATTTTAATACTTTTCCTAAAATTGATTCAATTTTGGCTCATTCGTTGAAATAAAATGAGTCTCATCTTGATTGACTCAAATAAATAGCCATAATTCGCACAGAAAATAGGACATATATTACTCGTTTTGATTAGCAACATCTAACTTTGCCGGTCAATACAACCATAGCTTTACAGCGTTTTACCAAATCAATGGATCAGTACTCTTACGTGGCCAATGCAGATGTCTCAGCTATAGAATCTCTCTATCAGCAATTTAAAGAAAATCCTAAGTCAGTAGATGAGAGCTGGCATAACTTCTTCAAAGGGTTCGAATTTTCTGAACAGTGGAAAAGTAATGGACAGTCACCTACCGGCGGAACCGCCTCAGATGAACATGTTCGAAAAGAAATCGAAGTAGTTCACCTTATCAGAGGTATCAGAGCCCGTGGTCATATGGCGGCCAATATTGACCCGATCAATGCCACTAAAAAGAAGGATCCCAATCTAGAACTGTCAGACTTTAATCTTTCAGATGCAGACTTGGATACTGTTTTTCAGGCAGGTCATGAAGTCTTAGGAAGACCCGCAACTTTGAGAGAAATCAATGACTCTCTTAGAAAAGTATATATGGGTAATATTGGTTTTGAATACCAATACATAAGAGACAGAAAAATAAAAGGTTGGTTCAGAAGAAAACTGGAAAGGGAATACCTTACAGCCAAACCTACCGTAGAAGAGAAAAAACGAATCTTAAAGAAATTAAATCAAGCTGCGGCTTTTGAGAATTTCTTACATACCAAATTTTTAGGAAAGAAGCGTTTCTCCTTAGAAGGGGGCGAATCTACAATTCCTGGCTTAGATGCAGCCATCAATAAGGGCTCTGAATTGGGCGTTGAAGAAGTAGTCATAGGCATGGCTCATAGAGGAAGGCTGAATGTACTAACCAATATACTTCAAAAACCTTACGAGCACGTTTTTAACGAGTTTGAAGAAAATGTTGAACAAGAAGAGTACAGAGATGGTGATGTAAAATATCACATGGGTTACACTTCTCAGGTATCTACACCTACCGGTAAGAGAGTGAGTATGAAGCTCATGGCTAACCCTTCGCATCTTGATGCCGTTGATCCTGTAGTTTTAGGTTATGCAAGAGCCCGTGCAGATGCTCACTATGAAAGTGGCGGACGAAAAGTGAATAATTTTGATGCTATCTACGATAAGATCTTACCTATAATTATTCATGGAGATGCATCACTGGCAGGCCAGGGCATTGTGTATGAGATTACCCAAATGTCTAACCTTGAAGGGTACTACGTTGGAGGCTCACTCCACTTTATCATTAATAATCAAGTAGGTTTCACTACTGATAATGAAGATGCCAGATCTAGTCTTTATGCTTCCGATGTGGCGAAAATTCTGGATACGCCAATTTTCCATGTTAATGGTGATGACCCGGAGGCTGTTGTTTATGCCATGAAATTGGCTATCGAATTCCGTCAGGAGTTTAACCGCGATGTCTTTGTAGATATGGTGTGTTATAGAAAATACGGGCATAATGAAGCTGATGAGCCTAGGTTTACACAGCCTACGATGTACCAGACCATTAGTAAGCATAAAAATCCTAGAGATATATATCTTGAAAAATTAAAAGAACAAGGGGAAGATAATCAGGGATTGGCGAAGCAACTTAAAGCTTCTTTTGATAGCAATCTTCAGGATCTTCTTAAGAAAGTTAAACAAAGACAGCTTCCTTATGAGCCGCCAAAACTAGAACGCGAATGGAATCAGTTAAGAAAGGCACTCAAAGAGGATTTTGATATTTCTCCTAAGACCGGAATTTCCAAAGAAGAAATCGAAAAGGTAGGAAAAGCTCTTAGCAGCATTCCTGAAGGTTTCAATGCCATAAAGCAAATTTCAAAAGTTCTTGAAGAAAGAGTTAGCATCTTTAACGGAGAAAAGGACTTTAACTGGGCTGCTGCAGAACTATTGGCTTTTGGCTCTGTTCTAAATAATGGCAACTGGATTAGAATGACAGGCCAGGATGTGCAGCGTGGTACTTTCTCACACAGGCATGCTATTATACATGATGTTGAGAATAACAATACGTATTCTAATCTTGAGCATATTGGCGAGGGCCAAGGAAAGTTTGAAATTTATAACTCTTTCCTTTCCGAATATGGAGTAATGGGATTTGAATATGGTTACGCTATGGCAAATCCAAATGCCTTGGTTATTTGGGAAGCCCAATTTGGTGATTTTGCAAATGGAGCACAGATTATGATTGATCAGTTTATCTCCGCTGCAGAATCAAAATGGAAAACAATGAATGGCTTAGTCCTTTTATTGCCACATGGTTACGAAGGTCAAGGACCAGAACATTCTAATGCTCGTCCTGAAAGATTCCTTCAGTTATCTGCTGAGTATAACATGTATGTTTGTGCATGTACTACACCGGCTAACTTCTTCCATATGTTAAGAAGACAATTGGCTTTACCTTTTAGAAAGCCATGTGTTCATATGTCTCCTAAATCAATGCTTCGTCATCCGCTGGCAGTATCTGCCATGAGTGATTTCGAAACAGGAACTAGTTTCCAGGAAACAATTGGTGATAACTGGGCAGACCCTAAAAAAGTAAAAACTGTTTTACTCTGCTCAGGCAAAGTTTATTACGACCTGTATGAAAAACAGCAGGCAGATGACAGAAAAGATGTAGCGATTATCAGAGTAGAGCAGCTGCATCCGTTCCCGAAAAAACAAGTAGAAGAGCACCTTGAGAAGTACAAGAAAGCTCAGACTTACTGGGTACAGGAAGAGCCTTACAATATGGGAGCCTGGTCTTTCATTCTAAGGGAATTCCCTGAGATTGGTATTGACGATGTTATTTCCAGAAAGAAAAGTGCCTCTCCGGCTACTGGATACACCAAGTACCATCAAGCCGAGCAAAAGGCAATTATTGACAAAGCATTTGATCTGAAAAAAAATTAGAGAATTAATTATATCATGGCAATTGAAATGAAAGTGCCTTCGGTAGGCGAATCTGTAACGGAAGTAACCATAGCCTCTTGGGTTAAACAAGATGGTGATATGGTAGCAATGGATGAAGTAATATGTGAATTAGAGTCAGACAAAGCTACTTTTGAACTACCGGCAGAGGCATCTGGTATTCTCAGAATCATTGCTCCTGAAGGAGAAACTCTGGAAATTGGAGCCCCTATTTGCAAAATAGAAGAATCTACAGCTGCTGAAAAAGCACCTGCTGCTCCTGAAGCGGCTCCGGCTGCTACTCCTGTAAAGGAAGAAAAAGCATCTGAAGGAACAGGAGAGATCATCGAAGTCAAAATACCAACTGTTGGTGAATCAATAACCGAAGTAACAGTAAGCTCTTGGGTAAAGAAATCAGGAGATTTTGCTGAAATGGATGAGATCATTTGTGAATTGGAATCTGATAAAGCAACATTTGAATTGCCATCTCCTGCACAAGGCACCATTACTGTTTTGGTTGAAGAAGGGGCAGTTGTTCCGGTAGGAGATGTTGTGGCTACAATTGCCGTAGGCAAAGGAGCTACAACAGCCGCACCAGCCAGTGCTACACCGGCGGCTCCTGCAAGTACTCCGGCCAGCAGTGGAAACGAAACGTATGCCAGCGGTCATCCTTCGCCTTCAGCAGCCAAAATATTAAGTGAAAAAGGCATTGATGCCAGCACTGTCAAAGGCACTGGTGTAGATGGCAGAATAACCAAAGAAGACGCTCAAAATGCACAGAAGCCCGCACCTGCCAGTAAACCTGCTGCAGCTCCTGCACCTTCGGCCCCAGCTGCTTCTGATAACCGAGGTCAAAGAAGAGAGAAAATGTCTGGTTTAAGAAAGACAATTTCAAAACGACTGGTAGCCGTAAAAAATGAAACAGCTATGCTTACTACTTTTAATGAAGTAGATATGCAGCCAATCATGGATTTACGTAAAAATTACAAGGAGAAATTCAAAGATATTCATGGCGTGGGACTTGGCTTTATGTCATTTTTCACCAAGGCATGTGCCATTGCACTACAAGAGTTCCCAAAAGTGAACTCCTATATTGATGGAGAAGAAATTATTTACAATGACTTTGTAGATGTTTCTATTGCGGTATCTGCTCCACGTGGTTTAGTAGTACCGGTTATCAGAAATGCCGAATCTCTATCCTTTGCAGGTATAGAGAGTGAAGTTGTCAGACTGGCAGTTAAAGCCCGCGACAATAAACTTACCATTGAAGAAATGACCGGTGGAACTTTCACCATTACCAATGGAGGTATTTTTGGTTCAATGCTCTCCACTCCTATTATAAATGCTCCTCAATCAGCCATTTTGGGTATGCACAATATTGTGCAGCGTCCGGTGGCCATTGACGGTCAGGTAGTGATCAGGCCAATCATGTATGTGGCTCTTTCTTATGACCACAGAACCATTGATGGCAAAGATTCTGTAGGTTTCCTTGTAAGAGTGAAACAGCTATTAGAAGACCCAATGAGAATGCTTTTAAACGTTTAATTTTAATTGAAGTGCTCAATCAGAGCTTTTAAATAAAGACTATGGATTTTGATGTAATTGTGATAGGATCTGGGCCGGGAGGATACGTAGCGGCTATTCGTGCAGCTCAGTTAGGCAAAAAAGTTGCCATTATTGAGAAATATAATGTGCTGGGCGGTACCTGTCTAAATGTAGGCTGTATACCTTCAAAAGCTCTTTTAGACTCATCTGAGCATTTTCACAATGCTACTCATCACTTTGCAGATCACGGAATTGAGATTAAAGCTCCCAAAGCCAATCTCGCCAAAATGATTGGTCGTAAAAACGAGGTCGTGACAAAAATGAACGCGGGTGTTGAGTTTTTAATGAAAAAAAACAAGATTACCGTTTTTAATGGTTTCGGTTCTTTCGTTGACAAAAACACCGTTAAAATTGCGAAAGAAGACGGCAGCGAAGAGAAGATATCAGGGACAGATGTCATAATTGCCACCGGTTCAAAACCATTGATTTTGCCATTCATGAACTTTGATGGCAAAAGAATAATCACCTCTACAGAAGCTCTTAATTTACCGGAAATTCCTAAACATCTTTTGGTTATTGGAGCCGGGGTTATCGGTGCTGAATTAGGTTCAGTGTATGGTAGATTAGGCTCTAAAGTCACTTTTATAGAATTTGCGGGCAGCATGATTCCGACAATGGACGGAACCATGGGCAAGGAACTTCAGAAGTCTTTGAAAAAACAAATCGGTGCTGAATTCAATTTCAACACCAAAGTGACAAATATTGAGAATAAAGGAAAAGAAGTAGAAGTTACCGCACAAGATAAAAATGGCGAAACAGTGACTTTCAGCGGCGACTATTGCCTTGTATCAATAGGAAGAAGACCTTATACAGATAATTTAAACCTGGAAGCTGCCGGTTTAACTACGGATGATCGTGGCAGAATAGCCATAGATGAGCATACTCTTGAAACCTCGGTAAAAGGCATATATGCCATAGGTGACGTAATCAGAGGAGCCATGCTGGCTCATAAGGCAGAAGAAGAGGGTGTTTTAGTAGCCGAAACTATTGCGGGTCAAAAACCACATATCCATTACAATCTAATTCCCGGAGTGGTTTATACCTGGCCGGAAGTTGCCTCTGTAGGTGCCACTGAAGAAGAGTTAAAAGCTAGTGGAAAAGCATTTAAAACTGGCAAATTCAGTTATAAAGCATTAGGAAGAGCTACAGCCAGTGGTGATACAGATGGCTTAGTTAAAATATTGGCTGATAAAGAAACAGATGAAGTTTTAGGTATGCATATCATTGGTGCACGTGCAGCTGATATGATTGCTGAAGGTGTTACAGCAATGGAATTCAGAGCCAGTGCTGAAGATCTGGGAAGAATTTCTCACGCACATCCTACTTATATGGAGGCAGTTAAAGAAGCTGCTTTGGCAGCAACGGATAACAGATCTATCCATTCTTAGAAGATATAGAAAGAATTAGTATAGTAATAGACCAGATGAATCCTTTGATCGAATTCATCTGGTTTTTCTTTTTATATACCCTATCTTACATTGTTAAAATTTAACCTAATTAATGCCTAAACTTCCACTCTCTTTTCTCAAAAGAGCAGCATTTGCATTACTCTTAGTAAGCGTAGCCTGTGTAGACCCCTATTTAAAGACATTCACAAGTAATACAGATATTTTCATCGTAGATGCAGTATTAACTAACAGCACTTCAGGCAACTACGTTTATCTTTTAGAATCCAGCACCGGCGATGGTTCTGTAAGCACCTTTTTACCAGTCTCAGGAGCTGATGTTAGAGTGTTAATAAACGATACTGAAACTGTCTCCCTTAACGAAGTCAAAAGTGGATACTTCCTTTTTCCAGATGGCTTTAGAGGAGAAACCGGCAACAGTTATAAGCTTCAGTTTACAGCCAAAGGCCAGGAGTTTGAGTCAAAAACGCAGATTCTACCTGAAGAAAATAAGATTCAGAACGTTTACCACGAATTCTTCCCCGAAGGTTTAAAAGACATAGAAGGGAAAGTAAGCCCATCTCAAAGAATCTATGTTGACTTTCAGGATCCCGCAGATTCTAAAGATTATTACATGTGGGATTGGACACTCTATGAAGAGCAATTCTGGTGCAAAACCTGTACAGATGGTTATTACTACAGAGATGCTTCAACTCCTCCATTGGGTGAATGTCGTGAAATCAGGTTTAGAAGAGGTAAATATGATTACAACTGTGATTCAAGATGCTGGGACATCATTAAGAATGAGAAAGTAAATATCTTGAAAGATGACTTTTCCAATGGCCAATTAGTAACAGGAAGGTTAGCTGCTGAGATACCCATTTACCAATTAATTGGCTCACTGATTGAGATCAGACAACTCAAGATTAATAAATCGACTTATGACTATCTAAATCTGGTACAATCTCAAGGTCAAAATACCGGAGGATTAGCAGATACGCCACCCGCTTCTTTGGCTGGCAATGTCAGCAGTACTTCAGACATTAACCAGCCCGTGGCCGGTTTCTTTATTGTAGGTTCTGTGGATACAAAAATGTATTGGCTAGACAAAACAGATGTACCAGCAGGCACAAGTTTCATAGGTTTATTAGGAGACGGCAGAAGGCCAAATCCTGAACCCGCAAGCATGGATACTACAAGACCTCCAATGGCTCCTTGTACAGATAGTCCTGAAAGAACTAAAACTAAACCACTAGGCTGGATAAACTGACCTGACTCTAACACCATGAGAAGTATACTAACTTACATATTCATTCTTTTTTCTTCAGTCTGCTGGGCTCAGCAAACCTTTGTATTAGAAGGAACTGTCAAGGATAGCCTGGATGGAGAACCACTTATTGGAGCCACTATTACGATTGATTATGGTGATCAAACAGACTACGTAGACGAAAAAGGAAAATTTACTTTTGTTCTACCTCGAAATGAGGTTACTATGGTCATCAGGTTTGTTGGCTACGTTCCGTACAGAAGAAATGTAAAATTACCAGCACGTAACCTGGATATCAAATTGGTTCGGGTTGAGAATCAACTTCAAGAGGTCATTGTAAATGGTTTAGGAAGTGAAACCGTAAAAAGACCCGTTTTAGGCGTTAGCACCTTAAGCGTAAAGGCCATAGAGAAACTCCCTACAGCTTTAGGTGAAGTGGATATCTTAAAGGGATTACAAATGCTGCCTGGCATTTCAAGTGTGGGAGAAGCTTCAAACGGCGTTAACGTACGAGGCGGAACTACCGACCAGAATCTATTTTTACTGGAGGATGGCCCTATATTTAACCCTACCCACATGTTTGGATTATTCTCCGCATTTCCTTCAGATGCCATATCAAGTTTTGATTTATACAAAGGAAATGTACCCGCTCGTTTTGGAGGAAGAGCCGCAGCTGTTCTTGATATTAAACTAGCCAATCCCGATCTCAGCAAATTCAAAATGCAGGGAGGAATAAGTGTCGTGTCTAACAAACTAAAAGTAGAAGTCCCGATTATCAAGAACAAAATGGGATTAATGATAGCTGGAAGAGGGGCTTTCAATGATTTCCTATTCCCCATTGTTTCAGATCAATTAAGAGATTTGAAAGCGAAATTTGGAGATGGTGCTGCTAAACTCTTTTATCAAATTAACAACAAACATACCCTTTCTCTGACATCTTATTACAGTTATGATTTCTTTCAAACAGAAATGCTGGGTACTATAGGAAATATAAATGCCTCTGCTTCTCAATATCAGTATTCTACAGCTAATTTCACCGGAAAATGGTTTTGGGCTTTGAGTGATAAGGCCAATATTCAAACTACATTAGTGAGTTCATATTACCAGCCAAATACCCTTCTGCCGGAAACTAACAGCGACAATACCGTAAGAATAGAACAATCTGTAGATTACAAACAAGCTAAAACCAACTTGAACATTTACAGCGGCAAACATAATATTGAGGCCGGGCTAGATGTCGTACGATATTCCATTAATCCGGGAAATATAAATCCGGGAACCAGTACTAGTGTTTTGCCTATTGCAACGCCCATTGAAAACGGTGTGGAGCTGGGTGCCAGTATCGAAGATGTGATTGAATTCTCAGACAGGCTGAGTATGTCATTAGGCATGAGATATTCTCGTTTTCTTGGCCTTGGCCCCTCTGAAGTAAGACTTTATACTGAAAATGAATCTAGAGAAGAAAGCACTGTAACCGATATTTTAACATACGGTAAAGGCGAAGTTTCACAATCTTATGGTGGTTTTGAACCAAGAGCTGGTCTACGATATTCTTTGGGTAAAAACAGTAGTCTAAAGATGGGTTATAACATGGCTCGTCAATATTTGCAAATAGTTTCAAACACCACTACGCCAATCCCTACTTCCAGATGGAAACTATCTGACCCCAACATACAGCCACAGGTTAGTCAATTGTATTCTATTGGCTATTTTAAAGACACTCGAGGAAATGTTCTTGAGCTCTCCACAGAGCTTTATTATCGTCATACCCAAAACATCATTGATTATAAACCAGGTGCCGATTTTCTTCTTAATTCTACCCCAGAAACCGAAATTCTTCAAGGAGAAAACAAATCTTATGGTATAGAATTAATGGTTTCTAAAAAGAAAGGTGAGTTTACCGGATGGCTAAATTACACCTATGCCCGTTCATTAAATCAGGTCGATGAAGGCCCTGCTTTAGACCAAAGAATTAATTTTGGGCAATGGTATGCGGCTAACTACGACCGCCCCCATACCGTTAATGCCTCCTTGGTAATTAATCAGGGGGAGCATCATGACTTCTCCTTCATATTTACATACTCTACCGGCAGGCCGTTTACCTCGCCACAAGGATACATTTCTTATTCCAATCAGATATTACCTTTCTATTTTAACAGAAACGATGTCAGATTACCAGATTATCATAGATTAGACTTCGCCTGGAATATATATAACCCAAAGCTCAGAAATAAAAAGTTTAAAGGAAATTTTGCCTTTTCAGTGTACAACCTTTATGGCAGAAAAAATGCATACTCAGTGTTCTTCAGATCTGAAGGTAATAAACTCAACCCATACAAACTCACTATTTTTGGTTCTCCAATAGTTTCTCTGGCCTATAAATTCACCTTTAATCATTAAATAAAGTTTTGAGATAAACGTATTGTATACATGACAAGGGTAACTGCAAGGCTGGCTCTAACTTTGATGCTCTTGTCATTTTCTTGTGTTCTACCTTACGATAAACCTCTTTTGGGTAAACAAGATGTCTTCATCGTAGAAGGTATGCTGACCAATATCCCTTCCGAGAATTTTCTTCGAATTTCAATCGGGATTCCTAATAGTGCTCAGTCAACCACCTTTGATCCTGTTACCGAGGCAAAGCCTGTGATTTTGGTCAACAATCAAGATCAAATTGTGCTTACCGAGCAAAGGGAAGGTTATTACTTATACCCTCCAGGCTTTAAGGCAGAACCAGGTAAAACGTATCAATTAGAATTTACTACGAAGGATGGGGATAAATTTCAATCAAGTATTGAGACCCTGCCTCCTTTTACGAAAATTGATTCCATCTACCATCAATTTGATAAAGAGGCTATAGAGCATTTTGGCGAGTTCTCTGCCGGCTATAACTTTTGGATTAACACCAAGGATAAGCCGGACACTGAAAACTTCTACAGCTGGGACTGGCGACTATATGAATCTCAAGTTTGGTGCAAACAATGCCCAAAAATCACTCTATTTTATAAAAGTCAAGAGCCCGATGACCCCGGGGATTGTGTTGTGATTTCAGACATATACAGTCCGGCTTACGACTATCAATGTGACAGACCCTGCTGGGATATTTACCCTTCACGAAAGATAAACATCATTGATGACGAACTTACAAATGGTGGCATCATTGAAAAAAGGCCTTTGGCTCAAATACCGTTTTATCAAAGGCGGCCAGCTCTGCTGGATATTCTGCAATACGGTATCAGTGAAGATTACTACTATTACCTAGGCCTGGTTCAAAATCAAGGGCAACATACCGGTGGATTAGCCGACACTCCGCCTATAACTTTGCAGGGCAATGTAAAAAACCTCAACGACCCGAATCATGCCATTGGTGGCTATTTTGTAGTAGCGTCTCTTGAAAAACAGGCATACTGGTTAGACAAACAAGATGCACCGCTTGAAATTTTCCCTATTGGATTATATAATGGAAGAACTCCAAGACCTGAGCCGCCTTCATTTGGTGAAAGCAGACCTCCTTTGGCTCCCTGTCTTGAGAGTTTTACCAGAACCGCCATTAAGCCCGAGGGCTGGCAATTACCTTAAACGCCTGACTCGAAACCATACAACTTTAGACCCTCCATAATCCAAGGGGCCTTTTCGTCCGAGGCAGTTTGCCTAAAACGTATGTATTTAGAATTTACAGGTTCAAACCTCATCACATTTGGTGACTCATGTGGTTCTCCCTCCCAAATCTCGACCCATTTTTTCCCATCTTTTGAAGACTCCACAACTAAATTGCGTGGGTGAGTTTTTAAAGAAGGTTTTCTCTCCTGGTAGCTCCCCTGTCTAATATCCCCCGATCTAAAGTAAAACTCTGTAATAACTTTGGGCTGCGGAAATTCTACCTGAAAATACATTCCGGTAGTTTGAGGCACGCCTGTGGTCCAGCCCTCAAAAGTAAATGCTCCTGAAGGTTCTCCAGTGCCACCTTTTCTGATAGACTCCGCATGACTGGCTGTAACTTTCCAATCTGAAGAATACATCAATTCGGAAGGTACAGAGGCTTTAAGTGCTTGATACTGGTAAGGTTCGGTTTGTTTTTGAGTAGCTAGTCTAACTCTTTTCACATCGGCTTCAGAAATTGGGTCAGATTCATTCTCAAACCCGGCTCTGATAAACGAAGCCACAGAAGCCACCCATTCATCTGAATTATTGTTCATTGGCACCATCACTACCCCTTCATATGATCTACCCTCAATCTCGCCGGATACACCTCGCAGGATAGCCTTTACAATATAATCAGGATGCGAACGCACATTTTTATTTCCTACAAAAGAAGGGGCCATCAATCCATCTCCTACTGGTGTACCTCTCCCATCTTTCCCATGACATTGCGAACATAATTCAGTATAAATCTTTTGCCCTTCGGCAATCATCGCCTTCTCTTTCTCGCTATGATTCGGGTTACTTCGTCCAAAAAAAGAATGAACCACCGGGGGCTCCAGGATCTGTTTACCTACCAACTGTACCCCTGCCCCACTATGATTCTGCATTGTTCTTTTGACATCCTCCTCAATTTCCGGAACCAGTAAAACCTTTGCCGTCATCATGGCCCTCATCGCAACTTCCTCATTGCTATCCTTCATTAATTGGCGGTAATCGTCAGCAAATGATTTATCTCCGTTTTTATATAATGTCTCAGAGACCCACATAGCCATATTACGCATTCTGTAATGAGGGTCATGCATTAATTCTCTAACCAATTGCGGCTTTAAAGCATGAATACCTTCCAGTACCCAAAGGGCATGAAAGCGAGGTTCCAAATTATAACTACTTCTTGCTATTGCTTCTAATTGGGGCACTACCGTCTTATCTTGTCTTAAAACCAGCAATTGCTGGGCCTTATCTCTCCACCAGCCATTCGGATGGCTAAGATGTTTCACTAAATCTGCCGAGCTCTCCTCAAACATTCTCGGTTGAACTTTATCTCGCTCAAAGTCTTTATGGGTCAGTCTCCAGATTCGCCCTAAGCCTACAACTTTATCCAGTTGGTATTGCTCAATTTTCGCTCTAAGATAGGATCCTTTTCCAGCCCACTGTCCTTCTTGTATAATGCCATGATACATATCTGTAATATACAGACTACCATCCGGAGCGGTAGTCATATCTACCGGCCTAAAAAGCGGATCTGTTGACCGAATAAACTCAGCCTCATCTTTTTGATATACATTTTTAAGTGTAATTAATCCCTCCTTTTTGTCCTGTGTAATTCTTCTAACAATTCGTGCCACCGGCTCACCATAGAAGTATTCACCATAAAGCTCAGCAGGTAGTTTATTACCTCTGTATACATCATTTCCTGCTGCACCTGTCACTCTATTCAAGGAGCCCTCGCCTTCTCTCACGGCACGCATGCCAGCCTGCATATCCGCAATTTTCACTGCAGATCCGTAAGGCACCTCGAAACCTTCTTCCAGACTTCCCTCTTTTACTACGTAGTCACCGTAATGAATTGGAAATTGGAAATAACTGGGAATACCACTTGCACCTCCCTGAAACCAAAGCTTTCCATCATCATCATGTGTAACACCCCATTGGCCATGATTAGACCCCGTATTTTCTCTCAATACGCCTTCAGGTGTCCATCGTACTCTGAATGGATTTACCGTGCTATATAGCCAATTATCCATGCCCCAGTACATAAAAGCTTGCTGGTGTTCCACATTACCAGAGCGACCATAATTATCACAGAAAAACTCCTTCTTATCGGCGTGGCCGTCACCATCTGTATCGATATATTTATACACCACATCCTGATTTGACTCCATAGTCAAAATACAATCAGGCCCAAAAGGCAAAACAAATCTTGGAAACACCAAACGATCAACAAACATCCCGCCTGTTTCATAGACACCATCGTTGTCTTTGTCTTCCCATCTGGAGATCCCTGAAATGGGCTCCAATGTGCCATCGGAGTCGGCGGTAAGCATATAACTACGGAGCTCAAGTACATACATTCTACCGTTGCCATCAAAAGAGATGGCTCCTGGTTGCTGAATCTGTGGTTCGGTTAAGACCGGCTCCATACCATAGCCATCCATCATGACAAACTTGGACTGCTGCTCTTCTACTGAAAGTGGTAAAACAGGTGGTTTAGGCTCCAAGTCTATCCCTTTCCAATAAGCCTGAGTAGTATCTGCCGTTTCTGGCAAAGGGATAATCGGATACCCTTCTTTTGTCTTTTGAACTATATCCTGCTTTACTTCTATATGAGCTTTTGCGGTATCCTCAGTATTGTTTTCAGAAGTGTTTTTTGAGCCAGGTTTTTGGCATTGCCAAAGCAAAAAAGGAAGAAGGCTCAAAACGCCGGCAAGTTTTGATGTTAGCTTAGGTTTATACATTTAGGTATTTTAATTTCAATAGGTTAAGCAAATTATACGCAAAAGGCCAATGATTCAAACCATTGGCCTTTGTATAGACAAAAACTACCTTTTCTAATGACGAGTGTTAATTGTCGCCAAAGTTTTCTGAAATTACTTTTCTAAGAGCCTGATGCGGCCTCAATCCAGATTTTTGATACACTCTTCCTGGTTTAGCTTCTTCCGTTTTTTTATACTCTATTAAGTTATTCTTTCTGTACTCTTCATACTCTTCATCGGTCATTTCTTTACGGCTTTTCTCCCCGGTGCTGTAACCATTTTTGAAATTATGAATTCTACTATCAGAAAGAGCTGACCTCATCAATTCTACCAACTGATTATTCTCTTTCTTTATTTCTGTTCTTTCTTCCTTTAACTCTTTGACATCCTCTAAAAGATTAAGTTTATTCTGGAAGTTTTCTTTTTCTGCTGCTGCCTTATGCTGTCTCTTCTGTACCTCTA
Source organism: Cytophagales bacterium (assembly GCA_024742395.1). GTDB lineage: Bacteria > Bacteroidota > Bacteroidia > Cytophagales > Spirosomataceae > Jiulongibacter. The sequence continues at coordinate 26,469 of JANSYO010000012.1, forward strand.
TCATTCTAGGCTTCAATTTCCTCATTCTACGTTTTGCACGTCTGATTTTAGGGTTCAATTGCAAACCTCTTACCCAGTATGTTTGCAAAATAGGAAAAGCTATACCCAAACAAATGGCTCCGGCTATTGCAAAAAGAACTCCACTTAAAATAAAGGATAGCATAGCCCAGGGGCTATTCACTAAATCAAGATTCAACTGATCATATTCCTGAAGTTTCTGCTCTATTTTTTGCAAAACAGCTCCTTCATCAACGGCCATAGAAGGGTCAATTGGTGTACTTTCTAACTGTAATGATTTTATCTGACGATTTATCCCTTCTTTAAGTTTATCGGTCTTGTAAGCCTCATATCTAAACCAACCCAATACAACTAAGGTGCCTACAGAGACCACCAAAAGGACAATCTGAAAGGCCCCATAAAGCTTTTTACCCTGATTCTTTAAATACGGTTCTTCTACCAAACGCTCATAAGCAGGTTTTAACAGAATTGATAATGAAGCCAAGCCAATAGCAAATGCCCAGGCTTCATTTGTGTTTCTGATATTTAGGGCATAAGCTACTATTTCATGCGAGATAATTAAATCACCTACCACAAAAGCTATACCTGCTAATAAGTACAATACCCCAGCCAGAAGAGCATATGGAGTTTTCTTTTCTCTTTTTGCCTCCTCAGCAGCAAGTCGTTCAGCTTCATAAGTGCTCATTTCCGTTTGAAACTGCTCTAGCTCCCTACCCAGCATTTCTGCTTCGCCAGATTTCATTAAATAACTCTGATACAAAGGCTGCTGACTGGTTGCATAATTATCCAGCTTTTTTGAAATCGTCTCCAATCTTGATTGATTCTCTGTCAACCTCTCCTTAATCCATTCTTGCTGAACCTCAGCACTCACGTACTCCTGAAAATGCTCGGGCTTAATACTGCCCAAACCATTTTTAAATCCTTCCTGATAATCTCTATTCTCCATGGTTTCGGCTTAATTAATCAACTATATTTTTTATTTGAGTTCTGGTCAATTTATCTCTGTATGACCTGGCCAATTTAAATTCGCTTTCAAAGAGGTGTATCATGGCTTGCTTTTGATTAGCCAATTCAACCACCTTACTCTCAGCCTTATTTAGTTCAGGAATAATCTTCCATTTTTCCACTCTTATTTCATCAATTTTCAGGTGCAAATCAGCGATGGTTTCTTCAAGTTCAGGAATGCGTTTATCCAGGTTTCGTTTTAGTTTTTGATTGGCTCCCCAGGCGTCTATATCTCTTTTTATCAAACTCACGTTCTCTAAAAACAGCTTCCCTGAATAAAGAAATAGGGAAAAAGTAAAGAAGAATAAGCCAATGGCTTGTCTGGTGGGTAAACTAGATAAAGCGTGCAAAAACACAAATAATGAGGAAGCAAATGGTAGGAGTACTTCCTGGAATATCCTTCGAATGTCCACCACTTCATCTGAGTGCTGCAAAAAAGACCTACCCGAAAACAGGCTAAACATGCCGGCAAAAAAGACACCGATCGTAACAAAAATATGTGTTTCAGGAAAACTATAGGCGAGCACATGGTCTATGAGAAAGACATTGCCACAGGCCATAATTACAGAAAGAAGGAGACTAATACTGGTGCGTGGCAACTGATGAGGCTGCCAGTCAGCCTTCTCAAAGGTTTCCTGCTTATTTTGGTTTTCTTCTATTTTCTTTTCCAACTGGCTTATTTTCAGATTAAACTCACCAATTTGCTCTGAAAGTAACTCAACTCTCTTTTCACTATCCGCAGCCCTTTCTGAAAAAACCGAAGATATTACCTGTATTTTATCTTCTGCCGAAGCTTCTGACAAACCAAAAATTACACCCTCATCACGAAGTGCCTCTTCATCTCTCATCCATTGAGGTAATTCTGGTTCAGATTTCATCGGAATATTGACCAGATCATTTACCATGGCAGTATCCTCCTGCTCATTCATTGCAGGCTCAGACTGAATTGCCACAGAAGAAGACGATTCTTCATAAGACAAATCACTATCGAAATCGAAGTAAGGTTTTTCAACGCTTGAACGTTCACGCTGGAAAAACCTGGTAATAAATTGAAAAGGTTTCATATGACGGTATAGTAATAGCTTTCAACAATAAACTTTCAAAATGAATGAATTATTTTTACAGCCCAATAAAAAAATGATAAACGGCGAATGAATCTATTTTTCAGAAAGTTAGGAGAAGGAAAGCCTTTGGTAATTCTTCATGGTGTGTTTGGTGCAAGCGACAACTTATTTACAGTTTCCAAAAAACTGGCAGAAAACAATATGGAAGTTTATCTGCTCGATGCCAGAAATCATGGACAATCGCCACGCTCAGATGAGTTTAATTACGATGTTATGGCTGACGACCTCAACGATTTTTTGGTTGAGAATAACATAGACAAACCTATTATCATGGGCCACTCTATGGGAGGGAAAACTGTCATGCAATTTGCTCAGAAATATGATAATTACGAAAAACTAATTGTTGTAGATATTGCCAGTAAGTTCTACCCTACCCACCATCAGCATATTCTGGAAGGTCTAAATGCCATTCCAATTAAAACGTTAGAGAGTAGAAAACAGGCGGAAGAAATATTCAGTCAGTATGTTTCTGATTTTGGCGAAAGACAGTTTATTCTGAAAAATATTTATAGAACAGATGAAGGTGGCTTTGACTGGAGAATAAATGTACCTGTGATTTCCGAAAATATTTATCAGATTGGGTCAGAGATTTCGGGCGAGAAGAAAATAAGCAAGCCGGTTCTGTTTATGAGAGGATCTGAGTCATCATACATCAGTGATTCAGATTTTGAAGATATGAGTAAAACATATCTCAATGCCACACTTAAAACCATTGAAGGTGCAAATCACTGGATTCATGCCACTAAACCTCAGGATTTCTTAGAGACAGTGCTTAATTTCATTGTAGCATAAATGAAGGTAATACAAGAAGAAATAAAGTTAAGACCTTATCCCAGAGGCTTTCATTTAATTACCGAAGACGTAAAAGCCGCTTTGCCTCAGCTTAAAGCTATAAAAGCAGGCATCCTTCAAGTTTTCATTAGACATACTTCTGCCTCATTGACCTTAAACGAAAACTGGGATCCTACGGTCAGAGGAGACTTTGAAAGGCATATAAATATTATGGTGCCAGAAAATGCCCCTTATTATGAGCATAATTATGAAGGCTCAGATGATATGCCTGCCCATATAAAAGCCTCGATATTTGGTAGTTCGGTGCAGATCCCGATCACAAACGGACAATTAAACCTTGGAACCTGGCAAGGGCTATATTTATGCGAACACCGAAATCATGATTCTGGCAGAACTTTAGTTTTAACCGGCTGGGGACAATAGAAAAAGGAGACTCTGTTAAGTACAAAGTCTCCTTCTTTTTGGTAAAATACCTATTTATTACAAGCCCTTAATGGCTTCGTTCATTTTTCTTACTGCCGCTGCAGAAGCTTCAAAAGCAGCTTTTTCTTCATTGCTCAAACGAACATTGATAATTTTCTGCCATCCGCCTTTGCCTAGCACTACCGGTACACCGATACAAATATCTTTCTGCCCGTATTCACCATTTAAGTAAACACAAGAAGGGATAATTTTTTGCTCATCTCTAAGAATAGCTTCTACTACCTGACAAATAGCAGCTCCTGGAGCATACCAGGCAGATGTTCCCAAAAGACCCGTCAAAGTAGCCCCGCCAACCATTGTTTTCTGAGCCACCTCGGCTAAATCGTCAGCCTTTAAGAATCTGCTTACCGGAATACCGTTCCAAGTAGCCAAGCGAGTCAAAGGAATCATAGTGGTATCACCATGACCTCCTATAACCATGCCGCTCAGGTCGTTCTGAGAAACGCCCATAGCTTCACCTAGTCTGTAACGGAAACGAGAAGAATCAAGAGCACCACCCATTCCGATAACTCTTTTCTTATTAATTCCTAACTCCTGAGCAATCTGATAAGTTAGATAAGTCATCGTATCCATTGGGTTAGATACAATTACAATTACCGCCTTAGGAGAAACTTCAAGAGCATTTGTAACTACCGTACGTACAATACCTGCGTTAATTCCGATTAGCTCTTCACGAGTCATTCCCGGCTTACGCGGAATACCAGAAGTAACTACGATCACATCTGACTTTGCAGATTTACCGTAATCGTTGGTAGAACCAACGATCTTTGTGTCAAAACCTAATAATGAAGAGGTCTGCATTAGGTCCATTGCTTTACCTTCAGCATATCCTTCTTTAATATCCAATAAAACAACCTCGTCTGCTACTTCTCTGCGTGCTATTACATCTGCAGCGGTAGAACCTACTGCACCTGCACCTATTACAGTTACTTTCATTTTTTTGATTTCGTTTTTTTAATTCAGGAAAATTCCCGTTTGCAAAGCAAAATTATCTTTGCCAACGTCTATAGCCAAACACTTTCACGCCTATTTTTAATAAAAAATGCTCAAATCGGCATTTTTTCATTAATTGCAACCGTTTTAGATATATAAATACTGTTATGTCAAATCAATCTCAGGAAGATGATATGCTAAAGAGAGTGCTGGACTCTATTTTTTTCAGAACCTCCTTAGGCAGAGCTGGTAGAATCTCAAGAAACTCAAAGAGCCTTTTAAACCTGCTTCGAAATGCCTTGAAAAAGTCTCAGGAAATAGGTGTAGGGAGCATGTTTGACTCTGTACGCTCTAAGGTAGTTAGCATTGGAAAAATGCTTAAATCTTATGCTTCAGGAGAATATCGAGACATTGAACTGAAAAATTTGATCATCATGATTGCCAGTCTGGTCTATTTCATCTCACCCATTGATCTTGTGCCAGATTTCCTTCCTTTATTGGGTTATGCAGACGATATTGCTCTTTTAACCTATGTTTTAAGAAGTGTTTCAGACGAAGTAGAGAAGTACGAGTTATGGGAAATGAACAAAGACTTAAATTGAACAGAATTCTGAAACCAATATTTACATATCTTTTTTATACCTTTGTTATTACTATTTAATCAAAAAGAATCATGGAATTAGCGACATTATTATTCTTAGGGAATCTGGGGGGAACTGAAATTTTCGTCATCCTTTTTGTCATCTTATTGTTTTTTGGAGCAAAAAAATTACCTGAATTAGCCAAAGGCTTAGGTAAAGGAATCAAAGAATTTAAGGATGCTACCAAAGATGTGAAAGAGAACATCGAGAAAGCAGCAAACGGAGACGATTAATTAGCATTCAACCTTAATACGATCTTTAAATACAGCAACTCCCAAGGGTTGTTGTATTTTTTGTTTTCAAAAAACCGTCCAAAGGAAAAAAACACGGTGTATAGATCAATAATACCAATCTGGCGACGTTAAAAAGCCAGAAAATGTTGATTTTCTGATACACCCCGATTACATTTGAAAAAGCTTTCCAGATAATACATGCTCTCCAACGCAAAAAACACTTATTCCTGTATGATTCACCCTGTCATTAAGAGACTATACGTCTTACCTCTTTGCTTATTTTCTTTCAAAGGAATTTCTCAGGAAGTTTCTTCTGAATCAGAAAAGATAAAGGAAGTAAACACCTTGGTTATAGGTGCTAAGCCCAAAACCGAAGCAGCAGTTAAAGACACTGCCAGCAAAGTAAAACAGGCACCATTTCCCGGATCAATAGAAGTTGAAGATACCAGAGACCATGTGGTATTCAATATTATCCCGGCTTCTGATGAAGTCATAGCAGAACGTATAAAGGGTCTAGAGAATATCATGCCAATGCCTTACAATGAGCATGTAAAAAAGTATATCGATTATTTCTTATACAAGAGACCAAATTTCGTAAAGCAAATGCTGGAGAGAAAGGAGTTCTACTTTCCGGTTTTTGAGAAATATTTGGTGAAGCATAATATTCCTGATGAAATGAAGTATTTGGCTCTTTTAGAGTCAGGGCTTAATCCAAACGCTGTTTCAAGAGCCAATGCCGTAGGAATGTGGCAGTTCATGTCATACACAGGAAAAGAATATGGTTTAAAAATTAATGAATATGTTGATGAAAGAAGACATGTTGAGAAATCAACAGATGCCTCTTTCAGATACCTTACAAGACTTTACAATCAGTTTGACGATTGGGAGCTTGCTCTGGCTTCATATAACACGGGTCCGGGCAGAATCAGAAGAGCAATCAGAAAATCCGGAAAGACGGACTATTGGTCACTTCATGCCTACATTCATCCTGATACCAGGGCGTATGTACCACAGTGGGAAGCTCTTCACTATTTAATGAATTACTCTGCTGAGCATGGTATTTTCCCAGACTATAAAGAGGCTCTCTATCCTATGGAGACAGAGAACCTTGTAATGGATGGCCCACTTAACTTAAAGTCTTTTGCAGAATTAAATTATCTGGATTTTGCAACGTTGAAATTGCTTAACCCACACATTATCACAGACGAGTTACCTACTTATGCAAGAGATGTAGAAGTAAAGTTGCCACGAGTAAATTATGTGTATTTTGAGAATAATAAGAAATGTGTACTTGATTCGGCCATGATTCTAAAATCTGGTGCTCAGGAGACTTATGTAGCACAGTCTGATTCAAAAGGAGATTATCATATTGAATACAAAGATTCAAAGCATTACCATAGAGTGGTATCAGGTGATTACCTGGGTAAAATTGCAGAGAAATATGATGTTCGTATCAGTGATCTTAAGAGATGGAATAATTTAAGATCAAACACGGTAATGAAAGGGCAGCGTTTGGTTTATTACAAAAGAGAAGCTCATAAAGTTTACGATGCCATCAATGACTCCAAAGAGAAGACACAAGTTGCTACTGCAAAAACAACCGAAACCAAATCAAATGAGAATGCTGCTAGCCTTAGCAATGTAAAAGTAGTAGCAAAAAACAACACTACCGCTCCTGCAGAGAAGCCTTTCCACTACGAAAAACAAACAGTGAAAAGATATCATTTTATTCAAAGAGGCGAAAACCTTACGATGATTGCCAGAAAGTATGATACAACTGTGAAAGAGTTAATGGAATTAAACAATATTCAGTCTCAGAATAAAATCATGAGAGGACAGCGTTTAGCTTATTACACCACTATTTCAGAAAAGGTGTACGATCAGTCATCTTCTGATGCAAACAAAAACCTAATTGTACACGTAGTTCAGCCAGGTGATACATTATGGAATCTTTCTCAACGTTACGGTTTCTCTATTTCTGAAATCAAAAAGCTTAACGGATTAGATGACAATACCTTAAAAGTAGGTCAAAAGATAAAAGTAAAAGGATAATATTTTCCTTAACAGAATAGAAAGCTGAATCAGAAATGGTTCAGCTTTTTTTATTTTCATACATTTCAGTCAAAGAGCATAGCCTTGCACAGAAATTTGTCACATTAATTAGCATATGTTAAAATGGGAATTATCATATGGTCAGAATTTTTAACCGGTTTTTTACAAGCACTACTTTTGAGCTTGCCTTTTGCCCTCTATTTACTGATTAAGAAAATAAAGAATGATAAAAATAAGACTACCTGAGCTTTTTAATAAAACAGAGACTTTCAGATATCTTAATAGAGGAAAAGAAGAGATCCTATTTCGTGTTTCGGGCAATAGAGTTAGAAAACTTTTTAAAATAGAAAATAAACTTCTCTTAACTCAGTTAACCTTTGAAAATCAAAACATTAAGATTGATTTTCTTCAAGGTATACCATCAAGCCACCACCTAAAATTAATTGAGAATCATATTGTAGAGTGGTTTGATCTTAATACCGATTTATCAAAGATCTACGATGGCTTTCGGCCTGTTGAAATTCTATATAACCTAGCACATACTTATCATGGACTGCGAATAATAAAAGTACCGGATTTATACGAAGCTCTATGCTGGAGTATTATCGGGCAACAGATCAATTTAAGCTTCGCATATCAATGCAAACGAAACCTTGTAGCAGAAGCCGGTGCCTATTGTACCTATGAGAGTGAAACTTTTTACAGCTTCCCAAGCCCTGAAGATGTTCTCGAAATTTCTGACGATACTTTTCGCAGAATGAAGTTCTCAAGTCAAAAGGTAAAATATATCAGAATAGTGAGCCAACTCTTCACTGAGAAGAAAATCTCCAAAGAACAACTTCTTTACATGGATTACCAAAAGGCCAAACAGACACTCAAGCAAATTAAGGGCATAGGAGAGTGGAGTGCCAACTATGTTTTAATGCGGTGTCTTGGTTATAAGCAAGCTCTTCCTCTTGCTGATGTGGGTTTGCAGAATGCTTTAAAAAATCAATTAAACCTTGCTAATAAACCTGGAAAAGAAGAGCTATTGCTTATCACAGAAAATTGGAAGGGTTTTGAATCTTATGCCACTTTTTACCTGTGGCAAAGCCTTCTTGTGTAAAATAAACACAATTTAATATATTGACATTTGTCATTTTTTATTTCTGCATTTCACTCCAATTTCCTATCAGATCCCTTTGAACTGCTAACTATTATTTCTAATTTAAATCCATAGTCTGTCAAAGATTACATTCTTTCTAGAATGTATTTTCCCATTTTCACACATATAAATATTAATGAGAAAGTTTATCACTCACCTGCAAGAGAATTTTGGTTTCAGTAAAGAAGAAGTTGAAGAGATTGTCCCCCTTTTTGAAAAGGTAACTTTTGAAAAGAATGATTTTCTTATTCAGCAAATGGGCTATAGTGATCAAGTCTTCTTTATTCAAGAAGGATTGGTTAGAGAATTCTTCACGCATGACAATGTGAGTGACGAAGACAACACCACTCAGTTTGTCAGTGAAGGAGACTTTTACTTCTCCACATACGCGGCGATAGAAGACCAACGATCTACTTTTTTTACTCAGGCCTTAGAACCTGTAAATGCCATGATGGCAAAAAAAGGTGCAATACTGGAGCTGCTATACAAATCCTTCACTATTGACCGCCTAGTACTACTCATTATGGCGGATAGCCTGTTAAGGGAAGAGAAGTCTAAACGTATTTTTATGAAAACCAGAAAAGCAGCTGAGAGATACAATCTGTTTAATGAGGTTTTTCCACAACTACAAGATAGAATCAGTGACAAATATGTCGCCTCATTTCTTCAAATAAACTCTTCAACCTTAAGCCGAATAAGATCAAAAAAGTAAGTTTTACTGAGTCAAACTTTTGATTTTTGACAGATTGATATGCCTGAACTCTACTTCCGCTCCTTCTGATTGCAAAGCAAACTGACCTGAGGTAGCAGTGGCATTAAAACCATAATTAATCATTCTATTATTTAACCATACCTTCACTTTGTCTTCAAAACACTCAATTACCATATGATTCCACTCTCCCGGATTGTTCTCTACGTTTCCGGTTAAATTGGGAATGCGTCTGTTTTTATCACCATCTACACCCCACTTTTCTTTTGGCCCTCTTCTTGCTTCCATATTGGGCACTTCTATATTCTCTCCTATACACCAAAAGTCGCCACCGTTCTGATGCATAAGTTGCACCTCAATAGACTGCGGAAACATTTTATAAAGCCTTCGGGACTTAGAAACATGTACCAGTGCTCCGCAATTTGCAGGTTTTGCGGCAAAGCGATAATCAAATTCAACCCGATAATTTGAAAAAGAAGCATCTGTAATCAAATGACCACCGGGCGTTCCACGGGTAACCAATAATCCATCCCGAACAAAAAAAGGATTCACAGCTTCTTTGTTATTATCCATTTCAGGTACATCCCAATGCCAACCGCTGAGATCTTTCCCATTGAAAAGTGGAGTAGATTTTAAACAGTTTGAGTCAAGAGTAAAAGAGCTTCCAAGAAAAAGGAGAATTAGTAGACTGAATACTTTTTTCATTTATAGTTCAATAGGTAAATAATTATATGAATATAAGAACTATTCATGCCAATTCGCCTCTTGTATAGATGAATAGTTATAAATTTGCCTGATTCCAACATCGACTAATGTTCAGTCTATTTAAGAAAAAAAAATCCATCAAGAATACATTCGAGTTCCTGGGAACCGATATGCACTCACATCTTTTGCCAGCGGTAGATGATGGCAGTGACTCTATAGTAACCTCTTCATTTCTTATTAGTGAGTTGGCCGAGCTCGGCTTTAATAAACTCATCACTACACCTCACATCTATACAGATTTTTATAAAAATAGCCGGGAGACACTTGAGCCTGCGTTTCAAGAGCTTAAATCTCAGATTGGTAAGTCTATTCCTGATATTCCTATCAGTTACTCTGCCGAATACTTTTTAGACACATTTTTTGAGGAAAAACTTAAGAATAAGGAGCTAATTCCCTTTGGTGATAAGCATATACTCCTGGAGATTTCTTTTGTAGGTTACTCCCCTATTTTGGAGCAAACCGTCTTTGACCTTGTCATGCAAGGTTACAAACCAATCCTTGCTCACCCGGAACGTTATACGTATTTAGGTAAATCATTTAATACATTCAGGAAATTAAGGGAACTTGGCTGCGAACTTCAGCTAAACATTAATTCGCTGGGGGGATATTATGGAAAAGCCTCTGAAGAAATTGCGAGGCAACTCATGGAAGAAAAGCTGGTCAGCTATCTGGGCACAGACATGCACAATGAAAGGCATCTTGATTTCCTTAAAAAAATGGCCCGAAATTCAAGGCTAATGAAAGAAATAAGAGCGTATGAGTGGCAGAATAGTGAGTTGTATTGATTAAACTAATATGCGTTTTCCTCTCCTTTAAGCATGTTGTAAATTGTCATAAAGATTATCTTGATGTCTAGCCAAAATGTCCAATTCTCAATATACCAGATATCAAATTCCACACGCTTTTGCATTGCATCAAGGGTTTTGGTTTCGCCACGATAACCGTTAACCTGTGCCCAACCGGTAATACCTGGCTTTACCCAATGCCTGACCAAGTAGCTACTTACTTCATCTTTCGTTCGTACATTGTGCTCATGAGCATGAGGACGAGGACCTACGATAGACATATCTCCTTTCATTACATTAATGAATTGGGGTAACTCGTCCAGATTGGATTTTCTCAAAAATGCTCCAACCTTCGTTATCCTAGGATCATTCTGCCGAGCCTGGTTGAATTCATTTCTTTCATTTACATCATTACTTTCTGGTCGCATAGACCTGAACTTGAAGCACTTAAATTTCTCTCCATTTTTACCCCATCTATCTTGCAAAAAGAATACAGGGCCTTTAGAATCTAACTTTATTATTATCGCAAGAATAGGAAATAGCCAGGAAAGAAGCAATATGAATACTAGAGAAGCAAAAGCAATATCAAACATACGCTTTAGAATTCTCCAATGATCAAGCTGAAGCGGTTCAGACCTTAGAGTAATTAATGGATAATTACCAAAGAGCTGAAACTGTACCCTACTCAGATAATAATTATTATAGTTTGGAATAAATTTCATTCTTACACCTTTTGCTTCGCAAAAACTGAATAGCTCATGTAGCATATTTTTGTTTAACGAATCTGTTGTAACAATCAAATCATCAACCTGAAGGTTATGATTTAAGGAATAGAATTTCTCTAAGTCCCCTAAATAAGTATAAGGACTTTCTTCCTGCTCTTCTTTAGCTATAACACCTAATACACTCATTCCGTAATGAGGTTTGGAGTAAATAAGAGATATCAGGTTTTCTGTGATATCATTATAACCCACAAAAACTACGTAACGTTTATTACCACCGTGAGTCCGATAATATAATAAAGTTTTCTTTTCAAAGTAATTTTTTAATATTAGGGCAAGTGACAAGAGCAAACCAAAATATAATACAAATAAACGTGTGTACTCATGGCTATTTAAAATAAAGAATATCTGACCAGCCACAAGTAGTTGAACAGCCACATTTTGCAAAATTAAAAGTAACTCGCCTATATACTTTTCTGTCCTAAACTCGTCATATAGATTTGATATTTTGGAACTGAAATACCAGAAAAAGGCCTGAACGCAAAGCATCAAAGCTGAGTTCTTTTCAAACGTTCTACCGCTTAGTTTTCCTGCTATTAAAAATACAACAACAAGTATCGCAACATCCGTTATTAATTTAATATATCCGAGTTTCTTAATACTTCTAACCATAATCTAATTACAATAAGAGTTTTCTAATTCCAGAACCATACGCCAGCTTCTATATTCAATTCGATAGCCCTCCTGAGGATACGGCCATGTCACCGCTCCATCAGTTGAGACTCTGAAATCATAAGTATTACTTTGACTAAGTTTAAATGTTTTCACTTTACGCGTTGATGGACTAAAAGTCAATAAGTCTCTCCACTCTTGTTTTCCATGATCTGAATACTAAGCTTTCATTTGAGCAGGCAATTGTTCTTCATTCAATGATTGTCCGCTTCCACATATAATATCAAAGCTTACATCAATAGGATCTGGAGCGTTTGTCCATTTGACTAAATCAATTAAGTGTGATTCTGTATCTAAACACGACGCATAAGTTTTCGACTCCCAAATTGGTTTTTTATTGTCCCCAGCATGTATACCACTGTAATCATAGAATGACAGTTTAATACTATCTATTGCGGTGGCTAAAGAACTTACCTTAAACTTTGCACCACTGTTAGGTACAAAATAAAAACTTTGATGAATTTTATCCGATTTTGCATTTGTAACCTTAAACAGATAGGATATGTCTAAATCCTAATAGATATTCAAAACCTCAAAAGAAGGTCCATTTCTACAAATAACTTCAGTTAAGCCTGAAAAGTAATAACCCGGTTCTTCAATATCAGTTTCAACAATCACAGTACAGTCAGCTAACCTTCTTGGTAAAACATGGTCGTAAAGTGTAAATCGACCATTGTGAAAGACATATACTGGTAAAAGGCTATCAGTTCCAACTGAAGTATCCAAACAAAAAATTAAAGAGTATGTATCCAGAAAACTCGTCTCTTCATTCTCGAGGCTAATTGATCTGATATACACACCTCCATATAAATCTTTAAGATTTTGACTCAGAGGCATTAATTCACCTGCTCTTTTATAAAGGTTAAACATATTTCCACCCGCCGGCAAAAAACGCTTGGCAATTGGTCTAAAATAATGCACTAACCAGTGATAATCGCTGCTTTATCACTGAGTTCTGACTCCAACTTTATTAAAATAGTACCATTTTTAAAAGAGGCCATTTTTGTCATTTTTGAGAGCATAATAGACGAAACCTCATTTTGCACTTTTCCAAGTTTTCCCTTTCTTAGAATCGAAAAATAATTCTTCCTGAAAGGCCAATCAAAAGACAAAAATTGATTGGTGTAACCAGCACGCCGAAAGCTCAGTCCAAACTGGAGATTATCTCAACCTTTCGGGTTCCATTCGGGAGAAATTGCTAAATACAAATAACCTTCTTTGTTAAAAGAGAACTTCCTCGAACTCAATGGAGTTACTACTTATTCTATATCCCTCCATACTAAACTAAACTCAGTGGAATCTGCAAGAGAGTTAAAATCAAAATGTTCAACTCTCAGCTTTATTAGCCCTTCAGAAATAGGCTCTTTAAAATGTAATACCACACCTTCTAAAGGGAAACACATGCTTGATAAAATGCGAGCAAAAATAGTAAAACTATGCTGGTTACCTTATCTAATACCTTCATTTGAGGCCAAATCCTATCTTAAAAAAGGGATAATAGCGATACCCAGAAAGATTCTTCTCAATCATAGGCAATTCATTTTCAATATGGGTACTTTCCAAAAAACCTTCATAAACCAAATCCAAAGAGGGCTTCGATAAAAAGAAAAGTCCAATACCTAAATACAGACTATCCTCTTTGCATTTAGAAGACAAAACCAATCAATTTCAAAAAAAGTTTGTAGCCTTGCCCATAGTAAACTCGCCCTGTTATAACCGAAATCTTCTGGCCTAATCTTTACCGAAGAAAACACCAGTCCCTTTTGAGTTTCAACCAGTACAATCGTTTTTTGAACCACAGTATAAGTCCCTCCTAGCTGCAATGTATTCCTAGGAGTAAATGAGTACTTACCAGACAGCATCCATCTTATCCAATGAATCTCAGGAATCAATATGAGATCTCCGTCATTTCCCATATTAAAATTAAGCTTTCGATTAATTCCTAAACCCGAAAAACCAGATAGAATCCCCCAATCCTTATACTGTTTTTGCACAAAATAATTTAAACCATCTAAACCAAGAGAAACACCGGTTTCAATACAAGACTCATTTTGAAATATTTCTTGTTATAATACAATTTTTATTGTTACTAAAAGCAAAAGAGAAACGAGAAAGAATAACCTTAGCATATAATTTACAAAATACACATAACAAACCCTTTATGGGATAAAAATCACAAACCCCATTTAAATACCCCTTCTTTTGAAGAAAAAAAAGTTATTAATATATCATTTAAATATATTAATATAATTCAATTATAATAATTCAATATTTACTCCTTTTTTATTATATTTAAGGTATAAAAATTATTAATGTCATGAGAGAAAACGACAACTATACATTAAGCCTATGGGGGCGGTTTAGCATCCTTTTACTATTAGTGGGAATGGTCATCTGGATCATCTATTAATTGTCATTCCAATAATAAACATGCTGTTGGCGAAGCCTTCTTGATAAATCAGTATACGTCTTGAAGACTTCGCCAATTTTAAACCCTCTTGAATATAAATATTGAAAGGGAAAATCCTCGGCTGTTCGAAGCCTCATCCTTTTATTTTGCACCAGTGTGCCTGGCCAAATCCTAAAGGCAACATCTACTCCTATTGTGGCTCCATTTCCACTGGAAATACCAAAAAGGCCTATTTCTGCTCTCTTAAACTGGCGAATTAAATCAGCACGAACACCTCTGTCGGAATGTAAAAACTGGCCACCGCTCAACTTTAGCGTCAAGTCATGGTTCTTAAATCTATAAGCGACGTTTGCCAAAAATGAGAACTCACGCAAACCCGTATACTTAAAACTTTTAGGATAAAAATAATAATAACCACTAAAAGAGCTCTCCATACCATATGACCAGGATTTATCTAAAGGATAGTTTAGAAATACAACTTTAAAACCATATCGATCTTGAAAAAACAAACCACTAGACAATTGAGCATATCCACTTTTACCTATTTTCATAAAGTAGTCAAGATAGCTTGGTGCCCATCGCAGGCTAAGTGGCTGCTGATCAATATCATTAATCAATGGAATGTGAAGTCCGGAATAAAATGTTAAACCTCTGAGAATTTGAACTTTCGTTGAGACTAATAGTCCCGCTTTAGCCTCAACTGCTTTGTTTAGGTTTCCGTAAATAGCCCGATAATCTGGCTGCAACCAAATATCTATTTTATAATTACGAAGAAGGAAACCTCCCGGACTTTTAATATTTCCCTCTCCTATAAGCCATTTACCCCCATCCTTTTTGTAAGTTGTCAAAATTTGTCCTTGATACTGTGGACTAAAATATTGGAATTCAGGGTACTCTTTACTTAAAAAAGTTATAAATGAATAATGGTCTCTATGAACTCGTTGATCGAACGAAAGACTACTATCTATTATCGAAACATTCTCTAAATCTAATAATTCCTGTGCATAAGAACATTTTACAAAAAAAGAGAAATATATCAATCCCCAAATAACATTATATTTAAACCTAGTAGATAAGCACGTAATGAAGCAATGATTATTATCCATTCTCTTCAACCATTATATAAGGCTAGACAATCCATTAAATCAGAATCTAATTTGATTTTCGAAACACTTCACTTGGTTAAAGACTGCTCCAGATAAAATCCAAACATATACTGATCAAAATTCAAAACCCCTCCTTGAATATGAAATTTCTTAAAAAATCTAACATGCAATCCTGAATTGAATTTCTGCCCATCCCATTCTATCATTAAATGAATTCTTTCTTTGTATGCAACTTTTACTCCTCCAAAGAGTCCAACTAGGTATTCATTACCATAAAGGTCATTTGATTTTTTCTGCAAGCTAAAATTCGATAATACATTAGAGTTATTAAGATTTTTCTCGTTTCTGTAAAGATAATATGGACTTCCAAAACCCAATGTTCCCGAAAAGTCAAGTCTGTTTCTTTTAAATGATTTAGTCGCAACAACCATATTTGATTCAATCGCCGCATCTGTAGTAAAAGGTGAAGAAAATCCTATTATTACAGCCGGCATATACTCTTTTTCATAAAACAACTGATATCTAATATCAAGCTGCCTATCACCAATCCCATACCTCTTTTTGGGCCTACCGTTTACCAAAGGATGAAGCAAAAGAAATGTGATTTCCAACCTTGGCATTAGGCTCAAATTTGCAAAAAGTACTCTTTCAGAATTCCTCTTAGATCTTCTTAAACTGTAATTGATTGGATTAAAAAGATAACCTGAACTTAATAACCCATCCGTACCAGACGAAGCATCAGGAATATACATTAAACCAGACTTGCCAGACAGATTTCTTTGTCCAAAAGAAGTTAATAAAAACAGCATTAAAAGGCAAGTCAAATTAACTTTTCGACTCGCCTTTTTTTTGTTTATAATAGAATTCTTCACCTTACTATTTAACTACTACCCCCTTGATTGTGACAAGAGGAAATTAGTCCTTCATAAATAGAAATAATTCTTGCCAACTCAGTATTATAATTGGTCTGAATTGCCTGCAATTGCTTATCTCTGACAGCTACTGCCTTAGCTATCTTTTTATCTCTAGCCAGTTCATCTGCTTTTAACTGTTTAGACAATTGAGCATTATATTTCGATATGTCATCTGACATTTTAGCGTACATAACTAGTTTTAGCAAGGACTTTGTACTAGAATCAAAAGTTGTACTCGCATCTATACTGGCAATAATTAACAATATTTGAGATATACGCGTCTCAATTTTGCCCTGCCATTTTAAAGTTGAAGCAACGATTGCAGCATCAAATTCATTGGTTATTAATACTTCTCTTGCCTCATAAATACTTGTAGCATTAGCCTCTTGAGATAGTTTTTGAGCATCGATAATAGCTTTTGCGGGATCAAAAGCCGATTGGGCAGCATCAGTGCATTCATCTTGCACTCCAAGAAAAATCTCAGTTGCTCCATAAATATGAGTCTGTTCTGTCAATTGACCTGAATACTTACGAGCAGAAACACTTTCTCCATCAACGGTCGGATCTACAACCGAAGTCAAAAAAGCGTCAAGTGCTCCTGAAGCTAACACAGCGTTAACAGTATTTTGAGCTTCGGAAGGCAAGCCCTCACCTTTGGCTAATCCCTGTACCACCTCTTCACTAAAAGCATTAACCGTTGCCTCAACATCGGCCTCAGTAAGTTTGTTTGACACTTGAGTTGTGGCAGTATTTAACTCCGTGGTTACTTCACCATTAGCCAAGGCCTCCAAAGCAATGGCCACTGCTTCCGGCTCCTCGGTTTCGGCCTCAGTTGTAGTAGTTGCCTCTGGCTCTTCCGTTTCGACTTCCATAAGCTCAACCTCACCGAATTCCTCCTCAAAATTATACTCGATAGGTTCATCTATCGGATCCTTCTTACAACCTCCCATTGTAAGTAACACCAGCAAAGCAACCAATGTTGCCAATCGTAATATACTCGTTTGTTTCATGATAATTATATTTAAAAAATGGATCACTTAAACCTTGTACATGAAATAAGGCTTAGTGAAAATAAGAAATTTTAATTGAACTTTTCTAATATACTCTTACTAAAGTTCTTCAATTTATTTAATGGACTTTCTATCTAATAATGAAACTCTACTTTCTTCTTTTTATCCTATTTTCACAAGCTTAGTATTTAAATTAGGGTAGCAATTGACTAGATGTTTGACACAAATAACCAATGTTGAATTCCTCACAAAATCTTATAATCCCAAATATCTTAGAGTCAAACCCAATTTTCCATTGGCCTTAAACTATACCGGCACTTTTGAGTTAGTTTGTCGTGTTAAGTATAATTTTAGAAGAAGTATCAACTGATACAAAAAGACAAAAGAAAGAACAAGTGGTCTTGCAGTTTCTCTCAAGCCTATTCCTGAAAACATCAGAAAGCAATCCAAGAGACCTCTGTTACCAGGCTAAGGCAGCCAAACGAAATTTTGTTTAATTACAAATATAAACAACACGAAAGTTAGCCCCTTTATTTAAACTTAGGTAAATGGATTCTTGTAACTTCCAATTTTTTCTTTTAGTAATAAATAAAAGAAAGGCATATCATCAACTAGATATCTTTTCCATAACCTGCCAGGCTCTTTTGCTAAACGATACAGCCATTCAAGACCAAGATTCTGATAAATTTCAGGTGCACGATTAACAATGCCAGCTTCAAAATCAATAGTAGCTCCGAGTGCCATAAATAGCCTAATTCCAATCAATTTATCTTTATATTGGAATATCCATTTTTCTTGTTTCGGTGCCCCTACACCCACAACAAGGACATTCGCTCCAGAATCCTTGATAATACTTACTATCTCCATGCACTCTTTTTGGCTTTCCTCAAATCCAAACGAAGGTGAATGGGCACCAACTACAATATCCCAACCAACTTTCCGATTGATACGACTTTTTGCCTTGTCAGCAACGCCTTCCATCGATCCGAGAAGAAAGATTTTTATCTCTCGGTTTTCCCGGTGATAATTGTAATATGCGGGCAGAAATGAAGAGCCTGGAATAACTTCCTTTACTGGTTTGTTTAAGAATTTTAAACCCAATTGGACAATATTACTATCGCAAATAACCCAATCAGCTTTCTGATAGATTTTATAGAAACCCTCATCTTTCTGTAATTTAATAAGATGATCAACATTCGGGGTCACTAATACCCCCTCCCTTATATTCCTTAACAGGTCATTTAAGCTTATATCAGTAAATTCTGCATTGAATAATCTAATTTTCTTTGTCTTTAACATCAAAATTATATTTATGAATAAAAGTAATAGCCTAGACTTTTGTAGTCTTAATTAAAATTGATTAACTCAGTTACTTAATTTAATTAGCTATTTTTTACGATTCTCTCTATCCTTAAGAACTGCTCTAAACCGTAAAATTTTTTCTATTCCAATCAAAATATTACTACGACTTTGAAATAGACTTTTCAGTACAAAAACGAACGTTTTAAAATCAAATTTATAGGAATTGAACAGGAAATATAGTACTGAATATTGAAACCTTACTAAGTTCAATTCTTTCAGCAAATTGTTAACTTTTAATGTTTCATTAAACCTTGAAAGAAAATATTCTGAAGTAATGGTATTCACAATACTCCCTTCACGTACAGTTACAACATATAAAACTTCATTTCTTACTTGATAAGTTTTCGCTTTAATTCCGCAACTACAAGCAAAGAACATATCGTTCCCCGCCACAACTTCAGAGAATTGAATGCCATTAGCCTCAATAAGTTTTCTGCTATACACTTTCCCCCAAGGCACCGAATATTTGTATAAAACATCTTTTTCTCCACGTTCAATATACCCATCAATTAACGCATTAAAGAATTGATGCCTGTGAGCCGTCTTGTATGAATCCGAGTCAATTGAATTCACCTTGAAGAACACAATATCACATCCTTCTGGATTTGGCAAACTATCCAATTGTTTGGTAAAGGAATCGTTGAAAAAGTCGTCTGAATCTGCAAATATAACCCAATCGCCCTTTACTTTGCTCAATCCAATATTCCTACTCGCTCCTGCTCCTCGATTTCCATCATTCGCGTATAACTCTACATTCAAGTATTGTTGGCACAAAGAAGTCAATTTCGGAAGAAGATCTTCTCTACTTCTGTCATCCACGACCACAACTTGGATATCGTTACGATTGGGTATCGACTCGAGCAATCTTTTGAGATATACAACCGCATTTTTGTGCGGAATTATTATTGAATACATCATAAGACTCAGTTGTTTGAAAATATAAATTCCATTTTCTCCTTTGAAAGTGTTTCTTGAGCCGATTCAGCGACTTTCAATTCTTTCATCAACTTGTCTCTGTCTTTCAATATTTCATCGAACTGAGCTAAACTGGATTCCATACTTTGATTCGAATCAATCAACAATGTCCCTAGCTTCACATCCGTGAAAATCCCCTTGATTTTTACATGTTTATCAATATCTGTTACAATTATCGGGAGACATCCAAATTTTTGTGCCAAAAGGGCCACATGTAGCCTGTTCGTAAGCACCAATGCGGCTTGTGCATAATAACTTGCTTCTTCAATGTGAATTTGCTTCTCCCGGAAACTCACATCCCCCAAACTTCCCAACTTGTCGTATGCGAGCCTAGAAAACTCGAAATCCGGTGTAACTTGATAGACTATTTCAAAACAAAACGCATCCTTATACTCCAATACAATCGCCTTCAAAAGCTCCAACAAGCCTTCACCGTATTCTTCATTACTACTATCAGAGTGCACAGCTTCTCTGAAAGAAAACATGATTTTGAACTTCTCCTTTCCATTCTCCACAGGAGACGATAAGTTCCCTTCCCCAGACGGCGAATATGTCCAGCACAAATCGGGAAAGAACTCGGCCTTTTGAATTCCTAAATCCTTTACAAATTGTAGAGAAATGGAATCACGTACGAAATAATAATTAACAAATTTCGACCTAAACCTCTCGCCTATCTTCCCCATCGGGCTCAATGGCCCTATCGAAAATCCAATTTTAATAATTCGAACGCCCAAAACACGCAGGAACATATAATAAAAACCAGACAAAAGATATTTTAACCCTACCACAAATGAGTTTTCGAATTGGTGACCAGGAGGAGAAGCCAAATAATACACCTGCTCCTTCTTGATCAGAAAGTTTTTAAAAGCCGACTGCAGCAATATGGCATAAAAGGAAGAGTAACCTGATGTAACTCGCTCATTGTCGTTTAATCCCAAACCTTTAACATATTGTTCTGGCATTCCTTTATCATCACTTACAATTATTTTGCAAAACTTTCTGAAATGATTTAATAAGGCTTTGTTAATTAATAAATCACCAATATTTTCATATTGCGTATATCCTTTATAGAACAACGTTCTCTTCATTAGTTTTCATTAGTATTTTATAACAGTTAAAATATTCTTTCTCTGTATGTTGTGCATCAAACTTTTCTGAGAAGCTCTTTCTTTTCGAAATAGCATCTTCTTTATCTATCGATTTATCTTTCAGTAGTTCCAATAACTTCTCAGACAATAATTTCTGAGACTGAACAACCAATTCGGGTTCCACCATACTGATCAACTCCTCAAGACCACCTCCGTCTTTCATTACTACAACCGGTTTGCCTAAATGAAGGCACTCTATGGCTACTAGACCGAAAGGCTCTGAAACAGATGGGAAAACACAAATATCCATTGCATTTTGGAAGGCTGTAACCTGATTCTGAAAGCCCGCAAAAACAACCTTTTCTTCTATTCCTAGGTCCTCTGCCCTTTTCTTCAGAGAAGTCATTTCGGGACCATCTCCAGCCAGCAATAAGATCACATCCTTTTCTTGCTTTAACACCTCGCTAAAGGCATTTATCAAAAAATCAACCCTCTTCCATCCAATAAACCTCGAGGTCGTCCCGATAATTCTCTTGTTCCTTAACACAGGAAAAGCATTAAAAGGCAGCTCCTTATCAAATGTTTTATTGAAGCGAACACCATTGTAAATGACAAAGTTGTTTTTAGCACTTACCCTTTTATCTATCCAGAATTTTTGAGAATATTTGGAGTTATTTACAACACCGGCACAATGATTATTCAATTGCCAAACTTGTAAGTTACTTTTCAATTTTTGATACAAACTTCCTTCTCTTCTCACTGCCCCAGCAGTATGCACTGTAAATAATACCGGGGTACCTGAAGAGGCTAAGACCTTTAACAGTGCCGGCTTGTATATATGTAATTGTGCCACATGATATTGTGAGACGATTTCGCATATTCTTGTATAATTTGACCAACGTAAATCAAAAGGCTTGATTTGTACATAGTGAATTGTTACACCCAAGTCCAGCAATCTTTTATTGGCAACTAATTCTTCGCTTTGACAACAGAGTATGGCCACTTCCAAATCGGGGTTTTGTTTTTGGGCCTGCACGATATAAAACAAAAAGCTTTCTACCCCTCCAAAAAGAAAATCGTGCACAATATGTATGACCCGGCTTGTTTTCATCTTAAATTAAGCTATCAGAAATTGAATTAGATTGCAAGACTGCCTTCCGAAGAACCATAAATGTTTTTTGGGGGGGCGGCTAATCTTTTCATATACTGCAACTTTCTCTTTCCCAAACTAATTATATACAATGCCATACAGAAGGTGGGTATTGTTCCCAGCAAAGTAGAACCTGCCACATTGCCTAAAAAAAGGAAATACACGTAAAATTTGGCATACTCGTACTCTGGTGGGACGCTGGTCCAAAGTACCAACCATAAAATTGAGAGAAAAATCAAAAGTCCAAAGAACCCAAAATATAAAAATATCGATGCATAGCCCACATCATTTGGTATCAACCCCCTACTCCGTCCATAATAATCAATAAAGTGTCCATACTTTGATTTACCCAGCGTAAACATTCCGTTACCGAAAACATCATTTAACACATTACGTGAAACCTCAGTAAAATAGAACTTGTAAGCGGCTATTCGAACATTATCTTCTCCCTCTTGTTGGGCTTCTATTTCTTGGTTAGTTCTTCCTTGTAAACCCTCAATGATAGTAGGTGCCAAAATGGGAACCAAAAGGGCCGAGCCACAAATCAGGCCAATAACACCTACTTTTTTAAAGAAGGACATTTCTTTCATATAAAATAGCACACCTAGCAACAAACTTAAGAGGATCGCTTGCCGGCCAAGCTGAAGTACAATTGTGACAAAAAATAAAACTACAAGAGCAAACCATTTTTTGACATTTTTACTTTTCTTCAATTTACCAATTGCTAAGAAATACGCTATAAATAAGGGCCCACCACCAATTAGCGTAAGACGTATTCTAGAGAGGCCTCTTTCCGTATCAATTTCCTTACCCAACTCTCCGTATCCCATAAAAAGACGTACCGGGGCAACTGCTAAGGCTAAGTAGAAACACAATAAAAATACAATCGTAAACCACCAAATTACTTTTTCAATTTCTCCTAAGCTCATATTCTTTTCTAGAAAATAGAAGTAGATAATGAATGAAAAAAAAGGTATTGAAGAAATCAGTGTAAAAAGAATATTTTGCCCCCATGTTCCTGTGCAAATAATACCAGAAACTAATACACAGAAAAAAATATATCTAATAGTAGAGGAGAATACATCATTAAATCTAGTTCTTAATAAAGCTTTTGAAACAATAAAAAATACACCGATAAGCACAGGATAGTACACTATTTTCCACATCATGTCTGTAAAACCCAATGGTCTAAACAGCCTTACGTAGAGAAGACAAAATAGTAAAACAAATACACCCTCTCGACTTATTTTATTATTTTTCGACTGTGACCTCATTCTCTAGGTTCAAGAATTTCTCGGCTTCTTTTCTCAAAACACTTAACATTGAATTGGGATTTTTAAAATCCATTTTCCATTTAATTGATTCTGGAAGACTGTTCACATCATCCACCAACCTGTCTCTTAAACCTACCCTATCCAATAAATTCATTACTCTATAGGGATTTGACTTCTTGTATACACTAAAAAAGTCCTTATTGAAGTTCACCGCGAAAGCAGTACCATGAAAGGAGTTGGATACTACAAAACTGGCTTTATTCAATAAACCTAAAAACTCTTCAGGCCCAAGATTATCAAACGTGTAATCTATATTAACACTTGTTTTCACTCTAAACAGTGATACTATAGGCAGGCCCAAAACTTCACGCACTCGATCAGCAATGGCTAAAGTTCGCTGATCATTATTAAATGTGTAGAGCAAGATGAATTCAGAAGGACAATCCTCTTGAATATCCCTAGCTATCTCATTCCATTCCATTTTATTTAAAAGAAGTGTAGGATCTAAGCCCACTTGAATATCCTCTTGAATTGATTGCAATTGGTCCCGTAGGTATTCTTCCCGAACTGCTATCCTATCATATCCAGAAAAATACTTCTTTAATTTCAAAGATTCTCTCTCATTGAACTGATATGCCCCAGCACTAGACGCATAAGCCAATTTCAATCCAGAGAACTTGACGTCAAGAAAAAAAACTTGATCCAAATCACCACCAGTAAATTCGGGGTTCCATAATTGATCACTTCCGCTGACTAAAACCTTATACTCGTCGGCCAGAGATTGCAAATCTTCAATATTGTATACCCTATCCGACAGTTTTATATTCTGTTTTAAAAACTGGTCAAACTTCTGTTCCTTTTGATAGTTACGCCGAAGGATATAGTAGGACACGAAATGCTTTATATTCTCAGTTAACGATTTTTTGTTATCATACAATTTATGTGTATACTTTTCGGTCAATGCAGGCTGTCTATAATCAATACACTCTGCTGTGTACGAGCCTGATTTATTCAAATATTTACTTAGGGCATAAGCTTGCAGCATACCACCATAGTTGTAAACATTATGAAATGTGACGATTCCGATCTTCATTTAATTAAATATTTTTGCTACATCTTTTACTTCCAATCTTGGTGAAGAGGCTATCTCGAACAATTCGGGCACATAGCCGCAAGACACCACCAAGCCAATTCTTTCGTTATCCGGAACCCCGAGAAGTGCACGCATAGCCTCATCTCTTTTATGGTCCACACTCCAATTCAAAGGACAAGCTCCTATCTCATAGTGATGAAATGCATTCAACAAAGACATGGCAAACATACCAGTATTTATATATGATTCGTTTCTGTCATTTACTCCTTGGAAGTAGGAAATATTAGCTGAAAGTACCAATATAGTATTCGCCAAATGCCCAAACCCTCTATTACCGTATTGCAATTGGAGTACTTTCTTTTTCATTTCAGTACCCCTCACCACATAAATTCGATTCAGTTGCCTGTTACATGAGGTTGGAGACTTTAAGGCCAACTTGATGCAATTCTCAATCACATCCAATGAAATTTCCTTGTCTATGTAATTTCTAGATGAGTATCGAGATTGAGAAAACGTCTCAAAAGAAGAATTCTTGAATTTAAAAAACTCCTCTCTGGTATATTTTAATTGCCGAGTACCTTCAGCCAAACCAATGCGGTTTACAAAAGCCTTGTGTTTTATAACCAATACCTCAGGCAGTTCAAAGTTACTTTCTTCATGAAAATTGAAATACTCATTCAATACCCCAATGCTGTGTTTGAACTCTAAGGCTGTCTTATTGTATCCCAAATCTTCATACCTCTGCAATAATCCCAGCAAATCTTCAACTACAGGCTGGCCAAAACCCATTCTTGTTTCTGGCATAGTAAGTCCTTTTTCTATAACATGATATAGAATGGTCAATCTACCTTTAAATGCGTCTTCATTTGTAAAATCTTGCTGCACATTTGAGTAGCGATAAAACCTTCGCATATCGTAATAATAAATCCGCAAGACTCTGAGGTAAACAATTACCTTCTTTATAAGTAGTTTTCTTAAGCTATTCATGTAATTAATCCTTTCTTTTTAAAAAACTTGCCCATTATTATTTTAACAAGCACGTCTTTTTCTTCAGGGGCCATACCGAAAATAAATATCGCAATTGACAATACTAAAGCGTTCATACAGAAGCTAACCAATATTCGAATATTGGATGGCTCCATTAGAACATTGATCAGTATACTAGAAACCACCGTAATCAAGCCAACCGTTAAAAAACGAAACATAACATCCATCCCGAATCTTTTCAGACGCAGACCAATGACATTCCGACAAATCATCAATCTTAAAAATAATGACATGATTTCCATTGCTGTGGATGCCAAAAGGACGTATAAAATAGGACTTCCAATTGAAAGTAAATAGTAAGTAATTGGAACAATTAAAATAATAATTGACCCAACCACTGTTTGATAAAGTTTTATTTTTCCTGTCGCCTGAACTGCTGATTTGAGTCCAACGGATAACTGATTAATTACAGCATTAATTAGAATAATAGAACAAAAAATCTTTGCCTCTTCCGGTACATTACCTAACCAAAGAGCAAGCACATTGTCCATTTCCAGAATCAGCGGAACTACAATATACAATAATAAAAAAGAGGAACTTTTACTTGACAAAAGTGCCAAGCGAATCATCCTACTCCTATCTCCCGCCCCCTCACTCTTCATAATTTGAGGGTTTAATGCTTTATTGATAATTACTGAGAAAGATCTCAACTGAGCATTCATTTGTTGAGATATGGCGTATGTCCCATTAATATTAACCCCAAGAAATCTATTCAGCACAACTGCAACACCCTGACTAGATGCTACATAGCAAAGAGAACCAAATAAATTCCAGCTCGCATAAGATAACATTTCTTTAAACTTATATAATTCTCGCACTTCGCTCAAAGATATCCCTGCCTCTTCATATTTAAACTTACACCACAACGTTTTGAGTAAGCGAATCAACACAGTAATTGAGACAATGAATACACTGTATGCTATTAATCTATCACTTTGAAAATAGCTGACAGCTAATGCTGCTCCAAGTTTTAGAAGTGTCTCAAAAAATCCAAGCACTGAATCAAAAATAAGGTCTTCTTTGGCGTTTATCAATGAATCATACGGTACTGCATTCACAGTAAAAAAGGTGCTCACTACCATCAAATGAAAACACCATAGGGCTTCGTTAATCTTATCCTCGGGTATATTCAAGAACCCGTTGAAAAGGATTATTCTAAGGACCTCCAGAATAACGATCAAAACTACACTAATAAGGAAATGTATACTGACACTAGAGTTGAAAATCTTTTTGAGGATCGATAAATCGGAGCCTGCCATATGAAAAGACAAATACCTTTGTGTAGTGATAGTCATTGCACCATTTATAAATGCAAGCATAAGTACAACCCCTGCTATTAGATTATATATGCCAAAATCAGCAATTCCAAGATTCGAAAGTAGAACTCTTGTAGCATACAAGGTTCCTACAGCCGATAAAGCCAATTTGGCATAGAGGAAAACTGTATTATTAACTACCCTTTTTGCGTTACTCAACCCTTGTAAGTGTTAATTGTCAGTCCTTTGGTGACTTTTCCCAAAATTTCAGTTTAGATAAAGTTGCAATCAAAGGGGTTTGAGTCTCTCTTTCCTGATACCCATAGCCATAGCCATAGCCATAACCGTAGCCATAATCCGCCGTCTTTGAATAATCCACCGCATTAAAGAGGACATGCATTGAAGAAAACACTTTTTTTTCTTTAATCTCTTTAACTTTCTGTAATAGGACATTAGGAGACTTATTTTGTCGTACGACATAGAAGCAAACATCTGATAATGGTGCTAGTATTACCGCATCTGTAACTAAGCTAGTGGGCGGAGTATCTAATAAAATATAATCAAAGGTTTTCTTTAAGTCATTGATTAATTCAGTCATTTCAGGTTTAGCCAACAGCTCTGAAGGATTTGGCGGTATTGGCCCTGCCGGCATTAAGTATACGTTCTCCAAATATGTCGCATTGATCAACTCTTTACCTTCCGCATTCCCTGAGAAATAATTTGTAATGCCCCTTTTATTTTTAAAAGAAAGGTATTCATGAATCATTGGCTTTCTTAAATCAAGCCCCATAATTATTACTCTTTTGCCTAGTAGTCCAAGGGAAGAAGCAATGTTTGCTGTAACAAAACTTTTTCCCTCACCAGAAATACTACTAGTCACCAAAATTACTTTTCCAAGCGAAGTCTTTTGGTTTGTAAAAAGGTATGAAAGATTAGATCTTATCATCCGAAATTGTTCAGAAACAAATGAACGAGTATTGCCATCTAAAATTTGACCTGTTTCTTCCTTTGGCTTAAGTCCAATTTCACCAAAAACAGACAAACCTGTTTCTTTTTCGATTTCCTTTCTTGTTTGTACGGTATAGGTCATTAATTCGCTCGCATTCAGGTATCCTGCAGGTATCAACAAACCTAGAAGAATGCCTAAAAGTATCACAATTTTCCTTTTCGGCTTAACGGGTTCGTCGGAGCTATACGGCATATCTACAATACGGCTATCTGTTACCGTACTGGCATAAGACAAAGCAGTTTCTTCCCTTTTTTCCAGAAGGAGCAAGTATAAATTCTCTTTGATACCCGCTTGTCTTTTAATCTCAACATATTTTCGCTCTTTTCTTGGAATAGCAGATATTGAAGACTCCAATCTGCTATTCAGTGCATCCAAACTACTCCTGGTTACTTGTAAACTGCTTTTCTGATTTCGAATATTTTCACGAATCGCCTGTTTAATATTAGCCTGCTGAGTTTCTAATGTTTTTAAGAAAGGATTATTCATTGTCGTACTTCGTGAAAGCTCTTCCCTTTCCAATTCTAAAGCTGAGAGTTGATTAATGTAAGAAGTTAAAACTGGATCATTAACCATCATGGATCCCGGGCTTACATTCCCATATTGATTAGAAGAAAGATACCTTTCAACACCATCCAAGACCTTTAATTGAATATCTACCTCATTGAGTTTTGAATCGTTATCTTTCACCTTTTCAAGGAAAAGTGTCGCCTCTGTACTCAAATCTGTAACTCCCGCAGATCTTCGATATTGTTCTACATCCTGTTCAACATCGCCTAATTCAGAAGTTATCAGCTTTAATCGATCTTCAATAAAATTAAGAGTATTAGTTGCCTCCCTGTTCTTATCTTCTAAAGATGCGAAGGCATACTCATCCAACAATTTACCAAGAATTTCCTTTCCTTTATTAGGCAATGCCTGTTCTATGCCTAACTTAATTACAGTACTTTTCTGATTGACTAACTCTGCAGTAAGTCCTTTAATTAAGCTAGTCACCAAAGCATTCTTCTTCTTAAATAGAACTTTTATATATTTATCGCTTGAAAATCCCCCACCCAATGAGTCATTAACCTCTGACTGAAATACCCTAAAAGAACCATATTTACTATCCAAACGGTCACTGTACAAAAATTCACCCATCAAAGATTTACTTTCATCCAACATGGCAAATTTTGCATTATCCAATGGCTCAATATATAGTGGGTTTTCATAGGCATAATTGGTAAGTTCAGTTGCATTTACTTTTACCGGACTGTTTTTATGCAACTCTGTGTCTCTTATTCTTCCATCATGCCAATAGCTAACAGTTAGGTTAAGTTTATCCACTACTTTTTCCATCAGAGTTCTAGACCTTAAGACCTCGATCTCATTTTCCACCAATTTAGAACCACCCAACATACCTAATTCTTCTAGTATTTCTTCTCCACCCGAAATACCTTTTTCCTCATCTTTAACTAAAAGCGTAGCGGAGACCTCATAAATAGGTGTACTGTATCGTAGATAAAGCCAAGCACAAAGGCTACAGATCAAAAGCGACATTAAAAACCAATGCCATTGACGTATATATTTAAAAACAAAATTACGCAGGTCAAAACCGTCTTCCTGATCCTGCCAAATATTAAGATCGTTGTTGTTCATATGAATATTAAAGACAATCTAGATTCTTCCTTTCCTTATATAGCTCATTTCTATCCCCTTTGTTAACTATGCTTATTTTTTATTCTTAGCTTGCCTGTTCTTGAATTAGGAACTTAAGCGGAGTGTAGAAGTATATGTCTAAACACTTCTGCAAGAAACTAATCAATTCAATACCAAGTTCAATAAAACAGCAATTGTAGTAGCAATGCCTGTGAATATTGGCACTAGTTGCACACGTTGTTCTGTACTTGTTACCCTCCCCTTTATTGGTTCGATATAAATAACATCTCCGTTCTGAACATAATAGTATGGACTTTTAAAAACTGCTCTATTAAGGAGATTAACTTTACCAATTTCTCTAACGCCGTTTACGTTCCTTATTACTGTTACGGAATCCCTTTTACCATAAATCGTTAAATCACCAGCCATGGCAATTGCTTCGGGGAGTGTTGTATGATCATCAAGAAGATTAAAAGTACCAACCTTACTCACTTCTCCTAACACAGAAAACTTATGATTAAGATACCTCACATTTACTGCTGGATCTTTGAAATAGTTTTGCATAGCTGTTTGAATCTGATCACTTGCCTGCATGAGGGTTAGATCCTTTACAAAGACTTTACCCACAAAAGGTAAGATAACACTACCAGTAGAATCAACGCGATAACCTAAAGGCTGCCTCGACCCCATTGCCCCTCCACTTTGCCCAGGAAATGTTGACATCTGAAGGAAATTAATATTCTGAAAATTTAATATAAGATTGGCTTCCTCGTTCAGCGTAGCAACAGTTATGGCGAGAATATCATCCTCTTGAATTTTAGAGACTTTCGGTTCAGGGGTTTCAAAGTAGCTTGGATATGATGCCGAATTCCCGCCTTGGAAATACACAAATTTCTCCGTATTAACACAAGAAGATAAGCTTAACAAGCTAAAGATTGAGCAAATAAGCTTGCATTTAATTATTTGTTGCATAGATAAATTGTCTCAGCTAAAGAAATCTTTAATTAAAAAAATCAAAAATCGTCCTTACCTAGTTTGAAGTTTGGCAACTTTGTTGTTTCTAATATCTACTTTAATTTTGACTTGAAGAGCCTCAATCAAAACCTCAATGTAATTTTGATCAACCTTCTGAACCACTCCTTCTTTATCGACCATCGGCCCTGATTTAATTCTTACTCTATCTTCTCTTTCTAATTGTACAACTTCAATTTCTGAATGTACAAACTCCCCTAATAAATCTCGAATTGCAGCAATTTCTTCATCCTTTACAATTGCTGGTTTTTGAAGCCAAAATAAATAACGTACTACCCCATACGCATCAAATGCTCTTTCCCTTTTATGAGCTTCAGTTCGAATAAAAACATAAGACTTAAAAAGTGGCTCTTCAATAACCTTTTTACGATCAGACCATTGTTTCAACTTTTTCACACATGGGCAAAATACCTCATAGCCCATTTCTGACAACTGTATGGCAACTTTTTTCTCCTGATGTGATTTTGTATAAAGTACATACCAGTTCATTTTCCCTTATATTAACGTTTCTGTTCCCTAACCGTCCTTTTCAATTCCAGATTAATTTATAGGAATAGAAGTTTGCTCTTTATATGGCTTCGCCCTTTCAGTCCCATCTAAGAAACTTAAATTTCTAACTATTCTTAAGGAATAACTTATCAAGATTTGATAAGTTATATTCTCTAAAAAGGGGGAATTAAATATTCCGTAATAAGAAAGTGTCAATGATTTATTCTCCAGTTTAACTCTAGATGGTAATCATTCTACACTTTAGAAAATTTCAATTATTAAAGTAAAAGACCACCCTTTATTTGCAAAAAGCTTATAACTCTTTAATAACCATAAGCTAGTCCTCATCTCTTACTTTAATTATGACGATTATATTATTTTCATTTCTTTGACATGGCATTGAGCCTTCTAGTTTTCAAGTGCTCAAACATAAAATAATTAAACTGTGCCTTCCAAAGCCAATTTATTAAACGATATATTATTCAAAAAATAAGGGAATCATTTATTGAAATAGTTCAAAACTATGTCCACCCTAACCAATATTTACATTCATATTTTCAACATTCGCCATACAATATTTTTATAAAATAACATCAAGTAAAATATTTAATAATTACTTAACAGTTTCATAGTATTTTATTGAAAAGTAGCCATACTGATTCAGTATGGCTACTTTTCAATTCATTGTTTTCTTGTTAATTTTAGTTGGTATTTTTTTTTTAAAATCCTAAAGTATTCAAAAAACAAGTTTATAATTTTTAACTATCAATCAACAAAAAGGCGAATTGCAATGCAATCCGCCTTTCATTACGTCATAGAAATAATCAAAAATTAATCACAACCTTTAATTTCTGCTTTAAATACTGACCCTTCATCTGCAATAAAACCAGGAGTTAAGACAATTGAATTGCCAGCCTCGTAAAGAACATTGGGAGACGGAGTAAAGTTAGGGCTCCCCACTCTTCTATTTGTATTAATCGTATTAACCGCCTTTACGTATGATTTACCAGTAGTAATATCAGAATTAATTACGACGTTTGACTGGGCTACTTTCACCTCTACTGTAGTAGAACCTCCTGTACTACATGATACAACATAATTGGTCGTAATTGAAGGACTTAGACTAACTGTAGAACCAGTTTCAGTACCTGCCGGAGATGTCCATGAAACTATTCCTGATTCGCAACCAGATGCAGATACACTTATAGAAGACCCCGGACAAATATAGGGTAACTCAGGAGTAACCGTTAAGAACTTCTGCCCATTGCAATTTGTGCCTTCGATAATTATCATTTCACCATTTGGACCAATACATCCGTCTGAAGACTCACAATAGCCTGAGTATGTACCTGGTGTTGTTACTACTTGAGTTCCTGAACTTGTTAACGTGGTAGCAGCATTGCTTTGATTCATAGATGGCGTAGTCCACCGGAAAATTTCGGTTGAAGATGAACAGCTTCCAGATAAAACAGCATTACCACCTTTACATATTTCACTGTTATCTGCAATGATTGTAGGTGCTAGAGGAATTGGGAATAAAGTTACATTTACACCTCCCTGAGTTTTTGTTGAACCGTTCGCATCACCTACTGTAATTGAATATGCTGCTGCGGGTAAGTTAGAAATAGTGTAAGGACTAGTAACATTTGTTGTAGAACCTGTATTGGTACCACCATCAGTCCAAGCAACATCATATGGACCGTTTCCTCCACTAAATGTAACAGTTAAAGAACCCATAGTTTCACAAGTTAATGGACTTGAAACTGCACTTACAATAACTATTTCTGATCCAAAACAAGAGTTCGGCAGTGGCTGGAAGCCTGTCACTGCTGGTGAAGCATCAATCCCATCTGTTAACCAAGTTGGATATAAAACATTTACTGATAACAAAGCACTTATGTCTGTATCCGCTGTTACGCCAAACCAGTTACATGTTGTTGTCAGCAAGGCATTGTCTGCTCTAGAATTGCTTATATTTTGACCAACTCCAGCATAATTAATGAAAGAGTTATTTGTCACTACTAAATCATTTAAATTTGAACCGTTTACAGCTTCTGAATTACTGGCTCTTATACTTGCAACGTGACTGCCATCAAACAAGTTGTTTTTAATATTGATTGGACCAGCTACATCAGCGTATAAAACAATACCACTTTGTACGTTTATGAATTCGTTTTCTATTATATCAAGATCAAACCCTGGATCGGACATTAAAATCCCACCTTGGTAATCATACCATACATAAGACGAACTATTTAAATCGATTGATCTTGTATCTCGGAAAACATTCCCTTTGATAATACCTTGAGCCCCACTTATGTTAAAAGCATGTGCACCATTATCTTCCCAAACGTTGTTTTGGACATCAATTTCGAAATCTGGGTTGTCCCAAATAGAAATACCATTGGATGCAGCGTTGTTTCTAATGAAATTATCTTTTAAAGTAAACTTCAAACCTGTGGATGTCCCAGTAATTTTCCAATTGCCATTAGTAGGACTATCTCCAGCATTTTGAAAGATATTGTTTTCAAAAGTCCAATTCGTACCTGTCTTACTAACCTGGCTCATGAAATGTCCACTTGTTCCTTGGCTATTAGCCTGATCAAAAGTGAATCCTTTAACTGTTACAGTGATGTCACTCGTTGTTCCAGTAATTGCTGCCCCTGCTGAAGGCATAATAATGGTTTCACTTACTCTAGTTCCTGTATTAGGCGATATCGAATTATTTGCACCAAGTAGAGTTATTGACTTTGACATAGTTAGGTTTTCTATATACATACCTGCATCAGCAACAATAGCATTTCCATTCGAAGCTTCATCAATTGCATCTTGTATCTTAAAATGCGAACTTAAAATAGTACTTAGTGAATTATCTGTATATAGTTTTACAGGTCCAAAGCCGTCACAACTTCCCGCTACAGGCTGAAAACCTATAGTATTTAAAACATCATCAGTACCGTTGGTAAGAAAAGGCAGGAAAGTAACGTCACCACTAATTTGTGCATTGATTAACTCAGGATCTGTTGTATCAAACCAGTTACAGGTTGAGCTTAATTCCCCTATACCACCATGGTATATTGCTTTACCACCCACTAGACCAGTAATACTGTTTTCAGTAATTCTGATATTTTTACCTGTTATATTTTCACCATCCTTAACAGCTATTCCATTGTAACCACCAGTTATTTCGTTATTAGTGATAGTTACTGCTCCTGTGAAACCCGAACCATACATTCGTATAGCTCCTCTATCTACAGCCTGTGCTACCCTATTAGCATTGCTTATTTTGTTCCTTTCTATAGTTACATCACCAACGGCACCAGCAATCTGAATCCCTTGATATCCTGTTCCATCTATAGTATTTCCTGAAATGTTAACTGTTGGAGTTGCATCGATCACCATGGCGGCATAATTAATATTATTAAAAGTGTTATCAGTTATGCTCGTACTTGATGTATGTGATACCTGCATTGCACTCGCAGTTGCGGAAGCATTCACGTTTTCGAATTTATTATCTGTGATTTCAAGTTCTCTCCATGATGTACTCGTTCCTGCATAAATTGCATTGGAATTTATTACAACATTTTTACTGAATGTTACATTCGAAGTCATTGGGTTTCCTGTATCGTTGCCGTCATGTATTGGTGACCCTCCATCAAATTTAAACCCACTGATAGTTACATCTGTATTTCCAGTCGATATTGTAAATGCTCTTCCAGATGACAAATTCACTAAAACAGCCTCAGCAACTCTTGAACCTGTGTTTGGAGATATCTCTGCATTTGGTCCTTTAAAGGTTAGAGACTTATTCACATTTACTGACTCACTATATGTTCCAGATGCAACTTCAATCCCATTTCCCGATGAAGCCGCATCTACTGCATCTTGAATACTAAAGAATGAATTTACAAGTGTAGCAAATGAATTGTCCGTATATAACCTAACCGGCCCAACCCCATTACAACTTCCAGGCACAGGCTGAAAACCTGTAGTAATTAAATCATAATCTGTACCATTGACTCCAAAAGGTAGGAAGTTAACATCTCCGCTAACTTTTGAATCGACTACTAATGGGTCTATTGAATCAAACCAGTTACATGTAGCTTCAAAACTACTGCCCGTAACACTATTGAATAATGCATACGTTGAACCGGAAAAATCATTTTGGTGAATATCTAAAGATAAGCCAGCGGGAGCTCCAGATGCAGAAATAGCTGCCTCAGAATTTAAGATTTTATTATTGGTA
Source organism: Cytophagales bacterium (assembly GCA_024742395.1). Taxonomy (GTDB): domain Bacteria; phylum Bacteroidota; class Bacteroidia; order Cytophagales; family Spirosomataceae; genus Jiulongibacter. The sequence goes on from JANSYO010000012.1 coordinate 61,703, forward strand.
ACTAATGAGGTATTCCAGTCCACATTATTGTCAATACCAACCCCGATGTAAAACCCATTAATTTCATTCTTAGAAACATCCACTGTAGCTAAAGAAGCCGGAAATGGAGAATAAGAAGAGCCATCGTTTCTAGCTGCAATAGAAACAGCATATCCCCCAGCTAATGTACCTCCTCTTGTCTCGTTTAAGATATTTTCAGAAACTGCTATATTTGAATAATCATCATATTTCAAATTGATAATCATTCCTCTTGCATTGGTAGAAGTCCCATTATTGGTAAATGTATTTCCTTTAATAAGTGCATGATCTAACTTTTCGGCATAAATAGCAGACTTGTTATTACTATGACCATTTAAAGTAAAGTTGTTGTTCGTTAATTCGACATTAGTTAAAGTCCCAGGTATATTTTTATCCTGAGAAGCATGAATTGCTTCACTTGAATTATTACTAAAAATTGAATTAACTACCTTTAGACCATTTACGCCTCCTTTTGACGCCACTTTTATACCCACAGAACTTCCATCAAATTTTGAATTGTCAATAACCCAATCACTCAAAACCCCAGAAGTATTATTAAAGTTAACTCCATAAGAAGTATTGGCATCAAAATTAACATTTTCAAGTTTCACAAAATCTACTTGATTAGCTGCATAAACTCCTGTGACAAAGCCTTTCAGTCTAAGATCTGTCAGTGCCGACCTATCATTGGCACCAAGTCCAGAACCCAGGTCTAAATAAGTTACGCCATTTCCTGTTCCCCCTTGAATTATGGTATTATCTCCCATACCAGATAATGTCAACTTTTTATCAAGTATTAGATTCTCAGTATAAATACCATCATTAACATTAACTACGTCAGAAGCCGAAGCAGCATTTATCGCACGTTGAATATTTCCAGAATTTGTAGTCACAAACAGCTCTTTAGACTTAACCCTAACTAAACCTAAAGTTGCATCATCTACCTTGTGTGAAACTTTATCCTCAATATCAAAATTCTCTACTTTTGAAGCAGTTGCACCTGTTTTACCATCAAATGAAGCCGCCGACATATCCACGTCATTGGTATTGGCAATAAGCTTGACATAATCACCAGTTTGCGTATTAAAGGTAATGTCGCCAGTTGGTGATATAACTTGTGCAGAGGCATTTTCAATAGTAAGACCGTCTGTTCCGCCATTCACGATTATTCCAGCTCCCAAAGTTGCTTGTACTGCTGCATGTGTACTGCTTGGGTTATCTAGCAAACGAATACCTGTTCCAGTAGCATGAGGTGTGATTGTAATTCCTGAAATTGTAGCATGAGCACCATCACCAGCATTTGAACTATATCCATCAAAATTATTTAGGAAAATACCCGTATTAACATTGTCAATTGTTCCTCCTGAAATCGCCACTGGAGCGTCGCTTTTAACATTCCAAACCTCAATTCCATTTACTGTAAGAGTTGCTGGGTCTGTTCCTGCTCCATTAATAGTATTATCATTGACAGTTCCTATTGAATTGGATAAACTAGATAATAACATTCCATTCCATTTCAATTCATTGGCATTAGCAATCGCTGTAATTGTATTATTTGAAACGGTCATTGGTGCTACAGAAGCACCAGTATGAAGATTAAAGAAAATACCTAAACGTCTAGTTTTAATGGTATTATTTTCAATTAGTTGATAAATAGGAGCTCCTGGGTTCGCATCGTGGAAATTACCTGTTTGTATTCCATTTCGAACATTATCCATAGTATTATTAACCACATTGGCATAATTATCATTATAAAGAAGTACTCCTCCTCCCCATTTATCATATCCATTTGATGCATCATAAGTACCTAAGTCTTTAAATAAGTTGTCACTGATTCTATGTCCTGTAGTGGAAGGATTATTATAATTACCCCATCCAAATAGATCGACTCCAAAGTATTGGATGTTTTGAACTATGTTATTTTCAAAAATCAGCTTATTAACAACAAGCGAATTAGCTGCATCAAAATAAACAACACCATCATAAGTATCAATATCCGCACCGTTGGTTCCTAACCATCCAGAAGTCAAATTTGTATTATCGCCATCAAGTTTAAATCCATTAATGGTTACGTCACTAGCTTCAATTATAAATATCGCATCAGATCCTACAGTTGCTGGAACAACAATTGCTTCATCCGTTCTAGTCCCCGTATTCGGAGAAATACCGGCATTAGGTCCATTGATAGTTAAGCTCTTGTTTACGACAACGTTTTCAGTATAAGTTCCTGACGCAACTTCTATTGTGTTTCCATTTACAGTTAAAACATCGTTAATAGCTGCTTGAATTGTTACATAGCTCTTGCCAGTTTCCACATTTTTTACTGGACAACCAATGGGTGCTCCGCTTCCAACTACTCCATCAAGGAAAGGACAGAATGAAACATTTTCAGAAGCTTTTACTCCAGTTCCTATACCTGTGCCAGATGGACCATCCGTTGCACCCCAATAGTTATTATCTGCGTTAACTAATGTGGTTGTAAAGTTATTAACTCCAAAACCATCGTTTGTTGTACCGCTTCCAATATTAAAGAAGTCATTGTTATTTATGACTACCGTAGCAGCTCCGTCATTGGATTCTATTTTCACTCCAGATGCATCCGGAACAGAAGGGCCCTTGTGGTCTGTTAAGTCACTAATAGAGTTTCCAGTAACCATTGCACCTGGCGTGTCTCCTTCTAGTCCAATACCGGTTGCCCATAGACCTTCAAGATCTGTGATATTATTATTTGTGATGACTGGACTCACAACTTTTCCAATTCCACCTACGCTTGAGCCTAAGTTTATGAGAATACCATATGCTCCTCTCCCTTCGGGCCAAGCTGCGGTAGTAGCATCAATATCAGTAATTGTATTATTATCTATCGTGAGATTGGTTAAATCATAATCTCCCGTGGAGAAGCCAACGGCTATAGCTCCTATACTTCCTTTATTTCCTCCATTGATATCATCAACAGTATTACCAGTTATATTGATATGATCAACTGCATTAGCTGTTGCTTCTACAACAATTCCGTACACTGCTGTGGATACTAGCGTATTTACACCTACATCAGTAACATGGTTATCTTTTATATTTAAACCACCCTTGTTATTAGCGTAAATACCGTACTGTCTACCATTATTTGATACCGTAAAGCCTTCTACTGTCACGTTATCTGCTGCAATGTCAATTGCCCTTGTAGCGGCAACACCAGAAATCGTTGTATTTGCACTACCGGTAGCACTTTTGAGACTTACCTCTTTGGTAATAGAGATATCCTCATTGTAAGTACCATCATTGACATTTATTTTGTCGCCGTTAGATGACAACTCTATTGCTCTTTGGATACTTCCAGAGTTGGTTGTTACAAACCATTCAGTACCTTTTACACTTACACTTCCCAATGAAGCATTATCCATTTCGTGTGTAATTTTATCTTCAATAGCAAAATTCTCTGCAAGTGTAGCAGTTGTTCCTTTTTTACCTTCAAATGAAGCTGCCGACATATCCACGTCATTGGTATTGGCAATAAGCTTGACATAATCACCGGTTTGCGTATTAAAGGTAATGTCGCCAGTTGGTGATATAACTTGTGCAGAGGCATTTTCAATAGTAAGACCGTCTGTTCCGCCATTCACGATTATTCCAGCTCCTAAAGTTGCTTGTACTGCTGCATGAGATGTAGCTGCAGGGTTGTCAAGCAATCGAATCCCAGTTCCAGTAGCAGTAATTTCTACACCCGAAATTGTAGCATATGCTCCATCGGCAGCATTTGAAGCATACCCATCGTAGTTATTTAAGAAAATACCCGTTTCTACTCCTGTTATACTTCCACCAGTAATTGTAGCAAAGCCATCACTTTTTACATTCCAAACATTAATTCCTTCCTTACCCGAAGTGTACGAAGTAATCGCACTTCCATCAATAGTATTATTACTTACAATACTTGTACCCATATTATTTCCAAGTGAAGCAAGTAAAATTCCACGCCAAGGACGAGTAGTTAAACCAGCTTGTATCGGATTATCTATACCTTTAATTGTATTGTTTGTTATTGTCCACGGTGAATATCTGTGAAGGTTAAAGAAAATACCTAAATAACGAGTTTCAATTGTGTTACCTTCAATTACTTGGTATTGAGATGCACCTACATGTGAAGTTTGGAAATTACCAGTTTGTATACCGATTCTTACATTTGTAATTACATTATTTTTTACATTGGTATAATGGCTATTACCTAAATACATACCGCCTCCCCAATTGTCTACACCATTTCCTGTATTATAATGTCCCAAGTCACGAATAAGATTATCCGAAATCTCATTACCTGTTTTTGAAGTATTCGCCTCGGCAGGAGCCGCACCATACAAGAATACTCCAAAGTAACCGACGTTTTCAATTATATTGTTTGAAACTATCAGATTGTTAATATTTGAAGCATAAACTACAACGGCACTTCCCGCATCAATATCAGCACCGTTAGTACCGGTCCATCCACTTGACAGGGAGGAATTATCTCCATTGAAAGTTAAACCATCAATTTTAACATTACTAGCTTGAATTGAAACTATACTTCCTTGTTCATCACTAATCGAAGGAACTAAAAATGCTTCTGCAACTCGTGTTTCTGTATTTGGGGAAGTCCCAAAATTTGGACCTCTGATTTCTAATTCTTTATTGACTACTATATTCTCTTCATAAGTACCTGCCAAAACTGTAATCACATCTCCGTTGTCGGTATCTGCATCATCAATTGCTGACTGAATTGTAACAAAGCTTTCACCAGTGTCAACATTTTTGACTGGACAATCTTTAGCAACTCCGACTCCTGCCACATCATCCAGGAAAGGACAGAATACAACATTGGCACTTACACTATTTCCTAAACCTGTGCCTTCTCCAGATGGCCCAGTATTATCTCCCCACCAATTTTCTCGAGCATCAACTACTCCACTTGAAGAATTAAGCATTCCAAAAGTATTATCGAAAATAGAGTTTTGGTTTATGGCTAATGTAGCCGCATTTACTAAACCCACTCCTGAGGAAACTTTTATTGCTCTATTGTTATTTGAAATTGTGTTACCTGTAACACTGACATCTTTTATATTCCATCTTAAATAAACTGCCGCATCTGCATTCGATTCCCAGTTATTTACAATATTATTTTGAACATTAACACGACTTGTGTTCACATAGATACCAACATTTGAACCAATGTGGCCAGTAACGGTATTTCCCGAAATAATTGCATTATTGCCAAACGCACTATTACTGTTAAAATTAGAACCACTCTTATTCCCCACCTGAATTCCATTATCAGAGGTGTTATTATAAAGCAAATTATTTTCAACAGTTATGAAAGGTCCATTGTCATATAGATATATAACTCCATTGTCAGAAGCACTCTCATATATTTCGTTATTATTTATACTACTGTTCGTGGAACCATCACTAAGGTTTATACCATCACCAGCAATATTATAAACCCTGTTATAGCTTATTTCTCCACCATCAGTATTTCTTAGTTGAATACCTTCATCTCCACTAGAACCATGTACAATGCAGTATTTCACACCCATATCCGTTTTAACAGGAGAGGATGATGAAGATATTAAATCTCCAGTGCCGTTCGTGACTTCTAAACCATTAAGAACCACTCTTGCCGCAGTTATATTGAAAATTGTACTTATGTTACCACCCCCATCTATTATTGCTTCGTTTGTCGAACCTGAAGTTCTAATTCCTGCTGCACTTCTAGGATCTATATTGAATTGAGGTCCATTAATTGTCACCTCTTTGTTAACATTAATAGTTGACGTAATGGCATAAGTACCGGCAGCTACAGTAATTACATCTCCATTTACAGTTGCGGCATCATCAATTGCTGCTTGAATAGTTAGAAAACTTGTACTTTGAGTAACATTGACTACCGGATATGGCTTCACTACACCGCTTAATGCTACTTTTAAATCTGCTAAAGCGGTAAACCCGCCTCCAATGATTGTTAAATCACCAGTATGTGAACCAACAGTTGCTACATCACTTAACCTTACATATACGGTCGAATTGATAACACCTGAAGAAGGTGTTATACTTAAGCTACTATTAAAAACACTGTTGTCTCCTGAAATTTCATATCCAGTGGGAGCCGTTAGTACCACATTAGATGCAGTAAGTCCATCTCCTTTTAAAACAAAAGTTTCAACATTACTTGCAAAACCAACTATACTTTCAAATCCTGAAAGTGCCAACGTTTCTGAACCTAATATGCTACCATTGATAGTAAAGTCATCACCAGAAGATATAATATTGTATATAAAAAATTCTCCGGCAGGGTCTGTTGCGTTGTAAGGCACAATTCTAAAACCAACAGCATTTGAAGTTTGCTGAAGTTCTGAATCATATGATAAAATCCTTGTTGGCGTTACTCCTGCACCTCCAGCTGAAGAGTTACCAAAGTAAAAAGGCCCCTGTGACACACCAGAATAGCTAGTCCCACCATTAACAGTAAAATCTATTATACCTTCAGCAGGACCAGTTCCAGATCTTTTATACGAAAAAGGATCTATGTTTTGTAAAGACATAGCAAATCCAGGCTTTGGCTTGAAACCAAAATAAATAACACTTTCATCTGCCAAACCAGCAGCATAAGTTGTTTCCCAACTTGTTGCTCCCCATCCACCAGTAACTGATGTAGCTCCACTAGATAGACCAGCTCCTCTTGTGAGCCCTACAACATTTTCAAGATTTGAATTTACCACACTAGGTGAAAAAGGACTCGCACCAAAATTGGTTAAAGTTGCAACATCCCACCCTATTAGTTTGGTTTGTGAATTGGCTGAACTAAATATTACTAAAAAACTGAAGAGCCATAAAGCTCGTCCTAAGAACCTTTTGGCATGCTGCCTAAATGATAAAGTAGATTTTTTTTCCATTTTTAAACTTTTTGGGGAATGGGTAATAATTTGACCTTTGGGATGTTTTGTTTTAAGAGGCGATTAAGTCTAAAGTATCTCGTCGCCGTCTTGACACTTTTATTTCCAGACCATTTTTTAATTTGACAAAATTCGTTTGGTCCTTTTTTGTCACCTTTTTCACAAAAGCAGAATTGACCAGAGTGGATCTATTTACCCTTAAGAAGACATTCAATGACAGTCTTTCTTCATGCCTTTTTAATGTAGTAGAGGAGATGACGCTTGAGCCATCTTTTAGATGGAAGAGAGTGTAATTTTCTTGTGCTTCAAGATAAATGACTGAATTCAGTCTGACGAAATCGTTTCGTTTAATATTATAGTACTCCATGACAGGCTTGATATGATTAGATTATGATTAACAAATCTGATCTAATCGCCTGCTGAATTCAATTCCATCTTTCAGGTAAAAAAAATACCTATTGGCGGTACAAAATAACGGAAAGTAAGTACGTCTTCTGATTTTTTAACTGTTTTCAGTTAACTTTTCAAATCGAAAAGTGACCGTTTAATAATTGAATATTCTTTTTATAGGACAATTCTTGTTTTTTTTTTCTACTTGAAGAATAAATGAGAGAATACCTCCACCTGTCAAACGAAAAAACAATGCTAACATCAACTAAAATCACTATTATAAGCGGTCAAATTCTCTACACTGAAGCTCTTAAAGAACTTTTGATTAACAGTAATGAAAACTTTCTGGTGGAAGGATTTTCAAACTATAATCCCAGAATAGGTGAAATTCTTAGATCTATAAATCCTGACATAATTCTTATGGATGCTAATGGAATGGGCAAAGAAATTTGGGAGTTTCTTCATATGACTCATTTAAATAACCCAGACGCTCAAATCATTATGCTTGCAAACAGTAATGAAAGCATCTATCAGGAGTATGCAAGTAAAAATGGGGCCAATGGTTATGTTTTAAAATCCTCACCGAAAGAATTATTAATTGCCGCTATCAAAATTGTTTCAAAAGGGGGTAACTTCTTTGATCCTGGAATTACTACTAAAATTAATGGTTTATCCGTTCCAAGAATTCAAGGAAAATTCAACCTAAGTACTCGTGAAATGGAGATTATTCACCTTATTAAAGATGGTCTTTCTACAAAAGATATTGCAAATCATCTTGCTCTTAGCTTCCACACTGTAGAAACTCATAGAAAAAATATTTATAATAAGCTAAGCATAAACAAAGTAACCGAGTTACTTAAATTGTACAGTGAATTCGAAAATTAAACACTAAGAATCATCCACGCCTTTTTTGCTCGCCAACACTTATTAGCGACCTCTCGACATTCACACCTACTTATCAATTAAAATCTTCAATACTTTCCCTATTATCTTCTACTTACTGAATTTTCTCCAAAGACAAAATTTAGATGAATAAGAAAAACAATCTGTTTTACGTGTGTTAAAATTATTTCACCAATTACCTTGCATTGCAAAGTACCTTCCATTATGTTTGTGACGTAATTATGAAAAAGCTATTTAAAAATCTTAAAGGTCGGGTGAGCTTGCCCGGCCTTTCTAAAAAGCAAAACCAATGAAAATAGAAAATGCCAAAGTGCAGATGCGAAAGGGTATACTGGAGTACTGCATCCTGCGTATCATATCCAGAGGTGAGATCTATGCTTCAGAGATTCTTGACGAACTTATTGAAGCCAAGATTATGGTAGTAGAGGGCACCCTTTATCCTCTGCTTACCCGATTGAAAAATGCCAGTCTCTTAGACTACAAATGGGTAGAATCTGCTTCAGGACCGTCAAGAAAATATTATGTTTTAACCGAAACCGGCAAAGAGTTTCTGGAAGGACTAGGAGAAACCTGGGACAGCCTTTCTGCTTCTGTTAATACAATCATTGCTAACAAGCCCAAAAAATAAAAGCTATTAAAATTTCTATCAAGGATGAAAAAGACAATACAAATAAATATAGCCGGAATCGCCTTCAATATAGAAGAAGACGCATTCAGGACGCTTAACACTTATCTGGAGTCTATTAAAACCTATTTTTCAGGATATGAAGGTAGTGATGAAATAGTAGCCGATATTGAAGCCAGAATAGCCGAGAAATTTATCGGTAAAAATAAGCCAGATGCTTTACCCATTATAACTGATTATAACTGAAACAGAGGTACAGGAAATAATGAAAAGTATGGGTGGTGTGGCCGACTTCGAGGCCATAGAAGATGAAACGGCTTTCGGAGCTGAGCCGGAAAGCTCTACTCATAGCAGCTCTGCAAATCAAACGAAAAACCCAACCAATGAGCCTAAGAAACGAATTTTCAGGGACACCAAAAGAAAGGCCTTAGGTGGTGTATTGGCCGGACTGGCAAATTATTTTAAAACTGATGTAGTTTGGTTCAGGGTTCTGTTTCTCATTGGTTTTCTGGGTCTGGCAGAATCTGGCATAAGCGGCTTTCTTTTTTTAGCCTACATTATATGCTGGATAGCCTTCCCGGCCAATGAAGACCTGGAAGAAAACAGCAATGTGAAGAAATTCTACCGTAATCCCGAGGGAAAAGTAGTAGGTGGAGTAGCCAGTGGATTGGCCTCTTACCTTAACATTGATATTGCCATACTCCGCATTATTTTTGTGGTGCTTATCCCATTTTTTGGTATCGGGATACTTTCGTATATCATTCTATGGATCGCCTCACCAATGGCCCAGACTCTTACTCAAAAAATGGAGATGAAAGGTGAAGCGGTGACCATTGAAAATATTGACAGTAACATAAAACAAAGCCTTCATTCTCCCTCATCTGGATTTAGAAAAAAGGAAAGTGCTATCGCCACAATACTCCTTTTCCCATTCAGAATACTGGGGCAACTTTTCCAGGGCTTAGGAAAAGGACTGTCCCATTTGGGTCCGTTCTTTAGAGTGGTTCTCGGCGTAATGCTATGTTTGCTTGGTCTGGGATTAATTGTGGGTTCTATAAGTAGTACAGCTGTTTTCTATGGTTTATTGACAGATCACAACTGGTTTACTGCTGATCACAATCTTGGCTTTCTGGCCCGTGACCTACCCGCCAACTCAGGAATATTCCTGTTCCTGATGCTAGCCATTCCTGCTTTTGCTACCCTAATTTCAGGGATTATCCTGATAACAAACGAGAAAATTGGTAACCGAAACTTTTGGTTAACCGGTCTGGGACTATGGGTAGTGGGTGTAGCCGGAGTGAGTATTATTGCCGGCAGATATTCACTGAACTATGCAAAAAATGCCACCATAAAGGACACCGAGAAATTTAACTATGCCGGTGAGGTACTCTATTTAGAAACCTACGAAAACCTGGATGATAACACTCACGACTATAATTTAAAAGTAGTTATCTCTGAAACGGATGAGAAGGAGTTTGAGATTGAAAAGTCATTTACCTCCTCCGGTGCTACCCGTGAAGCAGCCAGACAAAACGCCAGCACTTTAAGCTATGACATTCACCAGAGAGACTCCATTTTAGTTTTTGATGAAAGGCCGGTTATCTCAGATGAAGCCAGTTTCAGAAATCAGAAGGTGAGAGTAGAGTTAAAAGTGCCAAGAAACCGAAAAATTCATATGAGTAAGTCATTTGCTCAGCAACTTTTAGCAAACGACTGGTCAGTAAAAAGCAAATACGGAATCAACTCCGATGATTTTGAAAAGCTTTTGTTTGTGGTCAATGAAGAAGGAGAACTGGAATGCCTAGACTGCGAACCTTTAGATGAAAAAGAACAAGAGGCATTCAGAGAGAGAGAAAGACCTTGGAGTGCCTATTCACTGGATGATAACGATTTTAAACCAAGAGGCGATAATGACAGATCTTATGATCTAAGCGATTTCAATAGCCTGGATGTCAGCAGTATTTTCAGAGTATTGGTAGTACAGGGAACTCAATATAAGGTAGACGTAGTAGCCCACGACCAGGATGATTTAGACGATATGGAGCTGGTGGTAAGAAACAATACACTCAAAATAGATTTTAGAGACCGCTTTTTCTCGGATAGAAACAGAGTCAACGTTTATGTCACCATGCCTGAACTTGAAGATATTGAGCTTTCGGGAGCTTCAAAAATGAAAGTCATAGATTTCAAGAGCATCAATCGTCTTGATGTGAACATTTCAGGAGCTTCTAATGCACAGCTAGATGTAGAAGCAAACAAAATGAATGTTGACGGTTCTGGTGCCAGTAAGATAGAAATTCGCGGAATCATTGACCAAATGGACATTAATCTTTCCGGGGCAAGCAAGGTTGTAGCCGATAAGGCAGAGATTCAATCGGCCAGAGTAGAAGCCAGCGGAGCAAGTAGAGTTGAACTTGGAGAGGTCAGCGATCTCAAATCAAACACCAGTGGAGCAGCCTCTATACACAGAGACTAAAATTACCTACTGGTAATGCCATTTAAGAGTGCTATATTCAAACCAATGAATATGGCACTTTTTTCTTTTAATACCCTTGTCGTTTTCTTTGGTTGGCTGGCCTATGGCCTTTTCCATAGTCTGTTTGCCATGCCTTGGGTGAAAAGGCAATTCGAACCATTAATAAACAGATTGAATATCAATTATCGATTAATCTATGTTTTAATCGCTATAATTTCCCCTCTCCCACTTATATATTTTCAAATGACCCACCGCAGTCCTGAAGTTTGGGTTAATTTCCGAGAGATAAGACTCTTGGGAGGAATCGCGGCCGGCATGGGTCTGGCACTGCTCCGTAAAGCCTTTCAAACTTATGATACCCGATTATTCTTTGGCCTCAATGCTAAAAATAGCGAAAGAGAAACTTTCAAAAACGACGGTCTTTTAAAGCATGTAAGACATCCTCTTTATTTAGCCACTCTTCTGATTTTTTGGGGATGGTTTTTGTTCAGTAACAGCTATAATAATCTTGCCTTTTGCTTGGCGAATACTCTATATGTTTTTATCGGTATACAGCTGGAAGAAAGGAAGTTGATTGATGAATTTGGGCAACAATACCTGGATTATAAAGAAAAAACACCCATGCTAATACCGAACATAAAAAGTTTTAAGACTTCATAAATCGCACTAGAAGAATTTCAACAAGAAGAAAAAGCAAAGCCGCATAGATAAAATATTTCCAACGCTTTTTCCCGAAGTTATTGTTTGAAAATGTACTGACAAAATCGCCATCAAGAATATTATCAAATACCGTAATGTTTGGGTGATCCGCAAAAGCTTCCTGAAGCTCTTCCACAGAATACTGACCCATTTTTGACTCGTCAGAATTATGATTTAAAGCAATCGTCTTTTTGGTCACACCATCAATTTGCAGCTCAAAGAAACCCGACTCAATATCTGCTCCTAATTCTGAGGCATCAGGTAGTTCGAGGATTAAATTATTTCCCTGCATTCGTTGCACAGGAATAAGCTCAGTCCGTTCGTTCTTTAAGGTATAAATGGCGTTTTTAGGTGCACCCGGAAAGGCCAAGGTAATACTGCCTTCGCTAAAATTATAGGCCAGTCTTTCACCTTTAACACTGGAGGCGGCAATCTTAAAGAAGGTAGGAACAAAAAGAGCATGCTCCGGAAAATTACCAAATTTTGTATCCAAAGGGCTAGCCAATAAGTAAAACAAGCCATTCGAAAACTTGGATTGACTCAGAAAATTCTTCCCACTTCTTAAGGTCAGTAATCTATTACCCAGGCCTGCCCAATCTAACACGGCTTGTGTTCGTGGCAAATTTTGCAAAGCATCAAAATTTGCTCTTTCAAAAACATCAGCAAAGAAAGGATTGCTTTTGTCGGGTTCGTTTAAAGCTATTTGGTTGTTTCCGGAAAGCGAATCCATCGTACCTTTCAAATCTGAAAGCCCCAGACCTGCTACCAGTTCCCGGTAACTCAGAATATCCGGACTCGAGGACGGAATCACCAACACACTTCCTCCTCCGCTTACAAAGGCACTTACCTTTTGAGAAATGTCTGAATTAAAAGATCTAAGCCCTTCCAGAATCACCAGGTCGTTTTCTTCAATTCTGTTCGTATTCACGTTTCTCGAACTGTAAGCCGAAAAATTAAACAAACTATCGTTTGAAAAGAGCTTTTCTACATAATTACTTGGAGACTTCTCTTCATAAATATGAAGGATATTAATAGCCGGTGAGATATTCAGAACAAAATAACTTTCATTGTCAAATGTTATGGGCTGATCATCAAATTGAACCATCCCCTTATGTTCTCCCTTTTCACGAACAGTGAAATTGAAACTCGCTTTTGCCGAGCTCTCCGGAGCTATAGAAACTGAACTGGTAGACGTTTGCTCGTCATCTATAAAAAGCTTTATCGGAAGGTTTTCTATCGGTTCGTTGCCGGAGTTGAAAACCTCAACATATAAAACACTGTTTTGCATTTCCCGCACAAACGGCGAAGCCAGCCAAACTGAATCAACAAAGACATTCTTCAATACTTCCCCTTGCACCGGCACTAAATAAATATGCTGGCTGCTATCAGGCGAAATGTCAGAAAGGTTTCCAGCAGTACTTTTTTGAAAATCTGAAAACCAGAAAAGACTATTTCTTCCCTGACCTGATTCTTTCGTTGCCAAATTTATTTGTCGCTGATAAATTTGCTCCAACGTACGGTTTCTTGAAGAAAAACCTACTTCCGTTAATCTCTCCTTTATTTTAGCCGCACCTTTGACAAATTGATCTTCACCAGAAAACGTATTGGTAACAAATTGCACGTTTTGCTGATTTTTAAAAAGTGAGAGTAACTCATCTAATTTCACAGCTGCCAGGTCAATGTATCGCTTATTCTCTGTTGTATTTTGCATACTCAAAGAATTATCCAAATACAGACTGTTCATACCAGAGTCGCCCGTACTTTCGGCATTTCTTGCGGGTAAAAAAGGTTGTGCAAATGCCAACACCAATGCAGCAATAAACAACATTCTGGCCGCCATGATTAGCCATTGTTTCAACTTCCTGAAAGAGGATGTCTCTGTTTCTACCTTCTTAAGAAAAGCCACATTGGTAAAAAACACCTTTCTGGTTCTTCTGAAATTAAAAAGATGAATAATCAGCGGAATCGCTAAAGCCAAAAGCCACCATAAAGCACCGGGGTTTGCAAATTGCATATTGTTTCGTTCTCAGGATTAAGCTATTGTTTCTTCATGTAATCGCCACGAGAAAAATATTTCTCAATAAAACAGTACATCAAAATAAAGAAATAACGGCTACCCATTTCCTTTATTTTCAATTTTGATTCTCCGTACTTACGATTGGTCCAGCTATTGGGTACCACGCTGTACGAATAACCTCTAACCATAGCCTTTAAAGGCAACTCAATGGTCAGGTTAAAATGAGGCGACAAGAAAGGTTTAATTCCTTCCATCGTTTCTCTTTTGTACAGTTTAAAGGCATTGGTGGTGTCATTGTAATCGATACGCATAATTGTTTTCACAATGAAATTCGCTATCCTGTTAATTACTCTTTTATGCTTAGGATAATCAAATACCTTACCTCCTTTACCCCATCTGCTACCAAAAACCATATCCACATTGTCTTTAAGCATGGTTCGGTAATACTTCACCAAATCCTCAGGATCATCAGACATGTCTGCCATAAAAACGGCTACACAGTCACCTGAAAAGCGTTCTAAACCATATCTTACGGCATAGCCAAAACCGTTAGGGCCTTTATTGGTTTCAAAAATAAGCGTCGGAATTTCCTTTTGTAAGGCTGCAAGAACCTCTGCCGTATTGTCCTTAGAATTATCGTTTGTCACCCATATTTCATGGTCTATCTGATGCTTGCTAAGTGTATTGTAAAGAGAATGGAGTGTTTCCGGGATAGATTCGGCCTCATTATAAGCCGGAATGACAACGCTTAATTTCATCTGGCAAAAATGGTTAGAATTGTCGAAGAAGACAATAGACTTCCAAAGCAAAGATCAGCTTAGTTCTATCTTTGAAAACTCCTTGTTCTCTAAGAGCTCAATTTTCCATTTATCATAGAAGGGTTTTTCCAATTCCAACTGTCGGTATTCGTTTGGAGCCATAATGGCTACACCATGAATGATAGGATACACCCTGCTACACTCCGGACAGCCCAAAAGCCCCTCTTTTATTTCTTCACCTTCTTGTATAAAAACAGAATGATTCAGGTCTGAGTGATCAAACGGACAACACATCTTACTTAAAAAAGTCTCTTTCATTTATTCATGTAGTTTAAATATTTTTTTACTTCGTTTTCAGGATTCTCAGCATCCATTATTGCCGAGACCAAGGCGATTCCGTCAAATTTTAATGAATGAAGTTTGCCAAGCGTCTCATGCTTTATTCCCCCGGCTAAATAAATAGGGAGCTGATAGGTTTCTGTGGCATATTGTACTGTTTCAAATTGTACCAACTCACAGCTATTACTCGTGCCGGAAGGAAACATGGAACAAAAGGAAATATAATCCACTTTATTTCCGGCAGCCCAGTCTATGATTCTTCTATCATTATTGACCGTCAGTCCTAATACAAAATCTTCTCTTCTTTGTAACTGACTAAGATCAGTGGGTTCGTCAAGATGGAGACCATCAATAAATGGATATTCCGCCCAACTCAGGTCTGCATTCAAAATCAATTTCGCCTTGCCAATGGTACAAATCTCATGTACTTTCTTAATCAGCTCCTCATTCACCGCACCTCGGGGCCAATTGTTCCAAAGCTGAACCAAATGAACCCCGCCTCTGATGGCCGCACTCACCTTTTTGATTAAAAACTCCTGTTTCAGAGAAGGATCTGCTATGAGATAAACTTGCTTCATCATTTCCATCCTTCTGTAAATGCTTTAAAGTAAGCTTCCCAATAAGGGTCTTTTCCTCCTCCATTAAGTTGGACAAGCAGACCATCCGATTGTTTGATACTTTTGCCCTCTTCCGGTTCAAGAAATTCTCCCAAAGCAGTCACTTGTACCTTATTTGTACTCATTTCTCTTTCAAAAATCAATTTATTTTCAGGATTTACAGCAAAAATCATAGACCCGGCTCCGATGCAATTCCGATGATCCAGATCAAAGGCTGAACACACCTTCTGAGTGATTTCTGACTTTGGCAATTGCCAATCATTAATCCTTACTCCAACATTCGCCGCTACAGCCATTTCATAAATGGCTCCGTACACACCGCCTTCTGTCACATCATGCATGGCCTTTACTACCGGTGCCGACTTATTTAGTTCAGAAGCCAAGACACCCTCTTTGAACACAGAAGTTTCGTAAAACTGCTCAGAAGCTTTTTCCCAAACCTCTTTACCGCATTTCCTTTCAATGTACTCTGGAAAACTCATAGCCAGCAAAGCTGAAGAAGACATGGCACAGTGCTTACTCATGTAAAGCAGGTCACCTGGCTCTGCCCTATTTGAAAGCAGAAATTCGCTTTTTTCTCCAACCGAAACCAGTGTTCCTCCGCCGGATATGGTAGAGACCAAGCCCGGAATTAAGCCCGTATGCCCGCCTGTAATGCTGATATTTAATCCTTGACAGATGCTGTGAATATGACTCCAATATTCCTCAAAGGCCTCAGCAGTTACCTCCTCAGGTAAATTCAGTACCAGCTGTAAAAAAGAAGGTTTTACAGTCGTAGTAATGATATCATTCACCATCAGATGCACCGAGAGCCAGGCCGAGGCCTCCATCCCAATGGAGGGTATATAGCTTAGCGGATCACTTGTCAATGCCATGGTAAGGCTGTCATTGATGGCCACCAAACTTACATCTACCCCATAGGAGGGCCCGGCAATCACCTCTGACCTTTGAGCACCACTCAGCGGAAAAATGGAATTTTTCAGTGTTTGTTCAGAAACTTTGCCTGCCTCTAACATCAGTCCTCAAGTTTTACGTACAAACCAAAAAAATCTCCGACCGGAACTTGCCATTCCTGAACAGGAAACCAGCTGGGCAATCCTGTGCAGTTCCATTCAATAGAATACTTTCTTCCATCGAGTGCTTTATCAATCACCGCTTTTAATGTCTTGGGAGTATAGAAAGTGGCAGTTACGTAAAACGGATTTTTTCCGAAAGCCTCCTGAACCCTTCTTCTGACAACTTTTGGAGAATTTCTATTCATCATACCAAAGGCTATTCCATTTTTAGCCACCCTGGCTGCTTGCCTTATGACGGCCACGGGGTCACGGTAATACTCAAACGTAGTAATGAAAGCTAAGGCATCAAACGTATTGTCTTTAAAAGGCATATGATGAGAATCTGCCCAAACCAGATTCCCTCCAAATAAATGCCCCGCCTGCCCAAGCATAAAAGGAGAAAGATCTCCACCTGCGGCTTCGATGCCGATGTCTTTCCACCAGCGAGTGAAACGACCCGTGCCACAGCCGAACTCCAGCAGAGTTTGAACGCGGGGGTCTGACTTAACCAATGCGGCCATCACTCGCTTTTGCCAAACCTCCGCTCGTTTGTATCTTCCTTCATACCACAGCTCATACGTGTCGGTATGTTCGCGGTTAAAAAACCACTCTTTCCGTCCTTGCCAATTTCTGATTTCCTGATTGACCAGACTGTACGATGATTTAGTTATTTCCTGCATAATCTTTGGTTTAGAACTGCCAAAACACAGGATAGAAACAGGCCCTTTCTGTTTAGAAACAGCCTCTCTGCATTCCTACGCTGGTATTAGCCAGTTCAGGTTCTCGGGTATACATCTCAGCTTTTTACAGCACCCCGTGCAAATATTTAACAGCTACAAAGCTAAATAATAATCATTCATAGAATAAGCTTGGCCAAGGTATTTTCTAAATTAAAAAAAACGCAACACCATTAAAAAGGTCTGAATGCCTCAGATTGCTTACTTTGCCACGGCAAAAATCATTTTTATCTTTTTTCAAAAAGATTTCTCATAGGATGTCCGATTTACCCAAGCTGCTCGTCATAGAGGTAAATCAATGTTCAAATTTTAAAATACAAAAACATGAAACAGTATCTTTTATTATTCAGAGGTGGCGATTCAAATCTTGCAGAACAATCTCCGGAAGAGCAGCAAGCCCATATGCAAAAATGGTTCGCCTGGATGGGTGGCCTTGCAGAAAAAGGTCAAATGGTTGGAGCAGAGCCACTTTTTACCACTGGTAAAACGGTTACAGGTAAAGACAAGATAGTTTCTGACGGACCTTTTGCAGAAGGCAAAGAAATGGTAGGAGGCTACCTTATCTGCAATGCACAGTCTTATGATGAGGCTGTAGAAATCTCCAAAGATTGTCCTGTCTTGGAATTTGAAGATGGCTCAGTAGAAGTCAGAGAAATTCAGGTGATAGAAATGTAAGATCATCAAAGACAGTCAAAAACATATTGCTCAACTTACAGACCATCTTTTCAGGCAGGAGTCAGGAAAGATGGTTTCTTCATTGACAAAGATTTTTGGTCCATCTAATCTGGAGATGGCTGAAGATGTGGTTCAAGACACACTGATCAAAGCCTTAAACGTCTGGAAAATTAAAGGTATACCAGACAACCCGACGGCATGGTTATTCCGTGTGGCCAGAAACCATGCCATTGACGTTCTCCGAAAAAACAAACAGACCCAACAGCTGGATCTGGAGCAGCCCCTGCTTCACTCAGAATATACCTTGAATCAAAGCCTGAATGGATTATTTAATCAGGAAAGCGTCATTGACAATCAATTAAAAATGATGTACGTTTGCTGCAATCCTGTGCTTAGTCCCGAAAGTCAGATTAGCCTTGTTTTAAAAACGCTTTGTGGTTTTAGTATCAAAGAAATTGCCCAGGCTTTACTAAGCAAAGAAGAAGCAGTTTCAAAAAGAATTCGAAGAGCCAAGGAAACATTCAGAAAGGAGAAGATTGCTTTTCAGCTCCCGGACAATGAGCAACTCAAAGACCGAACCACTAAAGTACTCAATGCCATTTACCTTCTTTTCAATCAGGGTTATCACTCAAACTCAGGCAATGAACTCATTAGAAAGGATCTCATTCAAGAGTCGATATCGTTGGCAAAACTTGTGGCTGATAATCCGACCACTTCCAATACAGAGGCCTATGCCCTACTGGCATTAATGTGTTTTCATGTTGCCCGAGAGCAAAGCAGAGTAAATGAGCAGGGTGATATAATATTATTAGAAAATCAGAACAGAGCTCTATGGGATAGCGAACTTATTCAAATAGCCACAAACTACCTGAATAAAGCTTCAGAAGGCGAAAGTATTAGTAGCTATCATCTGGAAGCCGCCATTGCTTTTGAGCATTGTGCTGCCCCAACTTACGCCAAGACAAATTGGCCACACATTCTTCACTATTATAATCTCCTATTGAAGGCAAACCCCTCTCCTATTTTAGAACTAAATAGGGCAGTTGTGATTAATGAACTATCCGGACCCGATAGTGCCTTGGCAGCATTAAATAAAATCAAGGGGCTGGATGATCATTACTTATTTCACAGCTTTCTGGGTAATATATTCCGGGATTTAAATGAGCCCCTTAAAGCAAAGAAAGCTTATTTAAAGGCCATGGTTCTTACACCTTCTGAATCTGTGAAAAAAATGCTCAGTAAAAGATTAGAAAACCTTAGTTTCTAGGCCTTCCTAAAGTTAAAACATCAAAATCAAACTCATTCACCTCACTTTTGCCAAACGACTGTTTTTCTAATACCTCCCACTCATCAAATTGAGCAAGATCAAAAAAAGCATCCCCCTTTGGTTCAGCATATACTTTGGTCAGATAAACCTTATCTACATACCGCATTGCCTGTTCATAAATATTGGCACCGCCAATCACAAATATCTCTTCACTGCCCTCAAGTCTGCTCGCTAGTTCAAAGGCCTGCTCAAGACTATTTACTACCTCACAACCTTTAATTTTAAGAGTTTCATTTCTTGTAATCACGATATTATTTCTTTTAGGCAAAGGTCTGCCTATAGAATCGTAGGTTTTTCGGCCCATGATGATGCTATGCCCTGAGGTCAACTTTTTGAAATTTTTCAGGTCTTCAGAAAGTCGCCAAATTAGCGAATTGTCTTTCCCGATCACATTGTTTTGGGCAATAGCGATAATTAAAGAAATGTTCATTTGGTAAAGGTATTTGCCTCAAATATACCTCAACTCTTAATGAAATTTAATTCTTTCCCGAAGAACCTATGATCTCATCGACTTCGAGCATTAAGACTGTTTCGTTAACCAGGCGTTTAAACTCTTCATATTCACAGGGAGTAAATGTAAAATATGTATTAGGTACGGGAGTTTGCACGCTGATGGTTTTTCCACGGCCTATCGGTGTATTCATGATATATACGCCATATTCTAAGTCCATGATTGTCCCAAGTCCTTTGACCTCCTCTGAAGAAAGCAAGAGAAAAATATTCTCAAAGATAAGATTATAACGATCACAGCCTGAGCAGTATCCCATATACCCATACGCTGATTCACTAATAAGTTTTACTCCTTGTTTATGACACATAATTAATCAGTCTTTTGATGAACAAAACCTAAGGCACAAGTCTTGAAACCCTGCTTTTTCTAAGGCACAGCGAATGTCACACTCTTTTAAGGGACAATGCCTGATAAGTGTTATGTGGTTTGTCAAACAATCTACAGCGAATGAATTAACCCCAATTTTGCACAATTCCTGCTTTAGTGCTTCCAGCCGTCCCGGGCTAACCTCTTGATTTTGAACATCTATTTTAATCATCCTTTTTCTCTATTTTTTTCTTCACCTCAAGTTTCCACTACTTCACTTCTTTTCTTCTTATTTTTCTTACCTATCCAAACCATGAAACCTGTAACCGGTAGGCTGGCACAAAAAAGGGAAATAATAAAAGCTATTATCTTTCCCGGTAAACCTAAAATGGCCCCTACGTGAATATCGTAATTCATTCTCAGTAGTTTATCTGCCGCATCGGCATCTTTCAAACGACCATACACGTGATTGACCGGAATTTCTGCCAGTGTGTTTTGATCGAAGTAGCGGTAATCTGTACTCCAATACATATCCTCCTTGTAATTGGCATTGGCCGCAATGGCCGAGGTATCAGACTCAGCTGTATGTACTTCAATTGAAACAGCTTCAGGATACTCTGATAGCATTTTATGCCAAACTTGGTCAATAGGTGGAGTTTGTTCAGCCACCTCCTCATATCTGGAAGATGGTGGTGTGATATAGATGAGTTCTTTAGAACCACCCAGCCCTTTGTAATAGATATAGGCAAACCACTGAATGCCGAAAACAATGCCCGTTGTGGCCAAAATCAAAGCAAAAACAGAGGTGTAAAACCCTACGATATTATGCAAATCGTAGTTCTTTCTTTTCCATTTCGAAGAGGCTTTCCATTTAAACCAAAACCGCTGCTTTCTTGCAGCTTTATTTTTTGGCCACCATAAGATGATCCCCGAGATAATCATAATCAGGAAAATCAAGGTACTATAAGCCGTAACGGGTTGACCAATTTCGGGTGGCAGCCATAAATAATAATGACCATCAAGAATCCAATGAAAAAAGGAGGCTTCGTGATCTTTTACCTCAATTATCTCGGCAGTGTACGGATCATGATAAACAGAGAAATAGTACTCCAAAGGCTCAAAAGCGTAATAAATCGTCTCTACACTTCTCCCCTTCCCCGGGTAATTAATTGCATGCAAATGATGATCGGGAAATCGACCTTTTGAAATCTCTTCGAAAGCCGATGGAGGCAAAACTTCCATGTCTTTTACCTCTGAAAATCTAAAGTCCTCTGTGGCGTCAAGTATTTCTTTTTGGAAGGCATAAAAGCAACCTGTAATACTGATAATAAACACCACCAGCCCGGTACTAAGACCAAGCCAGAGGTGTAATTTTCCTGCAAGTTTTTTTATCGACATGCCAGAGATTAAAACTTATAATTAATACTTAAACGTCCATTTCTATACGCCTCTGCCTGCCAATAATAGAACTGGCTCCAGCTGTAAAAAGCCCCCGAAATCACATCTGTATTGAACAAATTGTTCACGTTTAAAGCTATCCCAAACTTATCGAACTGATAAGAAATAGCCCCATCAAAACGTGTGTAGGCCGGCATGGATGGATCTATACCCGTATCATATTCAGAATACCAGGAAATACGACCCGATGCATGAGAAGCACCGAATGAAATACCAAGCCCCTGAACCGCACCTGACGGAACCCGATAACTTAACCAGGCATTTGCAATATGCTTATCAGTTCCCGGCAACTGCTTATCTACCAGTGCATTCTCTGTGTTCTTGGTCACTTTGGCATCAGTATATGCATAATTCATGGTGACATCGAAGCCAGAAAAAAGCTGACCACGTAAGTCAAACTCTACTCCGGCTGTTTTTGTCTGGCCCAACTGCACAGAGAAGTATTGATTTTGTGGATCAGCCGCAAGTACATTATTCTTAGTTATCTGGTAAGCAGCCATTGTGGCAGTCCATCGGCCATCGAGCCATTCTCTTTTTAAACCAATCTCTTTATTATTTCCGGTGATCGGATCAAATTTCTCACCGTCAAAACTGGCTCCGGCCTGTGGAATAAACGACTCGTCAAAAACAGCGTATACACTGGTATTAGTATTCAAAGAATAAGACAAACCTGCTCTAGGTGTAAACTTCCCGGCATCCACTTCTCCGGAATATGGGTCGGCATTACCTGTACTGGTATACCTCCCCGCCAAAGTCACCTTTAATTTGTCATTGAATAACCTGATCTCATCCTGAGCATAAAAAGCTGTATAAAGGTTACTGTAGTTTACCCCCCGCTGTCTCACATTTAAAGAACGATCATAAACCGGATAGGTAGATGCCGGCACTGTCCCATACACAGGCTTGTAAACATTGAATCCTGAGGAGCCTGAGATAGCTCCACCCTGACTCCAGTCATGATAGTAATCTTTATCTCCCATGTCTATCCCGGCAAGAATGCGGTGTTGAACATTGCCGGTATAGGCATCACCATTTACAAAGAATTGTCCTACTCTGGTTTGACCCAGAATGTCCCAAACAGATTCACCTCGCATAAGGGTGTCACCACTAAAACCGGATGGCCAAAGACTGCTGCCCACCTGATCAAAATGAAGATAAGCCAGCTGTCCTGTAAATTTCCAGTTATCATTAATGCTATGAGCCAGTGTAATAAGGAAGGATTGATCCTTTATGACTGTGGGGCTCATGTTGCTCTCCAAAGTGGTAAAAGAAGGAGACAAGTCTCCCAGACCATTTGGAGAGTAGGCATAATTAGAGCCAATAGGCGACATTTTAACAAACTGATACGTATACTCGGTAGTCAATGAGGTACTTGAGTTTATTTGAAATTTCAGCACAGGTGCTACTGACAATCTGTTATTGTATTCAAACTGACGTTGTGTTCCTTTCATTTGCCCCATCAGGTTGAGGCGATACTGCACTTTACCGTCTTTTCTGAGTAAACCATCAAAATCAAGGGTATTCCTATACGTTCCAAAACTCCCTACTGTCATGCCCACATCGGCTTTGGTAAAACCTGTAGGTTTTTTAGTTACCACATTATAGAAACCACTGGGCTCTCCGCTGGCCAACATAAACCCGGCCGGACCTTTGACAAACTCAATTCGCTCTACCATGCTCATATCTTCGGTAAGGGGTCCCCAGGTTTCTGTTACGTTCATACCATTCCGGAATGATGCTACTCTTGAGCCTCTCATCACTATACGTGCATACGTTTCCCAGTGTTCAGAGCGTGTAGCTCCACTGACGTTCCGTATTACCCCTTCACGCATGTCAAAAATTTGCTGATCGCGTAAGGTTTGATTAGTTATTACCTGAATATTTTGAGGTACCTCTAGCAAGGGAGTTCGTAACCGCAATGAAACTGAAGGATAATCTGTGACATACCTGCCCGGGTTTGCTGTAACCAATACTTCTTTAAGTTCATTGGCATCTTCCTCCATGACAAAATCCAAAACTTTAGTCTCCGTTTCAGACATCTCGATTTGTTTTGTAATAGGTTTCAGGCCAATCACACTGGCTTCTACAATGTAAATGCCCGGTTTTATACCCTGGATTTCATATTCTCCGTTTTCATTGGACATAGCTCCCAGACTTGTATTTCTTAAAAACACATTAACAAACTCACCGGCAGACCCATCTGAGGTTGTCACTTTTCCTTTCAGAATCCCCTGTGAGAATCCTGTGCTTATACAGCCGGTTAAAATGATTAAGTATAGAATATATTTCATTTGTTTTTATTTAGACTTATTATAAATAATGGCACAAATGTATTCTACGATCTTATTAAATCAAATCTTATTTAGAATTATTTTAAATAACTCTTCTAAAACATTCTGCTAATCCCGAAACCCAGGGTTTCATTAACTCTTAACTCTCCTCCACTTAGGTCTTGAATGATGGGTAGCTGAGCATTAAGGCTTAAGGCCAGTTTGCCTACATAGTAATCTATACCTCCTGAAGCCATTACAGTATAGCCTCCAGTGAATAGATTTCTTTCTCCCTCTTTTAAATCAGGGCGTTTGTAATCGCCGTAAACACCTAAAGAAGTCATCAGATTGGTATTTCCTAAATAAATAGACTTAAATGCCAACAAGCTTGTTTTCAACTGATTGGCAAATTTGTAGTTATTGGAGTTGGTGCCATTAACCTTGTATAACACATTGATATTTAGCCCTGCTCCTTTTCTTGTTAAGGTATAAATGGCATTTAGTGGCATATCCCAGCTACCACTTCCTATCTGAAAATTGGCATTAGCCACCTGACTTAGGTCGTACGGGTCATATTGGTATTTCCCTAATGGAGCCTTAACTCCTGCCCCAACCAACAAGCTGTGGTTTACCTTCCTGATTTTCACTGTATCGCCAAAAGTATTTAGCAGGTTATAATGTGCCAAAACCGTGGCATCTCCAATGCCCTCTAAAGAGGCCGAGAACTCATCACTTGGCCTACTTTGTACATTTTGATGATAGGGCAAGAATGCCAAAACCTGAAGGTTCTTTACTGGATAAAGTCGTGTCCAAATCTCCGTCGTTTTGAAGGTTTCTGCAGTAGCCAAAACTTTACTGCTTAAATGAGAGTCAAAACTTGTGTACCTATATCTTAAACCAGCAAATTGACGATGCGATTGAGGAAGTATTCCAAAAAAGGTACCTCCATTATTGCAACCGCAAATGTCGCAGGCATAGGATGAACTACCGGTAAGTAGTAAAATAAAGACAATAATCTTTTTCATTGTTAAGGTGCCGCAAATCGGGCATTTTTGATGAATTCTTCATCATTTAATGTTTTCAAAAACACTTTCAATTTCTCCTTTTCTTCAGTGCTAAGAGGGATGCCTAATTGTCCATTTTGCTGCAGAAGTGGATCCAGGGTACTCGTCATTACTACTCCGGAATTGTAATGTTCTAGAACTTCATCCAGAGTAGAGAATCTGCCATCATGCATGTAAGGGGCAGTGTACCCTATGTTTCTTAAGCTTGGCACTTTGAACTTTAGCGAGTCCTGTGGATTCTCAGTTATAATGAACCTTCCTAGATCCGGGTCACGCCTATAGGGCTCTAAGCCATTATTCCTGAAGCCTCCGCTGGAGAAAAGAGCACCACCATGACATGAAGAGCATTTATTCTCAAAGATTTTAAGTCCCTCGAGCTCATCTGTGCTAAAGCTACCTCCTGCTTCATTCCTTACATACTTATCATATTTAGAATCAGCTGAAATCAGACCATTCATAAACTGGCTTAAGGCCAGCAAAAAATTGGTTGAAGTAATTTCTTCTGTTCCAAATGCCTTCTTAAATAATCCGGGATATTCATTATCCTTCTTTAATTTTTCCAGAATGTTACCCACTTCTTCATCCATTTCTACCGGATTGGTAATTGGAGCCACCGAGAAAAAATCTAAATCAAATACGCCCCCATCCCAGAAAAAGGAATTCATGAATGCAGTATTCTGAACAGCCGGGGCATTCCTGCTTCCCATTTTGTCATCAATACCGTGACTTATTATGTGGCCATGATGAGTAAAAGCATAAGACTGACTGTGACATTCTGCACAGCTAATGGTACCATCTCTGCTTAGCCTTCCATCATAAAAGAGCTTTCGACCCAGTTCAAAACCCGCCTCAGTAACCGGTTTGCTTTCTATATCATACTCCGGTTCAGGAAAGTTATCAGGCACATAAAAGAGTGGCTTTTCTTCCTGAATTACCTCTACTGATGACGGCTCTGAACAAGCCATCATCAGTGAAGAAAGTAATAATATATCAACTAACTTATTCATTAGTGACTCGTCTCACCGTGAACGTGATCTACAGAAAATGCCCCGGAGTAATTCGCCGATATTTTAATACCTACCATTGGATTATGGATCATAGGTGTTTCCGTAAGCTTTATTGTGTTTACACCATCCATGACTTTTGAAATATCAAATAATACGTGAATTTGCGGGGAAAGGCTTTGGCTAACTTTAGCCATGTCATCGATGTGAAGTTCCACTTTCTTTAAATTGTTTGGCGTTACAGCGTCCTTGCCTCCAAAACCTCCAATATGGAATTGATACTCGTCTCCACCCATTACATTTACCACAGGTGAGTTTCCTTCCATTTTAAAGAAGATATAGCCCATATTCCAGCTCCAGTACATATTATCATCGCCGTATGAAGCCACATCAAGAACCCCTGTACGCTCTGTTACATCAGAGACACTCTTTAGACTGTCTACTCCAATCGTAAAAGACAAATGATGATAAGTACCTGAGGGTACATCTTTCAATTCTATTTTATGCGTAGCCGCGTCAGATTCTTTGATGAGAAAATACTGGTCAGGAAAACTCACCATTTCTCCCATTTCATTCATAAGTTTCAAATCAGAAACGAAATAGTTTAGGGTAGTTACCGTGTAGGGCTCTCCAGATTTGTTTACAATTTCTGTTCCGCCCAGTTTTAATTCTTGTGCACCAAACCGGTTATCAAACTCAATAGTTACCGTGTTCGTAGCATTGGGATCTTCCATTTCAGTTTTTTCACAAGAAGACAAAATAAGAGTTGTAGCCATCAGGGCTAAGCCTGATTTCAGTAAAGATTTCATTGTAATGTGTTTATTTAAATAGTTTAATACCAGACCATTGTAAAACATCATTTTGATGAATCACAAAAGCCATAAAAGTGAAATAAGACTAAACTATTTGCCTGGGAGGATGAAAGGCTCCATGAAGATGAGCCTCTGGCATAAACTCAATATAAGAAAAAGATAAACCGCCTAAAGAAAGAACTTCCAGTTTATTGTCAGTCAAAAATTCAGGTGATTCAGAGAGAAACTCAGTTCCAAAAAGCTTATCCATGAAGCTTGCTGTTGCCTCATTTTCATCTTGTTGTTCAGCTGCTTTCAGTTGTTTTGCCAAATAACATTGGCCATCACAGTGTAATTCTGGTCTGTCCTTATTGACACAAAAATTACTGATAATGAAATCCTTCCTTAATTCGTAATTGACAAAAATAGCAGGAGCTATCATTGCCTTTATTATCAGCACTGACAGCAATAAGATAGCTCCTGTTTGTCTAAAAGAATTCATTCTTTTTTAATTCTATTGCAAATATAATACGTCTTGAAGTCTTATAACTTGTCTGAAATCATAAAAACTTAATTTCTAAGACAACTATTTTAATAAGATTACTTTATCTACTACGTGTACCCAGCCGTTTGAAGCTTTAACAGAGCCGATAATCTTGGCATCATCTACAAAGACATCATCGCCAACCAGTTTAAAAGTTACATTTGTTCCGTCTACCATACCCATGGTTTGACCATCCTGAAAGAAATCGGCTGTAAGTGCAGATGTCATAACATGATGCTGTAGAATTGATTCTAAAGTACCTTTATTCTCAGGCTTAAGTAGGTTTTCTACTGTACCTTCCGGAAGAGCATCAAAAGCCGAATTGGTAGGTGCAAATACTGTAAAAGGCCCGGCATTTGCCAGTGAGGTTACCAGGTCTGCAGCCTTAATGGCTGCCACTAAAGTGGTATGATCCGGCGATCCAACAGCCACTTTGACCACATCCTTTTCAGAGACATCATCCACTACGGTTTCCTGGCCACCGGCCATTTGAGTATCTGTAGCCCCTTCTTCAGTATTGCCCGAACTTTGGCAAGCAGCCATACTTAAAGTCAACATTAATACAGCAATTTTCGTTTTCATTTTACCTTAGGTTTAAGAATTATAAATCTTTATTACTAAACTTTTTAAATGCCATAAACACCGGAACAATAAACCAGATGCACAAGGCTGTCAACGATATCCACACGCCTTTAGCCGAACCAAAGAAGTCCTGAAAAACCGCTCCGGTAATGCCCATCAAGGCTGAGACATCAAGCTTGATCAATACCAGTATTCTGGCCAGATCCGTAGGATTTAGTAGCGAAAAAATAATGGTGGCCTTTTCCATTGGGTAGTCGCTTAAGCTCAAAAAGAGCGTCAATACAAGTCCGTCATAGACAATGGTAAAATAAAACCATATAACCAGAGCTATGCCGATTCCCTTGGCCTTGTCAGATGTAAGCACTGAGGCCCAAAAAGCCATTGAAACATAAGCCAGAGTAAGTAAAAGACCTGTTAACACCAGCCTGAAACCGACCATTGTTCCTTCAAAAAACAAGACAGGCAGACCTATGCCTATTAGAAAAGCTAAACTTAAGGACAGGCATACACCCAAATACTGACTAAAGAATATTGTACCTCGAGACAGAGGCTGAGCCGAGAGCAGTTCCAAGAACTCATATGAGTTATAAAAATTAGTGGCGGCAAAGATTATGCTCACCAATGGAACTACGATCAGGTTAATATTCAAGAGGCTAATAACACCTTTGCCGGGATTCACTTCAAATCCAAAAAAAGCAAAACTCAACAGCAACAATAGAAGAGTATATCCTATCACAAATCTGTTCTTGAGGATATCGTACAAAACATATTTAAGTACTTTTTTCATTTCTTTTCTTTAAGATGTAATTGAACCATCAGGAAGATCACCGTGATGAGATAAAGTAAAAAACTAAGTCCGTTAAACAGGCCTCCCCACTTTCTGAGCTCTGCAACGGCCCATAAGTCACCAGAAATTCGCATCAGTAAGCTTAGATGTAGCAGGATTAGCCAAACATATAAAACAGGATGAAATGGCTTACCACGAAGACCCAATATAGAAGGGAAGATGATGGGAGCATGGGCCAGAAACATGGATAAAATAAACCCGATGAAAAAAGAGTGAACCACCGCATCGTAAAGAAATGCAGTGCCGGGACGAATGATACTTAACAAACCAAAGACAGCCAACCATAAAAAACCTCCTACTAAAGCATACCCAAGAAAGCGATAGCTTCCGCTTTTTTCTATATTAAGTAAGGCGATGTCATATCTAAGCAACCACTGAGCCACACCAAAGAAGGCTATACCTGCCCAAATTGAAGAATGACTATGATAAATAGCCGTACCCAAAACGGTTGCCAGAAGCCAAAAACTCAACTCAAAAAGTGCCTTCTTCGATGTAGGTAAAAAACGTGTCAACTCGAGCCTTTCCCCGACAATAGTGAACAGAAAAGCTAAAAACCATGCGGCAACAGCCATTGTATAAGAATGTAAACTTAGGAAAACAGCTATAGCCAAAAATTG
Source organism: Cytophagales bacterium (assembly GCA_024742395.1). GTDB lineage: Bacteria > Bacteroidota > Bacteroidia > Cytophagales > Spirosomataceae > Jiulongibacter. The sequence goes on from JANSYO010000012.1 coordinate 91,250, forward strand.
AAAAAACGCTCCAATACTTAAAAGAACCTGCCCTCTAACCACACTCCTGCTTAGATGTAAAAAGGTCACCAAAAGATAGAGTAAGGCACCCATTGCCAGGCTCCAGAGAGCTGCTTTAGGCTGTCCAATTAAATGAAGAGGAAGAGAAAAGCCCATAAGAAAAGGAGCTAGCCATGCCCACCACTTATTGAGAGTAATTACCCTTTCCAGAGCTACCAGAGTTCCAAGAAAAGATCCAAGCATCAAAATTCCATGGTTTACAGAGGCTAATTGCATCCCTTCTATATGCCAGCCAACTCTAACCCAACCACCTAATATTCCTACTAGCAGTGAGAGCATAGCCAAGGGTAATATGACAAAAGTCAGGCTTCTCATGAGACGAGTATTTTTGATTGGCTCTTACTTTTCGCCCGCATCAATTGAGCAATTATTTTTCCCAGTTTATCTTCTTGAAATTCCTCTTTCAACCCTTTTATTTCCTGATAGAATTGTATCCTGGAATCGTTCATGAAGAGTATATGGTCTGTCAGTTCATCCAAATCAGAAAGAATGTGTGAAGTCAAAATCAGCAACTTCCCCTTTTGTCTTTCATTTTGAATCTTATCTTTTAATATTTCACATGCTGCAGGGTCCAGGCCGGCTGTAGGTTCGTCTAAAATCAAAACATCCGGGTTAAACCTAAAGGCAAGGGCCGCACCTACTTTTTGCCGGGTACCACCACTGAGCGTGCTCATGGTTTTATTTGAAAAGGAGTCTATTTCAAAAGCATCAATTAATTCATTATCTAACTTACCTGTCCAGCCCGCACTCTCTCTGATATCTGTCATCATACTGATGAGTTGGGATACTTTTAGATTGGGAGGATAGTTACTTATCTGAGGCATGTATCCAATACGTCCTCTATACTGATGACTTTCCGAAATTGGCTTTCCATCAAAATACACCTTACCCTTATCTGGAAGCACCATTCCCAAAAGCATTTTTATTAAAGTAGTTTTACCTGACCCATTGGGCCCAACCACGGCAATAGAATGGCCACCTGAGAACTCAACGTTCACATCAGATAGGACATTAAGTTTACCAAAACTCTTTTCTATGTCTTTAAAAAGGATCATTCTAGGCTATTTTTTCGTGTAAATTCGGTTTCATTCTCGGGTATTCATCCATGAGGTTTTCCGGTGTAAAGCTTGGCATCACTTTCTCTATCTTGTCAAGAAGAGTAGCAGTGAAACTTCTCAATAACATCATCACTTGGGGCATTCGCTCTACGAGAGTGGAGAAAAGATTCACAGGCCTGTATTCAATATCTCCTAGTCCATCTTTGTTTAAATCATACCCTTCGTATTTATCCCAATAGTTATTTAAAAGCAGGTTCTGAACCACCATCCCATTGGTAGCGATATCAAAAGTATTGTTCTCAAAATCATTGTTCTTAAGATTGTTCTCCTCACAATTGGCCTGAATTCTCAGAGCTACACCGTTGCTGCGAAATCCATTGTGGTTTACCTCAATACGGTTACATCCTTCCATCAAAATACCCACCGTATTTTTATCAAAAGTATTATTCTCAATATGACTGTCTGTGATGTCTTTGAGAAGAATTCCATAGGCAGCACTTCCCCAGTTATTCTTAAATGTATTGTGGTGCATATCCACATTCCGGGTATACATTACCGCCACTCCTGCCCCATTTTTTTCAAAGACATTATAGCTGTAACTATTGCGATGCGAAAACATAAAATGCAAGCCGTATCTTATATTATTGACACTCAAATTGGAGTCGACTTTTGAATTGGTTACAAATTCAAAATAGAATCCATCTCTATGATTTCTTACGGTATTGTTATGAATCAAAAGGCTATCGCACTTCCAGGAATGGATGCCATTACCTGTATTTTGCTCATTTGAAGCAATACCTTCCACCTCATTATTACGAACAATGCACTTGTTAGATGCCGAAAGATAGATCCCAAAATAACAGTCGAATAACTGATTGTTCTCTATGATGACATTTTCTGACTCTATCACCTTTACAGCAGCCCAGTCAATCACACTGGTTACGCCCACATGTTCAAAACGAATTCCTGAAACAGTAACATTGGATGCTTTTATGGTTAAAATTTCGCCTTTGAATTGTCCGTCAAAAACCGGAAAACCTTTTCCGACCAGGTTAATTTCCTTTTCTATAAGCAAACCATTAATCAGGTATTTCCCGGCATTGATTTCCAAGACATCTCCATCTTGAGCAATCTTTATTACTCTTACTAATTCCTCCGCATTATGAATTTCATAGTTAGCCGCAAGTGCAGGCAGAAAAGAAGAAACAAGAAGAATCAGAAAAGGGTAGATAAGTTTCATTTGATCAATTTAGAATGTTTGAGGCTACTTATTTCTTAGAACAACTTGATTATCTCTGCCCAGTTTAGAGGCTTAATTTCTTCGGTGGTTTCCAAAGGCAGATGAGAGTGATGAGGAATACCTTTGAAGGCCGCCACATCTCCACGCATTGGGCTTTTGAAAGACTCAGAATGCAGAAAAACAGCGTCTTGGACATTCAAAAACTCATTAGAACCATACATATTCACCAAAACGTAGGCATGATCTTCTATAGAAGTTTGTTCTATTTTCATGTATTTAATCATACATGAGAGATCATCGAATTTAAAGACCTTCCCTTTTTTCGTCACCAGTTCTGAGGCAAAACCAGGTTCCATAATGGTCATTTTACAAAACTGACATGGATCCTTTGCGTATTCAATGGGCTTCTGGGCAGGTGTACAAGCAGCCACCATGAGAAGACTGATTATCAGGTAAAGTGTTTTCATGTTATTTCTTTCTTTTGAATTCAAATATTAATACGCCGATCACAGTGAGACCAAGGCCAACGAAAATCCATCCACCACTGGCCGGAACAGAATAAGCACCAAAATTCAGAAGCTCCTTGTAGCCGATAACCGGCGGTTGATAGGACATTCCGGGTACCTTAATGGCGGCATCATCAGAAAGATTATGACCATACTCGTAACCCCATTTATAGAAGTCTACCAGAGCAATAATAGCTCCCAGCACCAATAGGGTTAAATACCCAATGAGTACAGATCGCTTTCCGATACCGGCCGTAAGTACACCGGCAGCTATGATGAAACCAGCTATATAAGGCAGATAAATAAACTCTGGAAACATTTCTTCCTTAATGTGAGCCATACCAATGTAGTGGTTCAGTCCATTAATAATTTCTACTTGTCCACTCAGTTTATCTAACCAAATGAACATAGACAAACCCTCAGGATATTGAGGTGCCCATAAATCAATTCTCCAGATAGGTAAGAAGTACGTAGCTAATAATGCCAAAGAGGCCAGAAGAATAAGTAGACGTGATGATTTATTAAGATCTTTCATGATGTTTGGAGATTTCCTCCGGTGTTTATTAAGCGGTGGCAGTTATTGCCACCGCTATGAGAATTAGGATTTATTTGGCTTTATCTTCAGCCTCTTTCACATCATTCTTACCTACATGCCAGGTTAAAGGAACATTGCTAGAAGGAGCAGATACTCTCATATAGCCTTGCATTTCCTGGTGAAGAGCTGAGCAGAAATCTGTACAATAGAATGGGGTGATTCCTATCCTGTCAGCAGTCCATTTCAAGGTTTGGGTTTCGCCAGGCATTACTAAGATCTCGGCATTATTTGCTCCTCTGATAGCAAAACCATGAGGTACATCCCAGTCTTGTTCCAGGTTAGTTACATGGAAATACACCTCGTCTCCAAGTTTCACACCTTCAATATTATCCGGAGCAAAGTGTGACCTTGACGATGTCATGTATACGTGAACTTCTTTTCCTTTTCGTTCTACCTTGGTTTCTTTTTCACCTTTGGCAGCATAAGGGTGCTGATTCTCTTCAATCTTGAAGATTTTAAGAGAATTGTCTTTAATAAGTGAAGCCGGTAAGGCTTCAGCATAGTGTGGCTCGCCAATGGTAGGAAAATCTAAGAGAAGCTTCATTTTGTCACCAGAAATATCATATAACTGTGCCGACTGCGTCAGTTCAGG
>JANSYO010000090.1 GCA_024742395.1 Cytophagales bacterium
CTAGCGTTCATCCTGAGCCAGGATCAAACTCTCCATAGTAAATTACTATTTTAAAAAGTCCTTGACTCGAGGTCCGTCTATGTATATCAATAAGTCTATGAACTTTATCCTACCTCCTCAAAACTCCGGTAAGATTCGTCGTCTTTTCTCGGCCTTAAACACTAAAGTCAACTTAGCATTTATTTGTTTCGTTTTTTCAGAAACGGATTGCAAAGGTACAACCATTTCTTTTTACATTCCAAATAAATTTTAAAATTTATTTTTTCTAAATCTTTTTGGATTGTGAAAATCAGGAAACTTAAGAACTAAAACCCGCCCTTCTTTTGTAACGGGAGTGCAAAGGTAGAAGAAACTTTTGATTTAACACAAACTGAATTTTAAATAGTTTTTGAGGTTTTTCATCAAAAAACTCAAAATCAACACTTTGCGAAAAACACTATTTTGAAAGTTCATAAAGATTCTTCTTTTAATCCTATTTGACCGTGTTTGAAGACGTACTATTGACTTTAAATAGTATTACATTTGAAACCTCAAATAATCAATATGACTATTTTAATTACGGGAGGGACAGGGCTGCTAGGTCAGGAATTAATAAGGCAATTGCAAAATGATGGGTCTTATCGAATTCTTTGTTTATCAAGAAATGCACCGAACACTCACAATAAGGCCAACAAGGTGGACTATATATTAGGTGACATCCTTAATTACCCAAAACTATTAGAAGCAATAGAGGGTGTAGATATAGTTATACATACAGCAGCCATGGTTTCATTTAACAGGAAAGACACAGCCAAGCTTTATGAGATAAATGTAACAGGTACCGAAAACGTGGTTAATGCATGTCTTGAAAAAAAGACAAAGAAGTTAATTCATATCAGCTCAGTTGCGGCAATAGGAAAACCGGAGATAAAACTACCGGCTGGTGAAATATTGACAGTAGATGAAAATACTAAATGGGTAAACTCACCCAACCATTCTGAGTATGGCAAAAGTAAACATCTAGCAGAACTCGAGGTATATCGTGGTCAAGCCGAAGGCCTTAATACAATCATTATTAATCCTTCTGTAATATTAGGTGAGGCAGACTGGACGAAGAGTAGCACCCGTCTGTTTAAATATATATATGATAAGAACTTATTCTATACTGAAGGCTACATTAATTATGTAGATGTAAGAGATGTTTCAAAGATGATCCTGAAGCTTACAAAATCAGACCTTAGTGGAGAACGTTTTATTGCCAATTCGGGCAGTACTTCTTTCAAAGAATTTTTCACTACAATAGCTTCCTTTTTTAAGGTTAAACCACCGAGCATTAAAATAGGGAAGATTGGCTCTGAAATATTATGGCGAATTGAATCTCTACGATCCTTCATTACCGGATCTGACCCGTTAATAACCAAGGACACTTCTGTTACAGCTCAAAGAAGGATCTACTTTGACAATAGTAAATCTAAAGCAATGTTAGAAATAGAATTCACTGAGCTGGAAACAACTGTCAAAAGAGTAAGTAATTATCTTATGCCCTCTTAGGTCATTAAAGATATTGCTCCGGCAATAGAATAGCCTTTCGATGAGAAAACCTGACAATCCTCGAAAAGTGCAAGAAATGAGTTCCTTTTTTTAGATTTATATGGGAATTATCAAATTTTCTTAGTTATTTCGCAGCCTGAAAAGCCCCTAGTAAACAGCACTATGCGTTCATTCGGCGGTTAAATCAATTATTTCAAAGAAAAAATAAGTCTATATAAACATGGCATCAGTAAGACCAGATGAAGTTTCGGCCATACTCAGAGAGCAGCTAGCCGGAGCAAAGACCGAAGCAGAACTTGAAGAAGTAGGTACCGTATTACAGATAGGTGATGGTGTAGCTCGTATTTACGGTTTATCCAAAGTTCAGGCAGGAGAGTTGCTTTCTTTCGAGAATGGCTTGAAAGCTTTAGCACTTAACCTTGAAGAAGATAACGTAGGAGCCGTATTATTAGGAGACTCTTCTGACATTAAGGAAGGAGCTACTGTAAAACGTACCGGAGAAATTGCTTCAGTAAAAGTAGGTGAAGGTATTGTAGGCCGTGTGGTCAACACTCTTGCAGAACCTATTGATGGTAATGGCCCTATTATTGGTGAAACGTTCGAGATGCCATTGGAGCGTAAAGCCCCGGGGGTTATTTATCGTGAACCTGTTACAGAGCCCCTTCAAACAGGGATTAAGGCAATTGATGCCATGATTCCAATTGGCCGTGGTCAGCGTGAGCTTGTAATTGGTGACCGTCAGACTGGTAAAACAGCGGTTTGTATTGACACCATAATTAATCAGAAAGAATTCTACGACAAGGGTGAACCTGTATACTGTATATATGTAGCCTGTGGTCAAAAAGCTTCAACTGTAAAAGCTGTAGAGCAAACGTTGAGAAAGTACGGAGCAATGGAGTATACAACCATTGTTGCAGCTAGTGCTTCTGACCCTTCTCCAATGCAGTTTTTCTCTCCTTTTACCGGAGCAGCCATTGGTGAATACTTCAGAGATACAGGTAGACCGGCACTCGTAATATATGATGACCTTTCTAAGCAGGCTGTAGCCTATCGTGAGGTTTCTCTTCTTCTTAGAAGACCTCCGGGGCGTGAGGCCTATCCTGGTGATGTTTTCTATCTTCACTCAAGATTATTGGAAAGAGCTGCAAAAGTGAACTCATCTGATGAGATTGCTGCACAAATGAATGACATTCCACCTTCATTGGCCGGAAGAGTTAAAGGTGGCGGATCATTAACTGCCCTACCGATCATTGAAACACAAGCAGGTGATGTTTCAGCGTATATTCCGACTAACGTAATTTCGATTACTGATGGCCAGATTTTCCTTGAATCAAACTTGTTCAATGCGGGTATCAGACCAGCCATTAACGTGGGGATCTCTGTATCTCGTGTAGGGGGTAACGCTCAGGTAAAGTCAATGAAAAAAGTGGCTGGTACACTTAAGCTTGATCAAGCACAGTTTCGTGAGCTTGAAGCCTTTGCTAAGTTTGGTTCTGACTTAGATGCTGCAACTAAACTTGTAATTGAAAGAGGAAAAAGAAACCAAGAAATCCTAAAACAAGGACAGTTTCAGCCATCTCCTGTAGGTGAGCAAGTAGCTATGATTTATGGTTCTATTAAGGGAATCATGGATAAGGTACCTGTAGAAAGAGTTAAAGAATTTGAAAACGAATTCTTAACGCTTATGAAAGCTAGCAAACCTGAATACATTGCCACTTTAGCTGCCGGTAAGTTAGAAGAAAATATCACTGACTGGATTGTTAAAGAAGGAAAAGGTTTAGCTGAGAAATACGCTTAATAAATTTGATATTGCCCTACAGGGGAATCTTTAATTTAGAATTATAGAAAAATGGCTTCATTAAAAGAAGTAAGAAATCGGATTACATCGGTAAACTCTACCATGCAGATTACCAAAGCCATGAAAATGGTAGCGGCGGCGAAGCTACGTAGAGCACAGGATGCCATTATTCAGATGCGTCCTTATGCCAACAAACTGAATGAATTGATCGCCACTGTATCTGCTAATACAGAAGTGGGGAATCAGAGTCCATATACCACAGTAAGGCCAATCGAAAAAGTACTATTAATAGTAGTAACTTCAGACAGGGGTTTGTGTGGAGGCTTTAACTCAAATATTATTAAAGCTACCAATTCTCTGATAGCTGAGAGTTATGCAGACCAAAACAAAGCGGGCAATGTACATATCAAAGCTTTAGGTAAAAAGGGACTTGAATCATTTCAAAAAAGAAACTTCAAAGTAAATAGTAATCACTCAGGTATCTTCTTAAACCTAAGCTTTGCTGAAGCAAGAAAGGCCGCAGAAGAAGCCATGGATTCGTTTGAAAAAGGAGACTATGATGAGGTGGTTTTGATATTCAATGAATTCAAAAATGTGGCCACTCAAATCATCAGAACTGAAAGGATGCTTCCTTTAACGAGCGAGGTCGATGAATCTTCAGCGAGTAATGTAGATTATATTTTTGAGCCATCTGAAGAAGAGATTATTCTTGAATTAATGCCTAAAGCAATCAAGATGCATCTTTACAAAGCAGTATTGGAGTCTAATGCCTCAGAACATGGAGCTCGAATGACAGCAATGGATAAGGCTACTGATAATGGTGGTGAATTACTCAAAGAACTAAAAATTCAATATAACAGATCTAGACAGGCAGCTATTACTAATGAAATCCTTGAGATTGTGGGTGGAGCAGAAGCCTTAAAAGAAAGTTAATTCTGAATTAAGAATATTAAAAAACCATGGTTTCCTGAAGCCATGGTTTTTTGTTTAAGTAGCCACGATATTTGTATTAAATAAGTAAATAAATTATTAACCATTTAAGGAAATCATGACAACAGAAGCGTTGAAAGATTTGAGAGCCAGAGTGACGGCTTTGAGGAGGTATCTTTGACTACGATAGTAGGAAAGAAAAATTAGGAGATTTAGAGAACCAGCAAGCACAGCCTGAGTTTTGGAATGACTCTGAACATGCTCAGAAAGTGATGAAGGAAATTCAGCAATTAAAAGGCTGGACTGATTCATTTGAGCAAATGGAAACTTCAATGAGTGACCTGGAAACACTTTATGAGTTTCACGAATTAGGTGAGGTCTCTGAAGAGGAAATTGACACCGAAGGTCGTAAAACAGCCGCTATAATAGAGGAGTTAGAATTAAAGAAAATGCTCTCCAGCGAAGAAGATCAGTTTTCTGCGATCATCGAAATTAATTCTGGTGCAGGCGGAACTGAGAGTCAGGACTGGGCCAGCATGCTCTACAGGATGTACTTAATGTGGGCCCAGAAGAATGGCTATAAAGTCACTCAAATAGACTGGACAGATGGTGATGGAGCGGGTATAAAATCAGCATCTATGCAAATAGACGGCCCACAGGCTTACGGTTATTTGAAATCCGAAAACGGTGTACATCGATTGGTCCGTATTTCTCCTTTTGATAGCAATGCCAGGAGACATACTTCGTTCGCCTCAGTATATGCTTATCCCCTCGTGGATGATAGCATTGAGGTTGATGTTAAAGCCGGAGACATAGAATGGCAAACCTCAAGATCTGGTGGAGCCGGTGGGCAAAATGTGAATAAGGTAGAAACCAAAGTACAGCTTACTCATAAGCCCTCAGGAATTGTTATAGTTTGTCAAATTGAACGTAGTCAGCTAGCCAATAAGGAGCATGCGATGAACATGCTAAAATCAAGATTATATCAAATTGAGCTTGAGAAAAGAAATGCGGCCCGAGCGGATATTGAGGCTTCGAAAAAGAATATTGAGTGGGGATCTCAAATCAGGAACTATGTTTTCCACCCATATAAGCTCGTAAAAGATGCCCGAACAGGACACGAAACATCTGACATACAAAGTGTTATGGATGGCAACCTTGATGACTTTATCAAGGCCTATCTAATGATGGATTAAATAGAAGATGGTTTTACTAAAAAAGAGGGTTTCTAAACCCTCTTTTTTTATGCTACCTGCTTATTAAAATATTTTGAAAGAAAAGGTGATTTAGATGCAGCCATTTTCCAAGAACTCACCAATTGACTTTTGGTCTGTACACTGTTGTTATTGAAGATTACTGTATCGGCCAAAAGCAAACCGTTTTCTACAGCCTTTTTAAGTCCAAAAACCGGAACAGTTAAGATTTCGTTATCTTTAATATAGGCCAATGATCTATCAAAAAAATCAACGTTCAGTTCAGTCCCAAGATCTTTGAGCCAATGTGTTGAAGCATCAATTGAGCAGCCAGATGGGCCATTATGACTTTCGTCAACAGCTACAATAACAAATCTGCCTTCATCAATCCTTACAGAACCCAGAAGAGGCTCTCCATGAGCGTTCCATGTATTGAGCGAATTTTTAAGAGAATACATAATCATGTTTTCTTCTTTCGCCGTTAAAGGCCTGTTTGCCTGGTAAATCCAAACCCTGGATTGCATTGGCATTCTATCAAAATCATGAAACATAATGAAAGCTTTTAATGAATACTAGAGAAACGAAGTGTGAAGCCGTTTCATTCATCTAAGAACCTAAAAAATACGAATTAGTTGCAATGTGTGGAAAACTTAATGCTGATTGCATTTCTTCTATTAAAAGTACAAATGACTTAATAGACTCATTCTAAAAAGGTTATCAGTCACCTATAATTTCTCCAACAAAAGTTCTGCCAAGTCATAGACTTTTACCGTTGATTCTTTCTCTTTGTTTTTTACTCCGTCAGAAATCATTGTCATACAGAAAGGACAACCAACAGCTACAGTATTAGCACCGGTCTCCAATGCTTCCTCTATACGTTCAATATTCACATCCTTTTTCCCGGCCTCCGGTTCCTTAAACATTTGGCCTCCACCGGCTCCACAACAAAGTCCTTTCGATTTACAACGCTTCATTTCTACCAGTTCTGCATCAAGAGCCTTAATAATATCTCGTGGGGCTTCATAAACGTCATTGGCTCTTCCCAAATAGCAAGAATCGTGGTAGGTTATCTTTTGACCCTTAAAGGCTCCTCCATCCACTTTTAAAGTACCTTCAGTAATCAATTGCTGCAGATATTCTGAATGATGAATTACATCATAGTTTCCCCCCAATTCAGGATATTCGTTTTTTAGGGTATTAAAGCAATGAGGACATGCGGTAACAATTTTCTTTACGCCATACCCATTTAACACTTCAATGTTTTGCATGGCCAGCATCTGAAAGGTGAATTCATTTCCTGCCCTTCTTGCCGGATCACCCGTACAAGACTCTTCTGTACCTAATACTGCATAATTGATTGACAGTTTATTCAGTATTTTGGCAAAGGCAATGGTTACTTTTTTATATCGGTCATCAAAAGAACCAGCACAGCCTACCCAAAAAAGTATTTCAGGCTCTTTCCCCTGAGCCATTAGCTCGGCCATCGTAGATACATTAAAATCGTTTGTTTCTTCCATAGTTAGAAATTGAATCTACCAAAAATAGTATGCTTGCATAACATTTGCAATATCTATTGAAGAATTGCCCTTAAAACTTCTCTTTTTCTTGGCGGCCCTGGATGTTTCTCTACTTTAAAGCCAGCCGCTTTTAGATTACGTTGCACGTATCCTTTGGAGCAATATGTAACCAAAACGCCCCCACATAACATCATAGAGGCTAACTTTTCAAATATCTCTTGAGTCCAAAGTTCAGGCTGTGACTCCGGAGCGAAAGCATCATAGTAGATTAAATTATATTTATCTTGAGTTTCAAAATCCTGCAATTTTAAATTCATCTTTTTAAAATCGAAGAAAGTATTTACTTCAACTCTTTCCTCCCATGGCAATTGATGCAATTTAGAAGCATCATAACTTAATTCAGCAGTGAGCCCTTCCTCTAAAGGAAAAGCTTCTAGACCCGTATAGCTTAGTTTCCGTTTTTCTGCAATGGCTTTTTCTAAGGTCAACAGAGCATTTAGTCCCGTGCCAAAGCCCATTTCAAGGATTCTAATATCTTCAAACTTCGCCAGGGCATAAGCCAAACCTAAATTGATAAAAACATGCTCTGATTCCTGCTTTGCTCCAAATATGGAATGATAATGCTGATCAAAACACTTGCTGTAAACTGTAGTACTTCCGTCTGCTGTTAATTTAATCATGATCTTAATTTCTCTACAAAAATACAAAGCTTATGCAACTCACCTTGCAATATGCGAACCCTTAGCTAAATTGAAGTGTTAAACGTTTTTAATCTTATTAAGCATTGGAACCAGGCTGTCAAAAACTTTCTTTAGAACAAACCGGAGCATTCTCTGATCTCTTTCTTGACTATATTACTGAAAAGGACTCCTTAAAGCCCTTCTACAGCCAATACCCTAAAATTGAAAACTTCAAAAAACTTATAGAAGAAAAGTCTTTCTCTGATTCTAAAAGGAAGGTTCTAGTTTCAGAATTAGAAAAACAGTACGAATATATTTCGTACGCACCTGACTTCGATCTTTTAAGAGATTCAAAAACCTTTACCGTGACAACAGGCCATCAATTAAATATTTTTACCGGCCCTCTCTATATTGTTTTTAAGATTGTCACAATAATAAATTTAGCCAAAAGCCTGAAAGCAGCATACCCTGAATACAATTTCATTCCGGTTTATTGGATGGCCTCAGAAGATCATGATCTTGAAGAAATTCAATATATGAACGCTTTTGGAAAAAAGTATTGGTGGGAAACGAATCAAACCGGAGCAGTAGGCCCAATGGTAACTTCAGGTCTGTCAGAAATAGCCGCTCAATTAGGAAAAGCGGCAGAAGTTTTTCAAAAAGCGTACAGCGAAAATAAAACTTTAGCTAATGCAGTGAGAGCATATATGCACTCACTGTTTGGGCAATACGGACTCATAACCATTGATGCCAATACCCGTTCTTTTAAAGCCGAATTCAAAGAAATAATTAAAGATGACCTTCTGAAGAACACCTCTTTTGATTTAGTTACAAAAAGAACCGAGAATCTGGAATCACTGGGTTATAAAACGCAAATTTCTCCCAGGGAAATTAATTTCTTTTATCTCTCTGAGGGTAAAAGAGAACGTATAATCCAAGAAGGTGAGCAGTATCAGGTACTTAATACAGATCTTTCATTCTCTAAAAGTGAAATATTAGAGCTTGTGGAGCAGCAGCCTGAGCTTTTTAGCCCCAATGTGGTTCTTAGGCCTCTTTATGAAGAGGTTATCCTTCCAAACCTGGCTTATATAGGAGGGCCCTCAGAAGTTCCATATTGGCTTCAGCTAAAACCTATATTTGACTTCTACCAAGTAGCTTTCCCTGCTCTGATGCCAAGGAATTTTGGTGCATTAATTAATAAAAACATATCTGACGACTGTTTTAAACTTTCGGTGAGATTAGACGATTTATTTAAGCCTTCTCATACTTTACAAAATGAGTATGCTCACAAGCAAAGCGAGTTGGATCTTGATTTAACTCATCAAATTGAAGAAATGAAAACTTTGTTTTCTCAAATCAGATCTAAAACAGACGGCATTGACAAGACACTGAGCAGAACAACCTCCGCTTTTGAGACAAAAACAATTGACCTCATTGAGAAACTAGAAAAAAAGATATTACGTGCTGAAAAGAGAAAGCATTCTGAAGGAATTGCAAAACTTGAGAAGCTTAAAGAAGATCTTTTTCCAGGCGGTGGATTACAGGAACGAAAAGAGAATATCATACCCTTTTTAGAACAAAGACCTGATTTGATAGAATTATTGATTAATACTTTTGACCCATTAGATTATCGTTTCAATTTAATTGAAATCTAGTCTATTACAGTTATTAGCTTCTCCAATCCCAAATAACTATATCCCAAGGCTCTCCTGCATCTGGTTCATCAAAACGAAGAACAACCTCAAATCCTGATTTAAGATGTGCTTTCAATGAACGCTTATTTCTGTGTGAAATGTCTGTCATTGCCAGGTCATATAGGTGTTTATAACTCTCCTTGTAAGCAGTATACATTCTACCTAATAATCCTTGGCCTGCATAGTTCTTATCAACACATACCTGGCCTACCGAAACATAATTAGTATCCCCTAATCTGATACCCTTGTGTACAATTTCATGAAAAATAGGAAAAATACCCGCACCTTCTTTCATGAGGTGATTAGTGGATCTATCCATAAGTAATACATAACCTACCACCTTCTCGCCATCTTTGGCAATGATGTGATGATTACCCGCCGGCATAGCTTTTATAAAGTCATAATCATATTCAAGCGTAACAAACCCCTGGCTCTCCATCTCTTCCTGAGTCAAATTCTTCCGTAGATTAGCAGATTGTAAATCCAAAATGCCCTGTAATTCTTGCTCTGTGGACGCTTTAGTAATTTGAATATTGGTCATTGATAAGGGAAACACTTCTACGTTACTTAATAGATTAAGTCGCAAAGTTAACCTACTACTTTAAATAAGGTTTTCCACTTTTACCGTTTTCTTGAAAATTCGTCCAATACAGACTTTAGATAAGCTGCTCTATCGTCTGCAGGTATCATCTTTATTTTTTTAGTCACCGTTATTGCCGTGCTTAGAATTCCTGTTTCAGCTGCTTCCATTTTTGAAAGGATTTCATTTAATACACGTTCCTTTTCTTCCTTTACAAATATTCTGCTTATCAAATTTGTGGACAAAGCCTCTTCTATTTCAATTTTTTGACCTGTCAGACACCAATAAAGTGCCTTCCTTTCACCAACTATTTCAATTAGCCTTTCCAGAACTTGAAATGGAAAAAGTCCGATTTCGATTTCAGGTAAACGAAACCAAACGCTTTCTTCTGCCAGCACAAGTGAGCATTCATTTATTATTAAAAAGCCACCAGCTATCACCGGTCCTTCCACTACTGCCACAAGTGGCTTTATAAGTTGCCTCAAGGCCAAAGCCATTGTCAGCCCTTCTGCTTTGAATTTTACTGGAATTTCCTCTTCGATCTCCCCATTAAACAACTTTAAATCCATACCTGCACAAAAAACTGGGCCTTCTGCCTGTAGCACCACTACTTTCGTTGTTTCATCAGAATTAGCACCTTGCATAACATAGGCCAATTCATGAATCATCAGTGGGGTAAAGGCATTCCTTTTTTCTGGCCTGTTAAGTGTTACAGTAAGCCTCTGGCCATTCTGAGAAAGCCTGATAAAGGAGTAATGGAGGTCTTTATAATCATCGACATTTGGAAAGTATTCAGGCATAAGAAACAAGATTTTGAAAAGCTATTTGCAAAGATTCTATTAATTCTTGTTTCACTCCTTTCCAGCGAAGAAGGCCTTCTGAGGGAATGTTTCCGACCAATTCGTCTTTCGCCATAGGACAACCGCCAAAACCATTCATAGCACCGTCAAAGTGATAACAGCCTGCGTCATAAGCCACCTGAACAATTTCTTCCCATTGCCCAGGCAGTGCGTGTAAATGTGCACTGAAAACTACGCCAGGAAACTCCTTGATTAGAGTTTCGAATAAGTTTTGAACATCCTTAGGCTTGGCAACACCTATAGTATCAGACAAGGCAATTTGTTTAACATCCATTTTGACAATTTCTCCGACCCATTTTTTAACTAAATCTGTGCTCCAATTTTCGCTATACGGATTCCCAAAAGCCATAGAAACATACACTCTTTGTTCCTTTTGTGATTGCCTGGTAATTTGCTGAATGCGTTCAATTTTAGCAATTGCAGCCATCCTATCTGAACCTGTATTTCTTAGTTGAAACTTTTCAGAGGCAGAAAACGGAAAGCCCAAGAAATCAATTTTACTATAATTAGATGCTTCAGCCGCCCCTCTTTCATTTGCTACAATAGCCAAAAGACCTGTTCCATTGTCAGGTTTTTTAATTTGCTTCAAGACTTCTTCTGTGTCTGCCATCTGTGGCATGGCTTTGCGAGACACAAAGCTTCCAAAATCAATACAATCAAACAAAGCAGAGTCTAAAGCAGCCTGAATATAAGCTGCCTTAGATTCTGTAGGTATAAAATTTTTTAGCCCCTGAATCCCATCGCGTGGACAATCAGTTATTTTAACCTTTTTCATTGTGTTCTATTTTAACAATTCTTTTGCGATGACCATCTTTTGAATGTTTGATGTTCCTTCGCCAATGGTACAAAGCATTGAATCACGGTAGTATTTTTCTGCCGGAAATTCCTTGGAATAGCCATAGCCTCCAAACAGTTGAAGTGCTTTTGTTGATACCCTAACGGCAGTTTCTGAGGCAAAAAGCTTAGCCATTGCTGACTGTTTGGAGGTACTCGCACCCTTGTTCTTCAGAAAAGCTGCATTCCGAATCAACATTTCAGAAGCCTCAATTTCAGTAGCCATCTCTGACAAATCAAATCTTACGGCCTGAAAGCTTGAAATTTTACGATTAAATTGCTCCCTTTCCTGAGTATAGGCTAAAGCATGCTTAAAAGCACCCTTCGCTATTCCCAATGAAAGAGCTGCAATTGAAATTCTGCCACCCTCCAATAATTTTAAAGCCTGTATAAAACCCTCTCCTTCTTTTCCCATTAATTGTGATTCATGCACCCTACAATTATCGAAAAACAAACAAGCTGTTTCAGAAGCTCTCATTCCTAATTTATTCTCCTTTTTACCCGAAGTAAAACCTTCTGTACCCTTTTCAATTATAAATGAACTCATCGCATGACTATCCCCTTTCTCTCCAGTTCTTGCCATTAGAACTATTATATCAGCACTTATGGCATGAGTAATAAAGTTTTTAGACCCATTGATCAAAAAATATTTTCCTTCCCTTTTGGCAGTGGTAAGCATACCTCCTGCATCAGAGCCAGAGTTGGTCTCTGTAAGCCCCCAGGCTCCGATTGACTCTGCCGTTGCCAACTTTGGTAAGTACTTTCTCTTCTGTTCTTCACTTCCAAAGCTCAAAATATGGTTTGTACACAGGGAATTATGGGCTGCAAGCGAAAGTCCAATTCCTCCACATACCTGAGATATTTCATCTATAACCGTGACGTATTCCTGATACCCTAGTCCGGAGCCTCCATACTCTTCCGGAACTATAACTCCCATAAATCCCATAGAACCCATCTCTTTAAATGTTGCCACTGGAAATATCTGATCTTCGTCCCATTTCATGATATTTGGCTGTATCTTTTGTTGTGCAAAATCCCGGGCACTCTCTTGTATCATGCCAAGCCCGGGCACGTTAGTTTGAAAAATATTCATAGTTTTTATTGTAGTGTTTGTTGATGAGAAAATATACGTTTTATTTCCTTATAACCAATACTTTTCATAAACTAAAGCTTAGGAAACTTCCACAACTTTCAAGAAATACACTTCAATTGATTAACATACCAACCTTATGAAATACATGCAATCACTTCTTGCCGAGCTAAAAGACAAAACAGAAGAAATTCGACTGGGTGGAGGACTTCAAAAAATCGCCAAGCATAAAGCCAAAGGAAAAAAAACCGCCTTTGAAAGAATTGAATTTCTACTTGACAAAGACAAAGAGTATATTGAAATAGGGATCTTTGCTGGTGACGGCATGTATAAAGAAGAAGGCGGATGTCCCAATGGAGGCGTAGTTTGTATAATGGGCTATGTTTCTGGTAGATTATGCATCATTCTTAGCAATGATGCCACAGTAAAAGCAGGGGCGTGGTTCCCAATAACCGGAAAGAAATGCCTCAGAGCTCAGGAGATTGCCATGGAAAACAGAATCCCAATTATCTATTTGGTAGACTCTGCAGGAATCTACCTTCCGCTTCAATCAGAGATATTTGCAGATAAGGAGCATTTTGGCAGAGTATTCAGAAACAACGCCAAACTTTCTGCCATGGGTGTGCCTCAAATTTCTGCTATTATGGGAAGCTGCGTTGCCGGTGGTGCTTATCTGCCAATAATGTCAGACTATGCGATGATAGTAGAAGGAACTGGTTCTGTATATTTGGCCGGGCCATATTTAGTAAAATCATCCATAGGTGAAGACGTCGACTCAGAAACATTGGGCGGAGCATTTTCTCAATCGGCCATCTCTGGCGTCACTGACAATATTTACAAAGATGATGCCTCCTGCCTCACGGCTATCAGATCAATTATGGATAGAATGGGACATTTTGAGAAAGCAGGATTTGACCGAAAAGCATCTCTTCCTCCTAAAAAGGACCAGGAAGATATTTATGAAATTCTTCCGGAAGACAGATCACGTCCATATGAGATGCTTGAGATTATTGAACGACTTATGGACGACTCAGTTTTTGAACAATACAAAGAAGAATATGGTAAAACCATTCTTTGTGGCTGGGGGAGAATTGATGGCTGGTCTGTAGGCATAGTGGCCAATCAAAGGCAAATAGTGAAAGCCAATCAGCCCGGAAACAAGAAAGAAATGCAAGTTGGTGGCGTCATTTACAGCGATTCGGCTGATAAGGCCGCCCGATTTATCATGAATTGTAATCAACAAAAAATCCCCTTGGTGTTTTTACAGGATGTAACCGGCTTTATGGTAGGTAGCAGAAGCGAACAAGGAGGCATTATTAAAGATGGAGCAAAACTGGTAAGTGCTATGGCAAACTCTGTAGTTCCAAAATTTACTTTCATTATAGGTAATAGTTACGGAGCCGGTAACTATGCCTTATGTGGCAAAGCCTATGATCCTCGTTTGATTTACTCCTGGCCAGGGTCACAAATGGCTGTCATGAGTGGCAATGCTGCTACGCAAACTTTATTTCAAATTGAGCAGGCAAATAAGAATAAGATAGGAAGGGATATGGCGACTATTGAGAAAAATTATAATGAACAAATGAGCCCATATTATGCTGCTGCCCGGCTGTGGACAGACGGTGTAATAGACCCTTTAGAAACCAGGAAAATTATCTCAATGGGGATAGAAGCCGCCAATCATGCTCCAATTCGGGAAGAGTATAAGCTGGGGGTGATACAGACGTGAGGGCTCGGTTTGTTTTATCTGTTTGCCTTCTACCCACCCAGTCATCCGACTTTGTCAGGCTGCCACCCCTCCTAGGAGGGGATTTTGCTCTATCAGATTTGCATTTCACTCCTACGGAGTTTTAATTACCTTCATTCCACTATTAATGTTTCACTCCGATGGAGCTGCTTTTTTATTTGAAAATCCAGGAGAAGAATATAGTTGAATAATACTTTTAAATCAAAAAAGGCATGAGCTCCAGAGGACCGGGATGTTTATATCCAAAAAACCTTTTGA
Organism: Cytophagales bacterium; assembly: GCA_024742395.1. GTDB lineage: Bacteria > Bacteroidota > Bacteroidia > Cytophagales > Spirosomataceae > Jiulongibacter. Next base: position 14,712 of record JANSYO010000090.1, read on the forward strand.
CCGAATTCCCACCCAGTCATCCGACTTCTTCAGGATGCCAACCCTCCTGGGAAGGGATTTTGTTTGGACGGATTATTGGGGCAGAGAATACTTTTTCTTGTGACTAGTCCTAAATAAGCGATACAGGTTTTTAAGATAAAACTAAATTATAGAAACCTGCTGAGCATTCTCAGCAGGTTTCTTCTTTTTATATGTTCTTATTCTGACATCTTCTTGTCTGTGCATCATTTCGGGAGTTTTCATATAACAAGAATAATGAGGTCTTTTTTGGTTATAAGTTTTGATTGAGCACTTGACGAGCTCTCTCATTATTTTGATATCTGTTGTTTTTAATTGCCCGATAAACTCTTGTTTAAGTA
>JANSYO010000254.1 GCA_024742395.1 Cytophagales bacterium
TAACGCATATTGAAATTGATATAAGAGATAGGGTAGCCTTTAGTAAGTTTATTAAAACCGTAAAGCCTGATATCGTATTTCACTTAGCAGCTCAGGCCATATTACTCCAGTCATATAATCAGCCTGTAGATACTTACGAAACCAATGTAAACGGTAGTATAAATCTACTGGAAGCTATCAGGACAATGGATTATCCTTGCGATATAGTAGTCGTTACCAGTGATAAGTGTTATGAGAATACAGAGAACCCCAATGGGTATCAGGAAGGTGACCGCCTGGGCGGGTTTGACCCTTATAGCAGTTCTAAAGCTATGGCAGAACTGGCATGCACATCATATTACTGCTCCTATTTCTCAAAAACAGATAGTGGGGTTAGCTTATGCACCGCAAGAGCCGGTAATATTATTGGCGGTGGCGATTGGGGCCAAAATCGCCTGGTGCCAGATGTATACCGTGCCTGGAGTGAGGGGTTACCGGTAGAGATACGAAACCCATCAGCTATAAGACCCTGGAATTTTGTACTGGATACTTTGCAGGGTTATTTGCATTTGGCCTGGCAAATGAATAGTCGGAAAGAATTAAATGGTGAGGCCTTTAATTTTGGACCTCAGACAGGTTTTGGCAAAACAGTTGCTGAGTTAATTGGTAGCCTTTCTGATAAATGGCCGGGCAAAGAAGTGAAATATGGCGATATCATTGCCCACGAGACCAATATCTTGAAACTGGACACTACTAAAGCAAACAAAGTACTAGGCTGGCAGTCGTTATCAAGTTTTAATAGAACCATTGAACTGACGCATGAATGGTACTATAACTATTACAGGGGTAAATATGCTGCCCGAGAGCTCACCAGGCACCAAATAGGGCAATATCAAAAGCTTATGGCAGACTCATCAGCAAAACCTGAAATTTGATTAGTGGCAAGCATATATTAATAACCGGTAGTAAAGGGTATTTGGGTTCGGCTTTACTCTGTTATCTGCAAGAGCGGGGTAAAATTGTACTTGGAATAGACCGGCCTGATGACTTCAGGAAATTATCAGTAAGCGATTTAGAAGATATTGATGTCGTTATCCATTTAGCAGCCTATCCAAGGATAGAACCAGGTCTGAATGAAGAAACGCTTTATCAGGTTAATGTAGACAGTACACGCCAATTAGCAGAAAAGGCTATAACAGCAGGAGTAAAGCAATTTATTTTCACCTCTAGCTGTATGTTATATATGGGTGCTTCTCCAATATGGAAAGATGAGAGACATGAAAACCTGAACCTTGACAACCCTTATGCTAGATCTAAGTTTCAGGCGGAAAAGACTTTACAAACACTTACGGAAGGCAGTATGAAAATAATTGTTTTACGACTGGCCAGTGTGTTTGGCTACTCACCCAACATGCGTTACGATTTCGGGCTAAACAATCTGATGGCGCAAGCTAGTGTAGGAGATAAAATACAGATTCGATCTCACAAAACCGTCACCATCAGCTATGTTGAA
>JANSYO010000222.1 GCA_024742395.1 Cytophagales bacterium
AATGCCTTCTCATTGAATTGTATAAAACTCGCTAAATAATAGAGAATTTCATGCCTGATATTCTCCTCCACTGTCAATATTTCTGACCGGTCCGTTTTGAGAATATCGCCTAATATGTGTCTCGCAACAAAAAATTCCATGAATGACCTATGGCCAAATCTAAATTCGTCCCCGACTCGCGTTAAAAAACCACACAGTACTATATCAGTTGCAATCGCCTCAAATATATTACGATCAACGAGACTACTCCGAACTATTTTCGCAATATCCCCATAGTCCTGAGCGATTTCACCAATTTCACTGAATTCGATTCCCAAAGCGCCATTTCGAAACATCGAAACCGCCACGACCTCGGCAAACTCTTTACGCTCATCAGGACTGAAGGCTCGCCTCATCCAACCCTTTTCGCTCTCCATCGCCAGTTTTGCATCTGTATAGATCTCGTAGATCGCCGACGGGCCCACCTTCATGCTAGTATCTTTTACGTCGAGTCTTCCTGTTAGCAGAGTTTCAACAATCATATTTAATATTATTGGCCGGCGCATCAAATCCGTTATATCATATACTTTTTTTAGATATTCATAGACCTCTTTTGGAGATGCTTTTAATTTTGAACTGAATTCATTAGAAAAATTTTGCAGATAAGACATAATTTTTGGCTTATCTAAATAGACGAGGTTCATAACTTGGTATTGATTTACTTTTATCCTCTTGTACTGATCTGCATTCGAAATTTTGCCAACAACTGTTTCTCTTATTTGCTTGTAAATATCGCCGACCCCCTCGGCGACATTGTTTTTGCCTTGAATATGTCCATTTTCATCGTCGACAAGATCCTCAAATCGCCGATCGACAATCTCATTAAATTCTTCTGAAGAAACGAAATAGGAAGGACGACATGAAATAACTGACTTCGACGCAGACGCCAGGAGTGGGGAGATATTTGCGATTTGCAAGGCTCTTTTTTTCTCGTTTGATTCAATTGAAATTTCATCAAAGCCGTCCAACAATAAAACCAGACTGCCTTCCTCTACCTTGCTCCACAGCCAGGCAGGATCCGGCACTTGTCTATAATTTTCATTGAATGACTGAATCAAATATTCCGAGAGTGAGCTAAATTTGTGAAATTCTCGAAGTCGAAACAAAATTGGTAATTGTTGCGACTCACCTTTCAAAAACAGTTTCAATAATTCGTAGCGCAACCTATCGAGAAATGTTGTTTTTCCGGTACCGTAGTCTCCCAAAACAAAAGCATTGCCGTGCTGTTTAGAAAGAATCCATTTGATGAATGGTTCTCGGATATCTGAGAAAGTCAAAGATGAGTGTAAACCGGGAACCTTACCTGCACCACTTTGAGTAATATAATATTCGAAAATCTCTGATTTTTCATATTCTTGGATGATTTTTTCGGGGGTGACGCCAAGTAATATTTTTTCTTCTAGTTCGGATTCGGTCATCAAGGTTATACCTGGATGGGCAAACGCGGCTTCCTTTGCGCTATTTGAAAAACCGTTATTTGTCACTACAACACCACCCGAAAAACCATTCGCGGCACTAACTGTTTTTATGACGCTGACGAAATTATTAACAATCGTAACGCCGACATTTTTATTTAAGTGTTTGCATTCTACTGCATATTTTACAACACCGATCCCATCTATATTTCGTGAAATTATAATATCTATTTGATTTCCAGTCTGTCTCTGATTTTTTTCTACAGTATAACCCAATCTATCGTATAGATCAGCGATCCGATTTTCAAAATTATTCCCAATTTCTGTCGTACTAGGTTTCTTCAATTTTTTCTCCATTACCAAATAGGTCACGAGAATCCTACCGGCCTACCCTAATCCAACAAGCAGCGAATATTTGCTTAGTTACAAATACCATAGATTTTTTCTAGGTCGAATGGGAATTGGAAAGCAACTGCAACAGTTGGTGT
>JANSYO010000247.1 GCA_024742395.1 Cytophagales bacterium
CTTCTGCAGGTTCACCTACATACAAGGGACTGGTTCATTAGAGAAGCTTTTGGTGATACGGTCATGGTGACTGAAAATGAATTTGGAAAAAACATCCGAATAGATCTGCTGAGAAAAGTGGGTGGGCAATATACCCTCATCAATGATGAGCTCTTTGAAGATTTTGATTCACGTATTCCTGTTTTCGATCGAGAAAACCTGATGCAAGAAAGGGCACTTTCAGGTACGATCAACTACGCAATGCAATCACAGGCATTTCCGATCATCTTTAGAAACGATACCATTAAGCTGCGCTTCTTTATTTATGATCGTGCACAGAACAAGAGCAACGTGGATGAGACACCCGATTTTGTATTGAGTGATCTTCCAAGGTAGTGACTCAGGCAGCTGAATCAGACATTATTCAAAAGAAACTGGAATTAATTGGGAGCAATGATTGGAAACTCCAACTGTTGTCTCTTAATTTAAAGCACACATGAAATTAGATTTAAAACATAAGTTCGTCGGACTGCTCAGTTTGCTGTTCTTGCTTGGATGTGAAGAGACAGTAGAATTGCCTGCAGAACCCGCGATTAGTTTTAAGTCTTTTGAATTTCTGGAATCCAACAAGAAGCTGGAAGCTGTTCGACTGACCTTCGATCTACAGGATGGAGACGGAGATATGGGGTTGAAACCTGAGCAAAACTTCGTTCCGTTCCATGAGTTTGACCTGATTCTGGATGCGGATAATCAATTGGTGAAGCAGTCCAATGAAGTTAATGCGCCTTTTTACCGGCTACAGCCTAACGGCGAGCGATTCTTTTTTAGCGAAGGAAAGGAAAGGCCCATTTATAATGCTTTTGATTACATGCTAATGGACAGTGCCTCCGATGGTACGGTGTTATCTGATACGGTGTTGATCCATCGTAATCCATTTCATTATAACCTTTATTTGTCGATCCTGAAAAAGGGTAAATACGGTTTTGCATCGGTTGGGCTTAATCCGGTAGGGCGAGGACGATTGCCGATTTACGGTCGATTTGATGTCGAGCTACCACCAAAGAAACAGGGTCCATTGATTTCAGAAGTCTCCTTTGATGTGGGCAAGAGGCACTTTGCTCAGTTAAATCCGACAGATACCTTAAAGCTTCAGTTTTATATTTTTGATCGAAAACTGAACCAAAGCAACCTGGAAGTCACGCCTGAATTCATTCTAGGTGATTTGATTAGTGCAAACTAGGTAGGATTCGATTATCAGACACCTTGAAGGGAATCTCCGTTTTGGGGTGGCATTGATTCATTTTAGTTATTTGGTTCTTTTTCAGCAATGGAAAAAGAACAAGGTTTGCCGAAGGGAGTCTATATCAAATTCTAAGTTTGGTGGCAAATGGGCCTACTCTGACTTACATCAGATATGATAGCATTTTAATAGCAATCAAAAACTGATATTTTCAGATATTCAATCTGAAATGTATCCCTGATATAGCCAGGTTTAATATAAATCCGAATACTTCTCAGGTGCCACTTCTGCCATCATTGCATACGCTTCCTCGAAGATGTCTTCTGCATTTGGTTTTGAGAAGTA
>JANSYO010000070.1 GCA_024742395.1 Cytophagales bacterium
ACAACAAACAATTTCAGTTTATGGCCTACCCAAACCGTACTCATGGAATTTATGAAGGAGAAGGCACAAGAACTCATTTAAATACCTTGTTCACTAATTATTTGAAGGAACATTGCCCTCCGGGAGGAAGGTAAGAACTTAAGACAGTACTGCTTTACAATCTGACTGCTCATTTTGAAAACTCAAATGAGCAGTTTTTTTATGATCAATACTAAAACTTGTTCTTCCATTTTCTTTGCCTCACTAGTAGAGTTTCCTAAATTCACCGATTAGTATTCAACCCTTACCCATTGAAAATGAAAGACTCTAAAAGTCACACGGCCTATTGGCGTAAAAACCTCCGCTATCTGGCCATTCTTCTCAGCATTTGGTTTCTTGTTTCCTATGTTTTCGGCATTGTCTTGGTAGATCAATTAAACACCATCAGGCTGGGTGGTTTTAAACTTGGTTTTTGGTTTGCTCAGCAAGGCTCCATTTACGTCTTTATCGTACTCATATTTGTCTATGTACGTCTCATGAATAAACTAGACAAAGAATTTAACGTAAACGAAGAATAAGATTAAGATGACTATACAAATCTGGACGTATATAATTGTTGGAATCACTTTTGCTATTTATATCGGTATAGCTATCTGGTCTAGAGCCGGTTCTACCAAAGACTTTTATGTAGCCGGTGGTGGCGTTTCTCCACTAGCCAACGGCATGGCCACTGCTGCAGACTGGATGTCAGCAGCCTCTTTTATCTCAATGGCTGGCCTTATTTCTTTCATGGGCTATGATGGCTCTGTGTATTTGATGGGCTGGACCGGCGGCTATGTTTTACTGGCATTACTACTGGCACCTTATTTAAGAAAATTCGGAAAATTTACAGTGCCAGACTTCATAGGTGACAGGTACTATTCTAATACTGCCCGTACAGTAGCGGTTATTTGTGCTCTATTCGTTTCTTTCACTTATGTGGCAGGTCAAATGCGTGGCGTTGGCGTGGTATTTTCCCGTTTTCTCGAAGTTCCCATAAACACGGGAGTGGTTATTGGTATGGCCATTGTTTTCTTCTATGCCGTTCTGGGCGGAATGAAGGGCATTACCTACACGCAAGTGGCCCAGTTCTGTGTTCTGATTTTTGCTTTTATGGTACCTGCTTTTTTCATCAGTATTCAGATGACAGACACCATATTACCCCAGCTGGGTTTTGGAGCCAAAACATCTGATGGGATGTATTTACTTGATAAATTAGACGGCTTGCATAAAGAGCTTGGCTTCGCTGAATATACCAGTGGTCAAAAATCAAAACTTGATGTGTTTTTTATTACTGCAGCCTTGATGATTGGTACTGCGGGGCTACCACATGTTATTGTACGCTTTTTCACCGTGCCAAAAGTCAAAGATGCACGCCTTTCGGCGGGATATGCATTGGCTTTTATTGCTATCCTTTATACTACAGCACCGGCTATTTCAGCTTTTGCAAGAACCAATCTCATAGAAACGGTTAGCAATAAAGAGTACAGTTCTTTGCCCGCTTGGTTTGGCAATTGGGAAAAAACCGGCCTGATAGGCTTTGAAGACAAAAACGGTGACGGCAAAGTTCAATACGTAGCAGACCCTGTAACCAACGAGCTAACTATAGACAGAGACATTATGGTCCTGGCAAATCCTGAGATTGCCCGTTTGCCTAACTGGGTTATAGCCTTGGTGGCAGCAGGAGGCTTAGCTGCTGCACTTTCTACTGCGGCAGGACTTATGTTGGTCATTTCCACTTCTGTATCTCATGATTTGCTCAAAAAACAATTCATGCCCTTTATGTCTGACAAAAAAGAATTAATGTTTGCCAGACTTTCTTCTTTAGTAGCCGTAACCGTTGCCGGCTATTTCGGGATAAACCCGCCAGGGTTTGTTGCATCTGTTGTTGCCTTGGCCTTTGGGCTGGCAGCAGCCTCATTCTTCCCGGCCATTATTCTGGGAATCTTTAATAAACGAATGAATAAAGAGGGAGCCATCGCTGGTATGATTACCGGTTTACTCATTACAATGTATTATATCGCCAGATTCAGATTACATTGGATAGGTGATGAAACTACTGCCACTGAGGCCGATTGGTGGTTTGGGATTTCTCCAGAAGGATTTGGAACTGTAGGTATGTTAGTGAATTTTGCCGTCTCCCTGGTCATTTCAAGATTGACTCCGCCACCACCTGAAGAGGTACAGGAAATGGTTGAAGAGATCAGAATCCCCTCAGGTGCAGGAAAGGCAATTGAACATTAACATTAAATCAAAAGAAATGGACTATCCAGTTTTACTAGATCGAGTAAAAGCCGTTTTTATTGACTTCGTGATAATCCTTATTTTGATGAGCTTTTTTGCTTATTTTTTGTCCTTCTTTTCCGAAGTTGACGACCGGGTAAAAATGTTTATTTCAATCGTAATCTTTGGACTTTACGATCCGGTACAAACCGCTTTTCTGGGTGCAACTTTAGGACAAAACATCATGAGATTAAAAGTGCGAAAAGAAGAAGATGAATCGAAAAAGTTAAATATTATTACCGCCCTGTTTCGATTTGTATTAAAAGCACTTCTTGGTTGGGTATCTCTGCTAACAGTTACATCAGACAATAAGAAAAGAGCTTTACATGATCAATTTGTGGGGTCAATTGTGCTCTACAAATAAGTAAATAGACCATTTTATATTATTTGAGCCATGTAGATTCAGTATATTTACCTATCAAATTTAAATTACAACCTATCCAATAAAAATGAGAATTTCGTCTTTTGAAGAATACGAACTAGCCTACAAGAAAAGTGTTGATGATCCAGAAGGTTTTTGGGGTGAAGTAGCCCAAAATTTCGAGTGGAGGAAACCGTGGACACGAGTATTAGACTGGAACTTCGACAAGCCAGACATTAAATGGTATGTAGGGGGCAAACTAAATATAACTGAAAATGCTCTGGACAGACACGTTAGAGAGCGGCCAAATCAACCCGCAATTATCTGGGAACCCAACGAAAAAGATGACGACCCTGTCACTTTAACATACAAAGTACTTCATGAGCGAGTGTGCCGTTTTGCCAATGTATTGAAGAATCATGGAGTGGTAAAAGGAGATCGTATTTGTATTTACATGCCCATGATACCAGAACTGGCCATTGCAGTATTAGCCTGTGCCAGAATTGGAGCTATTCATTCAGTGGTTTTTGGTGGCTTTTCGGCCAAATCTATAGCAGATAGAGTGAATGACGCCAACTGTAAAATGATAATAACTACTGATGGAGCATTCAGAGGAAACAAAAGAATTGCGATGAAAGAAACAGTAGACGACGCCCTCATTGGCTGCCCTACTGTTGAAAAAGTTTTAGTAGCTACCAGAACCCGTACTCCTGTCTCTATGATTAAAGGACGCGACTACTGGTGGGAAGAGGAAACAAAAAAGGTAAGTGCTGAATGCCCGGCCACTGAAATGGACTCTGAAGACCCTCTTTTTATTCTTTACACTTCTGGGTCTACCGGTAAGCCAAAAGGAGTGGTTCACACCACAGGAGGCTATATGGTTTACTCGGCGTACTCATTCCAAAATGTGTTTCAGAATAATCCTGGAGATGTATATTTCTGCACCGCAGACATTGGCTGGATCACCGGCCACTCCTACATCATTTATGGCCCTTTAGTTTCTGGTGCTACCTCTATGATGTTTGAAGGTGTTCCTACGTATCCTGATGCAGGAAGATTTTGGGATATTGTAGAGAGACACAAAGTGAATATATTCTACACTGCTCCTACAGCTATTAGATCGCTCATGGGCTTTGGGCCTGAATTCTGGAAAGACAAAGATTTAAGTTCATTAAGAGTATTAGGTTCTGTAGGCGAGCCAATTAATGAAGAAGCCTGGACCTGGTACAATGAAAATATCGGTAAAGGCAACTGTACTATATGTGATACCTGGTGGCAAACAGAAACCGGTGGTATTATGATTTCTCCTTTAGCCAATATCACTCCTACCAAACCTACCTATGCGATGCTTCCACTTCCGGGAGTTCAGCCTATGCTGGTAGACGAGAAAGGTGAAGAAATTACAGGAAATGCCATAAGCGGGAACCTTTGCATTAAATTCCCATGGCCTTCTATAATTAGAACTACATGGGGAGATCATGAGCGATGCAAACAAGTCTATTTCTCTGCTTATCCCGGCAATTATTTTACAGGTGATGGCTGCATAAGAGATAAAGATGGATATTATAGAATCACCGGAAGAGTTGATGATGTTATCAATGTATCGGGACATAGAATTGGCACTGCCGAAGTAGAAGATGCTCTTAATTCACATACTGGAGTAGTAGAGTCTGCTGTTGTGGGTTATCCACACGAAATCAAAGGTCAGGGTATATTTGCTTATATAATCATGGAAAGTCAGCCGCATGAACCTGAATTGACAAAAAAGGACATATTGGCTACGGTAACGCGAATTATCGGACCGATAGCGAAGCCAGATCAAATTTTGTTTGTGAGTGGTTTACCGAAAACACGTTCCGGTAAAATCATGAGAAGAATTCTCAGGAAAATTGCAGAAGGAGACGTTTCCAGCTTAGGTGATACCAGTACGCTTCTTGACCCGGCAGTGGTAGAGGAAATCAAAGCTGCTGCAGGAATTTCCTAAGAAATTCATCTAACAAAAAAGGCCAGAGTGCTCTAGTACTCTGGCCTTTTAATTTTACGTAATAAACTACTTACAGCTGGTTATACTTCAGTGGCTTTAAGAACACACGTTCTATTCTGGATACCGTATTAGTATATTCCTCTAAGGCACTCATTTTTTTCCATTCAGGATGGGCAGAAAACTTAGACCAGTTTGCATTACGCTCTTCCATATCTTTAAATGCCAACATGTAGGTGAGGCAAGGCATTTGCGAACCCGCTATTTTCTCACCGAAAAAGACAGAATGTAGGCCAGTCTCCTTAAATATATTCAATTCACCTTCATTGAACATTTTCACTTTTCGCATGAAAGCATCTTCAATGTAAGACTGATAGGTTCTGAGCTCAAAAAGCATTGACTCACCGGAAGGTTTAACTAATCTCGGAAGACCTTCAAAAGCCGTAAACATGGATACCTCCAGTGTGGCATATGGTGCCTGATTCGGCAACAAAGAAGCATATTTATCAGAAGCGGCTTTAAATGCCTTATCCGTTTTCAGAGCATTATTTACTTTTTCATACTCAGCCATGCTCTTATAAGGAATAAACAAATAAACCTTCACCGGCTGATTCAGACCATTTTCATCAAAGGCTCCAATATTCTTAACACCCTGTCTGTTAAGGGCTGGCAATAAAGCGTTTTCTAAATATTGATGTAGTCCTGAACCCGAAAAAGTAGTTTCGTACACTCTTAGCTCGTAGAAATCCTTTTGTGCCTGACTCATGAAAGATACCATGAGGGCAATAAATAATAATGCTATTTTCTTCATTTTAATATGTTAAGGTTTATGGTACAAGATAAGTCATTCGATGTTAAAAACTATGTATCAAAGGTCACCGGATAAAACTTAGACTCATAAAGTCAATACTCTGTCAAAATACTATTAATTCTGATTGCTTATATTTGAGAAAGAACACAACCTAAACCCAGAAAATGGAAAGAAACTGCCCCGAGTGCGGAAATGTAATTTATGGTAGAGCAGACAAAAAATTCTGCTCCGACTCTTGTCGAAATAGCTATAACAATAAACAGAAGTCTGAGATTAACAACCTTGTTAAAAACACCAACAATCAACTCAAAAAGAACAGGAAAATACTGGAGAGCATATGCAAAGGTGATAAAGCAAAAGCCAAAAGAGACACTCTACTTAAAAAAGGGTTAGACTTTAATTTGGTCACCAGTGTAAGAACCACAAAAAAAGGCAGCACCTATTATTTTGTGTACGATTACGGTTACCTGGAACTGGACAATGATTTCTTTTTGATCGTAAAAGACAACCGGGGAGAAGAGTAAATCTTCGTTTGAATGTCTAACCTAAAACCGCCGTATTATCCTCATACTGCTCTACTAACCTTTTTAGTTCGGCTTTAAGTTCATCGGTAATTTCTTCATAGCCGTCTTTACCATAAAGGTTATTCATTTCATCTGGATCAGTTTCAAGGTCAAAAAGCTCCCATTCCTTAAGGTCATAAAAATACATCAGCTTATAACGCTGCATACTCACACCAAGATGTCTGGGGACATGATGCCAGCCTGTTCCTTGATAATAATGATAGTAAATGGATTTTCTCCATTCATCTTCTGCTTGAGAAGTTAACATGTTTTTCATTGATTGGCCCTGCATATCAGCTGGAACAGGCTCCCCAATAAAGTCAAGGATGGTCGGAGCTAAATCCAGGTTTTGAACCAACTTAGAGGTTCTCATCCCAGCCTGCACTTTACTTGGGTACCTAAGAACTAGTGGCATCCCAAACGATGGTTCATACATGTACCTTTTGTCATACCATCCATGCTCCCCTAAATAAAAACCTTGATCCGAGGTATAGATTATCAGTGTATTTTCATCTAGTCCTGTTTCTTTAAGATAAGACATCAACCTTCCAACATTATCATCTACAGATTGAACTGTCTTAGTATAATCATTCATGTATCTATTGTACATCCACTGGGCTAGTTCCTCTCCTTCTGGTTTTGTTTTATAGAAATTTTCTATGATGGGTTGATAATACTCATCCCAGGCCGCCTTTTGGTCAGGATTAAGATCATTATATATGGCTTCCCAATTTGAAGCTCTGTCGTGCTCGGCCATTCCACCACTGCCGGGATCATCCTTTTTATCATAAATGGGTAACTTCATATCACCTGACCAGTACATATCCAATACCCGCATATCTTGGCCTTTAGCACCTTCCCTACCCGCGTAATCGTCAAAAAACGTTTCTGGCATTTTATAAAACTTCTCTTCATATGCCTTTAAATGAGTACTATCGGGCATCCAATTTCTATGCGGAGCTTTATGGTGCAGCATCATAAAAAAAGGCTTTTCACCCTTTTTCTGATTCTCAATCACGTTGATTGCCATATCGGTGATCAGATTAGTCGCATAACCTTCAATTTTACTGGTATCGCCATTGGAGGAGACAAATCTTGGGTTATAATATTCACCTTGACCGATCAGAATGTTATATTCATCAAAACCTTGTGGTTTTGAGACCAAGTGCCATTTGCCCAATACTGAAGTATGGTAACCGGCTTTTTGCATATACTTGGCCAAAGTAGCCTGATCTCCATTAAAGGTATCATGGTTAGACATAAATCCATTTTTATGACTGAATTTACCCGTTAAAAACACAGCTCTGCTGGGTCCACAGATCGAATTCGTACAATATGCCCTGTCAAATAGTACTCCTTCGGCAGCAAGCTGATCTAAATGAGGCGTTTCCATTAGCGACTTATCATAAGCACTCATTGCTTTTTTGGCATGATCATCAGTCATTATAAAAATAACATTTGGCCTTTTCTGATTTTGTTTAGTTTGACATGAACCTAGACAGATCAACAAAATACAGGAAAATAAGAGAAGATATTTTTTATTATTCATAGGGTCTAATTTCTCCTCTAAGATAGAAATAATAGCACTTCATGAAGCCATAAATGAAAAAAACCACCTCAATACGAAGTGGTTTCATCAGTCATATATTGTTAGTCATTACAATAATCCTTCAATTAAATTCAGGGATGACCCTAACTTTTTGCTGATCGCCTTCTCGGCCAATTTAGCTCCAAAGCCCGAGCCATCTAGCTTACCACTTTTTTTGCCAACTACATTCAGTAGTTTTGAAAGCTTAGATGTACTTCCGGAATTGTCTAGCATACTTAAGCCGGATTGTAATATGCCGACATTGGACTGGATCTGAGAACTTTTACCCAGCAAACCACCACCGTTCAACATTCCTTTTAAACGCTGTGCGGCCACGGCAGTTTTTATCAAGGAGATTATTTTCTGAATACCCGAAACATTTGCATTTCCAGATTTCAAAGCTGGTATAAACGAAGATAAAGCAGAAACCTGGCTCAAGACTTTTGGCGTGAAGGAATTGCTCGTGCCAGAAACTTCATCCTTTATTCCCATTAAGGCATCGCTCAAAACCAGACCGGCTTTCTTCTGATGTCCATCATTAATCAAGGTGCCAGCTTTATCAAGAATACTAAGATCAAAGTTTTGTGAAAAAGTGTGTGTGGATATAGCAGCAAGAAAGGCCAGTACTAGTGAGATTTTCTTCATTATCTATGTTTTAAGTTAAAAGGTGTTTATTCTTTAGACCTACAGACAACAAAAAGTAACAAGCTCGCTTCTGAAAATTGGAAACGACGAGCACAACATACTCACCACCAATAAATTAAAAGTGAAATAAAAATTAAATGAAAAATAGAAAACTAAGGAATCAGGAATTTGAAAGTCCAGACTTAGCCTTTCTGGAGTATAGTTTTCTCCATATCCAAATCACAAAAAAGAGAGTTATTCCTCCTATGAAGACAGGAATAAGAAGAGAAATCAATGAAATAAAAACTGACATGCCATTTTCAAATGATGCCAGAATATTGTTACCGAGCCCGGCAGTAAACTTGGTGCTGCCCAGTCTTAGCAAAGAAGTACCCGCTTGAATAGTGCCAGCCACTCCGCCTCCTGCTACTAACCCCAGCCCCCACTGAATAGCCGGATCGTCAATTTGAAGAAATGAACTCGTTAAAAGTGTCCCAGCTAGCACAGCTGAAGGGCCGGCAATAGTATCGAGCAAATTATCTACCACAGGAATGTAATAAGCAGCCAATTCCAGAACCACGGCGGCCGCCAGTACGATAGTTGCTGGCGTATCAGAAAGCCAGGCCATGTTATCTGCCAATGTAAAAACACCGAATCTGCCAGCCAAACTTGCTACAAGCAATGGCACAAAAATTCTAAAACCTGAGGCCGCACTTAAGGCTACGCCCAACATTAAAGCTGGCAGAAACGATACTATGTAGTGAAGATCAAACTCCATTTTATGCATTGAGAACGAAATAGGACATTCTCTTAAACTATTTGCTTATACTGTTTAAACAATATTCATTGTCTGTTCTTTAATTTTCTCCAGTTCATCCTTCATCTGAACCACGAGCCTTTGAATAATAGCATCATTGGCTTTTGAGCCAATAGTGTTAATCTCTCTTCCTATTTCTTGCGAAATAAAGTTCAGCCTTTTACCATTCCCACCCTTTTCGAGCTCCTGAATAAAGTACTTTAAATGGTTAGATAACCTAACTTTCTCTTCAGAGATGTCGTATTTCTCAACATAATAAATGAGTTCTTGCTCAAATCGGTCTTTATTAAAGTTTTCATTCTGTTGCCAATCGGCAATAGCTTTTTCTAACCTTTCTCTTATTACTGGTATTCTTTTAGGGTCCTGTTCTGCTACCTGATCCAGTAAATTGCCAATGGTATTGATGTATTCGGTAAACTTTAATTTAGTGGCCTGTCCTTCCTGCGTTCTGAACTCAATACACTTTTTTATGGCTGCCTTTACTGTATCCAGAATATTTTTCCAATCTGCCGCAGCATCTTCTTCGCTCAGAGAGTCAGAATTATAGGCATTAGGCATCATGGTGGCCATTCTGAGAATATCCGTTTTTGATGCATCAAAACCCAACTCCTTAGCCGTTTCCATCAAATCCTTAAAATAAGCTTTCACCAAGGCCCTGTTTACCACAGTACCAGCCGAAGTTTCATCTTTAGGCACTACATTAAGGCTAAGTTCTATCTTGCCTCTGCCCAGCTCTGCAGAAAGTAGATTCCTTAACTCAACCTCCTTGTCTGAATAACTCTTGGGCATCCTGCAGAATGTATCTGCAAACTTAGAATTTAAGGTTTTAACATCAGCCGTAATGGCAATTTTATCAGATTCAAAAGAAGCCGAGCCAAAGCCCGTCATTGATTGCAGCATGTATTTTGATTTAGAACTTTAAGAAATATTGCTTTGACAGAGTTCTGAATGCATTTTCAGTGGTATTTTCATCTAAAAACTTTGTATTCAGCTTCATCTTGCGTCAAAATTAGCCATAAAAATTCAGATAAGGTTCAGAAGCCATGGCTCAAAATCCCTAATTTTGCGGCTTCGTTTAAGAAACCGGAAAATGAATATAGAAAAGCAGCTTTCAGCAGATATACAAAATTCTCTCTCTACACTTTATCAAATTGATGAAACTGTAGAACTTCAGCCTACCAGAAAGGAGTTTGAGGGCACCTATACATATGTAGTGTTTCCTTTGGTAAAAGCTTTAAGGAAAAATCCTGTAGAAATTGCGAATGCCATCGGCGAACATCTCAAAGAAAATTCAGATTTAGTCACCAACTTCAATGTAGTGAAAGGCTTCTTGAATCTTGTTTTGACAAAAGATATCTGGACTAAAATGTTTAATAGTCTTTTGAGTGCCGACCGGTCTGTTAGTAACAATGGTCAATCAGTATTAGTGGAATACTCCTCACCCAATACTAATAAGCCTCTTCATTTGGGTCATTTAAGAAATAATTTTCTGGGTTATTCTGTGGCAAAGATTCTCTCCGCTGCAGGTTTTGATGTAACTAAAGCTTGTCTGGTAAACGACAGAGGTATTCATATTTGTAAGTCGATGATTGCTTATCAGCAATTTGGAAATGGCGAAACTCCGGAAAGCTCTGGCATGAAAGGTGATCACCTGGCCGGTAAATACTACGTTGAGTTTGACAAAGCATATAAAAAAGAAATAGAAGGCTTGGTGGCCATAGGGCAAACAGAAGAGGAGGCCAAAAAGAATGCTCCTTTATTGAAAAAAGCTCAAGAGATGCTACTTCAATGGGAAAAAGGAGATAAGGATGTCGTGGAGCTATGGCAAAAAATGAATGCCTGGGTTTATGATGGTTTTAATGCTACTTACAAGCAAATTGGTGTAGATTTTGACAAGACTTATTATGAGTCTGATACTTATTTACTGGGCAAGGACATAGTAGATGAAGGACTGGAGAAAGGTGTTTTCTATACAAAAGAGGATGGCTCTGTATGGATAGACCTTACTGAAGAAGGCCTGGATCACAAACTGGTTTTAAGGGGAGATGGCACTTCCGTATATATCACACAGGATTTGGGTACCACAGAACTAAAATACAAAGATTATCAAACCGACAAATCTATCTGGGTGGTAGGTAACGAACAAGACTACCATTTTCAGGTCTTATTTGCCATTTTAGCTAAGCTAGGCAGGCCTTACGCAGCAGGGCTCTATCACTTAAGCTATGGTATGGTTGATTTACCTACCGGTAAAATGAAATCAAGAGAAGGAACAGTGGTAGATGCAGATGACCTGGTTTCTGAAATGATTGCTACAGCAAAAGACACTACAGAAGAGCGGGGCAAAATTGCTGAATTTAACAAAGAAGAGAAAGCCGAGCTTTTCAGAATGCTTGCCTTGGGGGCTTTGAAGTATTTTCTACTCAAAGTAGAGCCAAAGAAAAGAATGCTGTTTAACCCGGCAGAATCCATAGATTTTCAAGGAAATACAGGCCCTTTTATTCAATATACACACGCCAGAATTAAATCTATTCTGAGAAAGGCGGAGGCCGAAAACATCAATGTGCCTACAGAGATAGGAGAAACTGAATTACAGGAAATTGAGACAGATTTGATCTATCTTCTGAATGATTACCCCTCCTATTTAGCTAAAGCGGCAAATGAATATTCTCCTTCCATTATTGCCAATTATTGCTATGATTTAGCAAAAACATTTAACTCATTCTACGCAGAATTTAGCGTATTAAATGAAGAAGATAGCTCTAAAAGAGACTTCAGGTTAGCATTGGTAAAAGAAGTGGCAGCTAAACTAAAAGAAGGTTTTGGCTTACTGGGTATTGATGTGCCGGAGAGAATGTAGCCTCTATTCGTACATCTCCTTTGCCAGTCTGAAGGTATTACAGTGAGCCTCCACTATGGTTTTGATCTGCGGCGAATATCCTCCGCCCAGACTTACCACTATGGGTAGTTGAAAGCGTTTAGCGGCATCAAAAACCAGCCGGTCTCTTTCTTTGCACCCCTCTAAACTCAATGACAATTTACCCAATTTATCCGTAGCCAAAACATCCACACCGGAAACATAGAAAAGGAAGTCTGGCTGTTCGTTTTTAAGTAGTTTGATTAAAGAATCTGATAAAATTGGG
Organism: Cytophagales bacterium; assembly: GCA_024742395.1. GTDB lineage: Bacteria > Bacteroidota > Bacteroidia > Cytophagales > Spirosomataceae > Jiulongibacter. Next base: position 12,190 of record JANSYO010000070.1, read on the forward strand.
AGATATTCTTCATCTTTAACACCAGAATCAAGGGCGATATCTAAATCCGAGTTCTCTTTATGTAATGGATAATTGTCTTTTCCATGCATTGAAAAAGTGAAAACTCTCTCTTGGTTTTCAAAGATCTTGGCCGTACCATTTCCCTGATGAACATCTAAGTCTATAACCAGAACCCTTCTAGCTTTTTGATTATCTAGTAAAGTAGCGGCAGCAATAGCCACATCATTTAAAAGACAAAAGCCTTCTCCCCTATCTGAAGAAGCGTGATGAGTACCTCCTGCAATATTCAGACTAACTCCATCAATCAGTGCATGATGACAACACTCTAATGTACCCTGCATGATCGTCAATTCTCTTTCGATGAGCTGAGAAGAAAGCGGTAACCCAATTTTCCGTTCCTCACGTTTAGATAATTTGAGATTTAATAATTTGTCTAAATATACTCTTGAATGTACTCTCTGGGCATCAGTTAAAGTAAGCAGTTCAGGTTTAAAAAAATCACTCTTTTCGTAAGTACCTTCATAGAGTAATTGACCCGGAATCAGTTCATATTTTTCCATAGGAAACCTATGACCTGCCGGCAAAGGATGACAATAGATATCTGAATAAGCTATTCTTGGCAAATGTGCTGTTTTGGTCTATAAAGAACCCCAAATGGCAGGTTCAAAATTCCAAAAAGGGTCATTTTAGCTAAATTGCCCAAAAAAAACATCAACAAATGAAAAAAAGCCTTTTTCTATTCTTTCTATTCCTAATAAGCTCTTTCACTTTTGCTCAGTCAAATTTCAAGCAAATAGCCTATTGTACTCCGGGAATTCCAGTCAACGAAATTCCTTATAAATACCTAACACATATTAATTTTTCATTTGCTATACCTACCAAAGATGGCAAAAAACTGGAACCACTTAAGCATACTGAATATCTGTCTGAACTTGTATCAACTGCACATAAAGCAGGCGTAAAAGTATTTATTTCTGTAGGTGGCTGGGGCATTGGTGATGGGGGTGGTAACGACACCCGCTTTCATGTAATGGCCGAAACGGCGGAAGGCCGAGCCTCATTCATCAATAGTACAATGAAACTGGTAAACGAGTTTAATCTGGATGGTGTAGATTTAGATTGGGAATATCCAGACCCCGATCATAGATCTGCTGATGATTATGTATTGCTTTGTAAAGACTTATATAAAGAACTTCATGCCACGGGCAAAGAATTAACCGCAGCGGTAGTTTCCTCTGGAAAACAAGCGTATGGCATAAAAGAAGAAGTGTACCCATACATGGACTGGTTAAACATCATGGTGTATGATGGAGATTACGGTCCTCAAGAGCTCAAGCATCATTCTCCTTATTCTATGGCCGTAAGGTGTATCGATTTCTGGCTCAACGAAAGAAATCTTCCAACAGAAAAATGCGTCTTGGGTCTGCCTTTTTATGCTAAGAAGGGTCATGGCAATTTTGGTTTCACCTATAAAAAGTTACTGGAATCAGGAGCCAGCCATTATGACGACTACTGGAATGGTCACTATTATAACGGAACCATTACCATTGCAAACAAAACTAAATTAGCATTAGACAAAAAACTGGGTGGAGTAATGGTTTGGGAAATGAGTTGCGACACCAACGACGAATTTTCCTTATTCAAAGCAATAGACGAGGTAGTCAAAAAAAGAAACTAAGCTAAGTGGTTAATTTATAGCATTCAATGAAAAGAATGCATTTTAATACTTTGCTCTTATATGTCGACGTTTAAAAGTGGACTGAAGATTGTAATAGTAACTTCAAAAAATTAGATTTAAACAAAAACATTAAGCATGAAATCAATCAAAACCAAACTATTATCCATTGCCCTCCTTTTTGCACTTTTCTCATGCGAAAAAGTATCAGATGCAATTTCGGGAGACAAACTGGAAGGTACATGGAAAGTACAAAGTGTCATTATCAAAGATTCTGATGGAACCGAAACTAACTTCTGGGCACTATATTTGGCGTTTTTCCCATGTGTAGACAATATTACGTATACATTTAAAGATGGGACTTACAGCTCAAATGTACCTTCAGGCTGTGTAGATGACGACGGAGAGACACTTTCTTTACTCTCTGCTTCTGGCGGAACTTATTCTGTTACAGATGGTCAGGTCACCCTAGATGTAGATGGACAGGCATTGGGTGGTAACATTACTTTTTCAGGTAATCAAGCCATTGTGACCACGGTAGATCCTGATGATTTATCCAGTACATTAACCATTACTTTTGTTAAAAGCTAAGAGCTAAAAAAAGACCTTTGCTAAGGAAGGAGAATTCTTTATTTTTGATAAAATCAACCTTATCAAATGAGAATTCTCCTTCTTTTTTTATGCCTTTTCTTCTCTATAAAAGGCCAATCTCAAAGCTATGCTGAGAAATTAGGGTATCCAAAAGATGCCAAAGTCCTGATATTACATATAGATGATGTAGGCATGAGTTACGACTCTAATCTCGGAGCTATTAAAGCAATGGAAGAAGGTGTAGCAAACTCCCTTAGCATGATGATGCCTTGCAGCTGGATTCCCGGCTTTTTCAAATATCTGGAAAAGCACCCTGAAACCGATGCAGGCTTACATCTTACACTTACTTCTGAATGGGATAATTACAGATGGGGGCCATTGGCAGGTAAACCGGCTGTACCTGGTCTCGTAGATAAAGAAGGGGCTTTATGGCCTTCAGTAATGGCAACCGCCACAAATGCCAGTGCCGATGAAATAGAAACTGAAATTAGAGCCCAGTTAGATAGAAGCAGGTCTATGGGCTGGGAACCTACCCATTTAGACTCACATATGGGTACCTTGTTTGCCAAACAAGATTTCTTAATGAGGTATCTAAAGGTAGGAATGGAAGAGAATATCCCAGTGATGTTTCCCGGCGGGCACAATAGTATGATTATGGAAACTGCCGGAAGCACAGGGCTTACTAAAGAAATGACTACCACCATTGGTGAACAGCTTTGGGCTGCCGGCTTGCCTGTGTTAGATGACCTGCACAATATATCTTATGGCTGGAAAGGTACCGACGGGATGAGTAAAAGCGATCTTCAGCGATATAAAACAGAAAAGTACATCGAAAGTCTGAAAGCTTTACAACCAGGCCTTACAATGGTCATAATGCACTGTACTTGGCCCACTGAGGTCTTTGAACATATTTCCGAATCCGGTCAAACAAGAGAAGGTGACTTATTGGCAATGATGAGCCCGGAACTCAAAAAGTATATTGTGGAGAACAACATTGTATTAACCACCTGGAGAGAAGCAAAGAAAAGAAGAGATGCCCTCAAAAAATAAGATTAAAACGGTACTGATTGACGATGAAAATCATTGCAATGAAACCTTAGACTTTTTTATACGAAATCACCTTCCGGAACTTGAAATAGTCAATATTTTCACTGATTCAAAACAAGCCCTGGAATTCCTGAAAGTCAATGAAATTGACTTACTCTTTTTAGATGTTCAAATGCCCATCTTAAATGGATTTGATCTGTTAAATGAGTTAAGCCCTATTACATTTGAAGTTATTTTCGTCACTGCTTTTGATCATTTCGCTATAAAGGCCATAAAATATGCTGCCTTAGATTACCTGCAGAAACCCGTAGACATAGATGAATTAAAAGCCTCAGTTGGGGATCTGGAATCCCGCCTCAAAGTAAAGGAGAAACATTTGCTCTACAATCATCTGCTTCAGATAGTAAAATCTAAGTACTCGGAGTTAGACAGAATCTCATTACCTACCTCAAAAGGCTATATTTTCATCAATCTAAATGAAATAGTGTGGATTAAGGCTGATGGCAATTACAGCAATATAAAGCTCATAAATAAAGAAGAATTAGTAGTCACCCAAACTCTCAAAAAACTGGAAGAGAATATTTCAAACAAGAACTTCATCAGAACACACAATTCATTCTTGATTAATAAAGATAAAGTACTACAGCTCGTAAAATCAGACGGTGGATATCTGGTAATGACGGATGAAGAAAGAATCCCACTATCGAGGTATAGAAAAGATGCTGTAATCAAAGAGCTTATGGAAGAGTAATACCACACGTTTATTTTTTCTGCCCATACACATGTTCATTGGGGTCAAATAATAATTTATACTCCTTCTCTCTACTCTTTTTTTATATGTTTGGTATGCCATGAGAGGTTTCTTCTTATTTGCTCTTCTTATCCAATCTTTTGCCGCTTCATCGCAAAAGCCAGACACCCTTTTTCTAAATTCTGATTTCGATGCACAACGTTTAGATTATATCGCTGAATATACTCTTCAGGATCCAAAACTAAGTTTAACGCAAATCTTAGGCAATAACACTTCCTGGAAAACCTATTCCAGAAAAGAAAAAATAACTGAACGTGAAACCACTCTTTGGACACACTTTTTTATTAATAACAATGAACCGGAAGTCCGACAGTTTTTTATCAGAAATTACAGGGACGATGCAGTTACTATTTATTTGATAAAAGAAGATACCATCGTTAAAAAACACACCGGTGCCTTAGCAAAACCACAGCTCGGCAATGATCTTGAGAATATTGATTTCCAGGTTTTTGATATTCAATTTGGAGAAACAATTGAGGTTTTTCTGGAATCACGCCCGCACAAAGGTCTTCTGGGAAGCCTAAATCCTCTTAAGCAAAAAGCCCCTTCGGGCTTCTATGTGATAGGATCAGATATAAAAATGAACTCGATTCTCAAAGGTTACTATTCCCATAATATAAAAGAGGTACAGATTCGAAACTTTTATCAAGGTGCTTTATTTCTGATAACCGTCATCGCACTTTTCTTCCTGATAAAAAACCCTGAACAAAAACTCTATTTATACTACTTTGCCTACGTGTTTTCAGGATTTATATATTCTGTTATTCAGTCAAGAGGGTACACTTTCATTGGGCAGTTGGTGCTTCAGTTTCCATACATAAAAAAATATGGAGAAGAGTATATCTTCTGGACCGGAATATCATCCTATTTCATCTTCGCTTCTCTTTTATTAGGCCTCAAGGACAAAAGACCAAAACTTGACTTGACGCTCAAAAAAGCCAGCAGCATAATCTTTGCTTTTGGTTCTTTTCTATTTCTATATCAAATCCTTACTAATGATAACAACATTAAAATCTTTATTCAATGGAATAAAATACCCGTTGTTTTGTTTTATCTCTGGTTCCTTGGAATTGCCGTTTTCCAGCTTAAAGGTACCTTGACTCGGTACATTCTTGCTGCAAATTTCGCCCTGCTCATATTCTCCATGTTGGCCTGGATGAAAGATATAAATTCTGATCAACGCTGGCCGGGCATTCTTGATTTCCTTTTTACACTACCCTTAGCCGTTCTAATAGAGGTAATTATATTTTCGTTTGCCATGAGTATAAAACAGCGAATAGATACCAATGAAAAGCTAGAAGCAGAACGAAAGGTTTTAGACACAGAAATGCTGGCCTTGCGAAGTCAAATGAATCCGCACTTTGTTTTCAATAGCCTGAATAGTATCCGAAATCTTATACTTAAAAACGAAAATGATAAAGCATCAATTTATTTGTCAAGATTCTCCAAACTAGTAAGAACCATTCTTCAGCAAACTCAGAAGAAAACCATTAGTCTGGAAGAAGAACTAGAAACACTAAAACTGTACGTTGATTCAGAATCAGACAGGCTTGAAAAAGAAATTGAGTTTAGCATGACAATCGATCCTTTGGTAGAAGTTGCAGAAATTAGTTTCCCGCCAATGCTCTTGCAGCCAGTAGTAGAAAATGCCATATGGCATGGTCTGCAAACCAGTGAAAACCCAAGTAAAAAAATTGAGATTAACGTTTCACACAAGAATGAAAATCAAATAGAGATCTCTGTAAGCGACAATGGAATAGGCCGTAAGCAGGCAGAGAAACTGAAATCTTCTGATAATCAATCACGCATTTCTTTGGGCTCAGAAATAACCAAAAAGAGGTTGGAATTATTCAATAGGGACAGCAATTACAGCATAAATATGACCATCCATGACCGTGAGGAGGAATCAGGCACACTGGTTCTGTTCACTTACAGTCTTAAAGATTAACGACCGTCTTGCATAAAAGAGGCATTTTTGACGGCTTTAAGCAGTATGTAAATCACCACACTTCCAATGAATGCCCAAAACCAAAAGTTTTGCTTTAGCTCAAAATGACCTTCGGCAATATAATTTCTTATTAAATCAAAAATCCAGAACAGGCCAAAAAGGGCAGCGATTCCGTTCTTTTCTTTCTTTAAAACCTTTTTTAAACTAAAAGGATATTTAGGACTTACAAAGCCGGTTAATTTAGGCACAAACGCCGGACGTCCCTCAGCCCATTGAAGATATTTAGCCTCAAATTTCCCTCTTAAGAAGGCCTCTTCGGCATACATAATTCTTTCGTAATACACCCAGTATGTCAGTGTAAAGGCAACGATAAACCACAAGTTTGCTGTTAACATGGCCACGCCGAGCCACATAAAAAAATTACCTACATACAAAGGGTGCCTAACTAAAGAATAAATTCCTGTTTCATTAAGCTCATCAGCCACTTGTCCTTCGGCGGTGTTTCTTCCACTGGTATTTTTAGGCGTAAAACCAACCGTTAACACCCTGATCAAGAGCCCAAACAAACCTACAGCTAATGAAACATACCAATACTGCTCACAGTAAAGCCACTCGTTTTCAGCACATGATTCAAGGTAGAAAACCAAGCCGGCTACGGCCAAAAATAGTAAAGGAAAGAAACTGCGGTATTTGAAAAGGAAATTTCCCTGACTTTGAAATTCTTCTTGAAGTGCCATTGGTATTTTATTAATCCGGCCGCAAAGGTAGTTTTTCTATTTTAATAATCCCTTCACGGTTTCTGTGAAGGACTTTCTTTTCGTCCTTTTCTCATCAATCTCTAATTCCCAATTCATAGATGAAGCCAATTGCTGCATCATGAGCTTTAATTGCTTGTTAGCACTATCGGGCAAGTCACTTTCCAGTGCTTTCTCAAGCATTATCCCTCTGGCTTCATTGAGTATTTTTGTATAATCTTCTGTTTTAAACTTATGAAAAAGTCCATCCTCAATATCATAAAACTTATACTCAGGATCCATTGACAAGACTTCGGCTTCCGGGAAATAATCTATTTTGATTTTTTTCTTCCCCTCCTCTACACTCCATTTTAGTTTTGAAAAGTCAAAACCCATAGAAACCTTTGCTTTGGCAATTATCAAAGCCTTCTTATTGGAAACATAAAGCCCCCAAAAGTTTTTTTGACTATTGTGATCATATATTTCTGTAAAATATCCTTCTGCCAGAATTACTTTAAAAACCTTTTCAATTCGCTCAAGTAAAACACCAGATTCTACCCTGATTTGCTCTTGCTTTTTTCTTTTGTTAACGCCATATCGCCAACTAAATATTTGCCAGGTGGCAATAGCCCCGATTAATAAGGCCAGAATAAATAAAATAGGCTCCACTCTCCTTCGGTTAAGTTAATTTCGTTGTATAAATCCCTACTTTTGTTCTGGAAAGATACAATTTTTCAAAGGATTTGGAGAAGAATAAGCACTTGGTTTTAATCGTAGGGCCTACTGCAGTAGGGAAAACAGATTTATGTATTGACCTCAGTCAAAAGTTTAAGGCCGATATCTTTTCTTGCGACTCCAGGCAGTTTTACAGGGAAATGAGTATTGGCACAGCCAAACCATCTAAGGAGGAACTAGCCGCCGCCACCCACCATTTTATCAATAACAGAAGTATATCTGAAGACTATTCAGTAGCGGATTATGAAAAGGAAGTCTTAAAGGAGCTGGATGAATATTATAAGTCAAATGACATTGCCATATTAACGGGAGGCTCGGGACTGTTTGCTAAAGCCATTACTCATGGTTTTGATGAAATCCCCGACATACCCAAGGAAATAAGACAGGAATTAATTGAATTACAACAGTCAAAAGGACTTTCTGTTCTTGTTGAAAAATTAGAAAAAGTTGATCCACACTATGCTCAAACAGCAGATTTACACAATGCTCAAAGAATAATCAGAGCCCTGGAGGTGGCCATTTATACAGGAAAGGCATTTTCCGAATGGCATAAATCCAAAGAAAATGAACGCCCTTTTAGTTTTATAAAAATTGCTTTGGAAAGACCACGTGAAGAATTGTACAGCAGAATAAATAAAAGGGTAGATCTGATGCTTGAGGCCGGGCTTATTGAGGAAGTCAAATCTTTAGAGAAGTATAGGGATAAAAATGCTTTGCAAACTGTTGGTTATAAAGAGGTGTTTCAATTCCTTGACGGGAAGCTCTCCTACCCGGAAATGACAGAACTTATTAAACGAAACACCCGTCGTTACGCTAAAAGACAATTGACTTGGTTTAGAAATCAAGATAACTTCACCTGGATACAAGCTATTGATTTCAAGCAGATTGAAGAAAAAATTAAAAAATCCTTAAAAAAATAATCAATCTTCCAAACTTTTTAGGCCATTCCCCCGTTTGACTGTTTTGTATGTAGATACATACAATGTAACCAATTTTTTGTTTATCAATAACAATTTAAAAAATGAAGAAATTAAGATTATTAGCTCTTGCTGCAATCACAACGGCCGCCATTTATTCTTGTACCAGCACTTCTGAAACGTCAGAAGAAACTACAGAAGATGCAGTAGCAACTTTAGCTGAAGGAACAACCAATGTTGACCTGGCTTCAAGTAAAGTAAACTGGAAAGGCGTAATGCTGGGTATCAAAGAGCACTTTGGTACAGTTAGTTTAACAGAAGGAACTATTGTAACTACTGATGGTGCCATAACTGGTGGTAAGTTTGTAGTAGATTTAACTACTATTGCCCCAGAAGATACAGTATATGACGAAAACAGCACGAAAGAAAAGCTAGTTGGTCATTTATCTTCTCCAGACTTCTTTAATGTAGAAGAGCATTCAACTGCCACATTTGAAATCACAGGTTCTGAAGGAACTAACGTTATGGGTAATTTGACAGTTAGAGGCATCACTCACCCTGAGACTGTTAAAAATGTAAGCATTGCAGAGCTTGATGGTGCTTTATTGATTACTGGTGATCTTACATTTGATCGTAAGAAGTACGACGTAAGTTTTGACCTTCCAATGAAAGACATGGTTATCTCTGATGATATCCAGCTAAATCTTTCAATTGTAGCGATGAAGTAATCGTAACAGAAATATGATTAAGCGAAGAGGCTGTCTCATATTAAAAAATGAGATGGTCTTTTTTCATGCCAAAAAACCTGAGGTTTGTCTGGGTATAGTTTTACTTGTTATTTAAGAGCCAAAAAATGGAACAAATGACCTTATGAGGCCATTTTCTTGATATTA
>JANSYO010000156.1 GCA_024742395.1 Cytophagales bacterium
ACATACTTCCCATCGAATAGAACTGAAGGGAGAAAGTCTAAGAAAAAAACTGTAATATTGTCATTGTCTTATCTTTTTGACCAAAATCCTTGAGGGGTCAGTATGCCCAGTACGAGGGGTCAGCATCACCAGTATATCCAATAAAGGGAATATCTTGTCCGACTTTACAGAATTAAAAGACCATCTAGGACTTTTATTGACAGAACCATATTTTTTCTCTAAAATTACCGGAAAAGAATATATACAGCTACTTGCCAATGCAAGACAAACAGAAATAACCAAAATTGAGAACAAAAACATTTTTGGTTTACCATTGAATCAATATGCATCAACCTACTCGACTGGAATGAAAAAGAAATTGGCTTTAACCGCCATACTTTTACAGGAAAATAATGTGTTTATTTTAGACGAACCCTTCAATGGTGTTGATATACAAAGTAATTTAATCATAACTGAAATCATAAAAAGATTTAAAAAATTAGAGAAAACAGTAATTATTTCATCTCATATATTTTCAACTTTAGAGAATACTTGTGATGAAATATATTTAATGAAAAACGGAGAAATTATAAACAAAGTAGAAAAAGCTGATTTTAAAAATCTCGAAAAAAAAATGAAAGAATTTACAGTCGGAAATAAAATTGACAAACTTGAACTGAAATAAATAACGGTTTCAATACACTGCTCCCATTAGAAAGCTAATAGACACCACAAACACCGTAGAGGTGTAGCCTTACATTTTTGGGGAAGGCTACACCCGAAGGGTGCTGAGTCCATAAAAATAATGTAATAATATTTGGTGACTTCCACTTAGGGTGCTATCTGTCGTTTTTTTGCATAATGTGGGTATGAAAAAAGGATGGGTGTGGTTGAAATATGTGGGAATCCAGTATTTTGATGACAATTTTTAATTTTTTTGGGTATCTACATACAGAGGAATTCGTTTCTACGAATTTATAGTAATTCGGAAATTTTGCTCTATTACGTTTTTGAGTTAGTTTTACAGAGCAAAGTAAAGGCCCCAATCGAGTACTTCAAAATGGGTCTAGGACTAGAATCAGGCTAAAGATTCGAAGTGTGCGAAAGCATCCGAATCAAAAAGGTTGGTGTCGGTTTTCTGATATAAATATTTTGCTTTTCTTCTTAATAAGCTCTAATATTCCCAAGTGGTCTTCGGCTTCTATGAGATCAACAAAATTGGAATCAGCGAGACAATAAACGAAAAATTGTTCTTTTTTTGAAAAGGGGATTTTTAATTCCTGCAATCGAAGGGAATCGTTGAACAAATACTCAAACTCCTCTAATTTAATAGTTTGTTCATTTTGTTCTACCAATTTTTTTAGCTTTTTGGTTCTCCCCGATGCTCTATTTAGAATTTTATGCAGATTGATGCTAATTCCCAATCCAAAGTAGTGTCCATACAAATTAACAAACTTTCCATTATCAGCTTCAAACAGTTTTCGTTCATATTGGGAAAGGACCCTCACATCGGCATTGGGAAGCCCCAAAGAAGAAGCATCAACATTTTTTGATAACCTTAATGCTGAAATGTCCTTGTCCAAGATTCCAGTCAGATTATATGGTCTTACAACCACTTCTTCCAATTCGTTGATAAGCTCCTCTAAATCTATCCTCAAATGGTTGGAGGATAAAATATCCTCTGTTACAACCAGATATTTATGCTTTAGTTGAACAGATGAAAATAATAGTGTATCCTTTGATATGACACCTATAGAAAAACGTCCATACGAATCGGTTATGGTCCCTCTCTTGCTAGTAAGGTTTAGAATGTGTACGCCTTCAACCTCAGTGTTAAGGCTTTTGACCGTGCCATTTAAAATAAGTCGAGTCTCTTGACCAAATCCGAAAGAGATTGTGAAGAGTAAAGCAAAAAAAATTATATGTTTACTATAGGTTTTCATTTTTTTTGTCGCTCCTTTATATATGAAAATAGAAAACTGAATACAGTAACATAAAAAATGATGGGTAATATAAACCTATACAAATCCGAGAATTTTGGTCTTGAGCGTCTTGAAAATACCTCTGATAAATAAGTAAAAACATTTTCCGGGAATTTTATTATACCATTCGAATCATAAAGCAATATTCCGCCTAGTACAATTAATATAAGTATTTGACTCGTCAATGCATAAAATACCAAAAAAAAATCTTTGCCTCTCAAGTGACGAATAGATGTTTCATTTTGAAAAACCTTTTTTAAAATTTTATTTGATGCCATTCTTAGGTTTGGAACCCCAATCATATCAGATAATACCCAATATCCATCATAACGAAGGAAAGGGTTCAAATTAGCCAGCAATGACAATGATATGGCCGAGCTGTATACTAAATAATTGTTTGTCCGAGTTATAAAAAAAAATAAAACCAATATGGAGGCAATCAGTAATTCGATATAGATTCCAGATAGATTCACGATGATTCTTTTATTCGGTTTTAATTTCCATATATCTGAAACATCGGCAAACATCACTGGTGAAAGTAGGTAAAAACCGAATCCAATATCCCCAAATTTAGCACCAAATCGATGACAGGCGGCAGCATGTCCCATTTCATGGAAAAACAACACTGTACCTGCAAATAAAATATATAATGCCCATTGACCAAAGTTGAGATTTTCAAGACCTATTTTGATGGAGTTAAAATGAGCGATTAATGTTCCAAAAACGACCAAAGAAAAAATAGCCAGTAAAAAGTAAAATAATTTATCTGAGAACAATGGGGACATAAGCCTCACTATTGGCAATATGGTCTTATTCTTTAGCAATGTGAAACTTAGCTTTAAATAAGAGGGCTTTCCTATTTTCTTAATTTCAACATTTGCTGATTCTATAATCCCGTAAGTGGCCAAGGTACCAAATAATAAATTGTCAAGCAGATTGGCAGACACACCTTTGTGTATACCATAAAGTTCATTTATCTTTTGAAGATTCCGTTTACCGTCCACTAATTTAATTATATCCAAAGTATCTTTATTGACATTTATGCGATGTCCATATTCAGTTTGTTTTATGATAAACTCGTTCTTATCAAAAGGAAGGATTTCAATGTTCGGTGATAAAACAGGTATTTTGCTTTTAACGTCCATTTAGGCTCGACTTATAGTTTTCCAATGCAACAAAAGAGACAACAGAAGTGAACACCCCATTAAAGTCTTGCAAGACAATGTTTGTTCCTTTATTATCCTTTTTCCATCCATAGATTTGTTTTTCAGGATCTAATATATCCGGTGAGGGTATTCTCATAGAATAGTTTCCCCTCCATGAGCCATTTTCTAATTGGGCATTTAACAAAATTTCCGACAAAAGTTTATCAGGCAGATTATCATAATTAAAAATATGCTTGGACTTGATTCTGCTCAAAAGGCACAAGGCAACATAAAATATATTATGAGCCCCATCCTTGACAGGATTGGATTTTTTATTTAATTCATTGCAACAAAGGTTGAATATTTTTTTATTCATATTGATACAACATGCTAACACCAAGAAAGAAATTGCATAATCCCTGCTGGTCCACCAGTATGGTACTTCATCTAAATCTTCGATTTTATCAATTAGAAATGACTCCAATTTTCGTTTTTTATCATTATTAATGCCTAGCTGACAAAAAACTAAATATGCAACAGCGCTAACACAGAAATGTGAATTTAACCAACCTTCAACGTTATTAACTTCCTTGGTGTTTAGTGAAGCCAATAGCTCTTTTTCATTTCTATAGGTACAAAAACCTCCATCTTCATTTTGAAAACTGAACCATTCTTCAAGTTCGTCTTCACAGAAATCAGTTCCCAGACTATGTAAGGCAAGTATTGTGAAGGACGTAGAGTCTGCGTCTGGTATCCAGTTTGAATTATATCCCCATAAATTCTTTTCTTCATAGCGATTGGAAAGTAAAAACTCCTTTGATTTACTCAAATCAAAATGGGACTTGTACCAGTGAGATAAAAAATAGCATACAAAGGAAGTAGTCCAAACATTACTGTTCCCTGCATCATTAAAATAATCTGTCCAACTACCATCTTCTTCTTGAATTTCAAATAAATAATGTAAGACTTCGGAATTTTCTATTTTGCCTGAACCATTACTCGATCTATCAATATGTTTTGATTTCAAGTATTTATTAAATCTTATATATCCATTTATATTCAGGTTGTTTATTGTGATTGTATTTTGCATCCGCTGCAATTCATCCTTCCATCTGGGCGCTTTATAATCTCTCACAAATTCAAAGGCCCTTATAATATGTTCATAAGCCTTTAAGTATAGTTCTTCGGCCACACCTTCCAGATAAAGAAGCTTTTTTTGATCACCTAAACTATATGATTCAATGTCATCGACTCTCTTTTCTAAGTGGTTTTTTGAAATATTGAACTGCTGATTAATATAGTCTTCCTCATAATCTGAAACATCATCCAATATTTGAAAAGCAACATAAAAATCCTTGTGCGATTTAAGAACGTTTTGGTATTCATTTCGATAATGTTTCCCTGTAAGTACAAATAGTGCGTCTATCGCTATTTTTCCAAAAGAAGACTTGTAATCGCATAAAACCTCATATTCCGCAAACGAAGATATATTGTGGCTTTGCTTGTCCAATTTATAAGCCTTAACATATTCAAATTTTCTTTTGCCCCATATATCCCAAAATTCAGAATCAGTTTCAAAGAAAGTCGATAATATCTTGACAGTTTCCTCTTGGCAGATATTAATTGTTAGAAAGACGTTGAAATTCGATGTTTCCTTTTTGTTGTCAAAAATATCGTCCATCAAAATAATGGACCGATAGTAAAGAAATCCAGCGATTGACAACATATCCAACACCTCTTTATCAGAAAAATCGAAAGCTGAATTGAAAAGATATGGGTAATATAAATAGTAATCAGGGTTGTTCCGGATAAACTTTTGGTAGCAAATATTAAGGACTATCTCATAAAGTGTGTAAATAGAAAATTAGCGGGGGCATGCCCCCGCTAATTTTTTGTCTAATTTTAAATATTTGCACATTATGAAGAAAGAAGAATTGTTCAACGACGATTTCCTGAAGCAGTTCAAATCGGGA
>JANSYO010000185.1 GCA_024742395.1 Cytophagales bacterium
TGCCTTTGCATCTACAACTTGTATTTGGAGTATCTTTTTTTCATCTTTGCCACCAGGCAACAAGTGGAGGATCAGAAAGTCAGGTTTAATGAATGAGAAGAAAATTTCCTCCTCTGGGATATCATGGAGCCTGTAGAAACTTGAAGGAACATGAAATAAGGTCCCATGTATAAAAACCGGTGTATCTAATGAAAGCAAACGTTGTAGATCCTTATTTGCACCACTAAGAATAGATAAAGACCATTCATTACTTTCATCTGGTTCTTTATAGGGACATCGGATCATAGGTTGCACAGATTGACAAATATGTTCCTCCCACTTGATTCCCTTATCAAACTGAGCATTCAACAAAGCCGAAGTTGGCATAACCAATTTCCTCTCCCGACTTTTCCTACTACATTCCAACGCCAAAAACCGATTACACTTATCCCGAGAGTAGAAAGTAGCAAGCGTAGTAGCAGTAACATGAAACTTCTCCCGCATCACCAACCAAAAAATTTATCAAACTTCCTAATTTACTCACAAAATTATAACGTTAGAAAATTCGGTTAACCAGGGCGATGAGTAGTGATATGTTATAATGTATGTTATAATTATTAACTGAAAAATACGCGAACTCATATTAGGATGTTCTTCATGCAGATTCTTATTTTTCGCTATGGGTGATGTGTTGCGCATTGTCGTTGTTGGTGCTGGTGGTGTAGGTTAGTGTTGAAATTACATGTGTATATGATGTGGATGTGTATTGTAATAAGAGTAGGTGCTAATGATAATTTTTGTCTGTAGGAAAATCTGCACTTACCGTTCGCTTCATTCAAGGGAACTTTGTTGAAAAATATGATCCTACTATTGAAGACTCTTACAGAAAACTCACAGAAGTTGATGGTACAGCATACATGTTAGATATTATGGATACTGCAGGACAAGTAGGTTCTTTTCTTTCCTTTGTTCTTTCGCTTTGTTGTTCTTTTGAAACAAAGTGGTTGTTATATTTTTCTTGATTTTTCCTTTTAGACACAAACTAACATACATGCTGATTTAGGAGGAGTACAGTGCTCTTCGTGATTCTTACATGAAAACTGGTGAAGGATTCGTTTTAGTGTATAGTATTACAACGAATACAAGCTTTGAAGCAGCAGGCAAACTTAGAACTCAAATATTGCGAATCAAAGAAGAAACACCTGACGTAAGCTATTTTCTTTCTTGTTCTTTGTTCTTTAGTTACCAGAATGCAAAGACGTGTTGTTTATTTATTTTATTCAGTATATACTGACTGAGCAATTTAGATTCCCGTTATGCTTGTTGGAAATAAGTTGGATTTAGAAGATGAGAGACAGGTAACCACAGAGCAAGGCAGAGCTTTAGCACAAAAGTTCCAAAGTGGTTTCATCGAAACTTCAGCAAAAACAGACACCAATATCAAGGAGTTATTTTTCTCTCTCGTTCGACTTGTTAAAACATGGCGCGAGAATCATCCTGAACACCACAAAACTGACAAACAAAAGAAGAAAGGTGGCAATTGTACATTACTTTAAATCAATGCGCGCGTTTATTGTTTGAAATTGCCGTGGCTAATAAACTTTATTCCATCTTCTCAAATCTTGCTCCGTAAGTGTTCTATTGCACACACACACACCATTATAAATCAAAACGCACCCAAAAGTGGAGATGCCAACAGTCACTTTAGCTATCAACAATGCAAGTTATGCACAACCCAGCCCAATGATCAACTTCGCTGAATTAGCGTTCACTGATTTCTATTTTATAAGTATTGGGGTTCGGTAAAGAACCGAAGTTCAGGAAACTTCTAAAAGGGAAACGGAAGCTTTAAATAAATTTTGCGGAAGTTTCTTTTCATTTCTTTGCTCGCCATGGTCGTTCAAAAAGTAACCTCTGCCTCTGAATTAGAATCACAAATCTCCTCTGGAAAACTTGTAAGTTGACTCATGTTCCCATCTCCATCGTGTGACACTAACTGTGGTTGTCAAGGTTGTAGTCGATTTTTTTGCAACTTGGTGTGGTCCTTGCAAACGTATTGCACCTGATCTCGAAACACTCTCAGAACTAGAACAGACAGTCATTTTTATGAAGGTTGATGTAGACGAACTTGAAGACCTCGCTGCTAAGTATGACGTCTCCGCCATGCCAACTTTCTTGTTCTTCAAAAACGGCGAAAAAGTAGCTGATATTGTTGGTGCTAACTTCCAAGGCATCAAAGACAAAGTTCTTAGCTTGAAATAAATCACACGCATGAACCGTGAACTCACTTTAACACACTCTGTCCTCTTTATTCACATTATATACATTATTACTGCACGATTTCAATCTCTGCTTCACCTTCACGATCAAGTTTGTCGTTTGACTCTTCCCCTTCTGGCGATTCGTGATAGAAACGGAGGAAAGCTTCTATCTTTGTTCTACATATCGGACACGTCTCAATCTTTGCAAAACATTCTTGACAGACAGAGAAATGATTGCAGGGCAGAATGGTAGTGTCTTTCAGCTCTGTGAGACAAACGACGCATTCTTCTTCGTCGTCTATGCCAAACACATCTTGCAACTCGTGGAGCTTATTTTTTGTAAGTACATATTGCTTGTTCACTGTTCCTTGGATTCCAGTGATGACATCTTCCTGTGTCACAACTTTCACATCGATGGGGCAAATAAGCACCGCAGGTTCCTCCAGGCATTCTGAATCAATTGGTGTTACTACAACTACCAAAGGAAATGAAGAATCAGAGTTCATAATGGCAAGAAACTCGCGTAACAGAATAGAATTCCAATGAGGAGAAATATAAGTAAAAACGTTTCCTAGGCCATTCAGATGGGGCCAGGATTCACGAGGCAGTTCATAGAGGGTTTTTAATAGCGTTTGGTGGACAGCTAAGATCTTCTCAACACTTGAAAAA
>JANSYO010000173.1 GCA_024742395.1 Cytophagales bacterium
GGTTCTTCAAATTAAGGGCGGACGATTCATGACTATTGCCAATAATGAACAATCAAAGTACAACTATTACAAGAGGAATATCGCTATTGAACGCTCCAACGTGATTATGGACGGAATTGAGCATAGAATAAGCGGCGAAGGCGAGCAAGGTGCTCCATATGGCGGTTTTCTTGCCATTAGCGACTGTTCTGATGTCACCATTAAAAACGCTCTCCTGACCGGGCATAAAACGTATACTACAATAGGTACCGCTGGTAAACCCGTCACAATGGGGACCTATGATCTTCTGGCCGGAAGAGCCTTAAATGTTTCTTTTATAAACTGTAGTCAAACAAACGATATCAACGACCGAACTTACTGGGGAATTTTAGGATCTAATTATTGCAAAAACCTGCTTTATGACAACTGTACCCTCTCCCGTTTTGATGCTCATAAAGGTGTTGCCAATGCCACTATTCGTAATTCCACACTAGGGCACATGGGCATTAATGCCATTGGGAGCGGAACATTTATAGTAGAGAATAGCACGATTCAAGGCTGGAGCCTAATTAATCTTCGCTCAGATTACGGAAGCACCTGGCAGGGAGATATGATAATTAGGAATTGCACTTTTAAACCCAGAGAAGGTACAGGAAATAATATTAGTCTGATTGGCGGCTCTTATTCCGGCCAACACAACTTTGGCTATACCTGTTTCATGCCCGAAAAAATTAGTATCGAGAATTTAGTGATTGATGATACCAGAACATCAAAGAACTACAAAGGCCCAACAATTTTTTCAGACTTCAATCCGGAAATGAAAGACAAAAACTATACGCAGGCATTTCCGAATGTAATCACTAAGAATGTTATTTTAAAAAACATACAAACTGCCAGCGGTAAAGCTCTAAGACTGAGTGATAATATGGTGATGTTTAAGGAAGTGAAAGTGCTCAGCCAGTGATATTGTTGAATTTTGTGTGTCTGGTAATGACTTGTACTTATGGTTGAATTTGCAAAGGGTATATTACGCTCTATTCAAGACACTTTGCTTTGTCCTTATTCAAAACGTCTGTTTTTATAAAATCACCTTTTAAAACTGGTTCCCAATTAAAATTAGAAATCTTGTGAACAATAAAATTATCAGAGGCTTTAGTGGAAAGCAATTCTGCAGCAAAGTCATCTTCAAGGCTCTGTAATTTATCCAAGTGGCAGGAAGATAGTTCACCTTTTACTGCCAAACTACCCAGTTGATCAATTTCAACTGGTTTCACACCTTTTTTCATACTGACAGAAACCGCTTCTTTTGTGTCGATTCTTTGGACTACAAACAGCCCTTCAAATTCTTCAGTGGTATAAAACGTATTAAATTGGTATCTACCACCAGTAGTATAAATAGCCACATCGGTTAGGCATGGTGAAGGTTTACTTATGATCCTTGTGTTAGTACGATCTGTTATTCCATCAGGATATAATTCATTTAATGCTTCCTGAAGTGCTAAATGCCCTACGACCAATCCATCACAAAGGTGACCATGAAACTTAACAAGGTCATTTAAATCGATGGTTTGAACATGCCCTAGCCTTCCTTTAGAAAAATCGGTATCATTTACTTTCATCCCGGTATTTACAGTGCTTTGTCGTTTGGGCAAGTACAATTTCAAAGACTCTGTACTCGAAGTGATTTCATCAAGATGGCCCATGAAGGTTTGGTCATCTTTTAAAAAATGGACGTGAATATAGCTTTTTGATCCCGTGAATATCCCCTGATGACTCTCTGAATAAAACCCTATAATTTCACCTTGTACCTTGTTAAAAGTAAATTTTTGAGAATTTACATTTTCTCTATAGCCTTCTACATCAGGGCTGCGAGGCGTAACGATATGGCAAGTCACCTTATCCATTTGACCTTTAATTTTAAAGGCAAATGCTTCGTTCAAATTGTATCCTTTGCTGTGAGCAATGGCAGCTACCTTATCTTGTATTTCTTGTACACTTTTCACTGAACCAGACAGGTCAAATATTTCCCATTCTTCAACATTACTATATACAAAAAAAGGCGAGCCTATCTCCCAACTTTGACTTACTGTAGCCTTACCTTCTTTAAAAGCTGAGGCAAAAAATGGTTTTCCATCAACAATAGTTATTTCTCCCCTCATTTTATCGTATGGCCCCATGCCGTACAAATGAGATTTATCAGTTAACGTATCGAGCCAAATTTTTAAATCATAACTAGTCCCCATATCTTTCATAGCTCCTTCTGTTTTAACCAGAGGGGTATTTTGAGCTAGTAATGTCATCGGTAGAAATGAAGCAATTGTAATAAGTCTAAATACTTTATTCATTGAATTAAATAATTATGAAAGGGTAATATTAAAAAGGTATCCTGAAAGGATAATACAGAGTGTCACCACACCAAAGAATATTGCTATTAATTTAATGCTCATTACTTTTTTTAGAAGTGTGGCTTCCGGAATCGACAGGCCAACAGTTGCCATCATAAACGCTATGGCGGTACCTAATGGCACTCCTTTGGCTACAAAAACCTGAATAACCGGCACAATTCCTGCTGCATTGGAATACATTGGCACTGCAAGAATTACTGCTAGTGGTACTGTCCACCATTCACCAGCTCCCAAATATTGATTAAAGAAATTTTCAGGAACGTACCCATGCATTGCAGCTCCAATAGCAATCCCAATTATCACGTAAATAACGACCCCTTTGACAATATCCCAGGCTCCACGTGATATTTCCGGAATCCTTTGAAAGAAAGTCCTTTTTTCCAGGGTAAAGTTTTCTGGCTGTTTCTTATTATTTAAGATATTCCTCACCCATTCTGAAAGTAATGGCTCCAGGTTAAACTTACCTAAAAGCCAGCCCCCTATGGTTCCGAGCATAATTCCGGAAACAGTATAAACTAATGTGGCTTTGAAGCCAAACAAGCCTAAAAACATGGCTACAGCCACTTCATTAACTAAAGGAGAGGTTATTAAAAAAGAAAAGGTTACCCCAAGTGGAATACCTCCCTGAACAAACCCAATAAAAAGTGGAACAGAGGAACAGGAGCAAAATGGAGTTATGGCTCCAAAAATTGAAGCAAATAAATACTCAAACCCAAAAAGCTTTTTCTTATTGAGATAATCTTTGAGACGCTCGACTGGGAAATAGGCATTCACAATCCCCATTAAAAACACGATCACAAACAATAGAATCAGAATCTTTAAGGTATCAAAGACAAAGAAATTTACTGAAGTACCCAAAT
This sequence comes from Cytophagales bacterium, assembly GCA_024742395.1. Classification (GTDB taxonomy): domain Bacteria; phylum Bacteroidota; class Bacteroidia; order Cytophagales; family Spirosomataceae; genus Jiulongibacter. The sequence continues at coordinate 3,245 of JANSYO010000173.1, forward strand.
GGGTGTTTTCACCAATATTGAAAACAGAATAAACAAGCCAATCCGCAAAATTTTGTAACCAATCAAACATTGTCCTTCACATTTACCGTCCCTGCTATGCTACTTGATAATTTTACGGTATTGTAAATAGTACCAAATTTTTCCAGATTCTTTTTAAGTAAAGCGGTATTCAGTTTTTCATCATCACTGTAAATAGTCAAATTGTAAACGATTTGATCCATTCTGGGCGGATTCTCAAGTCTTGTGGCTTTTATGTCTAGCGTAGCTTTTGAATAAGTAAACTTGAGTAAATCAGAAAATCTCTCTACGTTTTTCAACATACATGCTGCCAATGAACCTAAAAATAATTCTGCCGGATTCGGTAATGAGTCAGCTGTAGCTACAGTGGTACCGAAATCAATATCAGATTCTTTGATATGAATGATGGCATCTTGATTTGCCATAGAGCTGGCTTTTATTTGATAGTTCATGATTAACTACTTTAAAAGGTCTATTACTTCATTTTTTGAAGGTACTCTTCCTTTAATGGTGATGACTTCATCGATAACCAGTGCAGGAGTACTCATCACGTTATACTTCATTATTTCTTCAATATTTTCTACTTTTTCTATTGTGGCATCAATTTTCTTTTCAGAAATAAC
>JANSYO010000405.1 GCA_024742395.1 Cytophagales bacterium
CGTTGGGTTATATCGGTCGTAGCGAACAGTTAGTTTATCCACTGAATGCACACGCGATCCGGATTTGTGAAATTGTTTAAGTTCAATTTGGGTCTCGATATCTGTTGCCATATCATTCATTACATCCTTAAGTTCAGTACTGTTTGTGACTTCGTATCTACGGCTTTTAACATCGTGGGTCACAGATGGTTCATCACCATCCGCATCCTCATCCGTAAGAAAATTGATTGCAGCAACAACTAATATCTTCATGCCTGGATTGGTGCGTAGATACTCGCTTAATTTATCATACTGATACTTCAAATAACTTAATCCTCGCAATCCCTTTAAATGTATATTTGTGATGTTAAACGCATTAGCATACAGATTGAAATTGCTTTCAACATCAGTTATGTCAGCTTTGTGTTTAACAGCGTAAGACTTCAATGCTTTTTTCAATCTTACGTCTTGGTAAACTCGTTTTATTTCGTGTGTTGCTTCGAATTGGTTTGTCTTTGTTAACTTGTTAAGCTTAGATGTAAGAACCTTAGTGATTTTGTTAGGGTTGTATTGGTAACTCTTGTCACCGATTGTAACGACAGTACGCAACCCTTTACGTCTGCCGATGGTTTTCTGCTCAATAGCAGCATCTCCGTTATCAATGGCGTATTTTAATTTGGTTTCCACAGAAGTGGTAGAATTATGCTTAGTTTTAGCTTTATTTGTTTTTGCTTGTCTAGGCATTTTCTATATACTTAGATTTTATTTTCCGAGATAAAATCTCCGTTCCGTTTTCTCCTCCCTATATTTATATTGATTTTTTAAAAGGAAAGGCATTTTTCAGAAAGGCAAAAATAGGCTTCTAAATGTGTGTTTGTTTTGCTTCCTCTTTCTTCCTGGCATACTCTAATCGTTTCCGTTCTCGCTGTTTCTCAGGATTCATATCGTAATACTTTTTTGACTTCAGTCTCGCCTTCTCTCGCTTTTCTTCATCAGATAATTTACAACTGCCTTTTGGTCTACCCCTTTGTTTAGGTGGTTGTTGTTCGCAAAGACAAATGTCC
>JANSYO010000370.1 GCA_024742395.1 Cytophagales bacterium
GAAATCATCATTTGGTGCTTCTCACTTTGATTTAGATCGTATGAAGTACAACAAGAAAACCTGGGATAGCATTACAGGCAAACTCATCGTCTCACAAAAACCAATAAGCACACAACCACAACGAAATCTGTTTCGTGATATCCTTTCTCCGGTGGCTCAAAACACAGCCGAATCACGGAGTTCCCTCCTTCAATTTGCTGATGTATTGATGCAAATGCTTCATTACGACCCACAAAAGCGACTCACACCAGCACAAGCTCTTCAGCATCCTTTCTTTGCTTCGTAAGTCACAGCATCAAGTTGTAACAGCGTTGTGCTACTGTGAATAATATAAATAAACATTCCATTAGAGGACGCGCATTTTATTTTGGCATGGAGAACTATCCGCTGGAGCTGCGTGTCACTCCCCTTCCTATTGTTGCTTTGGTGGGACAAGGAAAATTTCAGGACACTATTAAGGAAGGCTTGTTGAAACAAAACATCAAAGCGCTTAGTTATGACATCTCAGATCCAATCGCTTTTTCTTCTCCTCCTAAGCGACAAAACTATGATGGATATGTTGCGAAAGTTCGTTTTAACAGTTTATAACTTGTGTTTATTGACTCCATCTCCAGGGTATCTTGAAAGCGAACTGGATGCATAAAATGATTAATGTTAACTCTGCTGCTGTTGCTATTATCATTCCATGGTGTAATAAGGAAGGAAGAGATGAAAAGGGACGCCAATGGCATACCAGAGAACCAGATCTCCTGATAGCAGTGGAAAACATCCGCAAAAACTATCAACATTTTCGCAATCCTAACCACATTGTTTTTATCGTTACCTTAGCTAGTGGATTACAACTAAATGGTTTGAACCCTTATTTACAAGAAGAATTCAATCGTTCCGCTAACCATACAAACAGAAACAGCTTGCGTAGAGAAAATTGGCTTCTTTCGCCGTAAGATTGAATACAGCGAGAAATATTTCTTTATACTATCAGAAGATGACTTATCAAGCACAGCATTAGCGGGGTATGGCAACATAGGCCAGCAAACAAAGCAAAAACACTAACGAAACTTTTAGAACTACAAACGCCCTGAAAGAGC
>JANSYO010000128.1 GCA_024742395.1 Cytophagales bacterium
CGTTTTCGGTTTCATCGCAGGCTTAAAGGCAGGCTTAGTGGCTTCTCCTTCTGACTTCGGCTTTATTGATGGCTTAAACACAGGTTTCGGTCTTGCTGCCGCCTCACCACTGCTTTCTGTTTTCGGTTTCATCGCAGGCTTAAAGGCAGGCTTAGCCTCTTCTCCTTCTGACTTCGGCTTTAACGCAGGTTTAAAAACAGGTTTCGGTCTGCTTGTCGCTTCACCATCTGAACTTGGTTTTGCTTTCGGCCTGAAAACAGGTTTGGCTTTACCTTCATTAGATTCCCCTTCCTCAGCAGGCTTAGCCTTCGGCATAAATGCCGGTGAGCTACCTGCAGGCTTTTTAGGTGCAAATACCGGACGCTTAGCCGTAGGGGCTGCCGCATCGTTTGAGTTGGCCTGAAGTGCTGCTTTCTCTTGTTTTAAAGCCTCCTTCTCTGCCATAAACTGATCATAAAGATCGCGTTTCTCCTGAGCCTCAGCTTCGGTCAGATTGGCAAAAGCAAAATTCAAATCTGTAATATCAATGACAGAATAGTCATATTCGCTGTTCATCGTCAGACACTCCGTTGGACATACCGTAGTGCATAAGCCACAGAAGCAGCATTTGGCCATATCTATGTCAAACTTGGCCGCATGAAGACGTACAGGTGAGCCGTCAGAAGTATGACGAATTAATTCCGGCGATTTAATCGCCTCAATTTCGATACAATCTACAGGACAAATTTTCGCACATTTGTCACAAACGATGCAATCATCGATTTCACAATCCAGCTGATACCTACCATTGTCAGGAACATTTATGGTTTGATGGGGATACTGTATTGTGACATGTCCTTTATTCAGATCAAAAAAATCATCCGACTCAATCTCCTTATCCGATCGCGAAAAGCGAGCTTCTATAAGATGTTTAAGCGTTAGACCCATGCCTTTAGCTGTGGTCTTGATTCCTCTTTTGATATTCCCGAAGTAGGTCATGTCACAAAGATAATGTAAAGATAATTTATTCTTTATTAATCTACCAAATAGATAGACTTAGTTCTTTAATAATCCAGAGCTTCACTGCTTCATCCTTTCAGCTTCATTCTATTCACTTTCAATGATGAAGCAGGTCGGGCTATCCGCTGTATCTTTTTTGCCTCCCTCATTACCAATCCACAAAAAAAGGATGCCGCTCCTATCCCTAAGCCGTTAAAATGAAAAGTCTTTTGCCTTTCAGTTTTTATCTTACTTTAAGCTAAAGTACTTTTGTGTACATATTTAAAGGATAAAAACCTTTCATCAATGAACAAAGAACTCAATCTGGTAGTACCTCCGGAAATCGGCTTAGATGAGGAACAACTCAGCAACTACCTCCAAAAAAAAATAAAGGGCTTTGATCCCCTGCATTTTAAAGTCCTCAAAAAGTCAATTGACGCCAGAAAAAGGCAAATCAAAATTAATCTGAAAATTGAAGTTTCTGATAAACCCTTTGATCATTCTTTAAATTTTGAAGGGCATTACCCGGATGTAACCTCCGCCACCACAATGATTATCATTGGTGCTGGCCCCGCTGGTTTATTTGCCGCACTCAGGCTGATTGAGCTTGGCGTAAAACCCATAGTTTTGGAAAGAGGGAAAGATGTCAGAGCCAGAAGGAGAGATTTGGCTGCCATCAATAAAGAGCATATCGTCAATCCCGATTCCAATTACTGTTTCGGAGAAGGAGGAGCCGGCACGTACTCAGATGGCAAACTTTACACCCGGTCAAAAAAAAGAGGTGATGTCAACAGAATTCTTGAAATCCTGGTGGCTCATGGAGCCACTGATCAGATTCTGGTAGACGCCCATCCGCATATTGGCACCAATAAACTCCCTGCCGTAGTAGCCGCTCTGAGAGAAAGTATTCTGAAAGCCGGAGGAGAAATTCATTTCAATGCCAAAGTCACAGATTTGCTGATACATAATGAAGAAATCAAAGGTGTAAAAACCGAAGACTGCAGACAATTTGAAGGAGAGTCGGTTATTTTAGCTACCGGGCATTCTGCAAGAGATATCTTTTATTTATTACACGATAAAGGCATTGCCATTGAAAATAAATCTTTCGCCATGGGCGTGAGAATTGAACATCAGCAGGCTTTTGTAGATAGTTGCCAGTACCATACAGATGACCGTGGCCTACTCCCGGCAGCAGCTTATTCTTTGGTAGCTCAAACGAAATATAAAGGAGTACAGCGTGGTGTTTTTAGTTTTTGTATGTGCCCGGGTGGTTTCATTGTACCTGCCAGCACAGCTCCCGGCGAGCTGGTCGTCAACGGTATGTCACCATCCAGAAGAGATTCCAGATTTGCCAATTCTGGAGTAGTAGTAGCCATGAATGAACCAGACTGGGCAGCTTTTGAAAGCCATGGCCCACTGGCAGCCTTAGAATTACAAAAGAGCATTGAGCAGAAAGTGTGGAGTAAAACTCTGGAGAAGTACAACAAAAAATTGCCAGAGGCTGAAAACAAGCTTCGCAACTCTCAGCTAGCTCCTGCCCAGCGTATCCCGGATTTTCTGAACGGAGGTGAATCAAAAGAATTAAACGATACCTCGTATCAACCCGGACTGGTGTCATTAGATATGAGTACCGTTTTACCTGACTTTATTGCTGAACCATTAAAAGACGGCATCAGACAATTTGGCAAAAAAATGAAAGGCTATGTGAGCAACGGCGGACAGCTAATTGGACTTGAAAGTCGAACCTCATCGCCTGTAAGAGTGCCAAGAGATAAAGAAACGCTGGAACATATTAGTACTAAAAGGCTGTTTCCTTGTGGAGAAGGGGCCGGATATGCCGGCGGAATCATCAGTGCGGCAGTAGATGGTGAGAAATGTGCCGAGGCAGCCGTGAATTTGTATGCTAAAAAATCTAAGTCATGAGAGATTTCCAGCAGTTCAAAAATATATTGAAAAACAGGCTTAAGCAGCCGCTCCCTGGGCATGAGCCTTTCTATTCAATGACCGGCAGTAAGTTCATTGACCGAGAGGTAAGAGACTTCAGCAAAATAAGAAAGAGTGCGGTACTGATAGCTCTTTACCCAGACCAAAACGACATTTTTATTCCTTTAATTCTAAGACCTCCGTATGACGGCACGCACGGTGGCCAAATGGCCTTTCCGGGAGGCAGAATGGAAGAAGTAGATGAATCGTACGAACGAACCGCCCTGAGAGAAGCCGAAGAAGAAATAGGATTAAAAGCTCTGGATGTACAGATTCTTGGTAGTTTAAGTGAACTTTATATTCCACCCTCTAATTACTGGGTAAAACCAATAGTAGGCGTTCTGGATACCAAGCCTCCTTTTTTCCCCGACGCCCGTGAAGTAGCGGCCATTCATGAAATACCGCTTTCTGAAATCAGCAATCCTGATATACTGACTAAAAAATACATTGACGTAAGAGGCATGAAACTAAAAACCACTGGTTTTGACATTCAAGGCCAGTGGATTTGGGGTGCTACAGCCCTAATGATGTGGGAGTTACTTGATGTTCTTCAAGACGTAAGATAAACCCTGCCTACACTTTTTTTATAAATCCTTCGGTCCACTATAAGTCAGTACTGATCCATCGGTATAAGTTAGTATTAATGACATTTCAGTACCGGCAAATTCTACCTTTTGTTTAAGATAAGATCCTACAATGGCCTCATTTTCTTTTAAAATGGTAAATGGCTCCAGAATCTCAGGCTCACTGAAGCGAACAGATCCATTATCACGAGTAGTAATGAAAACTATTTTAAGGCTTGTATCAGTCACTTTCGATACCACAGCTCTTGCCGATAATGTTTCGCCATCGGCATTAACAAACGGAAGGCTAAGTGAAGCGGCATCTCCTTTGACTAAATTGAAAGTATAATTTCCCTGAACCTGGTCTGCAAGTGGAAGCTCCGGCTCTTTGGTTTCACACGAGATTAATGAGAACAGGGAAAGAAATAAAAAAACTAGCGTTAACTTCTTCATGATCATCTAATTAAATAGTTATTACTCTTTTGATAATCAAAAAAAGACATTGCTGTTGCCCCGAAAAAGATTTGATAAATAGCTGGCTACTTAAACAGTGTAGCTGGTACAGGTTTTTATGTTATGGCATCAGGAATAATTGTATTTTATATAAAACATGAGGAAGAAAACCACCAGACCAAAGACCAATGCCAACAAGGCCACATATCCGTAAAACAAGAAATAGAAAACCAGCAATAACAGTAAAGACCATTTTACAGCAAAATAAAAGGCCTCCTCAAAAAAGGAAATACTACTGCTGTGACGAAGCCCTAAAAAGAACAAAGCATACAGTCCGCCTATGAAGCAGGCAAAAGCAAGTTCGTCGAGTAAATTTGTCTGTACCACTAAAAAGTAGCGTTTCTCCAGATAAGTACTGGCAATTGCAGGCACTGAGACATTCAGAAATCCGGGCCTGACTCCATAGAAATATAAATAAAGAAGTAAGCCTCCCAGTGCCCATAGCACCAGAAAGGCTATTTCATTGGCATGCCTGTTTATTTTTATGAATTTCATATTAGCTATTTTCCTTAAAGCTAAATACATTGAATTCACGCTGGCTGCCATCTTCAAAGTCGACCCGAATGCCTACCAGACCAAACCTATGATTCAGAAAGTAAACCAATTTTGAAACTCCGGGTAAGCCCCTTCCGGTCTCTTCTACTTTTAACACCTTGATATCGAAAAAAGCGTATGGGTAATCATCGTCGGTTGACTTGCTGGTTATTTCCCTTCTCACATTTTTACCATTCATTTTCAGACTGTAAGTATCTCCTACTTTATCATCATATTTGACCATTGTGAGATTTCCCTCATCATGCACACTCTGAATACCTTCATCTGTAATACGGTATTTTCTCTTAACGCTGATCTTGTCTCCTTCCCAGTTCAAATCCGGAATAGCTTTGGCTATCTCCTTAGCAGTAGGATCAGTCAAAGTCATTGAAATAGCTACTTCTGAAACGTCACCCTCTAAAGCGGTAACTGCTGCCGTCACATTTGTGGCTTCTGCCAAACCAGAAACTGTAAAGGTATTGCCAACCTCAGACATCGGTGTGGTACTCCCTCCAATTTTGCCATCAGCCTTTATATTGTCAATGAGTTCACATGAGTTCAATCCAAAGGCAGTAATCAGCAATCCCAAATACATCCATTTTTTCTTCATAGTGGTTTTTATTTTTAGTTTACTAAATATCATTCACCACATTTTCAGGACATATGACCAGCATTCATAAGGGAAGATAATCTTTCTCATATTATTGAAAATATAAAGCAGGTTCTGTTTATTCATGAGTGTTTATCTTGAAAGTATTTTGCCGTTAACCCCGATTTCTCATTCAAAAAACTATATTTGATCTGGGCTGTAGTAAAGTTTAGAATTGATATGTTGCATTTGGTACTAACTGATGATCATGAAATATTTTTAAGGGGCTTAGAAGGTCTTCTTACTGAAATTCCTGACTTCAAGGTAGAAAAGACGTGTAGCTCAGGCTCAGAGCTTCTTGATAGCCTGCCGCTTGAAAACATTGATGTTCTACTACTTGACTTACAATTGCCAGATATTGAGCCAGAAAAATTGCTCAAACAAATTAGAAAACATCAGCCCGATTTAAAGATACTTTACCTAACCTTGGTCAGAGGAAACAGGTATTTTAACAAGCTTAATAAGCTGGGTATTCAAGGGTATTTGCTAAAGGACAGCCCTATTGAAATATTAGAAGAAGCCATTAGAACTGTGGCTGAGGGTAAAACCTACTTCACAGAAAGGTATGGCAAAACCAAGGAAATAAATACAGTCACTTTGCCATCTGACAAAACTCTTGAATTACTGAGCTCCCGGGAGGTAGAAGTACTCAAACTTGTGGCCCAGGAACTCTCCAGTGCAGAAATAGCTCAACGTCTTTTTGTAAGTGTGAGTACAGTAGATAGCCACAGGAAAAACATTATGGTGAAGTTAGGAGTTGACAATATTGTGGGGCTGGTAAAAATAGCGGTAAAGAATAACTTGATCTAAATGAGAGTTTTAATAGTCATATTTCTCTCCCTGCTGACTTATGCTGTAAAAGCACAGCAAAGTCCTTTAGAGAAAATTGACTCAATATTCCTAAAAACACAGTATTTCGATGACTCAAAAATAGATTCATTAAGAATTTCGGCAAATGAACTGCGGGCCATTGGTAAAAAATCGGGAATCAAGCTCGGTGAGTTTTATGCACTTCGTTTTGAAGGCTGGGCACATGAGTATGAAGGAAATTATGACAAAGCTCTGGCTACCTATCTGGAATTATTACAGAAAGCCAAAGAAGCAGAAGACTCATTTTCTATCAACATGGCCTACAATGATATGGGGGCAGTGTACATACACACAAACCAAAATCAAAGAGCCAAAGCCATATACCAAGAAGCCATTGACAATCCTTTATTAGGAAAAAATGATCCAAAAAGACTCTCTACTTTTTACAATAATCTGGGGATAGTGTACAAAAGACTCGATGACCTGGATAGTGCTCTTATCTGTTACTCAAAGTCTTTAGGCATAAAAAAAGAACTGGGAGATTTAAGAGGTATAGCCGACCTGCAAATCAATATGGCCTCACTAATGGTCAGTCTGGAAAGGTATGACGAAGCAGAAAAAATCACGCTTGAAAATCTGGAATATCTGAAAGATAAAGATTCCAAAGCCGACAAATGGTCAAACCTCAATAATCTGGCGGGTATCAGGTATTCTCAGGGAAAAGAGAAAGAGGCTATAGCACTGCTGAAAGAGTGTCTGATACTTGCTAATGAACTGGGATCAAAAGAGCGGGAGATGGAAACCTCTCAGGATTTGGCCCATATTTATGAAAAAACGGGTGAGCCAGCTCTGGCCTTATCATTCTATAAAGCCGCATCAGAAATCAGGCAAGAATTAATCAATTTTGAAACGAATAAGAAGATTAATGAACTGCAAGAAGAATTCAATGCCAAAGAACGTGAAGTAGAAAACAAGGTTTTAAATGCTCAGCTTCAAACGGAAAAACAACGGCGGTGGGTTCTGTTGAGTTTTCTGATTCTTGCCTGTTTAATTGTGGCCGGGGTTATTTTTGCTCTGCAGAAAAACCGGAAAAAAAACCAGCAACTGGCCCACCAGAATGAGTTGATTAACCAACAAAAAGATAAACTTACGGAGCTTAATTCAGAAAAAAATAATCTGATAAGTATTGTTTCTCATGATTTAAGGAGCCCTTTTAATACCATTGCATTGTGGAACAAAACACTTCAGGACAATCTCAATAAATCGCCTTTAAAAGTGGCTGAAGCCACAGAAATGGTGGCTCGTACCGCCCTGTATGGCCAACAGATGATAAACAACATACTCGATATTGAGAAATCTGAAATAAATAATCATCAGGTAGAACTAACCAATACCGACTCCATTAATTTGGTGAGAGAATTAATTGAGGATTTCAAACCCGCCTCCAGTGGTAAAGAAATCAATATTCAGCTCTACGTACAGGGAAAATACCTTGCCAAGGACGAGACATTTGACAACATGGAGTTTTTCACTCTCCTGACGGATGCCAATCTTTTGAGAAGAGCCTTGGAAAACCTGATATCAAATGCCTTGAAATTTTCAAAGAGAAATTCTGAAGTATTTGTGTATCTGGCCCGTGAAGAATCTTCTTTTACCTTCACTGTCAAGGATTTTGGCATTGGCATTCCTAAAGAAGAGCAGTCAAAACTCTTTTCTAAATATGGTCAAACCTCAGCCAGCCCTACTGAGAATGAAGCCTCCACCGGTTTAGGACTTAGTATAGTAAAACGTATTATGGAAGAATTGGGTGGTACAGTTTCCTTTCTTTCAGAGTCAGGCAAAGGATCAGAATTCACCTTGACATTACCCGTGTAATTTTCGGTTTCCGGCTGCCTCGCTTTCATCATAGAAATCACCGTACTTTGCAGCTTAATCGAAAGTATCTTTGAAAGACCTCCTACTTATTACGCCACCATTCACTCAGCTGAATACCCCCTACCCGGCTACGCCTTATATCAAAGGCTTTCTTAATACAAAGGGCATTTCGGCTTTTCAAATGGATTTGGGGATTGAAGTCATTTTAGAACTCTTTAGTAAGTCTGGTCTTGAAGAAGTTTTCATGCTGGCTGATGAAAATCAGACCATAGATTCTGAGAACTCTGAAAGGATATTTAGTTTAAGAAGAGAGTATATAAAGACAATTGACGAGGTCATTCTTTTTCTTCAGGGTCAAAACCCCGCACTGGCAAAGCAAATCTGTACGGAGAGTTTCCTACCCCAAGCTTCCAGATTTGATCAGATAGATGACCTGGAATGGGCTTTCGGTAGTATGGGAGATCAGGACAAAGCAAAATACCTCGCCACTCTTTACCTGGAAGACCTCTCAGATTTTATTAAAGAATGCCTGGATGATAATTTTGGCTTTAGCCGGTATGCCGAAAGACTGGGTAGAAGTGCTAATTCTTTTGATGAATTGTACAACTACCTTCAAGGTGAGGTAAGTCTGATTGACCAAATCACACTTGAAATTCTGGAACAAAGAATTCAGGAAGTGAGTCCTAAACTAGTGTGCTTTTCGGTGCCCTTTCCCGGTAATTTGTACAGTGCCTTCAGGTGTGCTCAATTTATAAAAGATAGATTTCCCTCTCTCAAAATTGCCATGGGCGGTGGATTTGCCAATACTGAACTCAGGTCTGTTTCTGACGTGAGGGTTTTTGAGTTTTTTGATTTCATTTGTTTAGATGATGGCGAAAGACCGCTGGAAGAATTATGCCAACATGTATTGTCTACTACAGCTAATCCTGAACTTAAAAGAACTTTTCAACTGGTAGACAATCAGGTGTTCTATAATAATAAGTGCACAAAACCTGACTACAAACAGGCAGAAGTAGGCACGCCTGATTATTCAGATTTATGGCTTAAAAAATATATATCAGTCATAGAGATTGCTAATCCCATGCACAGCCTCTGGAGTGATGGACGCTGGAACAAACTCACCATGGCTCACGGCTGCTACTGGGGAAAATGCACCTTCTGCGACATCTCCTTAGACTATATAAAACTCTATGAGCCTATTGCTGCAAAAATTTTGGTAGACAGAATGGAAGAGCTTATTGAGCAAACCGGAGAAAGAGGATTTCATTTTGTAGATGAGGCGGCTCCACC
>JANSYO010000154.1 GCA_024742395.1 Cytophagales bacterium
ATTCTGTCCATATCTAATTGGCTAGAAACCAATTGATGGAAAAACGGTCGGTCGTAAGAGTTGGTAAATATTTCAATGGCCATTTTTAGACGCCCCTGATATTCCTTATTAAGGCGTTCCATAATCATTAAGGTAATTTCCTCATGAGCAATATCATCTAAAAGAGTATATTCTAAAACATGAGAAAATGGACCATGTCCAATATCATGAAGCAATATGGCTATTTGAGCAGCTTCTCTTTCTACATCCATGATTAAGACACCCTTCGAAACTAAAGAATCAAGGGTTTGGCTCATGAGGTGCATAGCTCCCAGAGCGTGCTGAAATCTTGAATGTAATGCTCCTGGATATACAAAATCAGCAAGCCCCAGCTGTTTAATTCTCCTAAGCCTCTGAAAATATGGATGTTCTAATAAATCAAAAATCAGGTCATTAGGAATTTTTATGAATCCATAGACCGGATCATTGAGTATTTTAAGCTTGTTTGTCATAAAGAATTGCAAAAATAGAAAATGGAAATCCAATTCAAGCAAAAACCTGTATATGAATAAGGAGGACTATTTCCTTCTTAGTAAAACTATTCTATGTAGCTACATGTTTATTAATTATGAAAACCTATCTAATCATTGGAGCCAGTAGTGGCATTGGTCTGTCACTGGCCCAAAAACTTTACAGTCTTGGTCACAAGGTGATTGGCACCTATAATAAGACTTCCCCGCAAGACTCAGACATCAATTTCCACAAACTGAACGTTTTGGATGAGGCTGCAGATTTAAGTTTTATTCCAGAAAAATTGGATGGACTGGCCTATTGCCCGGGAAGCATTAATTTAAAACCATTCTCAAGGTTTAGAGAAGTTGATTTTATTGAAGACTTTAAATTACAGGTTGTTGGTTTTACGCGAATTTTAAATGCGGCTATGGCAAGTTTGAAGAAATCTTCATCAGCCTCAGTGCTTACATTTTCTACCGTAGCGGTGCAAACCGGATTTCCCTTTCATGCTCAGGTGGCTGCCTCAAAAGGAGCTATTGAGGGCTTAACCCGGGCTCTTTCTGCTGAGCTGGCACCTTCGATTAGAGTAAATGCCATTGCACCGTCTATTACACATACACCTTTGGCCGATAAACTTCTAAACTCAGATAAAAAAATTGAAGCCAATGCCGAACGGCATCCTTTAAAACGTATAGGAAAATCGGAAGACATCGCATCGGCGGCCGCCTTTTTGTTAACAGATGAGTCATCATGGATATCCGGACAAATTCTTCAGGTAGATGGTGGAATTTCAGTCATAAAAAACTAAGTAGACGTAAAATGATCAATATTTTCTGGTTTAGGAGAGATTTAAGAATTGAAGACAATACTGCTTTAATTAAGGCTTTAGAAGAGAAGAATCCTGTCTTATGTCTCTTTATTTTCGATACTGAAATAATTGAAAATCTGCCAAAAGACGATGCACGAATAAGTTTCATTTACCAGAGCCTTGAGGCCCTCAATGAAAAATTACAAGAACAGGATAGTTCATTGCTCATTAAGAAGGGAAAACCAGAGGAAGTATGGGGAGAACTACTCAAAGAATTCGAAATTGACAAGGTCTTCACTAACAAAGATTATGAACCCTATGCAAGAAGAAGAGATGGGGCAATAAGAGATATATTAGAAGAAAAAGGGATAAAATTTGAGCGTTACAAAGATCAGGTAATATTTGAGGAGAATGACATTTTAAAGGATGATGGAAACCCTTACACGGTATACACACCTTATAAAAACAAGTGGCTGGCAACATTTAACAAGACAGATTTTGAGCCTCAAAATCTACCATCAAAAGTGAGTTTTTATCAGAAAGTATTTTCCTTTCCGTCGCTTAATGAGCTGGGATTTGAAGAATCAGAGATAAAAGTACCTAATTTTCAGTTAGATAACCTTTCATCCTATGGCGTAACAAGAAATTTCCCTTCTAAAGATTCAACAAGTCATCTTGGCCCATATTTGAGATTTGGTACAGTCAGTATAAGAAATATAATTAGTAGTCTTGGTTCTAAGGAAAGCGTCTTTCTCAGTGAATTAATATGGCGTGAATTCTTTATGCAAATCCTTTATCATTTCCCTAAAGTGGTGAACAATAACTTTAGAGCTAAATATGATGGTATACAATGGAGGAATAATGAAGAAGAATTTAAAAAATGGTGTACTGGCCAAACCGGTTACGCCATTGTAGATGCCGGCATGAGAGAATTAAACACAACGGGTTATATGCATAACCGTGTAAGAATGGTGGTGGCAAGTTTCTTATGTAAACATCTACTTATTGACTGGAAATGGGGAGAAGCCTATTTCGCCGAAAAGTTATTGGATTATGAGCTCTCTGCTAATAACGGAAACTGGCAATGGGCAGCTGGCACAGGATGTGATGCTGCCCCTTACTTTAGAGTTTTCAACCCCTATACCCAGCAAGAAAAATTCGACAAGAAAATGGACTATATTAAAAAGTGGGTTCCTGAATATGGCACAGAGAAGTATGTCAAGCCAATTGTAGATCATAAGGTAGCCAGAGAGAGAGCATTAGAAACATACAAAAATGGCATAGAGGGTTAGAAAAATCTACTTAGTTTTGAGGTACTTTAAAGCTAAGACCATCGAAAAACTAATTCCACTATCGTTTTTGACGATATTAAATAAATATTTCGTCTTCACATGCCTTTTTAGCACATGTCTCAATCTCTGTGCTCAAGTGACTGTAACTGAATTCCCCGAGGATTTGCAGCTTTACAGCCGAGGAGATGACAATTACGCTAAAGTGATTATTAAAGGAACAGTGGGAAGTTCAGGAATTCAGGAGATAAAACTAAAGGTTTATTCAAATGATTCTCTTTTCCAGACTGTAAGTAGGTCTATCAATCAAGCCAATCAAAGCTTTCAACTAGAAGTCCCCATACCAGCTGCTCTGAAGGAATACAGCTTTAAACTTTATGCCTTTAATTCAAAAGATTCAACATTAATAAAATCTGCCGATAAAGTTTTATCCGGTGATGTCTACGTTTTTTACGGTCAATCAAATGCCTTGGCGTATGCAGGTTATGAAGAAACCAATAAGGTCATTGATAAGAGATTTACCAGAAATTACGTTTACAATTACTTTCAAAGCAATGAAGATGATGGTTGGCACGATGGTACTTTTCCCGAATTAGGGAGTCTTGCAAAATGGTTTACCACCTTTGTTAATGCTGAATTTAAAGTTCCTGTACTAGTTATTAACGGTGCAGAAGGTGGTGCCGGCATAGAGCTTTTAAAGAAACGAAACGAAAGCAATCACACAGATATAGAAACTTTATATGGCTTACTTCTAAAAAGGGTCATTGAAAGTAAAGTGAAATCTATCAAAGGATTAATATGGTTTCAGGGCGAAACTGAGTCCATTACCAATGACTTCGTAGTTGACCAATATCCGGAGCATTTTCGAAATTTGAAACAGGAAATACATGAAGATTATCCGCCCATAGAGCAGTTTTATGTTTTTCAATTAAATATAATGAATGACCACACTAATTGGTCTGCAGGAAAACTCCGGGAGTTTCAAAGGCATTTTAAAGATGAATACAAGGATGTAACTGTGATTCCGGCTAATGGCATCAGCTCACCAGACTTTGATGGTTTGCATTACAATATTGAGGGTTATAAAAAACTGGCTACAAGACTTTTTCTAAACTTAAAAGACAAAAAAGGCCATATAGAAAATGCTGCCCCTAACCTGCTTAAAATAGTCCATGAGCCTTCAGAAAGGAGGTTGAAAGTATTCTTTGATAGAGAAATTCAATTCGATAGAGTTATTGATTTTGGAAATTATCAACGAAAACTTAGTGAATATTTTTATTCAGGTTTTACAAGAGGCTTTGTAGATAGCATTGCATCTTATGACGAACAAACAATTTTCTTGTATTACAAAAATCTTCCTGAAAATATTATTAGTTATTTGCCTGCCTATTTTCAAGATAATTTCTCTCCTACTTTTAATGGTTCTGTAATTAAAAATAAGGTGGGTATGCCTGCATTTACCTTTCATGAGGTAGAGATTGCTGAGCAAATCGATTCTCCGGTTGTAGATTCACTATATATTGAGAATGCCACTCTGAACTTTGTAATGGATCAGGATATCGTCCAAAATTGTTCGGCTTGTGATTACGAGTTCTTTCTAGTGGATGAAGATTCTTCCACGCCACTAATTAAGACTTCTACCAAGGAAAAAACTATCTCGTTTGACTTAAACATGCTAGAACTCTTTCAGGCAAGCAATTTCCAGTTTAACATTCGAATTAGCTCGCCAATTTCAGAATCTAGGCAAACCGAGGTTAAAATTGCCGATGTAGATGGTGATCAATTATATGACTTTGAGGACAACTGCCCGTTACATGCTAACATTGAACAGGATGATTTCGACAAGGACAATATCGGCGACCTGTGTGATATAGATAGAGATGGGGATGGGATAAATAATGATCAAGACGACTGCCTGTTTCAGAAAAACCCTTCGCAACCTATAATTAGGATAGATCAAGGTTTCAAACTAAGTATTGCTCCCTCTTATGAGTACCATTGGAGCCTGAATGATATCGAGATCGACTCTATTGTTTCAAATAGTTTGACCGCTACCCTCAATGGTATATATAAGGTTTTTGTCAGAGATGAATTTGGTTGTACCAGTTTATCTTCTGAACCTGCACAAATTCTTTTGCTCTCAAGTAAAGAACCTGAATTTGAAGTTTCAATTTCCCCCAACCCCGCATCACGATCAATTAAACTAACTGGCTTACAAGAAAACTACAGCTACTCGTATTTCATACTTAATAATAGCCATCATAAGATTATATCCGGCAATATAAAATCAAATGAAATTATCGATGTCTCAAAACTAATACCCGGCCTTTACCTCATTGGTATTCAAGGCCCATCAAAAAGAGATGTTTATTTCAAGAAACTTGTGATACTTTAGAAATTCTTTATTCCACTACACTATTTCCGAGACTATCTACTGCTGCCTCGTCCGGTTCAAAGGTATCTGGTGTATACACTTCTTCGGTTCCAAAATTTTCGTCATCCTCACTTATTTCTATAGATTTTCCTGATTCTGCGTCTCCATCCGCATTGACGCATGAAGCTAGTAATAAACATAGGAAGATGGATTTTACGATTAACAACTTTTTCATAATTTCTGTTTTTCAGTTTAGACGTAAAACTTTGTTCCAAATCAAAATCAAAGAAGAATGTGGAAATAATTACGCATCAGACATGAAATCAACGGTTTACTATTTCTGTCCTCAGAAAAAAAGTCAGTTCTTCAAGTTTTTTTAATAAGATTTATGTTTCTGTTTTGATAAAAATTAGGAATAAGCTTATCTTTGCACTCGCTTTTAAGAAAGCGGAATATCTTTCTCCATGTAAGGATTTGAGATTCAAGATTTACAGGTAAGGAGTTAGGATAACCAAAGGAAAAAAACCTTTAAAAATACAAGAAATTAGGACCTATAGCTCAGTTGGTTAGAGCACCTGACTCATAATCAGGTGGTCCCTGGTTCGAGC
>JANSYO010000184.1 GCA_024742395.1 Cytophagales bacterium
ATTAGACGCAACTTTGGAAAATTGATAGTTTCAGTATCCGTGTAGTCTGAGTTAGCTTCACACGCGTACACCAAATCTTTTAGTGCTACTCCAATAAAAGGAATACAAGGGGGTTCCATTGGTAGCAACCGATAATGCGCATAGCTTTCATCTTGTGAAAAAACTTCCCGCAACTTTTCGAATCTTTCAATCCACTTTGGGGACAAACTCTGCAAACTAGTTGTTAGTAATCGCCACTGGCGTATCATGTACATACTCCTTTTAGATGGTCCAAGCGCATAACCGAAGTTTCAGTGATCCCGTTTATGATTTGAATTGTGGAATTGTAATCGTTCAATTGGAAGAGATTCTAGCAGTTGAATAAGTAAGAGGAAGAATTTTGTTAGCACAATACCTCAGCAATAACGATCCAGCGCTTAAGTGTGGTGATTTGCTTCTTGGGATCATCGGAAGATAAAATACTCGTTGGTACTAATAGATACATCTGTTGCTTGTTAACCTAGGTATCCGATATCACTGAAACAAACCTTGTTTGAAAACGCATGTAACTTGTTAATAGAACAAGCAAATTTTTCTTTGTGTTTTTGATAGCGAAGATCCAGCAATTCTACTACTTGTAGTTGCCTGTATAAATCTGCTTCTATATGGATAATTTGGTAAACTACTTCGTCCGTATTGTAGCTCAACAAGTCGAAAGTAAAAGTTGTGCTTTGCGCTGATAAGTGAAAACATCACTAACTTTCACAACTACGTACTCGGCTGAGCATCCTAGAATGGATGGCAAATCACAATATCTAAATATAATGCCTTTAAATTGTTTTTGATTCATTTGAGTCCATGTTGCACGGATCTTTGCAATTGAATTCTCATTACTAGGTAATGGGATAAGTTCCTCATACAACTCCATGAGCTGTTCTCTAAACTTTAATTCCGCCTTTTTGTCTTCTAACACAAAAGGAGAGTTTATGAAACCTCTCAGAAATGCGAACAGCCTGTTGCATTATTAGACTCAGCAAAGATTCAAAAGAAGACCATACTGAGTTTCAACTGGCACTTCATCGTAAGGAGACGTCCATAGAGTGGTTACGTGTTCTGGCCAAAGCTCTTTGATGTTTGAAATTATTTCAGCAGGAGTACAGAAGCGATAGTAGCCCGAGTAAATAGAGGCCACATCGTTGTTCCCCTCTATTGTACGTTTCATTAAAAGTGTCTTGATAATATGATAGGCTTACCAAACTTGTTATTGCCTGAATGAAGAATTCCATACGTGAGCAAATCACGAATGGAACCAGAAACAAATAAAAAGCGGAAATCATTTTCTGGCCTCATCACTGTCCGAGAGGAAAAGTTCCTCTTAAATTTAGATGATGCAAAGTGTGTACTGCTTAAAATGTGTCCACTTTCGTTCAGCATAGGCTTATGCACGCGAGATATTACATTTTCTATAACGTTGCGGGAATCCCCTCGAGGAGACACCGAATTTCTTGATAGAATCTTTGTAGCTACGTTAGTCACAGAACTATGTCTACGCGGCTTTGATTTCATTTGAGATTCCAACTCTGCGTTAATTTCTCGATTTTCCCAACTTTCTAATAGGGAAAGCAAAGGTTGGCCATCAACAAATTGAATAGTTTTACCTGTACCGGACACAATAACTAAATAGAGTTATTCCAACAAGCATTAA
The DNA here is from genome assembly GCA_024742395.1 of Cytophagales bacterium. Classification (GTDB taxonomy): domain Bacteria; phylum Bacteroidota; class Bacteroidia; order Cytophagales; family Spirosomataceae; genus Jiulongibacter. The sequence continues at coordinate 1,685 of JANSYO010000184.1, forward strand.
AGATCAAAGTCACTTACAGAGTAATACTTTGCGAATTGCATCTGATTTTGCTGCAAAGTGTACTATAAGTAGTAGTTAATGCTAGATGCGAGGTATTATAAGTTACGCACAAGTGGGACCAGAAGAGAAGTATAATGAGAAACGAGTCAAATGATCGGAATATACTCCAATAGCATAAACACTATCAAGGAATACATCATCTTTGTCCTTACTTAAGAAATTGATTCGATCTGCGTGAAGTTTACAAAACTCACTGACCCAGTTGGAATCCGTGAAGTTTCCCTCAGCTGGGAATCGCAGAACTCCCTCCCAGGGCATTGATAATGTTGGCACGCGGCTCCTTGGACTAGGAGATTTTAACTTTCTTACTCTGGAGGTAGAGCTTCGCATGCGTTGCTTTGATTTAGTTTTTGGGCTTTTAGCTTCTGGTAATACTGAATAGTTGAGTTCTATAACTTGGTTGATCAACTCTATTTTGGAAATTTTGTATTGCACTGTCTTCGATGCCAAGTCTATTTGCGCGCAGCTAACAGGAGCCAAACGAAGTTCAAACTTCCTCGAATCATTCGGCTCTGCAATTCGCAGCGATTCCTTATACTCCATCAATCTAGAAATCAATACATCCTTTCCGTTGATAATCATAGAATTCTCAAGTGTCAATGCAGACTGCTTCCTTGCGTCTTCTAAAATCTCCGCGATTTCATCTTTCCCAGCAGCATTCGCATAGAACGCAGGTGTGCCAATTTTAGATGGCCGAAAGCATGGAGCATTGATGCTCAACAGAAAAAGTATAAACTCTTTCGAACCACAGCGGGCAGCAGAATGTAAAACAGTTTCGCCTCTCCTGCACCAGAAAGTAAATTTTACATCCCATGATGTTTCTGTTCTGCTTACCTATTGTATATGGAGTAATCAGCGGAATATCGTAATAACCACATGAAAGTTGGCTCGGAAGCAACAGCACAATGCAAAGGAGTGTCCCCCGCCATGTTTTGAGCATTTATATCACCTCCTCTCTTTATAATATCTTCAATCAGGGTAAAAAGCTTCGAATATTCATTCGGGGAAGGCCTACGAGCTACAAGTAAATGTAGCGGTGTATTTCCTATTATGCTATGGTTAATTTCACTACTGATGATCCCAGTTGTTTTTCGTACCCTTTTGTGAAGCTTTCTTAACATCAGCTCGTTTAGAAATAAGACGAGCGGCGATATCAAACTTTTTATGATGACACGCAAGA
>JANSYO010000138.1 GCA_024742395.1 Cytophagales bacterium
CCTTCAAATTGAAATTGTTATTAATCTTCCCAAAGGCCGTCCAAAGCGGATCTGCCTGAACGCTGCTTTCAATGTTTTCTGTGTTAATTCTTGAATTATAAAAGTTCATATTGGCCGTAAAATCCCACCATTTCACAATCTTGTTTGTATAGGTCAATTCTAAACCATAATTCTCGCTAGAATTGGCATTTATATAGGTATTGATTAAGTCAAGGCTTCCGCTTATTGGATTAACCTCTTGATTCAAATATCTCGTTATTAGATTATCGGTATACTTATAATATCCACTTGCCAGAAATGTTCCAGTTCCTATGGTTTTGCTGTAAGAAAGCTCTGCTGATGTAGTAAATTCAGGTACTAAATCGGCATTACCTCTTGTGATATTCAGGCTGTCACTGTAATCAATAAACGGAATCAATTGAAAGAAATTAGGTCGGTTCACTCTTCTGGTAATACTCAGCTGAATCTGATCTGTTTTACTTAAGTCCTTACTTAGGAATACAGAAGGGAATAGGCTGACAGGATAAGAATTGCTGAACTCCTGACCAGTGTTTAATAACTTTCCGTCATAAAAAGAGCTTTCCGCTCTCAGGCCTGCTTTGTACGAAAACGAATTCCCTACCTTACCACTTAGAGATACGTAGGCTGCGTATACACTATTCTTACTGTCAAAATTTATTGAAGCTGAACTGATATCCTCAAAGATTTCTGAGTCTACAGATTTCAAACTGTTATCATTCGTGTTATTTAGGTTATTTATTTGAGCCCTCAAACCCGTTTCAAGCTTTATCTTATTTGCAAATGGTTTTACGTAGTCTATCTGTGCCGTCATAAAGTCATTGGTGCCCATTCCCAGGTTTTTCTGAATTTGAACTCCGGTAATCTGGTTGCCATCGGTTAGATAATTCGTTGTGTAAATTCCATCATTTGAGTTCGTTCCGCCGAAATAATTGAAGTCTGCCGTCAACTGTTCGCCTTCATTAAGAAAGTTATGCATAAATCCTACCTGAACACCTTTGGGCTTAAATTCTCTGGTACTCTCAGAAAGTCTGTTACTTAGCGTAGTTAGACCATTTACAGTGTTTGTGATCAAAATGTTTTCATCTGGACTAAATTTACCCCCTCCAATTACAGTCCCAAGGCTTACAGAAGTTCTATTCGTTATATCGTAGTCTAGGCTTAGTCTTCCGAAACCCAACAGTCCATTTGTCTTGCTATTTATATCCTGATAACTTAAGGCATCTATTCCTCCTATATTGCTGCTTCTTTCGCTGAAACCGGTGGTATTCGTATTCATCTTCATGCCCATTCCCATTAGAGAAAAGTTAAATTTACCTTGCCTAACACTAAAGTTTGCCATGGTATTGGCTCCATTGTAGCTATCTGCACCAATGTTAAGCATTCCATTGTATCCACTTTTCTTGTTTTTCTTTAGAACCAGATTCAGGATTCCTGCCATGCTTCCTGAAGCATCGTATTTAGCAGAAGGGTTGGTAATAACTTCAACCTTTTCAATGGCATCTGCGGGAATCTGATTTAAAGTTAATGTCGTAGGACGACCGTCAATGAACAACGTGGGAGCTGCATTTCTAAGCTTTACATTGCCATCAATATCTACTTGAAGAGAGGGTATATTTCTCATTACTTCGACAGCCGTACCACCAGCGGTCACAATATTTTTCTCTACATTGAATATCTTCTTGTCAATATCCATTTCCATTAATGCTTTCGCTGCCTTTACGGTGACTGTCTCCAGCATTTGAGTATCAGATTCTAGAGTTAATTTGCCTAGATCCTTATTAAAACCTGCCATAATCTCCTGTATTACCGATGGGTCAGGAATTTGACCCGGTTTCATACCTTTGAATAAAGATGGGTCAGGCTTATCAAATTCAATGGGGAAGTTTAACTCTGCATAACCCACAGAGCTAATTTTTAAGTATATTTTAGACCTCATGGGCAACTTATCAAAATCAAATTCACCATTCATTTCTGAAGTTTGTGCCTTAACCACCACATCCTTCATTTCATTTGTGGTACTGTCTAGTTCTGATTTCATGACAATCACAGTGGCGAATTCTACAGGTTCACCCTCCTGGTTAACTATTTTCCCAAAAACGTGCCCCTTATTCGGGTCTTTCATTGTTTCACCTCCGGGAAATTGAGCGTAGGCTCCAAATGTTATTAAACTGAGTAGAATAAGAATAATTTTGCTTTTCATTTTTGTAATTTTTATCGAGGTTCGGAGAAGTTTCCGTTGTTTTCTTGGGTCAAAACTACATGACCAGCTGCCGCGTCACAAACCGTTTAAACGAAGTGTATACCGATGGTACAAAAGTGTATAGCTGTGTAAGCGAAAACTTTCGAAAAGATTACAAATCAGTTAATTATAGAAGAAATTAGAGCTATTATTATGGGTATGAATCATAAATTCAAATGCTCTGCGTAGGTTTTCCCAACAGGCAAATCTACTTCATCAATGGTTACAGATGACTTATTGTAGGCTGTCACCTGACTCTTATTAATAAGGTAGGAGTTATGAATACGAATGAAAATTTCCTGAGGAAGTCTTTTTTCCATTCCTTTGAGATTACTTCTTGTCAAGAGCGGATACGCTCTGTTTTTAAGATGGATTTTGACATAATCCTTTAGGCCTTCTATATACAGTATTTCATCAAGTAGAAGTTTAACTTTTTTGTATTCTACGTTAATTGAGATCGTTTCTTCCTCTTTACTATTTGAGTTTTTTTGTAGAAGTGCTCTAAGCCCTCTTACTTTTTCCAGTGCCAAAGCCAACCTCTCTTTACGAATAGGTTTTAGGAGATAATCAATAGCACTTAGTTCAAAACCCTCAATTGCATACTGCTGATAAGCAGTAGTAAAAATAAACAAAGGCGGCTTTCCCAGACCTCTGAGTAGGTCTGTGCCTAGCATCTCAGGCATCTGAATATCGCAGAAAATTAAATCAATTTCCTTCTTGCTTAAAAACTCTAAAGCAAGTATTGGGTTGGTAAATTTATCAATGACTTCCACGTCTTCAAAAGACAAAAGATCATCCTCAAGAATATCCAGTGCAAATGGCTCGTCATCAATGAGTATACACTTAATTTTCATGAAGCTCAATCTTAAGTTCTACATCAAAATAGTTATTCTTCTCATTAATAATCAATTCGTGAGATTGTGTATATAGTAATTCAAGTCGTCTTTTTACATTTGAAATACCCACTCCCTGATTCTCCAAAGTATTACCGGGGTTCAGTATTTTATTGCGACATTTAAAAACCAAGCCATTATCCACACTTGTAATTGAAATAGAGATTTCAGGTGTATTTCTACCATCTACTCCATATTTGAAAGCATTCTCCACAAAATGAATAAACAATAAAGGGGCTATCATATATTGCTCTGTTCGAGACTCTACTTCAAATTCAATACTGGCATCTGATTGAATTCTTAAAGATTGAAGTTTTAAATAGTTTCTCAGATGATCTGATTCTTGCCTGACTGTTACTTTATCTGTATTGACATCGTATATGATGTATCTAAGTATTTCAGATAGTTTTAGAATGGACTCTTCTGAGTCTTCAGATTTCTTCCGAACCAACCAACGAATATTGTTTAAGGTATTGAACAGAAAGTGAGGACTAATTTGAAGTTTAAGCATATTTAGCTCTGCCTCTACTTTCTCAAATTCCACTTTTCGACTTATTTCTTTTTCTTTTCTTCTTTCGCTTAAAAGATGTAAAATGTTACTAATTAGAAGCGTAAGTACATAAAATAGAAATGGAAAAGTAAATCTAAAAACAGTTCGCCATTGTTGACTCTCATCTTCAGTAGGTCTATCTTCCAGCGGAACACTCGGAAATATTATGTATTTAAAAATTACATAGTTATACAATATAAACAAGCCGAAGCCAAGTAACATGATTACTGTATACAACAGTCCTAATCGCTTATTGAGATACTTGGGGGCTATCCAGTATAGATTGGCATAAAAAATACCACACAAAAAGAGTATAAAGGAAAAAGGAAGTAGAAGAAAGACCTTATTAGTTGTGAGTATCTCCTCGGGTTTACTAATGAAGTTGAGATATGGCAGTATAAAAATCAGAATCCATGAGATGACATGAATAAGCGTGCCCCTGTTATTTTTCTTTACCATATTCACTGTACTTTGTAATTGCCTTCAGACAATAAAACAAAGATAGAACCTAAAAAAGGAATAGAAAGTCTATTTATTGTAAGGAGATTTGCATCAGAACAAATAGAAAGTTCACTCGGCCTGATACGACATCCAATCTACTTCCAGTTCATATGGTTTCTTTGGTTTTTCCAAAGAATTTGGATTGCCTTCTACAGCCCAATCATTCGTATGCCAGAAGTTCATTCGATATTTAGAAGCGTGCTGAGGAATACCCAAACGAGAACCCTGATAATCCCATAAAACTAATGTGTCAGATGTCGTTGGATGAATCATCCACCACCGCATCTTGTCAGTATGCCAATCAAAGCCATAGGTATAAAACCGCTTTGAAGCGTCATAGTCTTTTATCGCAGGTATTTGCTCAGGTTGATTTTGTAAGCCCTTAAGATGAGTTTTTTCACCGCCATAACCCACTTTTGAAATGGTTTCCAGAATCTTCCCCTCAGCCAGGTTAATAATTCTCCCTACACGCTGAAGATTCGGTGAAAATCCTGTCCAGGTACCAACATAAATAATTCTTGGATCAGCGATGAGCCATTCAAAATCAATCTCACTCAAACCCAGTTCTTTGTCATTTTGGTAAGTAAAATAACCTACTACCGCCCCTACATTGGGCTGTATTTCACGAACATCAGGTACTTTTAATCTGGCAGCATATTGTCCAAAATGGGTATCCTCTTTTGAGATGATTTCAGGACCTTTGCCTGCACCGGCTTCTTCTTCAGGGTCAATTTTCATAGACACAATCTTTGTCATGTCTTCAGATGGAGAATTAACTCCCATTTTAAACTTAAAGTCTGCTTTTGTACCAGAACTTCCATAATGAAAAAACTCCGAGCTCGTCTGGTTAAAGTCTTCTTTAAAACCATGTTTATTTTCAGGAAAGTACTGAGTACAGGCGATGAAAACCAGCGATAGACAAACGAGAATTTTGAGCATGAATAAATTTAGAAATTATTTTCTATCCTGTTAATTGCTCAGGCAAATCAGTAGACTACCGCATTATTTTCAATGATTAATACGAATATTAAACTAGTAAGGTTAATTATAAAAAGAGCCTTCCGCATTTAGCATTCGTCTAAAAAGAAAACACCTTTTATCGGCCTTCACACATTTTCTGTATCAAAGATGGCTCAAAACCACCTAAAGAAACTCCTGAAACAGCCTTTTCAAGATCAAATTCCACTCTGTGAAAAGTCGGGACAATTCCATTTTTGTTGATTTCAAGTATGCAAAAACAAGCTCTGTGATCTCCATCTTTTGGTCTTCCGACAGAACCGGTATTAATGACATATTTTTTTATCCCTTCTTTCTCTATTTCTCTATAATAAGGCAAGTGTGTATGAGCACAAAAAAGCAAATCGGTTTCAGGCAACATACCAAAAAGCTCATCTGCGGGATAATCCTTCCTGATATATTCATTTATTCGGTAGACACTTCCATGAACCATCTTGATTCTGAATGGCTTTTGATGTACCTCAAAGGTCAAATCTATGGTTTTGGGAAGGCTGCTTAGAAAATCTACCGATGAGGAACTTAGCAGATCTCTGGTTAAACCTTTGTTAGATTTGTCCCCTTCCACAATTACCTGTGATTGGTATTCGTCATGGTTACCCATGATTGTAGGAATTGCTCTGTTTCTGATAATTTGGCAAACCTCCTCTGCCCAATAATTATAACCTACCAGATCGCCCAGACAGTACACAGAAGCAGGTTTTAAAGCATCAATGGCTTCAAGAGTCGCCTCAAGTGCGGGCAGATTTGCATGAATATCTGAAAAGAATGCTATTCTCATTAAACTGTTTTATAGTATTTATTTTTCAGCCAAAAAGATACCCGAACCAGAAAAATTAATGCTGGTACTTCCACCAATGGGCCAACCACCCCAGCAAATGCCTGACCTGAATTTAAACCAAAAACCGCAATAGCAACGGCAATGGCCAATTCAAAGTTATTGCCAGCCGCTGTAAAAGCTATTGAGGCTGTTTTATCATATTCAGCTCCCATAGCTTTACTGAAAAAGAAACCTATCACAAACATGATGGTAAAATAAACCAATAACGGAATAGCTATAAGAAGTACATCCATCGGGATTTCTACAATCAGCTCACCTTTAAGAGAAAACATTACCACAATAGTAAAAAGCAGAGCTATCAAAGTTAGAGGCGAAATAGTAGGAATAAATATCTCAGTATACCAGATTTCTCCTTTAAGCTTAAAAAGCAACCATCTGCTTAGAATACCCAGCAGAAAAGGAATACCAAGATAAATGGCTACGCTTTCTGCAATAGTGGCAATAGATATATCCACGATAGCACCTTCAAAACCAAAATATGGCGGCAAAACAGTAATAAACAACCAGGCATAAAAGCTATATGCAAACACCTGAAAAATACTATTCAAGGCCACCAAACCTGCTCCGTATTCTGAACTACCTTCGGCCAGATCATTCCAAACCAGCACCATAGCAATACAACGTGCCAAGCCAATCAGAATAAGACCGACCATGTATTCAGGATAATCTCTCAAGAATAGAATGGCCAGAATAAACATTAGTACCGGTCCAATTACCCAATTCAAGATTAAGGAAATTGATAAGACTTTAACATTTTTAAATACTTTAGGCAACAAGGAATAATTGACCTTTGCTAATGGAGGATACATCATAACAATGAGACCAATAGCAATCGGAATATTGGTAGAGCCACTGCTCATTTTATTGATGGAATCAGAAACAGACGGCACAAAATACCCAATGGCTACACCAACCAACATGGCTAGAAATATCCATAAGGTAAGGTAGGAGTCTAAGAAGCTAAGTTTTTTCTTCATTTTATTTATGCTGAATATTTGAGAATGTGTATAGCATTTCAGAAGCTATTTGAAGCGATCTTTCTCTGTATTTTTCTTCTTCCTGATCAGTGTTGTCAAACTCCTTTGGATCTTCGTAACGTACAGCTATACGTTTCTCGGTGCCCGGAATAAAAGGGCAATTTTCATCGGCATGTGAACAAGTCATTACCGCTGCAAATGATCCGGAAGCATTAATAGGATCATCATATAGTTTAGAAAATGCAGACAACGGCTCTGCATGTTCAGAGTTAAAAACGAAATAAACAGGATTTGAGCTACCTTTTGTAGAAACCCTGAATCCTGAATTCTTTATTTCTTTTACCGCACGTTCATTAAACGCCGTAACTTCCACTCCACCTGAGAAACTATTGATAGCAATTCCATAGTAGTCGGCTGCCGTTTTTGCCCAAATTTGAGCCAACTGGCTCCTACGTGAATTATGAGTACAAATGAAGTTCAAATTCACCTCTTTGACTTTATTTATTTTATCTTGGATGTACTCAATAAGGGGCTTTAAAACCTCCTTCCTCTCCTCAGAAACTGGTAGTTTAGAGGCAAGAGAAACTGCCTCTAATAGCTTAGGATACAGTGTTATTTCAGAAATCTTTTCTTCTTTTGACATTTGAATAAAATGAATTAAACCTATTAAACCATTGTAATATTACGATACCCTTAACCAAAAAAAATCAACAACAATCGGTCTTTTCTGAAGGAGTAAACTGCCCAAAAATCTCATCAAACTGAGCTTTAATTTCTGCCCATCTTCCGGCGTTAATACAATAACTCACCTTAGCCCCTTCAATAGTACCCTGTATTATTCCAATCTCTTTGAGTTCTTTCAAATGTTGGCTGATGGTGGCTTGAGCCAGCCCTAACTCCTGAACTAAATCTCCATTAATACAGGCATTCGCTTTTAAAAGATATTGAATAATAGCTACCCGTGCAGGATTGGCAAAGGCTTTAGCAGCGTTTGCTAATTCATTTTGTTCTTCAGAAAAAAGATTTGATTTGGTTATTCCCATTACAAAAAATAATGATATCGCAATATTACGATATCATTTCCAATCCTCGTTATTATTGTTTCAAAAATTATTCAATTATTTTCAAATATCTACCCATCCAATAGGGCAAAAGAAATTCATCTCCTGCTAGTACGGATGTTCCATTTCTACCACCATC
>JANSYO010000255.1 GCA_024742395.1 Cytophagales bacterium
CATCACTCTCATTAGCTTTCCTCCCGTGGCTTGAGAGATCAAAATCATGTCCTTCGAGGAAAATAGGATTAGAAGCCAAAGCCTGAGTGATGATGTTTCCTTCCATTCGTGGACCTAGTGGACGTATAATGGCATAATGGAAAGTTCTTGCCTAGTACTTTCCTGAGCTTCTTTCTCTGGTTACAGTTCTTTTTCAAATCTTTTCGTTTCGGCATTGTTCCGATTCGGTTTCGGCTTTGTTCCGCATTATTTTGATTGGGTTCGTACATAAATTTCTTTGCTCATATAGTTTTCTTTATCATTAGATAATGGACTTGGGTTTGCAAGGAAAGTTAGTGTTGGTCACCGGTAGCACAAAAGGTATTGGAAGATGTATCGCGGAAGAGTTTATGCAAAACGGAGCAACAGTGATCATAAATGGAAGGAAGCAAGCAGATGTTGAGCGAGTTGTTACGAGTTTGAATGAAGAAAACTTTCTTGGGACTGCTGTCGCTCTCGCAGGGGATCTTTCAACTGCTGAAGGCGAACAACTTGCTTTCGATTTTGTAGAATCACAGAATCAACCTTTGGACGTACTAGTAAACAACGTTGGCATTTTTGAGGTCAAAGATTTTTTTGAGAACACTGATGCTGACTGGGACCGCTATTTTCAAATCAATGTGATGAGTGCTGTTCGTTTGTCAAGAAGATTCCTTAAGGGGATGCTGGAGCGACAAAGCGGGCGAATTTTGATGATAGCAAGCGATGCTGGTATTCGCACACTCCCGCATATGATTCCTTATTCTGTGAGCAAAACTGCTATGATAGGTTTAGCTAGAGGACTATCTGAACTAACAAAAGGAGTACCAGGTGTAACAGTAAACTCTGTGCTACCTGGTCCTACCTGGACTGAAGTAAGATAATTCTTGATTCATAGTTTGTTTAACTAAAGTATATAGGGTGTGGAAGCCTATATCGAAGGTTTCGCAAAGGAAAAAGGAACAACAAAGGAAGACGCAATCAAAAATTATTTTAAAACGGACGAACCGACCTCTCTCCTCCAGAGATTCCTTGACCCTAAGGAGATATCCGCTATAGTTGTGTTTTTGGCTTCCTCTAGAGCATCAGGAATTAATGGGCACGCTCAGAGAGTGGAAGGTGGAATTATCCATTCTATCTAACCATTCACAAATCGTAACAGCTCTCTCTTGATGTACACGATAATAGGTCTAATAAAGCTAATTGTAATAGAATAGGCCCATACTTCAGGTTATGTTCCCTCAAAAACGGCACAATTACACCGCAAGGATCTCTGATTTTTGGTTTATTGTGCACACTAGTTAATGCAGGTTGATTTGTACGAATATACATAACCTGCCACATTCGAAGCAGCTTAAATCTTGTCATTTAGCAGAACTTCTTCTCTCACACTACCCATCTTAAAGTTTCGTGGCTCTGCTGCTTTGTTACATTCCTAGATGTGCATTGAAGCCGCTGCACAG
>JANSYO010000108.1 GCA_024742395.1 Cytophagales bacterium
GAAACCAGGGTTTATGCTCAATGAGGTCTCTATACATTCTAGTGCTTTTGTATAGTCCTCTTTTAAATAATGTATATTGGCTTTTGTGAAATAATGATTGGGAGAAAGAGGGTTGATTCTTAAAATATTATCGGCATGCCATAATGCTTTTTCGAAATACCCTACTGCTGTATACAATTCGCTTAAACATTCTTCTGCTTCCGTGTAGGATGGGTTAAGTTGTAATGCTTTTTGAAAAGATTTATGTGCATTGATAAAATCCCAGTACCCCCAAAAGTACAATTCTCCTTTACTAAAATACCCTACATAAGATTGCTTGTCCAGCTTAAAACCTTTGCTAAGATTTTCTTCTGATAATTTTAATATAGTTCTATTATTTCCCCAGGATCCATACATAGCATAACTAAACGCCAAACCAAAGTATGGCAATGCAAATGAAGGGTCAATCTTTACACTTTTTTCATAGAGATTAACGGCATTTCTTATTCCCTGGCCATCCCATTTTAAATGCTCAAAACGACCTTTAAGATAAAGATCATAGGCTTCTATATTTTGTGTGGGTGCTTCTATTAAATGTTCCTGAATATTCAGGTGACCAAAATTTTCTCGGATCTTGTCGGCAATGTGTAAGCTTATTTCATCTTGTACCGCAAATATATCCTCTAAATCTCGATCGAAATTCTTTGACCAGAAGTGAGTACCATCATTAGTACTGACTAACTGAGCTGTAATGCGAACTCTGTTTTTTGCTTTTCGGACGCTGCCTTCCAAAACTGTACTTACCCCTAACTGCTCACCAATGGTTCGTACGTCTATATTTTTATTCTTGAATGTAAAAGAAGACGTCCGGGCAATGACTTTCAAGCCCTTCACAGTGGTAAGTGCATTGATTATTTCTTCAGTTATACCATCGCTGAAGTATTCGTTTTCAGGGTCTGTACTCATATTCACAAAAGGGAGCACCACTATGGATTTGTTAGAGAGTGATATGGGCAGATGGTTGCTCATTTTCTACTGTACTTTATGAGTGCTTCAACGAGCTGAAATTGATTTTTAACGATTTTTCGTTTAATTGGCTCATACGTTAAGTTTAAGAATAGTAATTCACTGTGGATACTTTATTGTTATTTACAAAAAAGTCGAAGCGAGCATCAAGCTTTAAATTTATCAAGTATCGTCTATGATTTTTATTCATTGTAGATCTTAGGCCAAGGTAATTGAACTCATCATGCCCTACTCTTAAATTCACATCAAATGTTTATACTGTCAGTAAAATTAAGGAAAATTATGGCTACTGAAACTCCTTAGTAAAGCAGAAATGACGAGCGGGGTCTCATTGAGTTCCCATATTCTTGTTATGAGTTTGAGTCAAACATAGGCTCAAATGAACCTGTTCCTTTCGTCGCTACAATCGAGCCTAATTATTGCAGACCTTTATATTTAATAGGAAAATGGACGCTTCATTGTGATTGTACATCGAAAGATTCCCTTCTTTTCAAGAAAAACCTTATATGGAATGTTGGATTGCCGGAAAAATACGGTCTAAATCTGAAATAAAAAACCTCAACTATCTTATAGCAAGATGATTGAGGCTTTGTTCCGTGGAGCTGCAGGGATTCGAACCCTGGTCCGAACATGGCCGTTGTCGAGCCTTCTACATGTTTATCCGGTCTTGTTTGTCAGAGTTAAAAAGCCGTCCGGCGTACCTGATCTAACCCTTAGTTTCTCCGATACTATCTACTGGTAAGAAACCCGCCAGTAAACGCCTCTGCTTGTTGACACCCCTGAGTCCACCACGGCAGAGGTTGGCAGTGGAGGGATGTGGCAAATGCGTAATCTATCCTAGATTAGGCAGCCATGGCATACTGTGTATTGCCAGTTGTTGTTCGGAAAAATTTTTAAATGGAGATAATCCCAACTCCATACATGCTTATACTCGCAAGAGCTTCACGCCGTCAAAACCGGTCAGCCCCATTTGCGTTTGCAATAATAGAACGAAAACCCGATACATTAGTTCCCGACTAAAAATTATTCAGCAAATATTGAGATATTATACCGAGTAGGATGGTTGGAGTAAGGCTCATAAGCGTACCGATGAGCACGTATTCCATTTGTTTTATCTCGGTGTCCTTAAATCGAAGAATGGCCTTGGTGGCTATTAAAAAGCCCATGGCAGAGAATTGTCCCAGCAGCACAAAAGTTAGCACCAGCACTCTTTCTAGCACGCCTATCCAGTGACCTGCATGAAGTAGCGATTCTTGTTTTTCTGTAGTGAGCTCTGCTCGCCATTTATGAACAAAAATGTCAATGACAATACTGAGTGGAAAAGTAATAACCAGATAGGAAAAGAGAATGACCCAAGTGGAGGGTTGGTCAAAAAGTGTTCGAGTTTCTTCAATTAACCAAGTCCAATTGTCTGTCAGCCACAGCCAGGCAAGCAGCAGCATCACCACGTGTAGAAACTGATCTAATGCAAATAGAATGAAGCGATTGAGTGGGATGTAAATTTTCCCAAGGTCAATAAGATAATGTGTTACGCCAATAAACAAGGCTGCCCAGAAAGAGCCTGAGAATAGCCAGGCACAGATGAAAGTAATCAGGATATGTAGATACAGTCTTGGGGATTTGATGCCATTGGTTACCTTGTCTGAGACCCATGAGCCCATTTGAAGAAAATAGTCTGAAAGCATATGAGCCATAAAAAGCTTTATCAGAAGACTTATTTCGGTGTTTGTAATGCTCATTCTTCTATATGGGTGTAATGTTGTACAATTTTTTCAATGAGTGACCAGCCCGAACTTTTTATTCTTCGGTTAACAGATGATTGTGTAATTCCTATCTGACTGGCTATTTCCTGCTGCGTTTTGTCTTTCAAAAGCCAATAAATCACTTCGGCTTGATTTTGTGTGATTTGCATTTCCAGGAAATCAAGTGTGGCGGAGTGAACAGCCCATTCAGCATTTATTTTTTTATTTTCAGTGTGAATACTAATGAGTGTTTTGTTATTTTTCATCTCATCCAGCCCCTGACCTGAAAGCCAAAATGCAGGTCCATCTGAATTTGAAAGTTTTTCATCCAAGTGCGTTACAGGGCCTATACCAATGGAGATTCTCGCCGAAAGGTCAAACCCATATTTCAGCTTGCTTTTGATTATCAGGGCCTCATGCAGAGCCTTGTTTTCTATCAAAACCTGAAAAGAGTCACCTCTAATAAAGAAATCATAGCGGCCATTTGATGCAGAGGCTAATTCTTCGAAAACAGACTCTACCCTTTCCTTTTCTTGATGAGAAAGTAGGGTAGAGTCTATGATGTCACCTGTTAGTACTTGCATAAAATACCAGATATTGCTCAAATATAGATGTATTTATGCATAAAATAAAAATATGCATTAAAATATGCATAAAATAAATTAATGCATAAAACCCTTAATATTATTGCCGTTTAGGTAAATGGATTTCAGCAAGCATACATCTGGCAGAGCCTCCGCCAATGGTTTCAATTAATCCTAGTTCGCTATGCAAGATTTGTGTTCGTCTTTCAATCGCTTCAATTTGCACTTTCTTAAGGCTATTGAAAGCTTGTGATGACATCACCAAGATTTTCTCACCTGCTTCGTTTTCTACTTGAAGCATATTGCCCGCAAAGGCTCCCATCTGCTCAAAACTGATCTCAATAACTTCCTTGCCAGTTTGTTGAAAAGCTTTTTGTAATTCCTGTCGTTGATTCTTATTGGGGATAGATTCTAAACAAATTACCACAAAATCTGAGGCCACACACATGAGCACATTAGTATGATAAACGGGAATGCCGCTATTGCCAAATGCTTCAAAAGTAATGATATCATACTCCGGGAAAAGATTTTGCCAATGATTAAGGGCACTCATATGTGAACGAGTAGATAGACATACGTAAGCTTTTTTGTTAGGCCGGTCCAGCACAATACTACCCGTACCTTCCAGGAAAATACCTTGTTCTTCTAAATGACTGATATCTATGATTTCATTCATTACAAAATTCTTTCTGACTTCGTCTAAGATATCCATTCGTCTTTCCAGTCGCCTGTTTTCAACCTCCATTGGATACAGTATCACACGTCCATCCGCATGGAAAGAAACCCAGTTGTTCGGAAAAATACTATCAGGCGTTTCGGGTTCAAGTGTGTCATTTACTACAAAAACAGAAATCCCATTAGCCCTCAGTTTATTCACAAAAGCGTCAAAATTCTGAAGAGCATTGGCTTGCGTATCTTTGGAAGGGTCTACTTCTTCCATGAAGGCATTGCTTTCAGCAGCTTCTTTATTGTAATGAAAATCTGCTGGTCTCACCATCAGTAGGGAGGAGGTACACTGTAACTCTTTCATACTGATTCTCTAAGAATAGGTAAGCTCATACAATGTGAACCGCCCCGAGCTCTTGATAGCTCGGCAGAAGGTAAAAGTATGATGGTGTCTTTTACATCCTGCGGATTTAATGTTCCGCTCTCAAACTTCTTAACCATTTCTACTGCATGCATGGTACTGAAGCCGGCTGCCTCAAAAGCTTCAGAAGTTTTATCGTTCCTGTCGTAGCCAATAGCCACTCCCTCTTTCAGTACCAGTAGGTTACAGGAGTCTGTCCACTGTTCTCTGGCACCATACGGGAACTCATTATTTCCCGAATAGACGAAGACCGTCTCCTTCTCAGACTTTAGGTCCACCTTAGAGATATTATCCAGAAGGTCTTCCAGATTCTCAAAAAGTCTTGACTTTTCCAATCCATTCTCAAACGTGAATTGACTTATAACTAATTCTTCCGTCTTTTCCTTCTGACCCAGGCTTTCCCACATTTTTTCCTTTTTCTGTTTTTCGGCTGCACGCCCTAACGAGCCCAGCAATACCCACACATTCTTTTTAATCTGAGTAAAAATGGTGTCAATGTGCATGTAATCCCTTTTTGCGGGGATTTTAATCAGCGTTACTTTATTTAAAACTCCTAGTCTGAACAGCTTTCTCATGGCCTGCCTTGCAGCTTCCAAACTCGTTCTTTCACTAATGCCAATTAATAAATGGTTTGGAGCCACCATCATGACATCACCGCCTTCCAGGGTTTCTTCCCTGGCAAACTGCTCTTCTTCAGGAAGTAGGAAGTGTTCTTCGTTTTCCTCAATTTCCACTATTTTGCCTTGCAAATCTTTAAACAACGGATGATTGAAAAAGACATATTTAGCCAGAAGAGATTCGCGACTACGTGCCATTTTAGCCGGCTTATTTAAAAGGATATGATCATTCACCATGATGCCAATATCTCTGGTAAAAATGAGATTGGGTACAGGCGGAAAATACATGTCTCCCGAATCTGTAATACCGGTTATTAGTGTTCGGGTAAGTTCTTTGACAGACATCCGCATAAAAAACTGCATTTCTTTGTAAGAACATTCCTCTATGGCGGAAACCGCCGCAACCAGTTGCATCCTTAAGGCTTCGTTTTGCAATACCTCGGAGAGTAAAACCTGAAACTCTAGCACCCGGTCAGAGTTTAAATAACCCTCCTTTTGAGGAATAAAGAAGTCTCTGTTCTCATTGTCGGTACGAGCTTGCTCTACCCCCACAATTTTCTCAGGATCTAAAAAATAAAGTAGCAGACGTACGTAGTAATCGTATTCTTGCTTCCGCATGGTTTTTAGGTGCACAATGTCTTCAAAAAGCCAGTCTTGTGCTTTTGAAGGTACCACCTTTCCTAAACCACTGTCAGGACTATGTATGATAAGACGCTTAAGCGTACTGATTTCACTATTGACGTGTAAATTCATGTCTTTATTTAATTGGTAAGAATAAAATGTAAAAAGCTGATATGATTCAGGAACTTACATGAATCCGAAATTACCCATAAAATACATGATGTCTTGGTGATGCATGATGAAGTTTAGCTCCTTAATTATGGAGTTTTTACAAAGTTAAAAATGTTTCTCAAATAGTTTTTCACTATCTCAGGAACAGATAAACTGAAAAATAGGTTATAAAGCCCAAGGACAAAATCTGCAATATTTTGTACCTTTGCACCCCGAATTATTACAATAAACAAGTCATAAATGCTGAAAGTCAGTAATTTACACGCAGGAATCGAAGATAAGGAGATATTAAGAGGTATTAATCTTGAGGTTAAACCAGGTGAAGTACATGCTATTATGGGGCCAAATGGCTCTGGAAAAAGTACGCTTGCCTCCGTTTTAGCTGGTAAAGAAGAATACGAAGTGACAGGAGGATCCGTAGATTTTCTGGGAAAAGATTTACTAGAATTAGCACCTGAAGAAAGAGCTGCAGAAGGAATTTTCCTTGCTTTTCAATATCCGGTTGAAATACCAGGTGTTACTACAATTAATTTTCTGAAAACTGCAATGAATCAGATCAGAAAATACAAAGGTGAAGATCCTTTAGATGCTGCTCAGTTTCTTAAACTAATGAAAGAGAAAGCAAAATTGGTCAAAATCAATGATCAGTTATTGAGACGTTCTCTGAATGAAGGATTCTCTGGCGGAGAGAAGAAAAAGAATGAAATATTCCAAATGGCTATGCTGGAGCCTAATTTGGGAATTTTGGATGAAACAGATTCAGGACTGGATATAGATGCTCTGAGAATTGTAGCTGATGGCGTAAATCAGTTGAAATCTAAGGACAGATCTTTTATAGTGGTAACTCACTACCAAAGACTATTGGATTACATTGTTCCTGATTTTGTTCATGTTCTTTACAATGGTAGAATTGTGAAATCAGGTACTAAAGAGTTAGCTCTTGAACTGGAAGAAAAAGGTTATGACTGGATTAAAGCCGAAGTAGCAGCGGCAGAATCTTTAGCCTAAAAAATAAGATTGATGTCAGAAAACAATATGCAAAGCCAACTACTGGCTGAATTCAAAGAAGTTCAGACGAGCCTGAATGGTCATGCAAGTGAACCATTCAATCAAAGACGTATTAAGGCCATCGAGAGTTTTGAGAAGTTAGGGATTCCTACCACAAAACACGAAGAATGGAAATATACCAATACCAAAAAGCTTGTTCAGAATCAATATAATTTTCACCCGAAAAGTGATATAACAGTAGAGGCCCTGAAAAGTTTCGGGCTTCCAGACCTTAAGGGTATTGTTCTCTATTTTGTCAATGGAATTTATCATCCTGAACTTTCAGATTTAAATTCTGCTGAAGGCAAAGTTAAAATAATGACCTTCAAACAGGCTCAAAAAGAAGCACCAGAATTGTTGAATTCTCATTACGGTGAGTACTCTGATGAAGAAGGTGAAGCTTTTACTGCAATGAACACCGCTTTGGCAAATGACGGAATCATTGTGCATGTGCCGGAAAACACCACGGTAGAGCAGCCAATTATCCTGAGAATGATCTCAGATACAAGAGAAGAAAATGTAGGTTCAATCTTACGAAATCTGATAGTGGTTGGTAAAAATGCCGAAGTGAAAATTGCAGAATCATTTAGAACTTACGGTGACAATTCTACTTTTGTTAATACGCTAACTGAAATATCAGTAGCAGAAGATGCCCGAGTAGATTACTACAAGGTTCAGGATGAAAGTGACAATGCCTATCATATAGGCACTACGAATGTTCTACAAAAAGATAAGAGTTATTTCTATTCTGCCACTGTAACTTTAAATGGCGGGTTTATTCGAAATAACCTCAATCTTAAGCTGGATGGCGAATATATTGAGAGCTTTATGTATGGTCTTTATGTACCCAATGGCAAACAGCATATCGATAACCATACAGTAGCAGACCATACTAAACCTAATTCAGTTTCTAATGAGCTGTATAAAGGAATTTTAATGGACGAGTCTACCGGGGTTTTCAATGGTAAAATATTCGTAAGACAAGAGGCTCAGAAAACCAACGCTTATCAGAATTGTAGAAATGTGATGACTTCTGATAAGGCAACAATGAATACAAAACCACAGCTTGAGATCTGGGCTGATGATGTGAAGTGTTCTCATGGAACCACTACAGGGCAGCTGAATGATGAAGCTATTTTTTACATGCAGTCCAGAGGTATTCCGAAAGATGAAGCCATTCGATTACAGCTTCTGGCATTTGCAGAAGATGTAGTTTCTCAGATAAAGATAGACGGAGTCAGAGAGTTTCTGGCCGAAAAGATTAAAGAAAAGCTGGGTTAAGCCCGGCTTTTTTCTTTTAAAACTGTTTCTGCATAAAAATGCAATCAAGCCATTCTTTGTTTTTATAACCTATTTTCTCAAATCGGGCTACTTCTTTAAATCCCATTCGCTCGTGAAAAATTAAGCTGCCCTTATTGCTACTATCTATGCCCGCTACGAAAGTGGTAAAACCTTTCTCCTTGGCACTGTTAATCAAATGATTCATGAGTTTCTTGCCGTAACCTCTACCTTGCGAAGTAGGAGAGAAATAGAGCCCGTGCTCAGCACTGTGTAAATAGCCCGAATGAGGTCTGAAAAGATCATAACTTCCATAGCCCTGCACTTTGCCATCGTCTTCTAGAACGAAAACCGGAAACCCTCTTTCCTGTTTGCTATAAAACCATGATTCAATCTGCTCTTTTGTTTTTGCCTCGTAATCATAGTTGTAATTAGTATGTAAAATATAGTAGTTCCAGATTTCTCTTATTGTCTCGAGGTCTACGGATTGAGCTAATCGTATCATTTTTTAAGTAATTGTCTTAAGCTAGCCAGATGAGAAAAGAGGACGAAAGGAACGATAAACGCCGGTAACCAAACAAATGGAAATTGAATCACGGCTTTGTTTGGTTGATTAAATGCTAATTGTTGAAAAGGGCTTTCAATAGATAGAATAGCCATAATGACAATATTTAGAAGCAATCCTATTCCTATGATATTCCAGAGCAAAATACGCTGGTTGTCCAGAATGCCTTTTCTGAGTCCGTAAATGATGACAATTGGAGCTGTTAAGCCTGCAATTATATCCAAATTTCTGCCTTCAAATGTCATTAATTCGGGAATCTGATTGGCTATAAATAAAAGCCATAAGGTGATTTCAACCGGTATTCTAACAACATGTACCCAGTGTAGATTTTCCAGCTCCAAAACGTCTATCCAGGCTCTTCCTTGTTTAGAAATAAAAAGAGCGGCAATAAGCAGTAAAGCAGGTAGTATTACCAAAGCAAATCTTGGAGGTAAACTCATTGTGTCATCATAAAAACCCAGCCAAGCGATAGAACCTTGTGCAGCTAACCAAATGAATAGAAGTAGAAAGACCACAGGCTTGGGTTTTAGAGCCCTTTTAAATAACCATACGGTTAATAAGTTAGTCAGGATAAACAAAAAGCCAACGTAGGAAGGAATTTCAGGATTCATCGTTTTTGGTGTTTAAATCAAAGCCATCATAAAAGCCCAGTGGCCTATTTTTATAAAGTTTGGTTATTAAAGCTATCTGACCGGTATGATAAGATAAATGCTCTACTGCATGTAGTAAAACTCCAACTCCTGAGAATTTAAAACCCTGTACAGAGCGTATTTTTAACCAACTATCCGGAGGAATTGAATCAGCTATTTTAAAAACTTCTTCTATAGTAGATTCTAGCTTATTCAGTAATTCTGCTTTAGCATAACCTCCCGAGGTCGAAAATTCGAGATCTCTGATTCTTTCGTCTTTACCCTCGCTTAATGAGGCAATCGCATATTGTCTCAGGTTGCCACAAAGGTGTAAGGTTTGGTTAGCTATGCTGTTACTGTTTTCATTGGGTTTTTGCCAAATTTGATCTTCCGCCAGGTCGGCATAGCAGATTTTGATCATTCTCAGACTCTCCTGCAATCGGTATTTACAGTTCTGAATAAATTCACTTTGAAAAGTAGTTTCCATATCTTTTTCAAAAGTAGCCCGCAAAACCGGTTTAGAGTTATATATGTCGTATTTTTGCGGCAGGAAAGTTAATTATTTAGAATTTTTCTAAACTAAAAGAGGAATAGTCATGTTTCTCAGATGAAAATAAGATAGAAAGTGAGTAGTAGCAATCATATAATTTCAGCGAAGGTTAGAGAGCAGTTTCCAATTTTACATCAGGAAATCAATGGTAAACCATTGGTTTATTTTGACAATGCTGCCACCACGCAGAAACCTCAGGTGGTTATTGATGCTATTTCCGGGTATTACAGTGGTTATAACGCCAACATTCACAGAGGGATTCATCATTTAGCAGAAAAAGCGACTTCGGCTTTTGAACAAACAAGAAAAGGAATTCAGCGTTTCCTGAATGCAGCTAAGCAGGAAGAAATCATTTTTACATATGGTACAACAGATGGGATAAACCTGATAGCCCAAACCTATGGCAGAGCCTTTTTAAATGAGGGCGATGAGATTATCATAAGTACCATGGAGCACCATAGTAATATAGTGCCGTGGCAAATGCTTTGTGAAGAAAAGGGATGCATCTTAAAAGTGATTCCTATTAATGATGAAGGTGAACTTCTCATGGAGGAATACAAAAAGCTACTTACAAATAAGACAAAGATTGTTTCTGTGGTGTATGCTTCAAATGCTTTGGGAACTGTAAATCCGGTGAAAGACATTATCGATGCAGCTCATGAAGTTGGGGCGGTCACCATTATTGATGCGGCTCAGGCCACTTCTCATATTAAAATTGATGTTCAGCAGCTAGATACTGATTTTCTCTGTTTTTCTGCACACAAGTTATATGGACCCACCGGTATGGGAGCTTTATACGGTAAGGAAGACCTTCTGAATAAAATGCCGCCTTGGCGTGGTGGGGGAGAAATGATTAAAGAGGTTAGTTTTGAAAAAACAACCTATAATGAGTTGCCGTACAAGTTTGAAGCGGGTACTCCAAATATTGCTGATGTCATTGCTTTGCAAACAGCATTAGATTTTGTCAATGAATTAGGTCTTGAAAATATTGCTTCCTATGAGCAGGAATTATTAGAATATGCTACAGAAGCCCTGGAGGCTATTGAAGGTTTGACAATTATTGGCAAGGCCAAGGAAAAAGTTAGTGTTATTTCCTTTATCATGGACGGGATCCATCCGCAGGATATTGGTGTAATTCTGGACCAGCAGGGAATTGCCATCAGAACAGGGCATCATTGCACTCAGCCTTTAATGCAACGATTCGGAATAGTTGGAACTTCCAGAGCCTCTTTTGCCGTTTACAACACAAAAGAAGAAGTCGATAAACTGGTGGCTGGTTTACAGAAGGTCAAAAGGTTATTGGCATAGATTTTATAAATAAAAGCGTTCGATAAGTCAAATATGACAATAAACGAGATACAAGACGAGATAATTGAAGATTTTGAACTTTTCGATGATTGGGAAGGGAAGTATGAATACATCATTGATTTAGGGAAAAAACTTCCTGAAATGTCTGATGAATACAAAACAGATGAAAATATTATCAAAGGATGCCAATCTGTAGTATGGCTTCATGCCTATGAAAAGGAGGGTATTGTATATTTTGAAGCAGATAGCCAAGCCATTATTGTGAAAGGGTTAGTTAGCATGCTTACCAAAGTCTTATCAGGTCAAAAAGCAGAGGATATCTGGAACGCTGATTTGTACTTTATTGATAAAGTAGGCTTGGCAGGACATCTGGCACAAACTCGTTCAAATGGGTTGGCCTCTATGTTAAAACAAATGAAAACATATGCTCTTGCTTTCTCAAGTAAAGAGTTTAAAGTATAAAAAATGACAGAAGCAGAATTAGAATTAAAGGATAAAGTGGTAGCGGCCATTAAAGAGGTTTATGATCCGGAAATTCCGGTGGATGTCTTTGAGCTGGGCTTAATCTATGAAGTCAAAATATTTCCGGTAAATAATGTGTATGTTTTAATGACACTTACCTCTCCTTCCTGCCCCTCTGCAGAAGCTATTCCCAGTGAAATAGAGCAGAAAATCAGAGAAGTTGAAGGTGTAAGTGATGTGTCAATTGAATTAACATTTGACCCGCCATACAGTACCGAAATGATGTCTGAAGTGGCCAAGTTGGAGCTTGGTTTTATGTAATTATTTGAAATTTAAAATTTAACGATATGTATCCTCCTCAATTAGTAGCACCCATGAAAGCTGAGCTTGTGAATTCAGGCTTTTCTGAACTACAAACAGCAGCTGAAGTAGATAGTTTTTTCAAAGATCAAAAAGGTACGGCCTTAATCGTAATTAACTCGGTTTGCGGCTGTGCAGCAGGTACTTGCCGTCCGGGCGTTATCGGAGCTTTAAACCGTTCTCAGGTGAAGCCAGATCAGTTAGTGACTGTTTTTGCAGGCTTTGATACAGAAGCTACTCAACGTATGCGTGAGTACATCCCTATGCCTCCTTCTTC
>JANSYO010000217.1 GCA_024742395.1 Cytophagales bacterium
ATGGAACGTAAACGACTGTTAGAACTTGCTGGTTACAAAGTTGAAACGATGTGGGAATGCGAATGGAACGAATTAAAAAGCACGTTGCCTAACAAAGATGAAATTGAGGACAAAGCACGTAAACAAAACATACGTTGTCGTGATGCTTTATTTGGTGGTAGGACTGAAGCGTTCAAGTCTCACATCAAATGCAATAAACACCAACAGATATTTTACTTGGATGTATGTTCTTTATATCCTACAGTTAATGCGTTGGATGACTATGCTGTTGGGTTTAAGAAGTATGTTGATATTACCATTGACGATATCTTGTCAAACAAATTTATAGGCTTAGTGAAATGTGATGTTGAACCTCCTAAAGACTTGTATGTGCCTGTGCTTCCTGATAACTCGGATGGTAAGTTGCTGTTTCATTTACACCCCATGAAAGAAAAACTTGGGCTTCGGTGGAACTAAAACTGGCTTTAGAAAAAGGTTACACAATTACCAAAATACACTCTGCCATTGCATACAAAAGATATACCGGTTTGATGCGCGAGTATGTAGGTAATTTCATCAAGCTGAAAATTGAAAATTCAGGTGTCAAAACACAAGCAGAATGCGACGAAGTCAATGAGTATCATAAACGATTAGGTTTCACCTTTGAAGTAAGACCTGAAAACACGGTACATAATCCAGGGTTGAGGCAAGTAGCAAAAATATGTTTAAACTCGCTTTGGGGCAAGTTCGGCCAACGATGTGGTATGGATGACTATGACTTCTTCCATGACTACAACACTCTAATCAAACACTTCATCAACAACAATAAAATAATTCCTCAAACATGGAACATCATAAACGAAGATTGTGTTGAACTAAGGTATACAGAAGATGTTGATATGATTATTGAGAGCGATTACATATCAGAAATAACTGCTGTGTTTACTACTGCTAATGCTCGTGTTCGGTTATATAAAATGATGGATTGGTTAGACCCCTCACAGTTAGCATACTGCGATACGGATTCAGTCATTTTCCTCTACGACGAAACAAACCCCAACCACAAGAATCCATACATTCACAAACCGCCTGATGGTTTGGAGTTTGGTTCAGGTCTTGGGCAATGGGAAGATGAGTTTGACGGCAAAGATTATATTGATGAGTTAGTAGTAGGTGGTGCTAAGTCTTACTCTTACAAAACCGCTTATGGCTGTACCAAGAAAGGCAAGGTAGTAGTAAAACAAAAAGGCATCACCTTAGATAGAGCAAACGATGATGTGGTTAACTTTGAAACTATGAAAAAGATGGTATTGAATCATTCTGAAATCAAATCAAAAGAAAGACACCAATTCAAATGGGATAGCAATACAAAAGACATAATAACCAAATACATATCACGAAGTATTAAATCCACAATAAAAGAAAAGAGAACCGTTGATGGATTTGACACATTACCATATGGATATGAAAACTGGTAGTTTTATTTTCTGTATATATAGAACTAGATGACGGACAAAGAAGAAACAATCAAGAAGGTGTATTCCAATCCGGTTTCAGGTTATGGATCTGTACGAGATACTTTCTCACAAGCACACAAAATAAACCCTGACATTCGATATGCTGATGTTAAGGAGTATTTAGATAAACAGCAACATAGACAAACACAGTTTAAATACAAAGGGTATAATTCATTTGTTTCACCACACCCTCTGTTTGAGATTGAAACTGATTTGATTGAGTTAACAAGTAAAGCCGAAGAAAACGACGGATTTAGATATTGTTTAGTTGGGATTGATAATTTTACTAAGTATGCTTGGGGTGTCCCTATAAAGACAAAAAAGCCGCCTGATGTTGTGAAGGCCATGGAAGAACTCTTAAACAAAATCGGCATACCTAAGCAGTTATACTCTGATCAAGAAGGTGTATTCCAATCCGGTTTCAGGTTATGGATCTGTACGAGATACTTTCTCACAAGCACACAAAATAAACCCTGACATTCGATATGCTGA
>JANSYO010000417.1 GCA_024742395.1 Cytophagales bacterium
AGGAGGAGTCCATTGATTTAGGACTTGCATCGATGGGTTGATAATTGGGCATTGTTGAGTTTGGGTGGGTTGAATTGGAGTTGGACATCTTGAGTGTTGTACTTGGGTTGGTTGAATTGGAGTTGGACATCTTGCGTGTTGTACTTGAGTAGTTGAACAAAAGAATGAATGACAAACCAAGTCTGTTTCCTTATAAAGTGAAATTACGGCCACTAAAATTTTAGGGGCGGGAAAATTGAATACTCTTCGTTAGTGCTTAAATTAATTGGGTATATTGGTACAGTGATGTTCTTATGTGATATCAAATTTCTGTACCTTTTGGACAAGATTTCAGCAAAGTTTATTAGATGTGCTGAAACTCTTTTGTGCTTCATTCTTTTAATGTCAAATCTTCTATTACGATTATTTATGTTATAAGGTTAATATTTATATAATTTTTTTGATTTAGATTACATCAGGTGGTGTATGGTTAAAACTAAGCTATTATAGCTCTGTGTTATCCTTTCAGCCCTTAAATTATCTCTTTCTAGGCTTAAAGCACAATATATTATTGATTTATAACCACCTATAGAGAGTAACCTTTGTTAAATCATCAGTTATTCACTAAAAATCAGTTTTTTTGTTTGTGTTCTATTTCCTCTCAAAAACTATTTTTAGGAGACTTTGGGCAAAAATAAATTTTTCATGCAGCAAGTGTGCAGAAGTGTGCAAAATCATTTATCTTCCAAGAGAAACAGCAGATATCAACCAAAACAGTTCGTATACGCATAATGTTCCCATAGTAACTGGAATCATCTTACACAATGGAGTCAATAGGAAGATATACAAACGTGCACAAGTGTGCAGAAGTGTGCAGAAGTGTGCAGAAATGTGCAAGAGTAAATTTGCTCCAAATCACTTCAAATCACTTCCAATCGTTCCCAATCGATCCCAAATGCTCATAAAACCTCCCGTGCAGGTAGGTGGTTTTCCTAAACCCTAACCCGTGAGTATGCGTATTATTTGCCCCAATCAGGAACTTTAAAGTG
>JANSYO010000084.1 GCA_024742395.1 Cytophagales bacterium
CCTGCATAAAATCATATTCATACGCATTAGCAGGTGGCCTTTGAAGCACTATTTCAGCATATTTCTCATGAATTTTGAGTTCTACCACCATCTTAGAAAATGTTTGCTGTGATTTTGCGTTGATCAGACTCTTGTTCACCATCTTCTCCGGCTAAACCGGAAAAGTACCTGTAATAATTGGCCGTGCCATACAAGTTCTTTTTTTCTGTGGCTTCATTTCCTATGCGGTTTAATTCCTTTTTCGCCGCTTCTTGATTACCCACCAAAAGCAGATGATCGTTTGTAGCCAGCAATGTCCCTTCGGCATTATATAACTCTGTAAATAGAGAGAATGATGATCCGAATCTCTCTGTAACTTTTGAAGAAAAGATCGCTTTTTTCTCTGAACTATCCGGGCCTATTTTATCTATTACTATCTCTTGCTGTGTAATAACATTTTCTTCAGCATCTCTTATCCCAATAATAGCCTTGCAGTTTTGAAATTCTTCATAAAGATCATTGACAAGCCACAGCTCAGCAGTTAAATCCTCTCCAGGCTCCCATCTTCTTTTTTTATAGCTAATGCTCGGTAGTAAGGGCTGATAGGCCTTCTGAACATGCTCATAAGATATTTTTTTCTCCTGATAGTAGTCTACAATCCCCCATTTAAAATCTGGGGCAAAGGTGATATAGTGACAAATGCATACGGCAGAGGTTCTTGGTTTTCTTCTTCTGAAATGCTCCAAAGCAAATTGAAAAATTACTCCTTGTGCTTTTTGACTTGCATGGACAAAAGACTCGAGACTCTGTGTAGACTGATCCCCCAAAACTTCATAATTCAATGTTTTGAGCACGTCAAAATCACACCAATGATGCCCCCAGCTAGGGCCTGGAGGCCAAATTTCATTTTCAGGTATAAACTTTCTGATACTCTCTACATTGGGGCATGAACTTATGGCCAGTTCCGGGATAACAGCAAAATCCAGATTCGGAAAATACTCTTCCATGATAAGTTTCCCTTCAGCGTAAAAGAGATCATTGGCATGGTAGCTTTCTTTTGGTTTAAAACCCAAAGCTATGCCTACATCATCACTGAGTGGAGAACCTGGAACAAAATGAAGTTTAGTGTAAGGCTTAATAGCCTCTCCTATTTCTTTTACGAATTTTACATTAAAGGCAGGATCAGAGGCTGTCATAAAACTTTCTTCTGCTCCCTCCAGAATAACCAAACATGGGTGATTCCTTTGGTCTTTAACTATTTCGATAGCTTCTTTAATGATGGTTTCTTTGTAAGAGTCATCCTTAGGAATAGTTAAACTGGCAAACGGCTGACTATCCTGCCAAACAGTAATGCCTGCTTCATCACATAACTCATAGAAATACGGGATTTCAGAAGGGTGCCATCCAAATATTCTGAGATTATTTAAATTGGCTTCCTTCGCTAAGTTTATCAGTTTCTTGTACTTACTATGTGTGGCCCTGCCAAAGAAAATATCCGGTGGTCCACCCCATGTACCTGACCGCATAAAATGGCGTTTCCCATTGATCATAACAGTCCACGGATTCTCCACTTCATCTTTTAAGAATCCCGGATTCATTTTCATTTCAATCTTTCTAATACCAAAGCTATGCTCTGTCTTATCAAGAAAAGATTTATCCGCTCCGGTAATTCTGGTTTTTATAGTGTACAAATTTTGCTCTCCAAGATCCCAAGGGTACCATAATTGTGGATTGTCGATCTCGTATTCAAATTTGAAAATCCGACCAGTAGATTTATACTTTACATCCTCATTAAAGTGAATAGCTTCGGTACTGAAATTCTTTCCAGATACTTCAAAAGCAATCTGGATTGCTTGCTCCAAGAGGCCAACTGAAGACAAAGAAAGTTCAATTTCTAATTTGGCCTTATTGTTCTCAACTGGCTCAGCATGTACATAGACATCATCAATGGATATTTTTCCAGAAGCCTCTATCGTTACAGGTTTCCAAATTCCTGTAGGAGGTAAACTAACCCAATAATCACCATGCCAGGCTGGTTTTCTTCCGGCTACCTGACTATATCTTCGTGGTGCAGGGTGAATCCTGACCATTAACACATTGGCTCCATGTCTTCTGAAATCAAAACTGGCCTTGTCATTAATTTGAAATGTTGCTTTTGTAAGCATCCCTTCATGTGTACCCAAAAACTTTCCATTAAGCCAGGCATCGAAGGCAAAATCCACCCCATAAAAAGTCAAAGTCAATGTTTTGCCATCTAATTCTGCAGGTAGGTTAAACTGGCGTTTATACCACCATTCCATTTCGGGAATCCATTTGGCTTTCATACTGTTTCTCCCGAAATGAGGGTCTTCAATTCTTCCTTGTCTCCAAAGATCTGAATAAACGTCTCCTGGCACTTTGGCGTAAGACCAGTTGAATGCATCGCCTGTTATATCTGAATTTATCTCATGAAAACCGAGTTCTACCCCTCTGCCAGGTAGTATGCCTTCCATTTGCCAGTTAAGTCCGCTAAGATCTATAATGGTCTTCTCAGAATCTGTAACTACAAATTCAGCTTCCCCCGCTTGCAGATTTTCAATTTCTTTCATTTCTAATAGGTTATTTCCTTTCTAAACTTTTAGCCTTAAACCTTTTACTGTTTATTGGGCCGTTTCGTTTGGATAAGCAAGTTGAATATTCATGACATTAAAAACTCAAAAACTTACTCGATATGAACTGAACATTAGGATAAAATCAAGTAGACAAATAGACTTTAAGGCCTTATAATCAGTTCAAATACATACTTATTGATGATTATTAGTTTTAAAAAGGACTAGACAATCAGACAGTTTTCGTTTAAGAAATTTTGAGTCAAATGTTCATTGCCTTTCATTGTGAATAAAACATCTTATGAAGTACTCATGGTAAGTTTTAAAGATTGAATTCTTTGCAAATAGCTTTAGTGTTTTCACCTAGATGAGGGGCGGCAATACCGGAGCGAAAATTTACCGAATCGATGGTAATCGGACACCTGGTCGTTTGATATGTAAATCCGTCAGTCATTTTTACCTCCTGAATCATCCCCAATTCTTTAAAGCCATTCTTTTTTATCAGTCCTTTCCAATCCAGAACTTCAGCACACCAAATATCAGCAGGTTCAAGACAGCCCAACCAATAATCTGTGGTTCTGGAAAGTAGGTGATTAGCTAAAATTCCTTTGATTTCATTTCTTTTTGAGAACCATACAGCAGGTTGTTCAAAATCCAGTAATGGCTCACAGTTTAGCAATAGGCCTAATTGGGGAATGGAGGCCATGGCTATTGCCAAATAGCCATTTTCTGTTTTATAGATACCATACGGGGCTCCCAAATAAGCGTGTGCATTATTTGTTTCTGTTCTTATAGTATCTGCACCGCCATCCTGAAAATAGGTTGTGAGCATTTCAAATTGAAGATCAAATATTGATTCAAGAAGACTCACCTGAATTTTGCATCCCACCCCCTTTATGGCTCTTTGTAAAACTGCCGCTAGAACACCTTGTGTCAAATGATTACCAGCAAAGATATCTGCCACTGCGAGTCCCATAGAAACTGGCCCATCTGTTGCATTTCCGGTTAAATCTGTGATGCCTGATAATGCCTGAACCAGCAAGTCCTGCCCGGGTTTGTTTTTCCAGGATTGAATTTCTCCATATCCGCTAACTTCGGCATAAATAATTTTAGGGTTTAGATTCTTTATAACTTCATAACCAAGCCCTAATCGCTCAAAAACTCCAGGACGGAAATTTTGAATCACTACATCTGCCTGCTTTATTAAGTCTTTAATTTTATCCAGATCCTCCTGATTTTTTAAGTCGGCTTCAAAACTTTCTTTATTCCGATTTAAAGAATGAAAAATTGAAGAAGCTCCGTTAAGATCTAAATTTGAATTATACCGGGTTCTACTTAAGTCTCCTTCGCCTTTTTTCTCAACCTTTATGACCCGGGCACCCAGGTCTGCCAAACGTAAGCCAGCTAAAGGTCCTGATAAAAACTGGCTGAAATCTATGATCAATAGGTCTTCTAAAGGCTTCATCAAATGTTAAATTCTTGGGTGATTCTTTCAGTATGTTCGCCTACTCTTGGAGCAGGTTTAGAAGACAAAAGCGTCTCATCATTAATTCTGATTGGGCATCGTGTAGTATGAAACTGAGTTCCATCAAGAAGTTTTACTTCCTGCTTCATGGCCAGCTCTTTAAATTCTTCTGAGCCCAAAATTTGATGGTAATTATTTACCTCTGAACACCATAAACCTTTAGCCTGTAATTCCACCAGCCATTCTTTGGTTGATTTTTTTTGTAGTGCATTACTTATCTCTTCTTTTAGTTCATCTCGGTTTATGAATGTGTCTAGGTCATGAAGTTCTTCTGATAAACCAA
The DNA here is from genome assembly GCA_024742395.1 of Cytophagales bacterium. Lineage (GTDB taxonomy): Bacteria > Bacteroidota > Bacteroidia > Cytophagales > Spirosomataceae > Jiulongibacter. The sequence goes on from JANSYO010000084.1 coordinate 4,376, forward strand.
GTATGTTTAGCAATATGCCGAAAGGCCCCATAGAAATTGCGATGTGTCCGTCAGATGTTCCATAAATACCGTAAGGGGCTTCGAGCAGTGCGTGGGCGTTGTTTGTTTTTGATCTTAGTGGCGGCTTTTTACCATTATTGAGAAAAGTGGTAAATATTTCTAACTGAAAATCAATAGCCGATTCGAGCAAACTTACTTCTACCCAAGCCCCCTTGTCTGTTTTGGTCCTTTTGATCAAAGCAGCCAATATTCCCTGCACCAAATGAGTTCCACAAAGCATATCAACAGCTGCCGCACCAAATGGTGTAGGCAAATCATTTTGATTCCCTGAAAGATGTGTTAATCCTGAAATAGCTTGAATTAGCAAATCCTGACCAGGTTTGGCTATCCACTCACCCTTTCTACTATAGCCCGTTACAGTAGCATAAATCAGTTTTGGATTTATCTGAACTACGGAATCGTAATCAAGACCAATCTTCTCCATTACTCCAGGCCGGAAATTATGAGTAAGTACATCAGCCTTGGCAATCAGACTATTGACCTTTTTTAAATCTTCTTTGTCCTTAAGGTTAGCTGTAAAAGATTCTTTATTGCGGTTTGCCGTATGAAAAACCAAGCTTGAGCCATCTAAATACATGTTCTTAGTGGCTATATTCCTACCGGCTTCGCCGGTTTCAGGCCGTTCTATTTTGATTACCCTGGCACCGAGGTCTGCTAATCGTAAACCAGCTGAAGGCCCGGCCATAAATTGAGAAAACTCAAGGACTACTATACCATCAAGTGGTTTCATATTTTTTTAGAGGTCAGATATAAGTCGTTTAACTCCTGAAGTAATACCTCTTCATTACCACCTTTCATCAAGTATTCTCTGATAGGAGCTCCCGCTCTATCCTGAAAATACATATGCCCGGCATAACGAGGCCTCAAAAAGGCCCTATCAAGGGTAGGAAGCGTATTCTTAAAATAATTATTTGAGAGCTGGTTTGTGTAATCACTTAACCAGGCCCTTCTATGCCCTGGCTGCCCTCCTACTTCAAAATAAAGCGATTCCTGACATTGAGGGCTTGCAACCATTTCAGCATATTGAAGAGCAATATCAACTTGATTGCATTGAGCAGAAATGGCCAGTCCTGTACCTCCTAAAGTGCTTATTCCTTTACTTTCTCCTATTTTGATCAGGTCATGAAACTCTATAGTATGATCTGCGTACCCCTTTCGGCAATAGTTTGAATAGCCATATGCCCAGGGTGAATAAAGATATTTATCACCTTTGCTTAAGGCTTCATAGACTTTGATGGGGTTCCAAGCCCAAACTTCATCAGGCATATTTTTAGCTAATTCCCTGAGCATTAGTAATGCCTGAATGCCTATTTTTTTTGAAACTACTTGCTCATCTGATTGGCATACAGGTTCTCCTAGATTACAGCAGAAGATGTAGAAATTCATCAAAGTATCCTGAGGAATACCCGGCATAATTACTCGTCCTGTCTTTGATAATTCTAACAGTTCAGTGTAATTGGTAGGCAAAACCAATCCGTAGCTTTTAATTAAATCAGGCCTGCTGGCTGCCACTGGGGTTGCTGCATCTATAGGTAGTGCCCACAAATCCCCCTCATAAGTATAGCTTTCGTAAGATTTACCCACAGAGTTTTGTCTTTGATCAGCAATAAACTCCTTGGAAAGATGTCTATTTAGTGGCAAAATAACTTTATTTTTTGCCGCAAATCCTGCCCACGGATGATCTATGACCAAAAAATCATATCGCTTGGCTAATTCGTCTATTGGCTCATCGGCAAAAGCTTGAAGAGATCTTTTTTCCCAAGTAATGGTAACACCAGGATTTAATTCAGAGAACCTTTGTGCTGTACATACCATGGGATTAAATCCTCTGCTGTGATCCCATGTAATACCTTTTAACTCAATTTTACCAGACATAAATTATTGTAGTTCTAATGTTATTTCTTCTATTGACTTGTTCTTTGTTTCGGGTAGAATTCTCCAGAGTATTATGGCACCAAGACCCGTGACAACCGCATAAAAAAGGAATATATAGGTAGCTCCCATGTGACTCAATTGCCAAGGAAAAAACTGCTGTACAAAGTAACTGACCAAGCTTACTACAAATGCGAATGATGGAATGGCTACACCACGTAAAGCAGTAGGGAATATTTCAGAAAGAATAACCCATAAAACCGGACCTATAGACAGCTGGAAAGCTGCAATAAATCCAAGGATACCAAAGAGAATGAGCATTGCCGGCAATTCTACACTAGCTGCTAAAAGATTACTTTGTATTTTTCTGAAAGTGTCATTGCCAAATTCTGTTTGCATGGCTTCCTTAAATTCTACATCAGATGCATAACTCTTTCCAATAAAATCCTGAAAATCTAACTGAGGGTATTGATTTTGAAGTACTGCTACTGTTTCCGTGCTAAAACTATATTTTGCCTGATAAAAGCCATACGTGCACAGCCCAAGACTTAATGCAGCCCAGGTAAGACCTATTATAGTTAAAGGCCTTCGTCCAATTCGGTCAATTAGAATAAATGCGAGAAAGGTAAATACCAAACTAACAATTCCAATGTAAACTGCCTGGACAAAAGCAGTATCTGTACCTACACCAGCCTGCTCAAATACAGTGGGGGCATAAAACAATATGGCATTTATTCCAGTAATGGGCTGAATAATGGAAACGGCTAAACCAAGCCATAAAATTTTGCGTAAGCGGGGTTGAAAAATCTCTTTAAAGCGAGATAAAAAACTTCTTTCGGGATTTGCTAAGTTATTACCTCCTAAATCCTCAATGACATGCTGAAGCTTTTCTAAGGGTACATACCTCATTAATACCTTCTTTGCTTCTTCATTTCTATTCTTCATTAAGAGCCAACGAGGACTTTGAGGAATAAAAAACAAGAGAACTAACCACAGACTGGCCGGAATAATTTCAGACCCGAGCATCCATCTCCATTTGGCTACTCTCAAACCAAGTTCCTCAAAAACGATAAAATCAGCTGCTCCGGAATTAATGATCAGGTAATTCACAAAATACGCTGCCGATAATCCTACCACCGTATTAATTTGGTTCATAGCCACCATTTTCCCTCGGAGTTCAGGTGGAGCTATTTCCCCTATATACATGGCGGAAACAGAAAGAGAGGTAAATGCAAGGCCACCTAAAAAGCGGGCTGCAACCAAAAGCGTAAAAGTGGGTGCCAATGCTGAACAAATGGCCGATAGCAAGTAAAAAGAAGCTATTAGTATTAAGGTGCCTTTTCTTCCGAAAGTATCTACAATATAACCGGTCACTAAGAGTGCGAAAATGACACCAAAACCTGGGGCACTCACTACAGCACCAATCTCTAAATCATTTAAACCAAATTCTACTGAGATAAAATTTACTGTTCCAGAAATAATTGCCGCATCGAGACCAAAGACGAAACCTCCAAAAGCTACAATAGCAGAATAGAAATATACCGGATTGATTTTTTTCATTAGGGCTGATTTGAAATACAGCACGAAGGTATAAGTCTGTCAAACTCTTTAAGCTTTTTCCAACTAGACAAGAACTTAGCAAAATGCAATTAATAATAGGTTTGCTATAATTCAACAGTTCATCAGCTTGAGTTCTTATAAACTATCAGGTTTCTGCTTTCTCTGTTATTATTGATGTTTCACTAATGAATCAAATTGTCATAGTGCTAAATATATTTATTTTAAGAATGAATGAGTGGCTTAGAAGACCGAAAAAAGACCCTTTGGAGATGCTGAAACTCACTTTATGGGTCCTTTTGACAAAAAATAGCTATTTATACTGTGATAGGAAAATTGCAAATTCCTGACTCCACTAACCGATGCTTAACGATTATAAAAGGACTCAACAATTACTAGACAAAGCATTTTAATAGGCCAAATATTTAGGACTTAAACATCATTTTATTCTACTTTAACAAGCAATAAGACCTACCTAGACAAACTGACCTAAAAATGATGACTAGACAATTAGCCCTAAAGTATTTGATCATAATACCGCTTTTGTGTTCATTTAATCTGTTCGGCCAACAAACACAGGAAATTGACGAAAAGTATCAGAATGCTCTCAACCTCCGATTCTCAAATTATAATGCAAGCTTAGCTAAATTAGATCAATGCTTTAATGACTATATAAGCTTAAAAGATTCTACAAAAGCCATCGCCGTTTTGAGAGATATGGCGTTTATTAACGGACACCATGCAAAATACAAAACCTCGTATGATTATTTATGGAAAGCACTTTCTCTTGCCTCTGCTACCAATAATCAAAATCTTGTAGCCTCAATATATGCTGAAATAGGTCGCTACTACGGATTTTATAAACGTAAAAAAGAAGCCTTCGATTTTGTTAATAAGTCATTGAAAATTAAAAAGGATCTGATTAAAAATAATCAGCAGCCTACTTCAATTCTTTCTGAAGGTTATTATGCCATGTGTGCTTTAAACAGGGAATTTGAAGACTTCAATACAGCACAAAAATATCTAGATTCTTGCTATAGCGTTTATGATGAAAGTACCAATGTAGTTAAGAAGGCAGGCCTTCAATTTGAAGAAGCTGTTATACTTTCTAACACAGGTAAGGTCAATCAGGCCATTGAATTATTTAAGACCGTGGAGGATTGGTATGCTGAGAAAAACCCAAGCTATTTGGTTCTTGTTAACACCTATCAAGGGCTCGCTTACCAAAAAAATGGCCAGCTTGATGAAGCAGAGAACTATTATCGAAATGCCCTGGTGATTTCGGAGAAATATGATAGTCACAGAGACTTTGCAAACCTCATCCATGAATACCTTTCTAATATCTATTTTATGAAAGGAAATCTGCCTTTAGCATATGAAGAACTTAAAAAAGTGAAAGAACTAGACATGCTTTTCTTTGATAGTAGAAGTGAGAATAACAGAGGCTTACTGGAGATACAAGATCAGTTCAGAGTGGAACAAGAAAAAGCACAGGCACTAATACAGGAGCAAAAATTAAAAGAGCTGGAAGCCGCTGAAGAAATTCTTTTCCTCCAAAGAACAATTCTGATTATTGCTCTCATCTTTATGGCTGCACTGGCATATTTATACGTAAAGTATCTGAGAAATAAATACAAAGCGGAGAAAGCAATCGCCAGAAAAAATCAAGAACTTGAAATTCAGAAAGCCAATGAATTAATTGAAATCAAAAACCGAGAAATGGCCGTTTCTTCACTCAAACTAATAGAAAAAGAAGAAATCATTGATGAATTTAAGTCAAATCTTGAGAAAGCAAACTGGCAAATGGAACCGGCAAAACTCAGACGTGCTCTAAAATCACTGGAAGTTAATCATAATCAGAGTTGGGAAGAGTTTGAAACTCGTTTCATTGCAATAAACAGTCAATTCTACGATAACTTGCATAAGCAGTTTCCTGACCTTACCTCTGGCGATGATAAACTTTGTGCTTTAATAAAGCTCAATTTTAACAGTAAAGATATGGCCAAGCTTCTTGGTATTTCTATTGAGAGTGTCCATACTTCCAGATATCGATTAAGGAGAAAGCTGGGCCTTGAACGAGAAGATAATCTAACAGATTTTATTGCTAAATTCTGAGAAAATCAAACTTTATTGCATACAGTATTAAAAGAACAATACTCACATTTTTTGGTGTCTTCAGTTTGTGTAAATGGAGTTTCATTGTTCAGTAGTGTGGATACAATAGTCTCCAGGGCAGCCTCTAACCCTTCTTTTAGTTCACTCAAAGCAATATCCTTTTGTACTGCAAATGAGCTTAAATCACGAAAAGAATACATCCCTGAAATGATATTAATCTCAGGATTTATGTTATGACCGTTTAATGACCCCTGTTTATCCAACTCTGACTTTGCCAAATACTTGTAGATCATCATTTGTCTGAACTTTGACTTTTTAGAGTCTTCAAAGGCCTCCTGAAAATCCTGTTTTGCTCCGGCATTCAGGTCTGAGTTTTCCACCTTTCCGGTTTTAAAATCTATAAGAACAAGCTCATTATTATGAATTTCTACACTGTCAATATTCCCGTTAAGAAAATACGGAATACCTTCCTTTTTATGAGTAAAATACTGTCTTAAAGGCAGCTCAGAAGCCACTATCATCTTTTCATCATCAGAAAAGAAACATTTCTCATAATAGTCTTTTAAGAGTTTATGAGCCATTTTCCTATAAACCACATTAATTCCTCTGTCAGACTGATACCCCGCAAAATGTTTTGAAAAGACATCATTTAATATCCGGGGAATTGCGGCAATTACCTTAGGTTGTAATCCTCTGCTGACCTGAAGCTTAGTTTTGATAATTTCATTTGAAATACGTTCTATACTGTAATGAATCCAGTTACCAAAAACATCATAGCCAAAGGTTTCTTCCACCTCTTCCTGGTCTTTTAATCCCAGCAATTTTGAAAAGTAAAACTTTAGAGAACATTCATAAAAAATAGACATGGACGAAGCGGAAAGTCCTTTCTTTCCTAAATACTCCCTGATTTTTAGAATTAACTCCTCGTCCTTTTTAACCACGATTTCTTTTGATTCTTTTTCACCAATCTCAAGGTTCGATTTAAAATCAACGCGTTGCTGTTGCAGTTTTATTTTAGGATTTTTAGGTACTAATGAATTGATCAGTTGCAAAACAAATCTGCTTTTCTCTTTTCCGCCTCCTATACCAGAAGTACCAGTCTTGGTGTATATTATATCGACTTTTTTTGCTCTCATCATTAATCGATAAAAGTGATAAGCCATGATAGAATCCTGGTCAGAAAAAACCGGAATACCGTATTCTTTGCAAGCTTCGTACGGAATTAAAGATGAGTTTTTCTGAGATGAAGGAATTACTCCTTCGTTAAAAGAATATAAAACCACATGTTCGAAATCAAGGCACCTTGTCTCAAGCAAACTCATAATTTGAAGTGGGGCAACAGGTTCTCCTGTAAAGGGGACTCTTTGTTGCTTTACCAACTCCTTCATTAAACCTTTCAAACTTTCTATACTAAAATCTTTTAAAGCCTTCACTTCATCTTCCAGCCTTTTCAGAACGCCATAAAAAAGAATAAAAAACTCCTTCTCCATTACATCAAGACTGCCCAAGAGGTGATCCTGAAGAACTTCGCAGATCTTCTTTTGACTCATCAACGCTTTATTCGCCGATCCTTTCCAAGGCATAATTAGCCATTTTATCAGAACATCTTTGGGCAAGCTCTCGTTGAAATCTTCCTCTGTTAAGAAAACCTTATTCTTATCAATAATACTCCTGCTTAAATTCTGAAACGGCTTTTCTATCGGATAAACCATCTCTTCATAAAGTCGTACCAGTGGATTTGAAAGTATCTTCTGAACGTATTGGTGATTATAACGCATACCCTGCTCACCATCGTAGCCCCCAAGGGTATGTAAGTCAAAATGGGCATTAATCAGAACCGAAATTTTCGACTGCCCCATACCAAGCCCCATGGTAATATTGTACTCAGTAGTCTCCTTATCAAGAGAGAATAACAATGGCTGAATTAGATTTTCGTCAGGAACTACAAAAACAGTCTGAGAGCCATCTAGTAAATCTGCTCCAACTTTAGACTGTAGTGTCTCGAATGAACATTCATAAAGATTAACTTCTTTATCTGCTGTCAATAGTAGGTTTTCTGGTGCGTTCCATTCGCCAAAAATTCCTGACTTTCTATATCTGTTTAAGACTTCACCGGCCTGATGCCTTGAATTCATAAAATAGGTATCAGTATCCCAATAGCAGGTAGCTTTACCTGCTTTTACTAATCTACTTATTATTCTTTCTTCTGACTTACTTAGAGCATTTAAACCCACAAAATAAAAGTGCGAAAAGGCCAAATCTTCCAGTACAATCCGCTCCAGGTCTTCAGCTAGAAGCCTGTATGCCATCCCTCTGAAGGCTAATCCCTTCTCAATTAAAGTCTGCCTGAATTCGTAATAAACCTTACTAAGAGTATCATATAATTTAAAATAAGAGGCCGTATTTTCTGTAGGTACAATGGGTTTAGAACTGTCAGGCTCCCATCGGCTCAATGCTTCGGCTTCACTCATATAATTAAATAAAGCTTTGACGTCTGGTACCAGATACTGGTCAATCAGGTCAAAATCTTTCAATACAGTGTTACCCCAGGTAATAAACTCATTGAATGGAATATCTTCATGCCTACTATACAATTGGTAGAGCTCAAAAAGTAAAGTAACCGGATCAGCCAATTGCAGGCCAGAGAGTTCACAAACAAAATCATCAATGGCATAAACTTGTGGTGAAATAAAAGGGACCTCAGAGAGCTCACCCAAATCACGTTTGAAGAAAAATGTGGCTCTGCGGCTGGGAAGTATCACACACACATCCTTTAATTCATTCAAAGAATGCCGTTCAAATATCTTAGCTGTGGTTTGTTGGAGAAAAGTCTGCATAGACAGCGAAGTTACTGTCTTCCTCAAGTATTTTAATAATAACCGTACGATTTATCTCGGGCTTCCTATTTTTGCATTCAAATTTGAATTTATGTCTTACAGTACAGACAAAAAGTTAGGAATAGTAGGCGGTGGCCAATTGGGCAGAATGTTAATCCAGTCTGCGATAGATCTAGATATCTTTGTCAAAATTATTGATCCGGATGCAGCTGCACCGTGCAAATACATTGCTCACGAATTTGTTCAGGGAAATCTAAATGATTACGAAGCGGTTCTTTCATTCGGGAAAGATTGCGATATCATTACCATTGAGATAGAGAATGTAAATCTGGAAGCTCTGGAGAAGCTCGAAGCCATGGGCAAAAAGGTTTATCCTCAGCCCGCCATTCTCCGACAAATAAAAAACAAGAGAGTTCAAAAACAGTTTTACGTTGATAACGATTTGCCGACGGCAAATTTCAAATTAACTGACAACGCCATGGCTGTTGCCTCCTTACCTTTACCTATTCCTTTTGTCAACAAACTAGGCGAAGGAGGTTATGATGGTAGAGGCGTACAGCTGGTTAAAAGCCAAAGTGATCTAAAAAAGGTTTTTAATGAACCCTCTCTGGTAGAAGAATTGGTAGATTTTGAAAAAGAATTGGCAGTGGTAGTAGCCAGATCTTCAAAGGGTGAAATTAAATGCTTCCCGGTGGTAGAAATGGTTTTTCATCCAGAGGCCAATTTGGTAGAATACCTATTCGCTCCTGCCAAAATCTCAGATAAATTATCAAAAGAAGCCACAAAGCTGGCGACACAAACAGCAAAAGCTTTTGGGATAGTAGGACTTTTAGCCGTAGAAATGTTTCTGACTAAAGACGGTAAAATCCTTATTAATGAAGTAGCTCCCAGACCTCACAATAGCGGACATCATACCCTGAAAGCAAATTTAGTCTCCCAGTTTGAGCAACATTTAAGGGCAATAATGGGTTTACCTCTTGGAGACACAAGTGCAATTGCTCCGTCTGCCATGGTAAACCTACTTGGCGAAGCTGGTTTTACCGGTCCTGCAGTTTATGAAGGCATGGATGAAGTCCTTGGTATTGAGGGAGTTCTCCCCTTTTTATACGGTAAGGCCTTAACCAAACCGTTTAGAAAAATGGGGCATATCACGGTGGTAGATTCCGATTTTGATAAATTGAAAGAAAAGGTGAATTTTGTAAAAAATACGCTAAAAGTTAAAAGCAATACATGATCAGTATAATCATGGGTTCGAGCTCTGACCTGAAGGTAATGCAAGGGGCTATTGACATCATCAAAGAGTTTGGAGTCGATTTCGAAGTTGACATAGTTTCTGCTCACAGAACACCTATAAAAATGATTGATTTTGCCCAGAATGCAAGAGCCAGGGGAGTGCAAGTCATTATTGCAGGAGCAGGTGGTGCGGCACATTTACCAGGCATGGTAGCTTCATGTACCTCATTACCTGTTATTGGCGTGCCAGTGAAATCAAGTAACTCTATTGATGGTTGGGATTCAGTATTATCAATACTTCAAATGCCGAACGGAGTTCCGGTAGCTACTGTAGCTCTAAATGCCAGTCAAAATGCAGGACTTTTGGCACTTCAAATTATTGGTTCATCTGATCAAAAGATGGCTGAAAAACTAGATCAATACAAAGAACAACTTAAAGAAAAAGTGGCTAAAATGAGCCTGGAAGTACGTGCTTAAATCTTAATACAATGGAATTCGAAGAAAGAAACAAAAAACCACAGGAAACAGCTAAGAACTTACCAATGGCTGTGTTAATTACCCTAGTTGGGGTTGTTTGCCTATTATTATATGTGGGCTGGCAAATGATCTCAGATGATGCTTCTACGGTAAGTGATCTCGATCCTCAAGCGGTGGTTGTAAGAGAAGATGAACCAATAGAAGCCGAAGTAGCTCCTGAGGTAGAAGAGTATATAGAAGAAGAAACATCATCTTCACCCGTGTCCACAAAAAATGAAGATGTTAAACCAGTGGCAATTAGTGGAGCAAAAACAGCTACGCATAAAGTAACATCAGGTGAAACACTATTTAGTATTGCCAGCCGATACAATCTCTCTTTAAAAACACTTCAGTCGTACAATAATAACGTTTCTGCCACCACTCTTAAAGTAGGTCAAAACCTGACTGTACCGGTGATGGAAATTCATACAGTAGGCCCGGGTGATATCCTTAGAGTAGTGGGTGGCAAATATGGAGTAACAGTAGCCGCGTTAATGAAAGCCAATGGCAAAACGAAAAACTTTGCCGAAAGAGGTGAAAAATTGATTATTCCATTTAAGGAAACGAAATAGAAAATTGATGTTTATTGTTTATTTGTAGACAATAAACATCAACACCATCGCGATTACAGTTAAGCCTAACAGTACAAAACTTGAAAGCTTTTTGCCTTTGGCAGACTCCCCGACTAAAAGAATTATTTGGACAGCAATTGAAAGCCCTCCGGTTATCAATACAATAATTTGCTGAAGCTGTGGAATAGCTACCTGTGCCGGAAGAAATACCAGCATAAAAGATAAAATAATAGCAAAACTAGTCAGCCAATTAGTTTTCTTCGTTGTCATACTCTGAATTTGTCACCGTTGTTAATTGATCCTCAGATTCCTTTTCGGTTTCATGATTATCAATGAATGATTTTTGAAAGATCAAAATTACCACAACTCCGCAGAATATGCAGGCATCGGCAAAATTAAAAATAGGCGTATTATTATATGTACCTCCTAAAATAGGTACCCAGTCTGGCCAGTAACCATCCAAACCATAAGCATAAAACATATCGATTACCTGCCCGTGAAACCATGGAGAAGGAGCGTCAAATGGTGCATTGTTTAGAAAGACACCATAAAAAATACTATCTATTACATTACCAATAGCTCCTGCTAGAATGGCAGCCAAACTCCAGAGTAAACCGGCTGGAGAACCTTTTCTGGAAAGCTTTTCCAGCATATATATGATTACTCCCATTGCCACAAGCCTGAAAGCTGTAAGTATTAACTTACCGTAATCGCCACCCAGCTCCATTCCAAAGGCCATACCTTTATTCGTAATGTAGTGCAGCTTAAGAAAGCCAGGTATGAGATCTATTTCACCAAAGTGATCGGGAATTACCACATAATGCATCCAAAGCTTTATGGCCTGATCAATTATTATAAGTAAAATAGCAAAAAGGAAATACTTCAGAGATGACTTCATTCGGCTTTATTCTAACCCGATTTTATAGTTTGTTACCGGCATTGCAAAATAAACGCTTTTCTTATAACCTACCATAGCTTTTTTTGTATTCCTGAGAGATTAATTTCGATATTAATCTGTTATCTTTGTGCCCTTAAAATAAGGAAAGTACTCTTTTCTTAAATATTTCAGAGGAAATCATTAGCGAAAGCTTGAATTAGAAGAAGATGAACGTAACATTAAAGACAGACCCTCTTAGTAGCTACATTGATACCGGAGGAAAACCATTGATTATTGCAGGTCCTTGTAGTGCAGAAACAGAAGAGCAGTACCTGGAAACCGCCAGAGCCATTGCCAAAGAAGGTTATGCACACATGTTAAGAGCAGGTGTTTGGAAACCTCGTACACGTCCGGGAAGTTTTGAAGGTGTTGGTGAGCCTGCATTGCCATGGCTACAGCAAGCCAAAAAAGAGACGGGTCTGCCAACTTCTTGTGAAGTTGCTACTCCTGAGCACATTGAATTAGCTTGTAAATATGATGTAGATGCTCTTTGGATTGGAGCCAGAACTACGGTAAACCCGTTTAACGTCCAGGCCCTTGCTGATGCTTTAAAAGGTATTGATAAACCTGTCTTTATTAAAAATCCGGTGAATCCTGATTTGGCCCTTTGGGTTGGAGCATTTGAGCGTATTGCCGGTGCAGGTATCACTAAGCTTGGTGCTATTCACAGAGGTTTCTCAAACGCACAGGAAAACAAATATCGTAACTCGCCAATGTGGCAGATCGCGGTAGAGTTTAAGTCTATCTTCCCTGAGATCCCTATGATTGGTGATCCTAGCCACATGGCAGGTAAGAGACAATATTTAGCTGAGCTTACACAAAGATCAATGGATTTGAACTATGATGGTTTGATCATTGAGTCTCACAGAAACCCTGACGAGGCTTGGTCTGATGCATCTCAGCAGTTAACTCCTGCAGCTCTTGGCGAAATGCTTAGAGGAATAGAATTCAGAAATGAAACATACGGGGCAGACTTCCAGGATGAATTAGAGCGTTTAAGATTCAGATTAGATAATCTTGACAGAGAACTTTTGGAGGTTATTGCCGCTAGAATGTCTGTAGTAGAGCAATTAGGTGAGTACAAGAGAGACAATAACGTAGCTGTACTACAATTAGACAGATGGAATAAGG
>JANSYO010000273.1 GCA_024742395.1 Cytophagales bacterium
AGCTATTGACACCCGTGGCAAAGACCTATCCGAGTGAGATGGGTATATTGTCGACTAGTGCAGCTATACAGGTATTTGGTGGTGCCGGCTATTGCCAGGATTTTCCAGTCGAGCAGTATTTTCGTGAGATGCGAATTCACCCCATTCATGAGGGCACTACAGGTATTCATGCATTAGACCTTTTAGGCAGGAAAATTATAATGGGTGGTGGTATTGCGTTCAGGGCATTTACAGAAGAGGTGGCCAAAGTAATCAAGAAATCGAAGCTGGAGATTGTGGAGCTGACCAAGTACGCCACTCAGCTCGACGATGTTTTGTTTCGCTTGCAAAACATCACCATGAAGTTGTCGACCAAGGCAATGAATGAGAAGAAAGAGGTTTTTCTGGCAGACGCTACAGTCTATCTGGAGTTGTTTGGTATTGTGGCTGTGGGCTGGCAATGGTTAAAGCAGGCCAATGTAGCGCAAAAAGCATTGGAAGCTAACCCTGAGGATGCTTTTTATCAAAGCAAGATACATGCTATGCGCTATTACTTTGAGTATGAGTTGCCCAAGGCTGAGGGGCTGGTGTCGCGATTGAATAGCGGAGATTTTGTGGTATTGGACGCCACGAAAGATACTATTTTATAATTTTTTTTACTCCTGATATTTCTGGTTTTGTAGCCTTTGGATTTAGGTAAATTATATTCCTTTCTCATTGACATTAAGTGTGATTGATGTGAAGTTGTGCTGATTTTTTACATTACCTACCTAGTTTGTTAAAAGTTGAATTTCCTTCATTTAACCAAGTTAGCAGCCTTTTTATAGCTTACAACATGCTTCAGAAGCGTGTTTTTAAGTCTAAACAACTGCCTTTCAGTTGTTTAATTTTTTTTCTTCTTTTTCGATACTTCCCGTCCAAAAGTATAACCCCTCTGTGCGAATCATTATCTCTTGCTCTTGGCTGTCTTTTCGTTGCTTCAAAACCTATTTATATTGATGTCGTATATTGTGTTATTAAAATTATATATAAATAAAAAATTTAATTAAATTAGATATATATATAATTCATCAACCAGCTCACTGAATTAATATAACAACTGAGTGATGCTTTTTTTAGCGTATTTAAACCCAAAAATGTTAAAAATCCATTCACTTCTGATGTTTAAAATAACCATAACCTAATGAGGGATTTGTCTAAAACAAGTTCAGTATTATGTTATTAATTTTTTTAAATGTTTAATGTACGCTTTATGAAGAGAATTCGTAAGGCGTGTTGCTCAATGTCAGAATGGAGAAAAATTACCCCCCCTTCAAATTATTATTGCTTATAGTACTTGTATGTTGCACAGCAACATACGCCTTAGCTCAGTCCACTTCCTGGACGGGCGC
>JANSYO010000182.1 GCA_024742395.1 Cytophagales bacterium
AATTGGCTCTGAGAATGTTCCAAGTGTCTCGAGCATCTTCCACGTTCTCGATAAAGGGTATTACTTCAGATACAGATGAACGAATCATTCTGAGTACAATCCCGTTCTTTTCGTCTTCCATATCTCACGGAGGCAAAATGTTTCCCGTGATTAAGGCGATTATATATCGAATCCTAAAAAGAAATGGATTTTGTAATTCATGCGATGATAATGTGCAAAAGTTGTTGGTATTCGTGGAATTAACTGGTTATTCAAACAGATATACTTCAGAAAGGAAGGATTTCCGGATGGACCGTTTCAATGGAAATATTGTGAAATAAAACTACCTATTTTCTCGAATTCAACTATTTTAAGAATCTCCTTTGATGAATTAGTCGTCGAAGTTATACAATAACATTTTGAATCAACGAATGATCCCTTGAATGTCCTCAATTATCTCGAATCTGTTTAAATTCGGAGTAATACTTCACTGAACCCCGATTACTGTATTCATTGAAATGTTTTAAAGCTATTTTAAACATTTTTCGAATTGAAGCTTCGTTTACCTTCAATCTAAGTGAGTATGCGTATTATTTGCCCCAATCAGGAACTTTAAAGTGCTCACAATCTAGAAAACTTGCTTCACCGCACCTCCTGAGTTTGGATTAAGTTTCCATAGGGTTCTACAAATCCCTGACTTGTATTTTTGTGGAATAGATAGAAGTTTCACTGTCTCCTTCTGATAATGTGAGAGATATATTGTAACGTTACTATCAGCGTAATACGCATAATCAGTCATTTCTCATAAATACTATAATGTGTGAAATAAGTCTGGAAAGAGATCACAGTAAATTTTATATCTCGAAATTGCGGCGAAATATTCAAGTTACATATGCTTTTTAAATAACTAATAACAAATATAAGGTAAAAGCGTAAAACAAAACCAAAAAGTGAAAGAAACTATATTTGGAGGCCAATTGGAACGAAATTGGTGACTCGATTAATTATAGCATAATTAATCGAGCGTCTATTTATGGTAAATAAAGGGTGATTTAAAGAGGCTAAATTATAACAACATTTTTCCTCCATGAATGCTAGTTCACCCAAACCAAATGTCATCGAACAGCTATGGAAGACTTGTGCATAGGAATTCATAAACGACTTCAAGTTGCATATGTACCTTTACGATGTCAAGCTACCTTCACTTATTTGTTCATTACTACGGATTCTTCTTGGAGCGTTATGATGGCTTGGAGTATCTTGGTAACTATTCTATCGAAAATAACATCTATTGGTTAAAATTAATTTTGTACCAATTCAACAAGCCACTTTGGTGGTAAAACAGTGCTGGAAACAATTAATTGAAAAGCATTACAGGCTCCAAGAGACATTCAAAGCGAGACAGTCAAAGGGACAAGATAAAACAACAATGGTCGGAAAGAATAGAACTTAATGATGGGGATAACTTATTTAATAATACCTTTAAAGAGTGTTTTTTATTACTACAACATTTGGAAACTGTAGCAGAGTAATAAACTTACATGCTTAACAGTTGATGGATTTTGTGCAGTGATCGCATGTCAACAATAGCAATATTACTGTGTTGGTTTTCTCATATCTTAAAAGATAACAAAATCTGTTTGTTAGAGCTTCTTTGTTGGCATCATGGACAAGCTAAAACATATGCTTATTGCAATCGTTGGTATTGCCTACAAACAACTCAACAGATTTTTCTTGAAAGTAGAAACCTCTTTCTGAATGCAACGCAGCCTAAACAGCCCATTAAAAACCGATTGTTTATCATACTACTCACTCTGTGAATAATGCGTAAACATCTTGTATATCTTTTGCTTTGTAGTAGGGAACACCCAAAAGAAAGAGCTGAAACTTGGTAATCGTACACATTTTTGATTTTAAGCACGGTTGGTATCTGTTGAGTTGTGGAAGGCTTTACTTTCCACCAATAAAGGAGAACATTGATTCAATATAAATGAAACAGTATCTTCCTTTCGCGTTAGGGAGAATCAACTGTATGTTGCTCTCCAAAAGGTGTATAATATATCTTATTCACGCCTTTACAGAATTCCTCTCATAGTTTCAACATTGGCCAAATGAACGCAAAGTATATTTTTTACTGAACAGTCAACACTAATGGGCTTTGGGAAGAACAGAAGCGGCGTATTAGAGCAAAGCCTGAAGTTGTCTCTGGTTTTACTACTTGTTTGGGATAGGAAGCAATGGCATCCCATCTCCTCCCTTTCCGATATCCCTTGCAAATTTCCAAAATGTTATAAAATCCATATCATATATTCCAAAACAGTCATGCCCAGAGTTCCCGTTATAACTTTGTTGGTTCGTGATAGAATCCACATCCTTGATACTTTGTGTGGTAATCTACCAGGAAGGCTCTGGGAGCTTCTCTCTATCATACATTTTGAAACTGCCGAACTTCCTTTGCGCAAATTATACTGTGCAAAGCCTTTCTCCAGGCAAAAATCCGAGTTTGGTAAACCTCTAAAGTTCTAAGTTTTTTGTTTGGCAAAGAAACAGTGATAAGAATGAGTATAAATGCCTTCTTTTCGAACTGTGAAGTAATCTATATGCGCTGAGATAACTCAGTTCCGTACAATTTAAATAGGACTAATCAGTTCATCCTATTTAGTATAATGTACTTGAGGCCTAAAATGTTCTCAGACGGGATCTCCTATAGTACATGTGTTGAGAAAGTCCCTCTTTATGAAGCGTATTACTAATGTAGCATTATAGCTTCTATGGACGTACGGATATACGGACGAGTTAGAGTCTGAGGCATCATATAAGAATGCTCCATAAGCTACGAGTCATCCTTGATTAGTAATATCTCTATGTGTGACTATAGAATAAACAACAAGATTATTAAACAACAAAAGAGCCATCCTAGGTCTGTCCTTCAACTTTTAAGAATACC
>JANSYO010000030.1 GCA_024742395.1 Cytophagales bacterium
CATGGTGCCACCTACGCCGGGCCCTATAGCTACAGCGGCTATCATTGGGGCAGACCTGGGCCTTGTCATCGCTTTTGGTGCTGTTATTAGCTTATTTGCTTTAATACCACCTATAATTTTTGCCAGAAAGTATGCTTCTAAAACATGGATTGAGCCTGATCTGGGCGATGGCAACCTTGATTTTGACGAGAAACTGAAAGTGGCACCAAGCTTTATCAAATCCCTTATTCCGGTGCTGGTTCCCTTGCTTCTAATAGTGGTGAAATCCTTTAATGACTACCTCAAAATATTGGAAACCGGCTCGCTAAAGGAAGTCATAGATTTTGTAGGGACGCCAATCATTGCCCTGATTATTGGATTGCTTTTCGCCTTTTTATTGCCCAAAAAACTAGAGAAAAATATGCTTTCCACTGAAGGTTGGGTTGGCAAGGCACTCTTAGATTCTGCGTCTATTGTGATGATTACCGGTGCTGGTGGAGTTTTTGGCAAAGTGCTTCAAAATGCAGGGCTTGGCGATGTAATAGGCACTGTTTTAGCAGATTATCCGGTAGGTATATTGCTTCCTTTTATTCTTTCTTCGGCTCTAAAAACAGCTCAGGGTTCCTCTACAGTGGCTATGATTACCACAGCGTCTATTATTTTCCCATTGCTCCCTCAGTTGGGATTAGACACAGAGGTCTCAAAAGCTTTAGCTGTATTGGCCATTGGGGCAGGATCAGCGGTCGTATCGCATGTTAGCGATAGCTTTTTCTGGCTGGTTACTCAAATGACGGGAATGACCATTGCTCAGGGTTACAGAATTCATACCGTAGCTACAGGCATTGTCGGCGTATCCTGCTTTATTCTGATTTACATAGCCAAGCTCATTTGGGGGTAGATGGAGTCTTTAGTTCTTTGATTTAAGTCTTAGAACGACTCTGTATATTTTATAAAGCGTGATTAGCAGATAACTGAAAAGTAAAAGAGAATTCGGCAACTAAAATCAAGTTTGACTGAGATTACTGAACCAATTTTCAGTCTTTGATAGCGTAAGAATTTTTACATTAATCTTAATAGTAGATATTGTTTTACAAAAGGTTGAAAGCAAACTGTGTATTTCAGTTATACTTTAGGAGATTTCTTTTTTGTTTACATTGACCTGGAACAAACACTATCATATGAAAAACCTTAACCACTATGTGGCTATTTATAAGGAGCAATTATCGAAAGGAGATATTTTAATTGCATACAAAGGTTTGGTGAGCTTTGTCATGAAATTAAGAGTCGATTTGATAAAGAGTATGTCTGAAACCTATTCTTTTAGTGGGATGCTGCATGGGTATATGGATTATACTTATTTCTATTACATGAATGATTTCCTGAAAGACAAAAAAATGAAATTGGGTTTAGTCCTGAATCATAAGGAAATGCAATTTGAGATCTGGCTATTGGGAAATACTAAAGTCATTCAGAGCCGCTACTGGGAAGTACTAAAGGAGTCAAAATGGAACAAAGGGAAATTAAAGATGCCGGAATTCTCCATTCTTGAAGCAATTATTGATGCTAGTCCGGATTTTGATGATTTGCCCGCCTTGTCTCTACGTCTTGAAGAAAAACTAAAAAATGTCTCTGAGGAAATAATAAATGAACTTAAAGGACTAAAGCAGAATTGATATAAAAAGATTGGTGAACAGCATAAAAATGAGCTTAAATTAATGCAAAATGCTGTTATATGAGTAAACAAATAGAAGAAAGCAACGCATAAGATGTCAATAACAAAGGAGTCAGAACTTGAGGGAATGAAAGCCGTAAGTGAGGTAGTGGGGATCACCCTTAAACGTATGAGAGAATACGCTAAAGTGGGTATGTCAACCAAAGAGCTGGATGAATACGGAGGAGATATATTAAAAAGTTATGGAGCTAAATCTGCTCCATATGAAACGTATCAATTCCCGGGATATACCTGTATAAGTGTGAATCAAGAAATAGCTCATGGTATTCCTTCTGTGAATAATTTACTAAAGGAAGGAGATTTAATAAACATCGATGTCTCAGCTGAATTGAACGGCTTTTGGTCCGATAACGGTGGCTCATTTGTTTTAGGAAAGGATATTTACAATCATCAGCCGCTCGTAAATGCCTCAAAAGATATTTTACATAAGGCAATAAGCCGGATAAAAGGAGGAGTTAAGATTGCGGATATTGGGTCTTTGATAGAAACAGAGGCCAAAAAACATGGTTTTAGAGTAATTAAAAACCTGGCTGGCCATGGGGTAGGAAGGAGTTTGCACGAAAAACCTGAAGATATTTTAAACTATCGGGTGAAAAGTAACAAAGAGCGATTTAGGCAAAATACCACTGTGGCGATAGAAACTTTTGTGTCAACAAACTCAACAATCGCTTTAGAATTAAATGATGGTTGGACCCTCGTAGGAAATAGGGGAGGGTACGTATGCCAACATGAACATACGATATTAATCACTAATAATGCTCCGGTTATATTAACTGAGTCAAATGGGATCTTCGCTTAGGGTTTAGAGCAAATAGTATTGTTCAGAGTATGAATGCTCATATCTGGGATAATTATATCCTTGAGAGAAAATGACGCCTGGTGGATAGCGAAGCAACAGAGAGTAGGAATTGGCAGACAATTCAGTCCATTTAGGATATATTGGGACTGGAATCTTACCTTTTAGACTAGATAGGTAGGGGCAAAGTGAAGAAACTGGAAGGTATCTGGAAATGAAGAATTGAAATATAAGGTTAAGAGTGCTTAAAACTTTACCAGACTTAAAGCTAAACTTAGTGAACGATTTGATTATAATTTAGATTACCTGCTCCATTGAGAATGGGCATCTAGTCTGCAAGACTTGCGTTTTAACTCCGGAAAGTGATTACACAAAATTCATTAACCCCATTCTTAGTCGTACACTTTCAATTTTCGTAGACCATGAGAAATGGTTTGGTATTGTATTTTATAAAGATTTAGCACGAGGAATCTAACGCTTAAAAAGCTTTCATCCCCACAATTCAAGGGTATTTCTATTCGTTGAAGCCTTTTTAGGTCATAAATATGCCCGGAATGATTATGGATAGTATCTTTGTATTATTCTGTCCTTATTATAAAATAAACGATACTCTGAATGAAATTGAGATATCTGATTATACTGCTTTTCCTTTCCATTACCTCTTCACTTTCTGCTCAGGATAAACCAAAACTGTTTATTAACTGCCAGCAAGCAAGATGTTTTGAAACTTTTTTGCGTACCGAGCTGAGTTATTTCACCTTTACGCGAGATCAGGCCATGGCAGATATTCAGATTTTGATTACAGACCAGGGGAATGCCAGTGGAGGTAGAAACTACCAATTGAATTTTATTGGTCAGCATGCTTTAGAAGGCACAGATAATTTGGTGGAGTTTGGTACTGACCAAAACGATACTGAGTCAATTGCCCGACAAAAGATTTTAAACAAAATTAATCAGGGACTCCTGCCTTTTATAACCAATACAGGCATGGTAGAAGACATCAGAGTGATTTTCCCGAAAGGACTTACCGAGAAAGATGCATCTGAAAAGAAAGAGAAGGACCCTTGGAATAACTGGATTTTTGGTTTGGGTGGTTCAGGTAGAATTTCGGGAGAGAGTAATAAGAGATCGGTAAACTTCTCTGGAAATTTCAGAGGAGGTAGAACTACCGAGAAATCAAAGTATAGTTTTTATACCTACATGAATCAAAACACCAATTCTGTTACACTCGATGAAGAAACAGAAACGGTTAAAGCTAACAGTTATGGATTCAATACCGTATATGTAACTTCTTTTGCAAAAAACTGGAGCATTGGCGGTCTTATGAAGGGTTTTCATTCCATTTACTCTAATATTGACTTTTCCAGTAGTTTAGCTCCGGCTATAGAGTATTCTATCTTTCCAATTGAAAACTTCAATAAAGAGCAGTTTAGATGGATTTATCAGGCAGGTTTCAGACGGTTGAATTATATAGAAACCACCATTTTTGATATGAATCTTGAAACAAAGCCTTATCATCAGATTACCAGTATTCTAGGTTATACAAAGCCATGGGGTAATTTTTCTGCCGAATTAAATGGCTATCAGTATCTGGATGATCCTACCAAATATCGGTTGAGCATGGAGCTGGAACTCAGCTGGCGTGTGCTTCAAGGTGTATCACTACGTTTTTATGGTCGTGGTGCTCAGATAAAAAATCAGATATCCCTGGCACAGGCAGAAACCAGTAATGAAGAAATCCTTTTGGGTGGTCAGCAGCTTCCCACATCTTTTGATTATTATACTTCATTTGGCCTCAATTTTACCTTTGGTTCAGTAAATAATAGTATCGTTAACCCTCGTTTTTCCGGGGTGAACTAGACAAAACGCCAGGCTTGCAATTTTCTTAATGCCTTTAACTAATCATGCTTTGGCTGTGGCAGGAAAAAATAAGGAGATTCTCCTTCTTGCAAAGTCCGTTTGATCTCCTCAAAAATCTGCTCAGTAGGTTCTGGATTTAGGTATTTTCCGGTCACAATACTTCGCTTGTATAAGATTAAGGTGCTTTTATCTGTAAGGCTAAGTTTATTTCTAAAAACATCAGATTCTTTATGGTCAAAAGATGGAACGGTGGTAATAGCCACTTTTTTTATGTCTAACTCCTGACCAAGTTTTACCAGTTGTTTTCTTAAAACCGAATTGTCTCCGGAGAAAACCAGATACACTTTAAGGTGTTTGTTCTGCTTCTGGCTAAGTTCTTCGAAAAAACTCAGCCAGACCTTTGTTTCTTGAAAGGTTGATTTTTCTGAGATAAAAAAGAGTATGCCATGAAACCATCCATACTTACAAACAGGGCAGGTTTTGGTTCCTTTATCGGGCCCCCATACATGATACGGGGTGAAAGATTTTACCTCTTCGCCTATTTTTAAACCGTTAAAAACCAAAGAGTCCTTTAACGGATAGTTAGGGATATTTAGACCCAAAAAAATATTTCTTTCGCCGTAAAGTAGTCCATTATTTTCTGCGAGTCTTAAGACGCCACTACCTCCTCGGTTTGTCAAATTTTGTCTATTTAATAAGGGGTCGTCATCAAAGGTAAAGTCATCTAAATAATACAAGGTTTTACCATCCGGCTCTAAAATACTCAAATGAATATGTGCAGGCTCTGTCCTGCTGGGGTAGGTACCGGGTTTACCGGTTAACAGACGATATTCACCCATAGCATTCGTTTTTAACCAACCTCTGATATACCCATGAGTTTGGCCATGTTTATTTGGCGGCATACTTTCTTTGACCTCTGGTTTATGAAGATAAAGTCCTTGTTCATTCGTTTGATAGTAATAGAGAATGGCATTGCTTACAGGGGCTTTGCTTACCTTATGAAGCACTCTGCCACTGATCTGAAGCTTTATTTTGGAGGTGAAAAAAGAGCCACTGGTATCTGAGTAGGATAGGTTTTCTGGTAAACCATAAAAGAAGAATTCACTGTTTTCAAATGGCCCGCCTATAGGTTTTGCTTGCTCATTTTTATTTTGTGATTGGCATCTGGCCGAAAAAAGTATTAAACAAAAGGCTAAGAATAAATGGAGATGGCTTGGCATTTTTCTTTTAAAGATCATATATCAAAACTTCTGACTATTTGCCAAAAAGTAATGATTTAGCCAAGTGGAGGATTTTTTAGTCTGTCTGGTGGAGAAGATGTTGCCAGTTCATTCTATAGTGCCGGCTTAGACGAATGGTAAGGCCATTTAGTAGTTTGGCATCAAAATCACCATTACTCCGACTCCTTATTTCCCGAATACATTTTTCATTGATCAGGCTTGATTTGTGCACCCGTATTACACCCAGATAAGCCAGATCGTCCTCGTATTCTTTGAGAGGAGATTCAGATAGATATTTATCCTTTTGCGTATGAATAGCCGAATATGGTTTGTCTGCTACAATTGCCAGAATTTCTTCGGGAAGAATTCGTACCGTGCTGTTTCCTTTTTTTAATGTCAATATTTTGTGTTGTGCTTTTGGTTCTGACTGATGGAATAGCACAATCGAAGCCGAGGCATAGGTGAGCAAAAGCACAAGGGCATATCTAGAAATCGCTGTAGAAAGAATGCTTGAAAAATGATGAGAGGGGTTAAACACCAAATGGCTAATAGAAACAAAAGTGGCAGTAAAAATCAAAAGATGAATAATTGGGAAAACTATACTCACAGATAGGCTATAAATGACTTTTTCCCTTAATGAATTAGGAGTGAAGGTTTCGTTAAGCCTATCGATCAGAAGAAGGAATGGAAGGAAAAGTATCCAGAAGCTATTAAATAGTAAGGACTCTGAAAGGTAGAATCCTGTGTTTTTTAGCCATGAAAAGAGATAATCCTGGCCAGCGGCTAAAAAGAATAGAATACCTACGAATAAGAAAAATGCCTTTCTCTTTTTACGTCTATCACTGTTTACCCAATATTCAATGCTCAGAGAAACCATATTGATTAAATTAGAATCTGCCGGATATTATCTTAAGTTACCCAGCAGATTCCGGAAAGTAAAAATAGTCGGGCTACTTTTTCGCAAGATCATGCTCTATCCAAAGAAGTTGTGATGTATCGTAACCGATTTCTTTGGCAATTTTCAAATAATTCTCTTTCACGCTTTCAGGCATAGTAGTTTCTCTTGAAAGTAACCAAAGGTAATCAAGACTGTCACCCGCTATCAAAGCATATTTATACTCTTTATCAATGGCTATGACATTGTATCCTGCATAAAAGGGACCGAAGAAAGATACTTTCAGCATGGCAATATTTTCACTGTCTACAAACTTGGCTTTGCCCTCAGATTCTTTCCATTTCCCTTTTTCTTTATTGTATCCTCTGTTTAATACTTTGATTTTTCCGTCTTTTCTAAGAGAATAGTTAGCTGTGGTATTGTCCAATCCCTTCTCAAAAAAGAAATCAAATCGGGCTATTTCATACCAGGTACCCAAATACTTCTCTTTGTCAAATGGCGAAACAGCCGTGGCCTTTGGTGGGATGGTCTGACATGAGCTAAAGAATATGGTCAAAAGGAACAGACCTCCGACATAATGTAAAAGTGTGTTTTTCATTTTGTTGATGTTTAAATTTAAAACGTGCGTATGGGGTTTATGAATCCATTAAATTAAGAATCTTTTGCTTGTCATGAGGATTTTCTACACTGAGTTCAACATCCTCTCTTACTATAGCCATCTGTTGCTTAATTACTTCTTTATAATGTTCTTTTTTCATTGGTTGTTTAAGCAGGTATTTGAGCATCAGAACTATTTTCTCCATTAAGATGATATCATGCTTACAGTATTGACGATAAGCAGCTAAGCACTGATAGATAAGCTCTTGGAAATCCACACTTTTCAATTCAATGTTTTTAGCCTTCTCTTCTGTTTGATAATATTCTACTTCATCGAGTTTCATTCTGAGTGCAAAGAGCTCCGTAAGGTAATCAATAGTCATTACAGCCGTACCCGGATCATTAATGCCGGGCGACATTGCTTTAACACCCACTTCTGTAATCTGCTTAAATCCTAATAAATAATTATTCCGCACTGAGGAGCTTTCTGAGTAAACTAACAGGTCTTTCAGTGAATTCATCTGTTTCTCATCTAGCTTTCTGTCTGTTCTAATGATCTCCATATTGGGCAATACATATTGTCCTTTGTATGCTGTGATCTTCAGATTAATATCCAGCGAATCTACCGAGGTGAGAAGTCCTTTCATGTTAACCCCTTGAAAGTAATCTGTTTTATCGTTTTTAATAACAAACCAATCCTTGTTACTTACTTCAAGAAAGTCACCTTTTTGCCGTTCCTGATTGTTTAGTTCCAGCAGCCTCTCTTTAGTATTCATAAAAATCTTCTCCAGTATATCCTTTATCTGAATGGCCGTACTAATGGTGTGTATAAAGAACACGAATAAAGCCAGGCAAATGATACCTAAGACAATACCGACAAGCACCGAAAATCCGTTTAATGTATAAGAGTCGCCATCGGGTAAAATGCTTATTAGGATAATGATATTGAAAACGATAGTACCAATATAAAACCCTAAAACTACCTGGTTTTTCTTATTGGAAATTAGGCCTGGAAGCAATCTTGGAGAAAAGTTACTACTCGCTTGATTCAGTAAAATCATGACCATTGAGAAACTAAACACGGTCAAGGAGACGATACTTCCAATTAGCGTGGCCAGAATAGATCTGGCAGTATCAGCATTGTTAATCACCAAAGCAGGAGCATTCTTTATGAGGAACTTAGTGGTCTCATTGTCTTCGAAAGACAAAAGAAAAAATGCCATGAAAAATAGCCCCATAGAAATAATAGTGGGGTAAAAAGCAATGCTAGAAATGATTTCTATATAGGCATTGTAAATCCAGTTTTTTACTTTTCTGATCACCGGGGTAGTGGTTTGCTTTTATACAAAATACGGCGACAGAAAGGATCAGATCATACGAAGTGAAAATTAGACTTTAGTTCCAATTTGATTACCATCAGAGTCCCTGTTATTCATTATTACCCGGGTTTTAGGAAAACTACTGGGATAATTAGTCTGTATAAATTCAATCATTTTTTCTCTGATATAAACACGAAGATCCCAGGCTGTTGGTGAATCATGAGCACTAACCAGAATTCTGATTTCAACAGAGTGTTCTTTCGCCTCTGTTACCTGAAGAACATTGGCTTTGCCATCCCAGAGTTTACTGCCTTTTAAGAGTCGGGTTAGTTCCTTTCTTAAAGTATCGAAAGGCACATTATAGTCTGTATAAATAAAAATGCTGCCTACTATATCAGCAGAATTTCTGGTCCAGTTTTGAAAGGGTTTGTCTAAAAAGTAGGTAGTGGGAAGCACCAGCCTTCGTTTATCCCAGATTCTGATGACCACATAAGTGAGGTTAATCTCTTCTATCCAGCCCCATTCTCCTTCTACCACCACAGCATCATCAATTCTGAAAGGCTGTGTAATGGCTATTTGTATACCGGCCAGAAGCGTCCCCATTATTTTTTGTGCAGAAAGCCCCAGGATAATACCTGCCACCCCTGCCGAGGCAAAAAGACCTACCCCTACGTCTTTTATTTTGTCAAAGCTTAAGAGTATAAATCCAATGCCAAATAGGATGATGATAAAGTTAGTTATTTTCTCCAGTAGATTTAGCTGTGTGTAAACCTTTCGAGAGGTCAGGTTATTTTCAGAATTTATGTCAAACCTTCTCAGCATAAGAGCCTTAAGCCGTGCTATTAATTCTATGGCTAACCATGTGAAACCCGCAATGACCAGGATATAACTATATTCTGCTATGAAGCTTAGAATTGATATTTCAGTATCAAAATATCGGTTTATTAGGGGTTTTATTGCAATAGCAATTGCAGTAAAAAGGATACTTATGTAAAAGCTTTTTCTCGTTTTTTTCATGGTATTCTTCTTTTAGTCAGGGGCTATGCCCAAAGCCGAAGAACCATGCAATCAGAAGTCAAGTTTCGTGATTGTACTTTAAAAGAGTAATCCCTTCTAATATCACAAAGACATCGTCTAATTCTACATTTGTGAAGCCAATTTAAGGCTTAAAAAGCTGCTCAGTATAATCCAAAAGTTTTGCATTTCCAGTTTGACCATGACCAGGAACCACTATTTTTACTTCGGGGATAGCTTTCTTTAAGTCATGCATGGTTTGTGACCAGGCCAGCTCGTTGGCATCTTCCAGGTTCCCTTTGGATGCTCCTACAGATTTAACCAAACAGCCACCAAACAGCACATTTTCTGAGGGGAAATACCCCACAATATTGTCTTTTGTATGGCCTTCGCCAATAAATGTATTGATGACCTTTTTCTTGCCCACAGTCAATTTCAAACTCTTTGAGAAACCATTTTTGGGTAGCTCCCGATTGTTTTTACCGGCAAGGGTAATAGTCAGGTGATTGGCGTAAGAAGGAATTCCTCTGCTGTGGAAAGCCGAGATGCCACCCAGACAATCAACATGAAAATGAGTAACCACTAATGCTTTCACTTCAGCCTGTTTTTCTGTTTTGAGCCAATGGATTAGCTCTTCAGAGACTTGATCATTAGTAGGTGTATCAAATACAATGGCTTCATTCCGATCTATGACCACCATGCCATTGCAAGCCACGTAACCAAAATCTTGTGTTTGTAGATAAGAAACATGTACAAAACTGTTCGGGGCAATTTGTTCAATCTTTAGTGTTTTTGTTTCGTAGACAGTTTTGGATTGAGCTGAAAGATTGAAAGAAAGAGCTAAACAAAGGAAAGCGGTTAGGAATTTCATTGAAAGAAATGTTTGAATAGTAAATGTATTAAGTAATTATCAGTGAGGTTTAGGAAATAGGTTTTTGAAATCAAAAACCTGGTTTGTGGGGCCATGGGTATCAAGGAATTCCAATTTTTCAACAGCCTCTTTTTCTAATGGATATTCACCGGCTGAAATCCACCAAAGAGCCATATGGACCTTGCCGTAGGCATTGAACCACTCTTTTCTCTTTCTGATAAAATCAGAGTGGAAGCTTTTGTAGACGTAATTTTTCAGGGTGTCGGCATCTTTCCATACAGATACATTTATAATTATTTGTTCGTCATGAAAAGGGTTTAAACTTGTGGCGTCATTGCCATCAGCTTTAAGCCGCCATATAAATCCCGGACTTCTCTCAGCCAGTTCATTGACTCTGTCAAGATTTTCTACAAATTCTTGCATGATAGGGTCTTGTAAATTGACACCTTTCATTTTGGCTACATTTATCTGAGCGAGTTGGAAATGATTCATCATAAAATAGCTTGGCTGCTCAAGTTATTAATTCTTTTAATAAGAAAGATGTCAACATAGAACATTGAAACTTATTAATGGCAGAAGCCAATACAAGTAAATACAAACTATCTTTGCAGGGTATTTGTCATTGCCTTCAGGCCCAAAAAACTTAAGTCCTTTTATGTCATTCAAAGCTCTTGGCTTATCAAAGTCTCTTTTAGACGCCCTCAACAAACATGAATATGAGTCTCCGTTTCCAATTCAGGAGCAGGCTATACCGGCTATTTTGGAGGGGAAAGATGTACAAGGAATTGCTAAAACAGGGTCGGGGAAAACGGCGGGTTTTGTGCTACCCATCCTCGAACTTTTTCAGAGAAAACCAAGAGACAGAAAGTTACATTTAAAGGTTTTGATTCTTTCGCCTACCAGAGAGTTGGCTCAGCAAATCTCAGGAGTTATCAGTTCCTTTTCAGAGGAATTAGCCAATTCTGTAAAGAATTTAGCGGTATATGGAGGTGTAAAGCTTAATCAACAAATGGTTCAGCTGAAAGACACCGAAATATTGGTAGCTACCCCGGGGAGGCTGTTAGATTTGGTTTCTACACAATCAGTCAATCTGGCTAAAATTGAGTTGCTCGTTTTAGATGAAGCTGATAAAATGCTGGATTTGGGCTTTAAAGAGGAAGTAGCCAACATCATCAAATTGCTTCCTAAAAAGCGGCAAAATATTCTATTTTCAGCCACGCTGGATACTAAAATACTGGACTTAAAACATCTGGCACTGCAGGATCCCGTGACCATTGAAATAACAGAAGACGAGGACCCTATTGAACTCATCAAGCAATCTGCCTACATGACAAAACCCGAAAGAAAGGGTCCTTTGCTAAGATATTTGATTCATGAAAAGGAGATTAAGAAAGCCATTGTGTTTTGTTCTTCCATAAGAACAGCAGATAATGTAACCACCAAACTAAATAAAAACGGAATTACAGCCAGAGCCATTCATAGTAAGAAAACTCAAGGGGCACGTACGCAGGCTCTGGAGGATTTTAAATTAAGTAGAATTCAAATTCTGGTGGCTACCGATCTGGCTTCAAGAGGTATTGATATTCATTTTCTGCCTTGCGTCATTAATTACGAACTGCCCCGTTCTCCTAAAGACTACATTCATAGAATTGGGCGTACGGGTAGGGCAGGAGCAATGGGAGAGGCATTTTCTCTGGTAACCGACGAGGAAGAACATCATTTTTATATTATACAGAAAAAGATGGGTAAGCGAGTACAGAAAATTAATGCTGATGAATTTGATTTAGGGAATATTTAGACTCTTTAGTTCTGATAAGGGTAATTGTAGCCTTTCAAAAAAGACTCTTTCCTCAATTTCTTTAACGCCGCCGCTGGGTAAATCGCCTAGTTTCAGGTCATCTATTGAAATCCTGATGAGTCTTTTGCACTTATGACCAACGGCAGCAACCATTTTCCTGATCTGGTGGTATTTTCCCTCTTTTAAGGTAATCTTTAACCAGGAGGTTTCACCCTGAAACATCAGCGTTTCAGGAATTGGGGGCAAACCCACAGGCTCCTTGCATAATTCTACCAAACAGGGAGAGGTAGTCCAATACTCTCCTCCGCCACGAACACGAATAGTTACTCCTGTTCTTAATTTATCTAATGTTTCTTCACTGACTTTCTTCTGAACCTTCACTAAATAACTTCTCTCATGAGGTTCACCACTATTAAAAAGCAACTTAGTGATGCGTTTGTTTGTAGTTAGGATAAGAAGGCCTTCAGATTCATTATCTAATCTACCAATAGCATGTGTGCCTTCCGGGAAGTCGTAGTCAAGGTCTGCCAGTAGTTTAGTTTCCGGATGGCCTTTTATAAACTGTGAGAGCATCCTAAAGGGTTTATTGATAATAAAATAACGAGGAGTCTCTGCCTTTCTCAAGAATTGTTTGCCTTTTAGGGAGGCAAATTTACGATTATTAAAACAAAAGATCACTTGTGTAATTCTGATCATTGGCTTTTAAAACTCTATTCTCATTAACTTGTAGATAAGTCAATTTAAAGAATTATGAAGGATAAAAGACTGTGGGAAAGTAAACTAAAAATTTATGATGATTTGGTGGCTCAATGCCCGCGATTTGTAAGGAAGGGTAAAGCCATGCCATATACTTCAGCAAATGGTTATATGTTTTCGCTATTGAATAAGTCTGGTGAAATAGGAATACGATTTTCAAAGCCTGTGCAACAAAACTATCTTAAGAAGTTTAATACCACACTTTTTAAATCATACAATGCCGTGATGCATGGTTATATTTTGATTCCCGATGCTATGCTCGATAACCTGGGTTTATTGGCCGAATTACTTAATGAAAGATTTGACTATGTAATGAGTTTAGATGCTAAATAGGTTTCTTGGATGAGCAATAGACATTGGCGGAGGTTATTTTTTTGAATCATCATTTTAATCTAACTTGAATCAGAAAAGTAGAACGGCCATTCTGCGAAAACTAATACATCTTTTAAGCCACAGAAGAAATCTGAATCCCCGGGTATGTAAATTAACGAGGGGTGGCAATCTGACAAGGAATAGAAGGTGTTAAACTTAAAAAATTAATGGAATTACTCAATCAATTACTTGCCATTGACCCTAATTATATACTTATAGGTATGATGGTCCTTTTCTTTACGTTGGAACAGATAACAGAAACGCCTTTCAAATTTGACAAACGCTTATCTCATTTATTACAAAACATACCATTTCAAATTTTACTCTTTGGCCTGAATATCTTTTATGTCACGTTTCAGGTTTATTGTATTGAATGGCTCAATGAAATGGAACTGGGGCTCTTCTTCTATGTAGAACTACCATTTTGGATTAAGTTATTTCTTGGCTTCATGCTTTATGACTTCACTGCATACTGGATTCATAGAGTCACACATAAGGTTCCTTTACTCTGGAGGCTACATAGAGTGCATCACAGTGATACAAGTATGGACTCTTCTACCGTTTTGAGGTTTCACCCTTTAGAACCTCTTCTGGTTTTCGGCATTGGGAATATAATAACGGCATTGGTTTTTGGGACTGACTTGCTCTCTTTAGGGCTGTACTATTTTGTTCTGAATGGCTTTTTCTTTTTACAGCATTCAAATTTAAACTATCCAAAATGGTTAAATTCTACCAAGGGCCAGGTCTTTGTCACTCCAGATCAGCACAGAGTTCATCATCAGCAAGACCAGTTTTTTACAGATTCTAACTATGCTGATATTTTTATCCTATGGGATAAGTTTTTTGGGACTTATAAACGCATGGATAGAGAGAACATGCTATTCGGACTTTCAGAGTTTGATGAAAAGGAAAAACAAACTTTTCTTTATTTGATAAAGAGTCCATTTTTAGATATTACGAGAATTACTTCGTCAAAAAGTAAGAGAGACTGAAGTTTTCGTCTGTTTAATTTAACGGTTAGTAATGAGCTGTTTATATGAGAAAAGAGTTTATTGAGAATTTAGTCAGGAATGAGCAATTAAATTATCGTGGACAGTCTGGCTCACGACTAGTTAATCTTACCGATGCAGTCTTTGGCATTGCCTTAACGCTACTGATTTTTACCGTTTCTGAGGCAGATTCGTTTTCAGATTTATTAATTTTTGCCAAGTCCTTTCCTGCCTTGCTTATGAGCATTATGTTTCTTTTCCTGATTTGGAAAGAGCATGTCTCTTTTGCTCTTGTGTATCCTTTACATGGTGGAATTCTGCAGTCTTTTAGTGTTCTTTTTCTGGCTTTGGTAATCTTTTATGTGTATCCGTTAAGATTTTTGACGAGGCTCTTGACTAACCTCTTCTTTAGGTCAGGAATAGACTTGAATATTGAAAGTACTCAAATACCAGATTTGATGATCTATTACGGCCTGGTCACATTTGCTTTATATTTTGTCTTATCGCTATTTTACTTTTTTGCCTTTCGGCAAAAAGAACACTCTGGTTTGTCAACATACGAGGTATTTTTTGCTAAGTGGCACGGCTACAGAATGTTATTGATGGCTTTAGTGCCTTTACTCTCCGTGCTTCTTTCATGGATTTTCAAAGGGAGTTCCATTGTATTAGCCAGTGTTTGTGGAGGAATGATTTACGGAGTATATCCAGTCTTAATGCAAATCTGGAGCAAAGGTTTTAAAAAAAATGAGTTGCTAATTAATGAAGATGGGAATCTTCCATAGGAATGCATTTCCAAAGAACAACTTACTCCACAACGCACTCTACCATTTCACCGGCATCTGCTCCATGTAATTGCGGGCTTGTGGTATTTATTCCTCTATAAATTAGCCATAGGGCTAAAAAGGCATAGGTAATGGGGATGAGCCTTTTGATTTGAGTAGAGAAATGCTTCTTTAACCAGCCACTACCCAGTGAAATGCTAAGCATCATAGGTAAAGTGCCCAATCCAAATAAAGCCATGTAAGCAGCACCTTGCAGGGCGTCAAGCTGAATAAAGGAACCAGCTAAAGCTGCATAAACCAAGCCACAGGGCAATAGTCCGTTTAGAAAACCAAAAACCAACTGACCAAAGAAATAATGCTCTTTAAAATTTCTTTTAAAGGCAGCCTTCAGTCTATTCGTATAACCCGCCATCCACTGATAAATCCTGAAATCATTTAGCCATTTATCAGGAATCAGAATGAAGGCCAGAATAAGTACGCCCATACCAATTGATAGAGCATTTCTTGAGACAAATAATGAAGATTGCTGACCCACTAAACCAACAACCAGCCCTAAAGCAGCGTAGGTCGCTATTCGGCCAAGGTTGTAGAGGAGTCTTCCGCTAAAAAAGACCGGGTATTTTTTCTTGTCTGAAGGCAATAGCAAAGTCAATGGGCCACACATACCTGCACAGTGCAAGCTTCCAACTAATCCCATTAAAAATGCTGTCCATAACATCTTATAGCGTCAGTTTCTGTTCCTGGTAGTAACTTTTTCCGTCTTTTTCAAGCTGCAGTTTTAACACCCACAGCCCTTTCTGCAGTTTGGAGGTAGAAAGAGGTAAAGAGCTGCTTGCCGCTAATTTAAACGGAATGTTTACATCTTTGTTTGCATCTGAAGGTCTGTATAATTTTGCGGTTCCGCTAGCACCTTTGAGAACTTCTGGAAACTTAACTAAAAGTCCGTTCTCGGTATAGTTAACTTCAATTTCTTCATCCAGATCAGCGACATTATTCATGTGGTCTATTTTATCCTGATAAGCCAGTTCCTCTTTGTAATAATCTGGTGTTACCAGAAAAATATCTTTTTGCTGAACGCATAAAACCACCAAACCCACCATAAATATGACGAATCCGCTGTATGCTAAAGTGATTTTTTTACCCCAATCCATTTTTTCTACTATTTAAGTTTATACTTCTACTTTGGTGGTACCCACCCCCGTCTTTTGCCCGACTTTGTCAGGTCAAAATCCACCCCTCCTGGGAGGGGATTTTGTTTTTGAGTGGTTTTCGTATTGCTACCCACCCCAACTTTTGCCCGACTTTGTCTGGTTAAAATCTGCCTCTCCGTGAAGGGGATTTTTTTATCCCGGACCGAAGAAATTGGTTTTAACACTTTCCATTTCCTCATCGCCGTTCATAACTTTTATTTCTACTTTATTTGAACGGGCATTTACCTCGTTTTCTTGATATTCTATAAAAAACACAACCTCAGTTTTTGCTTCAGGTGCTAAGTGAATCAGACCATCTTCTGCACCAACTACTTTCAATGTACCTGTTCCATCCAGAACAAGCCTTACATCCATCTGTTCCTGAGATTTATTCACTACCTGGGCATTGTACAGATTTGTAATGGTGCCCTGCTCGGTACGCTGATATAATTGTCCCGGCACCCTCATAACGGTAGTTTCAATAGATGAACGACCAATCAGAAAGGCTGCCTCAATGCCAATCAATAATAACAATACAATAGAATATGCCTTTGATCTTTTTGGGAATTTGTAAGGTACACCTTTCTCAATGGAGTCCAGAGAACCGTATCGGATAAGTCCTTTAGGTTTGTTTACCTTTTCCATGACGTCATCACAGGCGTCAATACACGCGGTACAATTGACACATTCCAGCTGAATCCCGTTTCTGATATCAATTCCTGTAGGACAAACCTGAACACATAAACCGCAATCAATGCAATCTCCTTTAGATGCAGTTTCTTCTGCAGTATCTTTCTTGCTTATCCTTCCTCTTGGTTCTCCTCTTTTATCATCATAAATAACGCTAACAGTATCTCTGTTTACCAGCACTCCCTGAAGACGACCATAAGGACAAATGGCAATACAAACCTGCTCTCTTAATTTTGCAAAAACAAAATAGAAAGCTCCTGTAAAGACTACCAGTCCGATAAAACCCGCAAGGTTTTCTGTAGGTGGGCTGGTGATTAAATTTTTGACTTCTTCAATGCCTATCAGATAGGCCATGGTTATGTGGGCAATGATGATAGAAAAGGCAATGTAAATGGCGTGTTTCAGGGTTTTACGCCATGCTTTGTCGAAATCCCATTTCTTTTCATCGAAACGTTTCTGCTTTCTGCCATCTCCTTCTAACCAGTTTTCAATAGGTCTGAAAATCATCTCCATAAAAACGGTTTGCGGGCAAAGCCATCCGCACCAAACACGGCCAAAAGTAACGGTAAATAGTGCTATAAAAACCACGAAAGTGATCATACCAAGACCAAAAAGGACAAAGTCTTGCGGAAGGAATAGCTGACCAAAAATTACAAATTTACGATCAAAGATATTCATCATAAGAAGTGGCTGCCCATTGATCTTTATGAAAGGACCAGCAATGAAAACCACCAAAAAAACAATGGTTGCAAGTATTCTCTTATTGAAAAAAGGCCCTTTTGGTTTTTTGGGATAAAGCCAAATTCTTTTACCATCCTTATCTACTGTAGCAATACTATCTCTAAACTCTTCCTGGTCTTCGTAAAGCTCGTCGTATGTAAACTCTGTAGCCATTATTGAAATATTAAGTCTATTAAAATCAGTAAAAAATACTGCGTCTTTTCTGTAATAAAGTTAAGGAAGGTTGGGGTAAATCAGAGTGACAAAAGTCCCTTTACTCTCTTGGTAAAGATAATAAGAGGGGATTATTATCCCCTCTTATTTCCTAAATAGAAGCCACTTCTTCAGCGGCGGGTTCTTCAGCAGGGGCATCCGCAGCTGGAGCTGCCTCTTCTGCTTGATAAATCTCTCCTTGTGGAGCCTTAGGGTTGGCAGGATTAGTGCCATAAAGAGTTTTTATAAAGCTACTTACTTGCTGAATATCAGCTGGTTTTAAGGTTCCTTCCCAAGAGATCATACCTTTCTCAGGAACCCCGTATTTGATGGTTTTGTAAATATCACTTACGCTACCACCATGTAACCAATAGTCATCGGTAAGATTTGGGCCTACACCGCCTTCTCCGGCTCCGCCATGGCATACCGCACAGTTTCCTGCATAAATAGTAGAACCTCTTTCAATGTCAGCGGCGGCATCCAGCATAGCTACATTGTTTTCATCAATGCTATTTACTTCTACATCTTGTCTTTGTGATTTCATTTCTGCAGCTTCAGCCATAGCTATCTCATATTCTTCTGCAGGAAGTGGACTCCACTGCCATACATGATAATTAAGCAGATAAATAACGGCAAACACAATAGCACCGTAGAACATTCCCAGCCACCAAGGTGGCAAATGATTATCAAGCTCCTTAATGCCATCATAATCATGATCCAGTAAAAGACTCTTTTCTTCTGATATGGGTTTCAGGCTATTTAGTCTATCCCATAAACTTAATTTAGAGGCTGGGTCTGGCACAATTCCGGCCTTTTCATTCATGATGGTTTTAAGCGTCATGAATATATTTATTACCACTACAAGCAATACGAGAGTAAACAAAATCAATACTATCAGTATTAGCGTTTGCAGTAAATCCTCGCCTGTTTTAAAATTTAAATCCATTTTAATGAAAGGTTTGAATGAGAAATTATTTTTCTCCTTCCTCTAGCGGAAGGTTTTCCATATGACCTATGTACTTCTTGTCTGCTTTGAAAACAAAGTACCCTAGCAATACAAAAAAAGCGACAAATATGGTAAGTGAGATGATGGGGTAAATGCTTACCCCTTCTATGTCTGATAAATAATTCTTTAACATGATTGATACTTATTTATGTCCTTTGATATCGATACCTAAACGCTGTAAGTAAGCAATAAGAGCGATGATCTCTTTCTTCTCACTTGTCTCTATACCTGCTTCACTTAGTCTGCCGGTAATTTCAGAAGCCTGCTCTAACATGACAGCTTCAGCTTTATTTTCAAACCCTTCTTCATACGGTACGCCCAGTGTTCTCATGGCAGAAACTTTCTTGCCAATCATTTCGGTGTCATATTCGTCATCTAAAAGCCAAGGGTAAGCAGGCATGATAGATCCTGGTGACATACTGGTAGGTTCAAGCATATGGTTATAATGCCAGCTGTCAGGATATTTGGCACCTACTCTTTGAAGGTCAGGACCTGTTCTTTTAGAACCGAACAGATGCGGATGATCATACACGGTTTCACCCGCTTTAGTATACTCACCGTATCTTTCTGTTTCAGATCTGAACGGTCTGATCATTTGTGAGTGGCAGTTGTTACAGCCTTCTCTTATATAGATATCACGTCCTTCCAGCTCCAGAGGAGTGTATGGCTTCACAGAGGAAATAGTTGGGATATTTGAGTCTACTATCCAGGTAGGGACAAACTCAATAACTCCACCAATAAACACGGCTACGAAAGATAAGACTGTGAAAAGAACAGGCTTTCTTTCTAAAACTGAATGCCAGTGACCACCTGTTATTTTAACATTTTTCTCTAAAGCTGGAGCTTCAGCGTATTCTTCAGAAACAAATTCACCACTTGAAGCAGTTTTCATCAGGTTATACACCATAATCAGCGTACCAGCTAAATACATGGTACCACCAATGGCACGCATCACGTACATTGGAATAATCTGAGTTACTGTTTCAAGGAAGTTAGGGTAGGCAAGGAATCCATCAGCATCAAACTCCTTCCACATCAAGGACTGAGTGAAACCTGCCCAATACATTGGAAGGGCATAGAATAAAATACCTAAAGTGGCAATCCAGAAGTGAGCGTTTGCCAGTTTGGTTGAGTAAATTTTAGTCTTCCACATTCTTGGTACTAAATAGTAAAGCATACCAAAAATCATGAAACCGTTCCAGCCTAAAGCTCCTACGTGTACGTGAGCGACTGTCCAGTCAGTGTAGTGCGAAATGGCGTTCACATTTTTCAAAGAAAGCATTGGGCCTTCAAAGGTGGCCATACCATAAGAAGTAACGGCAACTACAAAGAATTTCAATACCGGATTTTCTCTAACTCTATCCCAGGCACCACGCAGGGTTAAAAGCCCATTAAGCATCCCACCCCATGATGGAGCAATCAGCATAATGGAGAAAACCGTTCCTAAGCTCTGAGCCCAGTCAGGCAATGAAGTATATAAGAGGTGGTGAGGACCAGCCCAGATATAGATAAAGATTAAAGACCAGAAGAGAATAATTGATAATTTATAGGAGTAAACTGGTCTGTTGGCAGCTTTTGGTAAGAAGTAATACATCAAACCAAGAATGGGAGTAGTCAAGAAAAATGCCACTGCATTATGGCCATACCACCACTGAACCAGAGCGTCTTGAACACCTGCATAAATAGAGTAACTTTTTGTCCATGAAATAGGCAACTCTAAAGAGTTTACCACATGTAATAGGGCAATCGTTACAGCAGTAGCTATATAGAACCAAAGAGCCACATACATGTGTCTTTCTCGTCTTTTGACAATCGTCATAATGAGGTTGACAGTAAAGACTATCCAGATTACCGCAATGGCAATGTCGATGGGCCACTCAAGCTCGGCATATTCCTTTGAAGAGGTTAAGCCTAATGGCAAAGTTACGGCTGCCGCAACAATGATTAGCTGCCAGCCCCAGAAGTGAATCCAGCTTAAAGCCTTGCTGAATACAGCTGACTTAGTTAAACGGGGTAATGAATAATATACTCCGGCAAACATACCATTACCTACAAAGGCAAAGATGACTGCATTGGTGTGTAAAGGTCTTAAACGACCAAATGTCGTATATGGGAGGTTTAAATTGGCTGCAGGCCAAAAGAGTTGAATTGCGGCGGTAAGACCAGCCAGCATACCAACAATCCCAAAAACGACTGTGGCAATCATAAAAGCTTTCACGATTTTGTTATCGTAATAGAAGCCTTCAAGATTGCCACCAGAATTTTCAGACGAAAAGTCGAACGTAGGTTTTCTTAAAAAGTGCATATTAATTAGAGGTGTTTAATACGAGACGATGTAAAAGTAGAACCGGTACTATGCCTATAACATGAGCAATTCCCAGTGGAAATATGATTAAAATCATGCAAGGTTTTTGTGCACATAATCAAAGTCTGACACAAAGCTCCTGAACAGGTATTTATGTTCTTTAAAGCTGTTTTCCAGATCTTCCATTTCCTCTTTTAGATATAGGAAATTCTGATAAGTTTCTTTGTTTAGCTGAGCTAATTCTTTAGTTTCATGGGCCATGTCTGTGTGTAAGTTTCTTGTTTCTGAAAGAAGCCTCTTTATGGTTCTTTGAAGATAATGAAACTCTTGTACAAAACGAGCCACTTTTAAACTTTTTGTGCTATCGCCGATGGTGCGTGTTTTTAAGTCGTTAAGTACGTCAAGGAAGTATTCAGACTCATTTTTCTTTTGTTCTAATGAACTGGAATAAATTTTCAGCATACTGCCAGAATTTATGATTCGGTTATTTTGATTAACTTTTCCCATGATCATATTATTTAGAATACAAAGTTAGATCAGGGAACTCTGGCAAAACATGAGTAGAGGAGGGGTAGAAGATGATTGAGGTCAGTTTATGAATTTACTTCTCTTTGTCTTCTACTGTATCATCATTTAAAATCCTGATTGCTGGTGTGGAGGTATCATCGAATTGCCCATCGTCTGTTGCCCAGAAAAAGGCCACTAAAAAGCCTCCGGCAAAAAGTAAAGCGGCAATAACTAGCATGATTATAACTGACATAATATTAAGATTTTAATAAGTGGGCTCTGTACGCTTTATAGTAGGTGAGAATAACGGCAAAAAGCACTACTGAAATAGAACTCAATGGCATGAAGATGGCGGCAACTACAGGAGATAGAGTGCCGGTAACAGCCCAGCTAATACAAATGAAATTATAGACCAATGACAATAAAAAACTGAGCTTAACTACATTGACGGCCGTCTTGCTGAAGTCAAAAAAGGTTTTCAACCTTCCGAATTCACCGGCATCAAGAATGGCGTCTGAAGCAGGGGTAAAAATCTGAGTATTTTCTGAAATAGCTATTCCTAAATCACTCTGACGTAGGGCTCCGGCATCATTTAGACCATCCCCAATCATCAAGACAGAGTGCTCCTGCTTTTGTAGTGTTTTAATAAAACGGAGTTTGTCTTCGGGTTTCTGTTCAAAATGAAGTTGATTTTCCTGAATATGGTTGGCCAGAATAGCTTTGTCTGTTGATTTGTCGCCAGAAAGAACATGCAATTGATAGAAAGACTTTAATCCATGAATTAACGAATCAAAACCATCTCTAAAAACCGGCGTTGATTTGAAAAATCCTTTATACTTTCCATCGATACTAATATACGTGCGGGCATCCTGATGCTGTTCATTTTTGGCAATGCCCAGAAAATCGGCATGACCAATTTGAACAATTTTATCTTTGAAGTTCGCTTGAATACCGGCTCCTTCTGTTTCACTAAAATTACTTACGTTTTCTGCCCGAACGTTTTCAAAGTATTTTACAATCAATTTGCTTATTGGATGTGTAGATTGCTCGGCCACACTTTTTATCATTATCCCTTCTTCATCACTCAGATTGCTGCCTTCAAAAGTCATTTGGCTATATGAGCTACCTTTTGTAAGCGTACCGGTTTTGTCAAAAACGATGTCTTTTACTTCGGTGATTTTTTGAATCACCTCTTGATTTTTGACATAGAATTTATTTTTTCCAAAAATCTCCATGACAGCTCCCATGGTAAAAGGCATGGAGAGTGTAAGGGCACATGGGCAGGCCACCATAAGTACGGCAGTAAATGCTGGCCACACCAGGCTTGGATTTACGAAATACCAGTATATGGCAGTGAGTACAGAGATGCCTATGGTTATATAAGTAAAATACTTGCTGAAATTATTTGCCAGTTTAGTTTTGGCTACTTCCTTTTCTTCTTTGAAGTTTTGTTGATTCCAGAGTTGAGTCAAATAGCTTTTCGAAACCTCTTTACTAACTTTTAAAACAATGTTTTGTCCTTTTTGCCTTCCGCCTGCATAGATAAGCTCACCCTTATGAATAGATTCTGCCTCGCTTTCACCGGTTACAAAACTATAGTCTATAAATGCCTTCCCATCCATTAAAATGGCATCGGCAGGGATTAACTCGTTATTATGAATGCGTATATAATCTCCTGATTTCAGATCGTCCACATTCTTATATGAATACGTACCATCATTTTCCTGCACTTCCACAGCCAGCGGGAAATAGGATTTGTAATTACGTTCGAAAGATAAATAATCGAAGGTCTTTTTTTGAACCCATTTGCCTACCAACAAAAAGAAAACCAAACCGGCCATGCTGTCCCAGTAAGCTCCTCCATCATTCCAGAGCGTTTCATACGTACTGCGTACAAAAAGTGCGGTTACGCCTAAGGCTATAGGTATATCTACACTTAAAGAATCTGTATTTTTCTTCCAAACCTCTTTCAAGGAGACCCATGCACCTTTTAAATAATCTGCTGCTCCGTAGAAATAAACCGGCAGAGCTAAAAGAACATTTAGATACAAGAAGAACTGTTGATACTGTGCATCTACATCATTCTGTAAATCGAGTTTAAAATACTCGGGGAAACTGAGTAACATGATATTTCCTGTACAAAAGCCTGTTACGGCAATTTGCCGCAGAAGTCTGTTGTCTTTTTTCGTTTTTACCTTATCTGGTCTTACCGTATTTTGTAAGGATATCAGTGGCTCATAACCCACAGTGGCCAGAAGACCCACTATTTCTTTCAGGTTTACTTTTCTGGGATCGTAGGTAAGACTAAGCTCTTTTTTTACAAAATTAAGGCGACTGTACAGTACACCTGCCTGTATTTTATTGAAGTTCTCTAAAAGCCAAACACAGGAACTGCAATGCACTGATGGTACAAACAAAGTGACTTTATGAAGGCCTTCTGATTTGAAATCAAGTATGGATGCTTCTATTTCAGGATTTAAGAGATAACCAAACTTACCTTGGTGGTCTTTGCTTTTCAGACTTACGCCGGCATGATCATTTAAATCATAATATCCGCAAAGATCATTTTCCTGCAGAAGTTCATAAACCGTTTGGCAGCCAAGACAGCAAAAGTTCTTCTGGTCAAAGACAAGATTTTCATCTTTGCACTCCTCACCACAGTGATGACATAAAACGGCTTCTTTGATTTCAGGCATTATTAATATTTTCCTTTTACAAAGATGAAGAGGCTCAGTTTCTTAAAAGCTGAAGGCTCTCAAGCCTGAATATGATTAAGGTCACTTTTTATTTAGTCCGTAATGATCCCTGACACTTATCCAATCACCGTTTTCATCAATATAATCTGTAAAATACATGATAAAAATAGGCACTTTTTCTTTTAAAGAAATAGTTTTAGGTGTTTGATTTATCAGACATTCATTCATTAGGTTCTCATCTATGTCGGTAACGGGATCTAATAATTGTGCAAGTTCAAGGGGCTTTTGTAACCGAATACAACCATGACTGAAAAATCTGTTTTCTTTGTTAAAAAGTGATTGGCTTCTTTCGGTATGTGGAGTATCATGCATGTAGACAGAGAATGGGTTTTCAATATTGATTTTAAGTAATCCCAGTGAGTTGTCGCAACCGGTTCCTTGTCTGAAGGTATATTGAAAATTACTGGCATCCATAGATTGCCATTCTATGGAGGCAGGGTCAATTATTTTATAGTTTTTGTCAAGTACAACAAAACTATTTCTGGCAAGATAGCCAATATCCTTTTTGACAGCAGGCAGAATTTCATTGATAGCTATATTTCTAGTGGCTGTCCAGTATGGGTAAACCACCAGGGCATCGGCATATGTAGCCATAGTGGGAGTTTTATTCTTAGTAGTGCCTACGATAACATTCATTCTTAAAACAGGCAAATTGTCCTGGTAGTATATGAGTTCGTTATTGGCGATATTGATTAATACAAAACGCTGATGTTCAAATCTCTGTACCCATCTAAAAAAATTTTGGTATTCCTCCAGTCTTTTGTATTCAGGGTGAAATCCATATTTTTTACTTAAGGTAAATTCCAAAAAATCAGGTTCCAGAAAATTGAGAAGCATTTCAGGTTTACTTGACTTTTGGGCATTAAAAAGCCAATTGTTAACTAACGTGGAGTCAATATTTACTTTTACTTTTTTATAGCTGAGGTTTTTTGGGGCTTTTCCATATTTTACTTCAAAGGCCAATTCTTTTAGCCTTGAATTTCTTTGCTCCTCTAAACGGTCAATGGACTGCCCATAAGTGGCATGCATACCTGCCAGAAGTAATGATGTAAGGACAAATAGTTTTATCATTTAAGTCAAAGGTCAACTTAACAGTCATCAAACTTTATGATATTTATCAGGAAATGCACTAATTATAATCTGGAGCTTTGAACCATGATATTTCAAGAACTGCTTTTTTATTTTCTTACGTTGTTGGCTGAAATCATTGGAACGGTGGGAGGCTTTGGCTCCTCGGTTTTCTTTGTACCAATGGCCAGCTTCTTCTATGATTTTCAGGCAGTGCTGGGACTGACAGCCTTTTATCATTTGTTTAGCAATATTTCAAAAATTCTCTTATTCTTTAAAGGAATTGACAAAAGGATCTTCTTTTCTATTGGTATCCCCAGTATCATAATGGTGATCATCGGAGCTTACTTTTCTAAGTTTTTAGTAGGTGATATTGGAAGCTTGGTACTGGGTATTTTTCTGTTTTTGTTTGCAGCTTTTCTTCTAATAAAACCTGATTTCGTCTTGGCTCAAACGGCCTCAAATTCTATTATCGGAGGTGGCCTTTCAGGACTTACCGCTGGATTACTTGGAACTGGCGGAGCCATTCGAGGCTTAACTTTAGCTTCTTTTGATGTCCCTAAGGCAACATTTTTAGCCACTTCAGCTTTGATTGACTTCGGCGTAGATTCAAGTAGATTTGTGGTTTATTTTAGCCAGGATTACATCACAAAAGATATGCTTTTTAAAGCTCCAATGCTGTTGGGTA
This sequence comes from Cytophagales bacterium, assembly GCA_024742395.1. Taxonomy (GTDB): domain Bacteria; phylum Bacteroidota; class Bacteroidia; order Cytophagales; family Spirosomataceae; genus Jiulongibacter. The sequence goes on from JANSYO010000030.1 coordinate 26,124, forward strand.
TTTCTTTAATTGGTACATGGATTGGCAAAAAGTTGCTTGAACGTATTTCTCAGGAAAACTTCAGAAAAATAGCCCTCTGGCTTATATTGATGATTGGTATTACGGCAATTATCAAGTACTTCTTATAACACAGCTTCATACAAATTCTTGCAAATTAGGGAAGTGCTTTTTAAGTATTTTTGCCAGCTTAATTGGAGTTAAGGGTTTATTTTCAAAGCCATCTACGAGCTCAAGACTTTTGGACTTCTCTTTATCATCAGGGTTTTGAGAAGTGCTTAAGATAATCAGTTTACTGGCAGGTTTTTCTTTACTAAATAGCGTTTTGTACTTTTCCACAAATTGCCAACCATTCATTATGGGCATATTAATATCAATAAGAATCATCTCAGGAAACCGGTCTATTCGTATTTTATTGAGCAAGTCTATGGCTTCTTTACCATTTACCGTAATATGTGTAAATTCTGCACAGCCTAATCTTTCTATTGCCTTTTTATTGATGAAATTGGTGGCAGGATCGTCGTCGATAAGTAATATATGAGTTAGCTTTTTCTTCATTTTTAGTGCCTAATGTAAAAATGCCGGAATAGTAAAAAAGAAGGTACTTCCTTTGCCTAATTCAGATGTGACCCAGATTTCACCACCATGTAACTGGACTATTTTCTCACAATGGGCCAAACCTATCCCCGTTCCTTCATATTCATCGCGGTTATGCAATTGCCTGAAAAGAGCAAAGGTTTCCTGCTGCTGATCGTCAGAGATGCCAATTCCGTTATCGGAAATTGAAAAAAGCCAGTTTTCATCTTTTCTTTGGGCTGAGATTTTGATTACAGGAGGCACATCCTCTTTTCTAAATTTAATTGCATTGCCTATGAGGTTCTGAAAAAGCTGTCTCAGTTCCAATTTGTAAGCATGTACTTCTGGAAGCTCATCAAAAGTGATGCTGGCCTTACTTTCATTAATGGCATACAGCAAATCAACTTTTACCTCATCTATCAGGTCTTCACAATTTACATAAGATATAGTTCTGTTTCTTCCTAATCTGGAGTAAACCAATAAGCCATTAATCAATTGACTCATTCTGGATGTAGCAGATTTCATGTAATGGAAGTATTCCCTTGTATCTTTCGAAAGGGTTCCTTTGTTCTCATCTTCTATAATTTCAATAATACTCTCTATACTATTAAGAGGTTCTTGCAAATCATGAGATGCTATATAAGAGAACTGCTCTACTTCTTTATTTCTTTTGACAAGATTGTCATGCTGTTTGGCTAAGATTTTGAAATTCGTAATATCTTGTCTTATGGCCAGGTATTTAAAAACTTCGTTTTGTTCATTTCTAAACGGAATGATAGAAGTATGTACCCAATAGAATTTACCGTCTTTGGTTTTGTTTTTTATTCCACCCACCCAGATTTTTCCTGCAGAAATAGTATCCCACATTTTTTCGTAGAATTCCTCTGTATGGTAACCTGACCTCAAGCTTTCATGAGTTCTTCCTATTATTTCTTCTCTATTGAAACCCGAGGTTTGGCAAAACTTATCATTTGCATAGGTTATGACCCCATTTTTATCAGAAACATCTATGAGAGATGACTGATCAAGTGCGTACTTAAACTGCTCTAATTCATTTACTGATGCCTTTAGAGCTGTTTCTATGTTTACCTTGAACTGATAATGATTGTTTAGTTTCTGAGCAACCCACGAAGTATATGCCAGGCTAATGGCACAAAATACTACTGTGTAAATGCTTAAACCTAAGCCAATACTTATTTCCTGACTCTTAATCAAATATAAAGTACCAATACTTAGGAGAATAGGAAGAATAAACTGGTAAGGCAAGATAGACTTAAGAAGTTTGGTACCGTAGTAGTCTTTAAATTTCATTTTACCTAACAAACCGTAGTCTGCAACCATAAAAGCAAGTCCCGTAGATAATAAAATAAATAGTATTGAAGTATGAATGGCCATTGTACTGAAGAAATTGGACTTTTCTTCAGATGGAATCATTAGGATATAACCAATAATGGAGGTCAAAGCTAAGAATGCTGTAGCCGTTAATATTATTGAACTGACTTTATGAAGTGTTTTTTTATCGGTCTCTATAAAAGCAGCTGAAATTGAGATAAGCATAAAGCTTAGAGCAGTAGCCGGAGACATTCGGCCCGGACTTTTTTTCGATATATTGTCCTGGATGAATAAGTGATCAACGCCTATTGGGCTGTCAATAATATACTGTATCAAGGTTAAACCACTAATCAGAAAAATAGAGCTTATGATTAGAATTTTTAGAATGAACCATTGCCTCTTAGCAATGACTAAATATAAAGCACCTAAAAAGAAACAAAGTGCCGTATTGAATTTCATTGTTGGTGCAGAAGGGCGTAATTCCAGAAGGGGGAGATGTTTATTAATCCACCCATACATTACAATTGAACTTACAAGAAAGGTGATCTGCCCAATTCTCTTTACAAGATTGTTCGGCATTAGATAGGAAGCGTTTGTCATTTGTTTTAGTCGTTATAAGCTGATTTTTTTCAATCCCTCTTCTGATAGTCCTCTTGATATAAAAGAGGATGAGTAGAGTTAAAATAATCAGTGAAGTGTGTTTTCGTCTCTGGCAATATTACGCCAAAAACTATGCAGAATATGACAAGAATCATATAACTTGCCTTTTTAATGACATTTGTCAATATCTAACTTGGTAAATACCAAAAATGACTAATCAGGTTAATTGAAACCTTCTACGAATAGGGTTAATGAGAAACTTTTTTTGAGCGGTAAAGCTGTCAGGATGTATGCTCAGGAAAAGTTTTTGCCAGTCTGCAAAGAGCTTAGGCTCTGCTTTTTGAAAGGCTGTTATATCAATTTTTTTGGATTCAAGATACTCCTCAAAACTCATATTAATATCCATACCTGTTCTTTAATTTATTAATAGGCTTTTCAAATACATACCAAGATATAGAAGCTAATGCAATAACCAAAAGGTAAAGAACAACAATGCGTGTAGTCAATGAAGAAATCAGTACATAATGTGAAGAACTCATTTTGTCAATTAGTTTAACTACAGGGCTCCAGCTTATTTTGTGATATTCGTTATACAGGAAATTATGAAAAATATAAATCCCGTAACTGATTTTGCCAATGTAAACCAGTGGATTCAGTTCGAAAAAGCTTTTGAAGGAATTTCTACCTGAGGCCACAAGAAAGCCTAAAATACTCAGAGACAATAGGGACTCCGCTAATCTGAGAAAAATTATGGCAACATAATTATGACCACCACCTATTTGTTTTAACCAGTAAACGGATAAGAAGTACAAAACCGTGCCCAAAATAGGGCTTAATGGCTTAGACAGCATTTGTAATGCCTTTTCTTTTTTAAAATACACCCAATACGCCAATAGGCCACCGATGCCAAATGCGTCTAAACAGGTAGGCATAAGTACATACGGCTTGATCCAGCTGCTGCCATCAAAAAAGAAATAGGTTCTGAGTGCCACAGCAAAGATGACAAGAAAAAGAAGAGCCTTACTAATTCTTTTTAATGGAAGAAAAAGAATAACAAAGGGGAAGAATAGGTAAAATTGCTCTTCTACAGCCAGTGACCAAAGGTGGTCAACAGAACCAAACCAGGTTTCGTGAATTGCAAAATAATTATTAGTCATGTAGGTTGCCAGCCATACTATTTTGTCTCTAACCGGAGGAACATTGAGAATAAATAATACGGCCAAAGTCAAATAGTAAAGAGGGAATATTCGAATGGTTCTTCTGATGTAAAATTGCTTTAATGAAAACCCATGACCTCTTTTAAGGCCTAAGTCTTTTTCTTTGGCACTCAATAAAATGCGTGTAATTAAGAAGCCGCTCAAAACAAAAAACATGCAGACACCCAAATAGGAGGCAGGAAACCCTAACCTATCACCAGACCAATGATCTGCTAACACTAAAGTGACAGCTAAAAAACGAATGCCGTCCAAAGATTTTATGTAATTAGTTTTGTTCAAATGTTTACCAGTTTTTGGGAGCCTCGGTGTATTTGATACCGTCAATTCGAATAACTTTCTTAGAATCAAAAAGCTGTGCTTTAGAGCCGTTAACTTCCAACATATAAATTTCGTATATATCAGTGGGGAAATTCAATAAATTCAAACTGGCAATGGAATAGCCTGTTTGTCTAACAACTGAATGCTCTTTTCTGAATGGAGTCAATTCCCGGTGGTTTGGGCCTACCACGAGTACATAATTTTCTGCTTGCAAATTCAATTCATTTTCATAAAACAATACAGCTTTTTCTGACAATGAGATACTGTCAATTTTGGCTATATCTTCTACCGCATTTAAATCGGCTATCAAGCTATCAAACGGAAGAGCGGCCGGTTGATAACTCTCATACTTTCCTCCTTTTTGTTTCAAATTAAACAGGTCTGCTGTTCTTTCTGTAGAGGTGTTTTGAAAGTCGTCAATAAAACTAAACTGGGCATTAGCAAATAGAATAAAGGATACTCCAAGAATTAAAAAATCAACTTTTCTCCAATTCTCTAATTGTTCTTTATAACTAAAAAGGAGACTAGTCCCCAATAATAAAAAACTATAAATCTTGTATTTGCTGGTGAGTAAAACCGCTCTTTCATAATCATTTCGGCTGATAGAAATCAATACCATGGTACCAATGAAAAAACCAACATAGGCTATATACACCAGGAGTTTTTGATTATTTCCTTTTTTAAAGAGAAGCTTAAAAAAGACTCTGATGGCATAGAGTATGTTCAGCAGACCCAAAACCTGTGGTATTTTGATGGGTAGATTGAAATTTAAAAAAGGAGTGGAGAATGAGCCGGCAACAGCGAATAAGTTCAGGAAAAAGTCTTCAATATGTGGCCTTTGATTCATACCAAAGGTTTTAAAACCTATAAAATAAAGAATCAGGAAAAGAGAATGAATGAGTAACCAATACCACATCTTCTTGCCTTCTCCGGCAAACAAGAGGATTATCAAACCCAGAGGTGCCACCAGAACACCATTTCCCGATGTAAAAAGGGAAATTAGAGAAATGAAAACTGCCAGAGAAAAGTAGAAATATTGGTGTTTCTCAGAAGATAGTCCAAAGATTAGTATCAACAGACTTATTAGAGAAAAAGCGATCACCCAGTGGTTCTGTACTGAAGCCATGGCCCAAAGGCTGTTTTCTACTGTAGAACCATTGAAAATAAACAAAGCAAGACAAATGAGAGGGACCCAAAACAAGTTAAATCGTTCCTTAAGATAAATGAAACTTGCCATGACGAATAGCAAAGCTGCTTGCCCAAGATACATCATGAATTTAAAGTCGAGATGACCAAGAAGGAGATTTGTTTTTAAGGCTGCAATTCGCGTTGTCGCTATTCTATGCTCATTGTGAAAACTAAATATGCTTCCGAAAGAAGACAGTTTAAATTGATCTACAAATACTCTGATTGCGTGATCATCCCAATGGGGCACATTCACACCGTAACGGAAAACAAACCAAAAAGAGCCCAAAGCCAAAAGGCATAAGAAACTGTAGATGATAATATTTTGAACCTTTTCTGTCATTTAATATCTGTATTTGGTGCCTTCAAAGTCGAAAAGCTCAATATGTTCATTGTTTGCTTTGATTAAAAATACTTTGTCAGGTTCATAGGGGTCTACTCTTTGAGGTATTTCCAGTTCTTTTGGAAGATAAAAATTTGTCATTTGAGCATCAATCACACTCATTATGGGTTCTCTAACATCATAAAGAATTTCATCTGAAGGATAAACAATGGTATCACCTTCAGCAGCCATACTTACTATTTTTTCTGCTATAACCGGGTAGGGGTTGGCTTTTCGAGGCTCGGCATAATTTGAGAAATATCGCGGCTGTGTATCTTGATAGATGCTCTTAATCAAGAAACCAATTTGAATGGCCTGACCAATAATAGCGATATAAATCCATGCTTTCCAAGTAAGATTTTGTTTTAAGCTGTTCTTATAAAGCAGGGCTACGAATATCAAACAAAAAGAATAAGCAAACCCAGCATACCGAACCATCACTCTAAAAGTATTGCCATCTTGCAAGGCATACAATACCAAAAACAGTATAGGCAAAATTGATAAGGAACTGATAAAGAGAAAAGGCTTTCTCCGGCTTCCTTTTGTCTCTCGCCAGGCATATCTGAATGCAATGACTGAAATACCCAAATTAAGAATGAAAATAGGTAGAAATGGTTCTTGAAACTGTGTGAGTAGTAAGGAGAGAATAAAGAGTGTTGCAGCAGCAATATGTTTAAATAGAGGTTTGATGTTAAGATTATAAACAGCTACCGCAGCCAAAAACATGGCAGAAGCCGCTAACCCAATTTTTTTACCGGTTATTTCCTGATAAAAGCCATCAATATTGATAAACATAGCAGAGATCACATGCCGAATCTGTAGTGTTACGTTTGTAAAGGTGGTTTTTGACAAATATTCGTAAGGTGAAGATTCCGCCATTTCATTATAAACCCTTACCGAATTGGCCACATATTCGAATATGTATTTGCCTCCGGGACATAAAATCCAGGCTAAAACTGTAACAGTAGGTATCAGCATGGCAATAAAGAAACCAATAAAGGTGCTTTTGCTACCTCTATAAAGAAATAGATACAAGAAGTGGATAACAAAAAGTGTTATCGTAGAGAGGTGATTCATTTCGCATATTGCAGCTGAAATGCCATAAACTATAAGGCACAACCACCAATCTCGGCTTTTTGTGGCCTCCCGTAAATACTTCAGAAAAAAGTGGGTAGATAGGAGAGCAAAAAAGAATAATACGGCATAGTTTCTCGCTACTTGTGCATAGGAGATTAACATCGGAGAGAAAGTGGCCAATGTAGCAGCCACCAGTGCCAGCCCTTTATCTTCAAAATGTGTTTTAACAAAGGTGTATATTAATGGAATGATACCCAGTGAAAATAATAGAGGTAACATTCGTAATGAGGAGTCTGAAACGCCAAAGAGCAGAGTCCACCAGTGAAGGATATAAGTAAAAAAGGCACCGTTTCCAGTATCTACTCTGGCTATGGCATCATTGAAATCAGAGAGTTTCTTCTTTGACCAAAATTCCTTGGTAGTAAAATACTTTGAGTCCGGATTCCTGACAGAATCCTTCTGATTGTTCCCTTGATAACTTGTGAATTGACTGACAAACAGGCTGTATTTCTCATCACCCGCCAGCCCAAATTTATCCAGACCATTAAACCGTAGCAAGAACCCGATAACAACCAATAGAAGGAGGAAGAAACTATGATTGTTTTTGAGGTTTAGGGTCATCTATTGAAATTCTCTTCTTGAACAAGGTTTTGAGTACATCGCAAAACTAATCACAATTTGAGAATGGTGAACTCCACGCGTCGGTTTTTCTTTCTTGTTTCCGGAGTAGAATTGCTGGAAATAGGATTCATTGGTCCCCATGACTTGGTTTCTATTCTGCTTCTGTTAATACCTCCTTCTTTAACCAAATAATCCCTTACCGCATTTACTCTATTCTCCGCAAGCTTTACATTTAAAGTGAAATTACCTTGATTATCTGTGTATCCCTCCAGTAGTACTCGCATGGTAGGATACTCTGTCATAATCTTAATGATTCGTTGTAATTCGGCATAGGAGTCTTCCTTGATTTCGTATTTTCCTTGATCGAAGAATAAATTCTGAAGTATCATTCGATGGCCTTCACGTATTGGCGTGAGTTCATAATCTCTGATTAACTCACTGGAATCTAATGATTGCATGAGATTAATGGAGTCTTCTAAACTTAAGAAACCTGTACCGGAAAGGTCAATGGTATAGCGATAACCTACCGGTAGGATGGCTTTGTAGGTCCCTTTCTCCAGATCTCTTTCTATATCTACAAGATAGTTAGATGTAGAGTCATTTTTACCGGTAATGATAATGGGCAGATCAATAGGTTTATTATTGGAGATATCAGTTATATGACCCCTTATGATGGTCATAGATTCGGGTTTGATAGATTCAAACAATTTGATTTTGAATATATCTTCTTCTCCAAATGAATTGTCTCTTGAGCTCATGAAGGCAAAGTCGCCAGAAGCAGGGATAGAAAAATAGCCGTCCCATTTAGACGAGTTTATTTTAGAACCAAGATTCAGCGGTTTTGACCAGTTTTTCCAGGTATCGTCGAGCCTGCGTGTTACAAAAATGTCTGCATCCCCGTATCCGGGATGCCCGGCAGAGTTAAAGTAAAGCGTTTTCTTATCTGCTGAAAGAAAAGGAGACCCTTCATCATCTGCAGTATTAATAATGGGTCCTAAATTAAGGGGAAGAGAAAAACTACCATCTGGTTTCTTAAATGAAACGTATAAGTCTTTGCCCCCAAAGGTTTGGCTACGCTGAAGTCCCATAATCAGGATACTTTCGTCGTAACTTATGGCATATTCGGTTTTGACTTCAGTTTTTTCTGTTTTAGGGTTTTTCTGACCCATTGCATGGAAATTGTCTATTTCCACTTTCTCGGGAATACTCCAGCCATCAGGTGTAAAGGTAGTTTTTGATAAGCCAGCCAAAAGTTTCCCGCTTGGGTGATAGACATTGAGAATATACAGGGAATTACCATCTGCTGAGGCTGTGGCAGCGGCATTGTCAAGCTCATTATTTATTGGCGGACCAATATTATTGGGTACAGTCCACTTACCCAATGGATCTAATTTTGAGTACCATATGTCTTGAGCAATAGCGTCTTCTCCATCCATTTTTATATTATCTGGATGTTCAAGGCGAGTAAAATAAAGAGTATTCCCATCAGGAGTAATGATCGGAGCCACCTCTCCATAAGGTGAGTTTACTACCATTCCCAGATTTTCTTTTTGAAGGTTTTTGGGAACATCATCTGCTATGTTAATATCGAAATTAATGAATTCAGTGGCGTCTGAAATGGCAATGGCATCAATTTGTTTTTCGCCCTTTGAAATTCTGTGATTGATGACAAGCTTTATCGCATTTAATGGCTTTTCAGGAACCTCTTCCGGAAAAACTCTCCAAAACCTTTTGCTGCTATTAGTAGCATTTCCTGTACTTTGATACAGCAAATATTCATTGTTTTCTTCATCATAACCGAAAATACGGGCTACTGCTCCGGGGTTAACATTTTCAATTATTGCAACTTGCAAAACCCTGATAGCCTTCTCAAAGCCTACCTTGATATAATCTTCTCCAAAATCAGAACCGTTAGGTTGCCACGCAGCCGGAGAGGGTACCATTTGAGGATAAACACTAGGTGTACCCAAAATCTGAATAGCTCTGTTTTTCGGGCTGTAGAACTGATCGGTATGCTCAGAGGAAACCTCCAATACTTTATCAGCCCAAAGTACAGTTTGTGCTCTCGCAAAAGAGACTACTGTGAAGAAAATTAATGCTAAAAGGTGTTTACTGGACATTCCTGATTCGGGATATAATTTACCCAACAGCTAAGTTATCAATTCTTTCTCCATCTTTCAATGTGGACAATAATAGAGACGAACTAATTCTTTAAATGTTTCATGGCTTACTTGTTTTTTACTCATAGCTGGAAATTTCAACTATAAAGATACAACGTAGACAAAAAGTTAATTCTAATTAAACCAGTTTGTACCTACTTTGCGTTAATAGAAAAAAATAAACCGCCTTTGCCCATGCGAGTACCGTTCCTCGCTTTTCTTTTTTTTTTGATGTATGTATTGCCATCACAAGCTCAAATCAGCCTTGATCTGAGGGATAAATCCTACAATATTGTGGCAGAGGAATATTATATAGATCAGGTCTTAGATTTAAGAGAGTCACAATATTTTATAGGCAAAGTTTATCTGAGAAATCGCTCAAAAGTTGATATGAACCTATCTGGCGGCACAGAAAGTGCTTTTTTAAAACATGCCAGCAAGGGCGTAAAGCAATCAAGAAATGGGGTTCCGTTAATTATAAAAATAAATGCGTTAAGCTTTACTGAAAATGAAGGTAGAAACGGCTTAATAGAAGGCCGGGCAAGGTTAGAATTATCTGTTTTTGCTTTATTTGATGGTAAAGAGGTGGAAGTTTGCAGAGCAAGAAGTGGTTCTAGTTATAACAGATCTTTAGGCACCGCACACGAAGAAGCTTATGAACCATTGCTTGTTCAAATGTGGATTTCCTGTATGGAGTACACAGATTCTTACATAAATAAAAATAAAGAGAAACTGGAGGTATTTAACCATGGATCACAAGTAATCATTAAACCGTTTCAAACCAGGAATAGCCGAGATACAGTTCATTACTATTCCAGAAAAGTTACTTGGGCCGATTTTAAGGCTTCTCCGCCATATAGTTCGAAATTCGCCGCAGCTATTTTTCCAAGTATTGGTATTGGAACCTCGCTATCAATTAAAAACGGCAAACTTACAGCTGTTATTCAGCCTCATGTTTTTATGATTCCCAGTCAAAGTTGGGCCAAAAAGTCATCGCAAGATGATGCCTCGCTTGATCACGAGCAATTACATTTCGACATCGCCATGGTAGCCATGCAAAGGCTCATAAAGAAGCTCGAGAAGCTGGAAGCCAAAACCATGGATGACTTAAGCAGTATGATTCAATACGAGTACCTTCAAGCCTACACTGAAATGAACCGTCTGCAGGAGCAATATGATGCAGAATCACAGCACAACCTGAATGATTACGGCCAAGCCAAATGGAAAAAACAAGTAAGGGGGTGGTTGGAGTGAGTTTGATATCACTCCCCAAACTTTCCGCCAGTAGGAGCTCGGTATTCTTGAAATGGTATTTTTAGAAGATTGCCTAATTTGTTGTTTTCTTCAGCTTTCATGTGGGTGTCTATACCATAAACTAATTTTTCTCTGTCTAAGGTCATAAAGGTGCCAAACAGTCGGTCCCAGATAGAGAAGATATTCCCATAGTTTGAATCTGTATACGGCTGTGTATAGTGATGGTGGACTTTGTGCATATCCGGCGAAATGATAAGCAGACTTATGGCTTTATCGAGAGCCTTTGGTAAAGTAATATTGGCATGATTAAACTGAGAAAGAAGAACAGAAATGCTTTGGTACATAAAGACGAGCCACATGGGTGTACCTACTATTAATACTCCGGCTGTTGTGAAAATAAAACGGAATACACTCTCACCCGGATGATGTCTGTTGGCTGAGGTGGTATCCACCCAAGTGTCTGTATGATGAATCAAATGAAAACGCCACATCCATTTGACTTTATGTTCTGCCCAATGGACAAAATAAGCACCGATTAAATCCAATAGCATCAGTCCAACAATCATATAGAGCCAAAGTGGCATTTCCGGCAACCACTGCAAAATACCAAAGCCGTTAGAAACAGTCCAATCGGCGGTTTTCAGTAGAATAAATGCCAAAGCAAAATTGATGACAATCGTGGTTAGTGTAAAGAAAATATTGATGGCAGCATGCTGCCATTTGTTGTAAGAAAATTTAATGAGTGGTACTGCACTTTCAATGAGCCAAAAGAAAGTAATACCTCCTACAAGAATCAGGCTTCTGTGTGAGGAAGGTATAGTGCTGAAGTAGTTGATGATGTTTTCCATTTCAGTAGGTTAGATCACCAAACTTAATAAAAAAACTAAATTCTTTGTTTACAATGCCCTGAAACTAAAGCCTTTTTCAGTGAAGTGTTCTAAGAATTCAGGTAATGCGAATGCCATGTTTTGCTGAGCCTTAAGACTGTCATGAAACAGCACTATTGAACCATTCTGAGTGGCATCGATTGTGTTTTGAAGACATTCCTTGGGTGAAATATCTTTCCGGTAATCTTGGGAAAGGGTAGACCACATGATGATCTGATATTCTTTTTTGAGAGAGATTATTTGGCTTCTCTTTATTCTGCCATAAGGAGGCCTGAATAAAAGTTTTGTATCAGGGAGGTATTGACTAATGATTTCGCGGCAAGCATAAGTATCCTGTAAATAGAGACTATCCTCAGTTTTCCAGCCCTTTAAATGGTGAAAAGTATGGTTGCCAATACTATGGCCAGCCTCATAGACTTGTTGAAATATTTCTGGGAGTTTTTGAATGTTGTGACCAATGCAAAAAAAAGTGGCTTTTGCGTTGTATTGTTGAAGTGTGTTAAGCACAAAAGGGGTGACTTCAGGAATGGGGCCATCATCAAAAGATAAATAAATTACTTTCTCATTTGTTTCCACCTTCCAGGTTAAGGAAGGATAAATACTTCTCAATATTGCCGGAGTTTTATACAACATTATTTAAGCGTTCTGTTTTTCCAGACATATTCCTTCTTGCCAAGCGAACTAAGCCCAAAAAGCAGGACATAAAAAGGGTAAATAAACTGCAGCAAAGGAATCCATAGGATCAATCTTATCTTGCCAAAGAATACAAGTGTAGCACCTAAAAAAAGGAATTCGGGCCATATTTTCATCAAAACTAAAAGAGTATCTCCAGTGAATAGAGCGAGGCAAAAGGCAAGATTACTACTAAAAATAAATAGGGCCATAAGTTTAGGAGAAAGGCTTTGGTAATATGACCATTTGCTGGCCCAGCGTTTTCTTTGACGGTAAAAACTACCCCAGTTAGGCAGTGCCTCCGTTAGAACGATTGCATCGCGAGATTTTAAGTAATGTACTTGATTTGGGAATGTTTGAGACATTTTGTGCATCAGGAACTCATCGTCACCGCTGGCAATACTTTCGTTTCCTTCAAAACCTTTCACTGCATAAAAGGCCTTCTTCAGATAGGCAATATTGGCTCCGCTGCACATATTTGGAACCCCCTTTTTGATAGAAACTGCTCCTGAAACTATCAGACTGGCAAACTCTATCTGCTGGAAATACAGCCAGGCATTTTGTATTAGAGAAGAATGCTTTTTACCAGAAAAAAAGACCGGGGAACTAAGAAATACAGGCTTGTGCACCTCAAAGTAATCAAGGATGGTCTCCAGCCAATTTGGTTTAACTACGCAATCTCCATCTGTGGTAACAATAATTTCTCCTTTTGCTGACTCAACACAATGGGTAATGGCTCTTTTTTTGGGCGAAGCATTTCCTTGTATTTCGGGTAGATTTATGAGCTTGAGGTCAAGTTCAGACGTAGAAATGAAATTATTGACTAGTGTAGCTGTGGAATCAGTGCTGCTGTCATTTGCAATGATGACTTCAAATTTAGGATAAGCAAGACTTTGATTTTGTAGTCCTTCTAATAGGGCGATTATATTTTTCTCTTCGTTTCTGACTGGTATTATTACACTGATTGTTAAACGGTATTTGGATACATTGTTTGATGTTCTATACATTGGCCATTTCTGCCAGAAATAAATCAGGGCAAAGCAAAAGATGCCATATAACGAGATAAAAAAAAGTGCAATGCTGTGCAAAGAATATTGTTTTGACTCAAATTTAGTCAATCTCTCAATTAACTGAGCTATTAAAAAGGTGTACCTTTATCTTAATGATCAAAGAAGAGAAAATCATTTTAGGCATTGATCCGGGAACACGGATTATGGGTTATGGTGTCATAGGTGTGCAGGGGAGTGCTTTGCGGATTATTCAATATGGCGTTTTAAGGTTAGAGAAGTTGCCTTCTCATGAAATGAAACTTAAAAAGATCTACGAAAGAATTAGTGGCATTATTGAAGAGTTTTTACCAGATGAAATGGCCATTGAGGCACCTTTTTATGGCAAAAATGTACAGTCTATGCTTAAGCTGGGTAGAGCACAAGGGGTGGCTATGGCTGCAGCACTTGGAGGAGATGTGCCAATTGTAGAGTATTTACCAAAAAAAGTGAAACAAAGTGTTACAGGCAACGGGAATGCCAGTAAAGATCAGGTGGCTTATATGCTTGAACAGATCTTTAATCAGAAATTAGAAGGGCAGTTTGAGGATGCTACAGACGCACTTGGCGTGGCCGTTTGTCATTACAATCATAGCCGAACAAAGGCTTTAACCGGTAATAACAGTGCTAAAAAGGGTTGGGCCGCTTTTGTCAGTGAAAACAAAGATCGGGTTAAAGGGGTGTAGTTTATAACTTCTTTAACTCCGAAATAATTGATTTTGGATTAGAATTGCCAAACACAAAACTACCTGCCACTAAAGCATCAGCACCTGCTTCTACTAACTTTTTACCTGTATCTAAGTTTACTCCACCGTCTATTTCAATTATGGTGTTGAGTTGCCTCTCCGATATCATAGCTTTGAGCTTTTTAACCTTTTCGATTGTCTGAGGAATAAATTTCTGACCACCATATCCTGGGTTAACTGACATTAAAAGCACCATGTCACAGTCAATTAATATATCCTCTAAAACAGACACGGGGGTAGAGGGATTTAAAACGATGCCTGCTTTGCAACCCGCTTCTTTAATTTGAGCTAAGGTTCTATGCATATGAATACTTGCCTCATGATGCACTGTAATAGTCTCTGCTCCTAACTTGGCGAATTCCTCAATGTACCTTTCCGGCTGTACTATCATTAGATGAACATCCAGCGGCTTTTTAGCATGTTCATTAATCGCTTTAACAACTGGCATGCCAAAAGAAATATTAGGTACAAAGACACCATCCATCACATCAATATGAAACCAGTCTGCTTCAGATTCATTAATTAATTCAATATCTCTTTGAAGATTTGCAAAATCAGCAGCTAATAAAGAAGGGGCAATGATGGGCATAAAGAATAAGATGTTTTTGCAAAAATAACAATTGCAATCCATAGCCGGAGTAGATGGCAAATCTAATTTCGGGGAAAATATTTATACAGTTAATTAACTTATTGATACACAGAATTATGTGTTTACGTATAGAGTATTTTTACTCATTAATAGGTGGAACTACCAAGAATTCAAATACACAGAAAAACGGACAGTTTACACAGAAAACCTCACCATCTATACATTAAAACCACATACCCATTTTGGGTTCTATAAGTTTGAAATGCAATTGAATGATCTGACCTCTTTTAGTAAGGAAGCAGTTGATTTCAAAAGGCATCCATGATAGCTAAAATACAATACCATGAAAACTTACATTAACAACTCAGGATTATACTGTTTGCTTTTAAATCATGGCAAACAGATCATTCCTACTCAAAAAATTAGATACATAGAAGGGGAGGGTAATTACAGTACCTTAAACATAGATGGTGAGGGTAGACTCATCTCTTCATTTACGCTCCGACTTTTTAATGATCATCTAAAATCTCAGACCTATTTTTTCTCTCCAAGAAAGGGGCTTCTTATCAATCTTAATTATTTGAAGGAAATTAAGGTAAGTGGTGGCCTATACTATGCTAAACTAAGACGTGGCGAGCTTCTGCAATTATCAAGAAGAAGAGGAAAGGCACTAATTGAGTATATAAACGCCAATAATTGGAATATTCCAGTCAATTAACCCATAAAATAAAACAATTGACCATTGGATAAAAACTTTCAAATCTTATTAAGTGGTCATCTTAATTTCAGAAATCTTTTAAGCAAAACTTTAAATTTTCTAGACATGAAAAGAATTATACTCCTTTTGTTTTTAGCCTCGGCCTGTTATATATCCAATGGGCAATCTATTTTGTTGGATCCAAACAGTTCATCTGTTCTTCAGGTCGCTGATACTGATGCAAGTATTTTGGTTAACGGGACAGATGCAACTCCCTTCCCATCTCTTAAATTCTCAGATATGGGCTCTTTTCGTGGAGCTCTCTGGTATCAAAATACTCAGGACGGCTTTAATTTGTCGAGTAGTACATTAACCCCCGGATATTTCTGGGCTAGAACTTCTCAAAGAGCGGGAATTGGGACATTTGAACCAGAAGCTAAGCTTCATATCTACACGAATGGGACTACAGCCATCCCTCAACTTAGGTTAACAGAAAATAATAATAGTGATGGTGCAAGAATTACATTTTCTAATTTTAGTTCTACAAATGATTGGACTTTGTATGGTAAAACAAATAACACAAGTTCTGAAGCTTTTTTTAATATTTACAATTCAACAGGAGGAAATATCATAACCGTTAGAGGAGATGGGAAAGTGGGTATTCTAAACAGTGACCCCGCTCTGCCTTTTCATGTGAATTCTAGTGCTATTTCAACAAGTTCCTCGACTGGTGCTGCTGCAATTGGAGTATTGACGAGTACTCACTTGATATTTGATAATAATGAGATTAATGCATATTCTAATACTACAGGTACAACTTTATATTTAAATGAAGAGTCTGGGGGAAGGGTAGAAGTTGGAGGATTTGGAGCAGCAGCTTCAGACTTAAGAGTAAATGGTTTTACAGAATTGGGTGGAAGCGGTGCTCCAAGTATAAAAATGAAGAAGTTGTCGGGAACAATACCTTTATCTGCCAGTAGCCACAGTGTGGCACATGGACTTACAAAAACAAAGATTTTAGGAGTTCAATGTCTTGTAGAAAGTTCAGCTACCGGAAATAGATATTTACCAAATGATGGAGATGTTGGGTCATCTGTACACTATGAAGTTCAAATTGATAATTCCAATATCGTTTTCCAAAGTATAGGAGCAAATATGGATGGCGAGCCTTTTTCTATTCTAATTACTTACGAAGAGTAAAATGAGAATAAATTTGAAAAGAGCCATTTCACGTACCGTGGAATGGCTCTTTCTTTTTCGTGGGCTTAAATCTCACTTTTTCTACCAACTATTTAGAAAACCTTACCATCTACACATTTCTCCGGTTTCATGTACATCTGGTCTTTATGTTTGTTTAGTCAAATGGGTATTACGTATAAATACTCCTGTCATTAAACGTACTTATAGCCATGAAATTTCAGTGTTTTTGCTCTAACAAATGACATAATTTGATTGGAACTTTGAATAACAAACTAAACAGCCTTTAGTCATGAAAACTTCTACTACTACTACAAATTCAATCATTTTTGATTACGGTAAAAAGACAGTTCCTTTTGACCAGATCGCCTATTTTAAGAGTGAATTTGGAAACTACACCAAGGTACACCTGCAGGAAGACAAGGATTTTCTTACCGCTTTTACATTAAAACACTACGCCCAAAAACTCGAAGATGTAGACTCTTTTATTACACCAAGGAAGGGCGTTATTGTAAACAAAACCTATGTGAAAAAATTAGATAACAATGCCGATGGCGTTTATGTTATACTTAATTCAGGCGAACGCTTCAAAGTAAGTCGTCGGAGAACTGAAGAGATGGTCAGGATGTTTGCGTAAATGCCAATATGTATTTCTTTGGGTTTCAGCTAGCTTTCGATATTTTTGACCTTGTCAAAAAAATAAACTTAAATGGCACCCGCAGAGCGTATTCAGTTTCTAACAGATAAATTAAACTATTATTCTTTTCAGTACTATCAAAATGCCGTTTCGGAGATATCTGATCAGGAATTTGATTTGTTGTTAAAGGAACTTGAAGAGCTTGAAAGAAAATATCCTGATTTAAAAAGAGAAGATTCCCCAACACATAGGGTAGGAGGAGAAATTACAAAGGAATTTCCTACAGTAAAGCATAAATACCCAATGCTTTCTCTCTCAAATACCTATAATGAAGAAGAACTGAGAGAGTGGGATGAAAGAATTAGAAAGGGATTAAACGGGCAGCCCTACGAATATATCTGTGAAATAAAATTTGATGGTATTTCACTTTCCATTTCTTACGAAAATGGAGTGCTAAAAAGTGGTGTAACCAGAGGTGATGGCACACAAGGAGATGATATTACCACCAATGTAAAAACTTTAAAATCGTTACCACTAAGTTTAGGGAAGTCGGCTGGCGAGCTTTCAGCCTTAGGATTAAATGGGGATTTTGAAATTAGAGGTGAGGGTTTTATGCCCACAAAAGTATTTGAAAGAATCAACGAGGAACTTCAGGCAGAAGGTAAACAGTTACTTGCCAATCCAAGAAATTCAGCTGCAGGAACCTTTAAAATGCAGGATTCTTCTGTGGTTGCGTCCAGAGAATTGGACTGTTATATATACCAGTTTTTAAGTGAAGAAGATATTTTTAAAACGCATGAAGAAAGCCTTTTGGCCTTAAGGAAGGCAGGTTTTAATGTCTCAGATTCCTGGCAAAAAGTAAGTGATATTGATGAAGCCATTGCCTATATTAATCATTGGTCAGAAAAGAGACATACCTTGCCTTGTGCCACTGATGGTATTGTTATCAAACTCAATAATTATGCTCAGCGGGAAGACCTGGGATTTACAGCTAAAAGTCCTAGATGGGCAATAGCCTACAAGTATAAGGCCGAATCAAAATCAACCTTACTGAAAGGTGTAACTTATCAGGTGGGAAGAACAGGGGCCGTTACCCCTGTAGCGGAATTAGAGCCCGTTATTTTATCAATGACTACTGTAAAGAGGGCAACCCTACATAATGCTGATGAAATAGAACGTTTAGGCCTTTCCGTAGGTGATTATGTTTTTGTGGAAAAAGCGGGTGAAATTATTCCAAAGATAACCGGGATAGACACTTCAAAAAGAAATGAAGATTTGTTTAAAACGAGAATTGAATTCGTAAAAAAATGCCCTGCCTGTGATACAGAATTAATCAGAACAGAAGGTGAGGCTGCCTGGTACTGCCCAAATGAAAAAGGCTGTCCACCTCAAATAAAAGGACGTATAGAGCATTTTATTCAACGAAAAGCACTTGATATTGATAGTTTAGGTGAAGGTAAAATCGAAATATTGATTGAGAACGGTCTCATCAAAGATGCCGCGGATTTGTATGGACTTAAGTTTGATGACCTATTAGGGCTCGAAAAAGTACATGAAGATGAACTCACAGGGAAAAAACGTAAAGTCTCTTTTAAAGAGAAAACGGTCGATAATATAATTAAGGGAATTGAATCGTCAAAGCAGCAGCCATTTGCCAAAGTCCTATTTGGTATGGGCATTCGTTTCGTTGGCCAAACTACCGCTGAGAAACTCACTGACTATTTCAAAACCATTGATGCCTTAGAAACGGCATCTTTAGAAGATCTTCTAAATGTCCCTGATGTTGGAGAAAAGGTGGCTCAAAGTATTCTGGAGTATTTTAAAGATGACTTCAATTTAAATTTTTTGAACAAGTTGAAGGCGGCCGGTTTGCAATTTGAAGCTGAAAATACCATTAAAGAAATGGAAGGCAGTGCTCTTGAAGGGATGATTTTGCTTTACACGGGGACTTTTAAGAATTATAGTCGTTCTGAAATTGAAGAGAAAATTGAGGCCAACGGGGGTAAATTGGTAAGCGGTGTGTCCAAAAAACTATCGTATTTGATAGTAGGTGAAGCGGCAGGTCCTTCAAAAATAGCCAAGGCAGAGAAGCTGGGAGTTCAAATGATTTCTGAGGAGGAGTTTGAGGCTTTGCTTGCTTACTAAACTGAATTACCGCTGGCTAAAATTAACTTAATGACTGTTCATATAAGATCATAAAGCCCTAAATTGCTGTAATTCCTAACACCCTAAAATTACAGCTATGAAAAAAACTCTACTATTTACTGGCCTATTTTTGATTCTAATCAGTCCTGTATTCTGCCAGTCCACTTCACTTGGCAAGGAGGTGAAATTTAGCCTAAACCCAATTAAATCAGCCTCTGAAGCTAATGGCTCAGCAATTGATGACTTATCTTTTGTAATGGATTTACCTTTGCCTGGAGGTAATATGACACCTTTTACTTTAAGGTATTCTTCACTTATGGACGCTCAACCTTCAGACGTTTTGACCTTTTCTGCTACTAACACAGACGGAAGTGCGGTAATGAGATGTAGTTTAACACCCAGTGGCTTTACAGCCATTATGCGATATGAAAATGGGTATTACATTATTGAACCTATTGATTCAAAAGAAGAAACTTACCGTATCTATAATATCAATGAAAGCCCTGCTGGTGATTGCGGTATTTCTAATCCTGAAGAAGAAAAGTTTACAGATTCAAAGGGAAATATACTTAGTACAGGTAATTTTCCCGTGGGGACTCAAATGAGGACCTATAGATTTGCCGGGGCAGCTACTGGTGAAATGACTACAGCCTATGGAAACCAAACGGCAGCCAGAGACAGAATAATTTCAATTATGAATGCCACTAACCTTATATATCAGGTGGAGGCTTCTATGCAGTTTACAGTGATTTCAAAGACTACAAATTTGTCTTTAATCTTCACAGATCCGAATACAGATCCGTTTTCAGTTAACCCAAATTTTGGAAGTGCAAATGACTCTCAAAATGGCTTTAATACCATGAATGGGAATAGTACGCTCCTTTATTCCGAGTATGACATGGGGCATACATTTAATAACTATGCAGCCAACGGAGGTGCCAGAGGAACAGGTGGCGGCTCGCCATGCGTAAACGGTAGTAAGTCGGTGGGCTGGACGGAATTCGGTACAACTACTTCACTGGGGACCATAGTCGGCGTCTTTGCCCATGAAGTGGGTCACCAGTTTAATGCGTGGCATACATATAATGCAGTAGGCGGAGGTGTAAGTAATCCCACATTTTGTACCGGCGGATGGAGCAATACTGCCGCAGTAGAGCCAGGTAGTGGTAGTACATTAATGGCCTACGGGAATAACTGTTCATCGCCTACCAATTATGTTTTAACCTCACCTAATAATGAATCCTATTTCCATGCAAAGAGTTTAGATCAGATTTTTACTAAAATGAGTGGGGTGAGCAACTGTTTTACCTCTGCAGCTACGGGTAATACACCTCCTGTGGCCAGTGTGGGTGCCGCCGCAACCATACCAAAAGGTACCCCTTTCTCATTGACCGGAAGTGCTACTGATGCTGATGCAAGCGATGTTTTAAGTTATGCCTGGGAACAAATAGACAATGCCACAGCAAATGACCAAGGTGCATTGGGTAGTGGGATTAATGGAACTGGCGGATATCCGGCAGTGAATAGTGTTCAGTCTGCTCCACTATTTAGAAGTAGAATATCAGGGTCGCCAACAAGAACTTTTCCGGATATGAATTTTATTTTGAATAACAGCAATAACCCGGCTGATAATGAAGGAGAAGATTTGCCTCAAGTGGCAAGAACTATGAATTTTAGATTAACTGTAAGAGACAATAAGGCAAATGGTGGTGGTGTAGACTCAGAAGCTTTAGTAGTTACAGTTAATAATACTGGCCCGTTTCAAATAACCAGCCATAATACAGCCGCTACTTTGGCAGCAGGAGCAGGCACAACAGTCACCTGGGCAGTTAATGGTACCAATGCCTTATCTGCGAATGTTAAGATTACAATGTCGATAGACGGTCAAAACTATCCCTTTGTACTGGCAGCATCAACGACTAACGATGGTTCACAAGGAGTAACAATTCCAGCCAATTTCCCTGCTACTACTAAAGCTAGAATCAAGGTTTCAAGTATTGGCGGAAATGGTTTTGAATGGTTTGATATTAATGATGCCAACTTAACGATTACCTCTGGATGTGCTGCCGTGGCTTCTTATATTTGTCCAACCAATAGTATTTCAGGGAATTCGGGAAATGCAATTTTCAACTTATCCTTGTCTAATTTTACTGGTTCTGCTTTAACAAATAAAACATTCAGTACAAATTTTGCTGGGCAATCACCAAAAAATGTTATTAGTTTCAACACAGCTGGTACAGCTTGTCAAGCAAATGATGAGTCTTACAATTCATTAGTAATTCCTTTTCAAGTAACCTCCAGTGGAGCTTATTCATTAAGTGCCAACGATTTTGTTGGTATGACAATTTTATCCTCATCTACAATTTCTTGTACAGGTTTTGTTGGTTCCAGTATGAAAGGAAATTCGTATTCTACCCTATTGCCTTCAGTTAATTTAAATACGTGTACAACGTATTACTTAGTTTTATACAATGCTTTTGATTTGTCAAATGTTTCAATCTCTTTTTCAGGAGGGGGAGATATAATTCATGTGGAATCATATCCCGCCGGTTTCTCATACACCTACGCTGCCGTAAATAACAGTACGGGAAACATCGCTTCCGTTTCAGCAAGTTCAAATTTTACCTCATTGACTGGCGGTAATTATACGGTGAAAGGATTGCTTTATGCCAACGCTGTAAATCCGTCTAGCTTTGTGGGTGGCTCTGAAACTACGGCTTACAATTCGGGCAGTTGTATACTTTTCAGTAGTAATTCAAAATATCTAAACGTCATAGGTTCTCCTTGTCCTGGTACATTAACGCTGGTTTCTACAGCCAATGATGTCGCTTCAGGTACTCAAACTTTCCAAAGCAGTAATGCAGTAGCTCCCGGGTTAATTGCTGCTACTAATGACATAACCGGAGGAAATGTAACCTTTGATGCCGGGAAAAAGGTAGAAATGAATCCTGGCTTTAGTGTAAACGGCAATCCTGGAAATTCTGCAGTGTTTTTAGCCAAGATTGGCGGATGTAATTAAATACCATTTGATAGTCATTGATTTTACTAAGTGCAATTAATTGACGTATTTTGCGGCTTCTAGTTCAACAGAAGCCGCATTTTTTATGAGCAACAATTTAAGAGGCGTAGGAGCAGCCCTAATTACTCCGTTCAATGAAGATTTAAGTATCAATTTTGAATCTTTGGCGAAACTGATTAAATACGTTTCTGAAGAAGGCTGTGACTACCTGGTGGTGAACGGCACCACTGGTGAATCTGCCACCACTACCTCGAAAGAAAAAGATGAACTCTTGGCCTTTGCTAAAGCAAATAATCCTAAAGGATTACCAATCGTTTATGGACTTGGAGGCAATAACACGGCTGAAGTCTTAAGAAGAATTAGAGAAACAGATTTTGATGGGGTAGAGGCCATATTAAGTGTATGTCCGTATTATAATAAACCTTCACAGGCGGGCCTTAAAGCTCATTTTGACGCCATTGCTGATGCATCTCCTGTACCGGTAATTCTTTATAATGTACCAGGCAGAACGGTCACGGCTATTCACCCGGATACCACTGTAGCTTTAGCGGCTCATCCCAATATTATTGCACTTAAAGATGCTTCCACTTCTATGGATCAGGCCATAGATTTAAGTAAAAGACTGCCTGAAAATTTTCTTCTGTTGTCTGGTGACGATAACCTGGTTACTCCACAAATATCATTGGGCTACCAGGGAGTAATTTCAGTTATTGCCAACGGATTTCCAAAGGAATTTCATGAGATGACCTGGGCAGCAATGAACGGAGACTTTAAAACGGCCGCAGTGCTGCAAAGACGATTCCATATTTTTGATGACTTGTTATACAGAGAATCAAATCCTGTAGGAATTAAGAAGGTCTGCGAAATCAGAGGTATTTCACATGCCAGAGTTCGTTTGCCATTAGTAGAAGCCTCTGAAAAATTGGGTGGTTTGCTTGAAGAAGCCATGAAGGCCGAAGGATTTCTGTAATATATGAGAGTGCTGCCCATCTTATTTCTTCTTAGCTTTTCTTTTGGAGCCAATAGTCAGAGTTTGGATGATGAGTGGGTTACTAAAGTTAATCAATAAAGAAATACGGATTTTGATACATTTAATCTGTGTCTAAGTCAATATGCAGATTATGTGGCCATCGGTAAACATGCTGCTATTTTATTAGCTGGCTTTCTTA
>JANSYO010000344.1 GCA_024742395.1 Cytophagales bacterium
CAAATACAGTTATTGCAAAATATATAGCCGACGGTTTAGTTCCCGCGTAGCCCTATATTGTATGTTTATAGTTTTGGCTGAATTACTGACACAATTCAACATACAAGCCACAAAGTGAATTGCTGACTTTAATTCATTTTGTGGCTTCATTAATCAATACATCGTAGAACTTCGAGCCTCGGCAACAGAAATAAATTGCAGGCCCGTGCACACCAAAGTTGGGGTAAAACCCGTTCACGTCTTAAAACCTAAATTTGCGTGATTCAGCATTACGTGGAAACTGGGCAAAGAAACTCGGAAAGGCCTTCTCTCACAGTCGAGGGGTTCGGCTTGCAATGCGCAGTGGATCAGATTTCAGCAGGGAAATAATCACAATCTCGTTGTGATCCAGCAGTTGTGAAGTTTAACACTGAGCTGAACTCCACAACAAATGTGTTAAGTGGTAGTAATGTTTCTTTTGATTAGCTATACTATTGTGCTTGATATTGGTGATAATACTGGTGCTACCGGTACGGTGCTACGGGGATACACGGAGGGCCGAATTCCTGCTGGAATAGCGAAATTTGTCCGTTGAATTCTAAACAACAATATCCCAGTATCCCACACAGCATAGCAGCTTTTCTGCGTGACGTATTTAACTGCTTGAGTGACACACACACCGGTATATCCCAGTATCCGCCAGTTTGGTTTTTATTTTTAGTAAATTTTATCCGACACCATCGGCAGGATACATTGAAAAGCTGTCAGCAGATCAGAGTCAAACTATTTCCGGACAAAAAACTTTGTTTAATAATTATCCATTATTTGGAAAATTATTTGTCCGGATACTTTAGAAGCTTCATAGATCTTTTGGAGCCTCCACTTGCAGTGACGAAAAAGGACTGGCTCCTTCGATCCCTCAGGGATCCCACAATGGCGTTGTGATAAAATTTCCGGGATAAAATTACTCAGTAACTCGAAACATTCAAGAATGTATCGTAGAATCTGGGTATGTGCGTAATTTACGCTAAGATTAACCGCTGAAGTCATCATATGATGTAATATAGTCTAATTCTTCGCACTGAAGCGCGATTACAAATAGAATTGTCCAACAGGTTCAGCTCGTAGGACCTGCAAAGCCTACGTATCTTCCCAAATGAACTCATG
>JANSYO010000197.1 GCA_024742395.1 Cytophagales bacterium
GTATTTATCTCGATGCATTGCAATTCTTTGTGGAATTGCAAAAGTTAAAATTGAAATCCGTTTAACCGAAATACCTCTGTAACTAACTATATTTCAAATATTTCAAAGAACTTTTTTAAACTTTAATGGGACAGCAATGAAAATATAAGTATTATGAAAAGTTTAGAAAACTATGGAGTTCAGGAACTTACTGAATCTTCTTCTAGATTGACCCAGGCTGGAACTCCAACTGGCTATGATGTTGGAAAATTTTTTGGAGCATTGTTAAAATATTCAGGACCTTACGGTTCTTCATATTTTCTTGTGGATTATACAATATCTAAAATGTAATATTAACTAAAACTTTTGACAAATGAATAGTGAATTAAAAGAGTTAAATGTTAAGGAGCTAACTGATATTAACGGTGGTGGAATATTATATGACATATATAGAATAATAGTAGAAGAAAGAGACGATTTTATTAAAGGTTTCAAAGATGGTATGGAAAACGGATTGTTTTAGACTGTTTTGAATCAATGGTTATTCTTCAAAAAGGGTGTTAACGCACCCTTTTTACATATTGAATGAGTCTATTCAATTGAAATCTATTAGATTTAAATCTTTGTTGACTTTTATTATCTCTATGTAATGACTCAAGATACAAGCATTAAAGGATGGGCGCGTATACTTTTAATCATACTTCCCTATGTCTTAGCAATTGGTTTTTTTCAGGATTTGGGCACTTATCTTTCTGGTCAAGAAAACTCTTCTGAACTAATAACTAGAAGTACTGAAGAGCTACTGATAGTTTCTTTTTTCGCATTTCTAGGAACAGTGTTGATTATCTATATTTTTATGAAAAAGATAGATAAAGAACCTTTTAGAAATTTAGGACTTTATTGGAAAAGTCATAAGAGAGGAGCTGTAGTTGGTCTGTTAACAGGGTTGGCAATAATAATAATAGGCTATTTATTTCTATTTTTGTTTAAAGAAATAAAATTCGTTAAAACAACTTTTTTAAGTGTCGATTTTATTTCTACAATGCTTTTATTTTTCATAGTTTCCTTATCAGAAGAAATAATGTTCCGGGGATATGTTCTTCGCAACCTAATGGAATCCATGAACAAGTATGTGGCATTGCTTGTATCTGCATTATTGTTTGCGCTTATGCATGCGGCCAATCCAAATCTCTCCCTGATTGGAAACATCAACCTTTTTCTTGCCGGGATTTTATTGGGCTTGCCTTACATTTATACCAAAAACCTCATGTTTCCCATTGCTTTTCATTTTAGCTGGAATTTCTTTCAATCGCTATTTGGGTTTAATGTGAGCGGTCTTGATTCCTATTCTATCATCGAGTTTAAAACCACACAGGACACCTGGGTCAACGGAGGGGATTTCGGTTTTGAAGGCTCTGTTTTAGCAATTTTGTTCCAACTAATTTTAATAGTTGCCCTCTACGTAGTATTCAAGAACAAGAAAAAAGAAAAGTTGAGCATTGGGATGTAAAGGTTAGCTATGAGGATTTCTTCCACTGATCATCCAAAATTCTTTTGAAAAAGACCCCTGGTGTCACCCCGGTTTTATCTTTAAAGCATTTGGTAAAAACACTTATGGAATTAAACCCATACATTTCGGCAATCTGGATCATGGACTTGGTTTTTACGATTTTAGGGTTTTCCTTTAAATCGTTTATCGCATAGGTAATTCGGATATCCTTTAGATAACTTGCGAAATTTTTGTTTTTATGTACGTTGATCACTTTGGACAGATAAGAACTATTGGTATCCAGTTCCTTGGCTAAGGATTGTTGTGTCAAGGAATTTTCTAGAAAACCTCTCTTCTGCTCCCAAATTTGTAGTTTTTGCAATACTTTGGTAACTGTTTCTTCATCCAATTGGTCCTTAGTTTCCTTTAAATCATCAGGTTTTTCAAGTGTTAGACTGTCGCCCATTAGGCGAGCCAGCCGATTTTTCGTCCTTTGGTATTTTATAAAATAGGCCGTTAAGCCTAGCAGCGTACATCCGCACATTACATATAACCATTTCAGCCATTTGGATTTTGACGAGATTATGTTTCCCAGCAATTCTTTTTCTTCCTCCTGCATAGGAAGGTCAAACTTTTTTAGGGTTATCTCACGTAGGTTTTTTTGAGTGGTCAAGAGTAAACTGTCATAATAAACAACCCTATTTAAATAGTGATCGGCCAAAGCGGTATTTCCATCGCTTACTGCTTGTTTTAAGAGAAATTGGTATACTGCATTAAAATTGTCTCGTAGAGGATAACCGTTTGACTTGATAACACTAGTAACCGTTGCACAAGCCATTGAAAAGCAAAAAAACGGATTCATATAAGCCTCTTTACGGGGCTTTTTTTATGTCGTATCAGAATCGAGGCACCAAATTTCGATGCTTTATGCAAGTCCCGAACAAGTATTGAAGCTCAC
>JANSYO010000110.1 GCA_024742395.1 Cytophagales bacterium
ATTTGTTTATTGGTGTAAGGATTACGCATTCCAAGTTCATATGGCCGTTTACTTTTATTCAATTTGGAAGCTTTGAAAGCAAACAGCAATTTTTAAATCATGCCCAATACATTTACACAACTTTATACTCATGTTGTTTTTGCCGTTAAAGGCCGTAAAAGCCTGATCTCAAAATCGTGGCAGGAAGAACTTTATAAGTACATAACCGGTGTGGTTACAAATAATTGACAAAAACTAATGGTCATTAATGGTATGCTGCCAGATCAACTTCACATTCTTCTACGCTTAAAATCAAATATTTCACTTACAGATTTAGTAAGAAATGCCAAAGCGAACTCATCTATATGGTTTGATGAAAAGAATTTCACAGCCGGTAAATTTGAGTGGCAAGAAGGTTTTTGGGTCCTTAGCCTTGGACAGTCCCAATTACCTGTAATTATCAAATACATTAAAAATCAGTAAACTCACCATCAAAAGAAAAATTTAAGGATGAATATGTTCTGTTTCTAGAAGCTTATGAAATAGTAATTGACGATGATTATTTATTTGAAGAAATTTGAGTTCTTAACTAAAAGGAAATCATTAACTCATCCATATATTTGGCTCGCAGAATTAACCAATTCTTCAAAGCTTCTTTTTCTAGGTCAATACTGCTCTCCCCCCTTCCCCATTTCTTATAGTCAGCTTTTCTGGAGTCTTCAATTTGTGAAGCATACAAATCTATGAAGTCCAAAAGTTCATTAAAGTCATTTTCCCTAAATGACTGCCAATGGCTCTTCATCAAAGATTTAATCCTGGGATCTGAAGCAATTCGTTGAAAAAAAATTGTGCCTTTTGCATCCCATTCCCAAAACAATGATCTGTTAGGATTAACATAATGTACTTGACTCTGCTCATAAGAAAATGCCCAGTCAAAATCCCAGATCGGCCCCAATTTAAATTTACTTCCGGCTCTTTTGTACATATATGTGCTTTTAGGATGATTAATTTCTTCATTGCACGTAAGCGTGTAAACAATCAAATATTTTGCTACTGACTCAGCATCTAAATAATTGAGATAATCCGTTAGCGGAAAGCTTTCATTAAAAACACTATTTTCTAATTCATTAAAGTCCTCTTCTATTTCGTCGAGGCTAATTTCATCAAAGTTTTCAGGGTGTTTGACCTGTACAGGCAAATGGTAATTTTGACTCTCAAAATAAATATCATCACTTTCTAAGATTGTATCTAGGCTAAGAAGCACCCCATCATTTCCAATATTTACCCGGTTCTCTCCCACCTCAATCTGCTCGGTAAGCGTATAATTGCCTAAAAATTCGTTATTCAGCCATAAATCCACGGGAATAATGTGATTTGTATATTCCATGTTAAGAAGTTGACCAAGCTTCATCGATACCGCATTTAGCATTAATGAAGGATCCAGATAATTTGCCAATAGCACCCACCTCTTAGCCTTGGGCAAGCCAAATAACCCGGCCTTTTCGTCGAGTTTGATTTTGAAAGGTTTTTTGGGGTATGTCCATGTGGTATTGCCTCTTCCTCTAATCTCAATATTACCTTTGAAGGGGTTTTCCCCTTCAATTTCCATAAATGCTTTTTGATAAACCTCCTTGGAAGTTACTTCTACTTTGTTTTCGGTACTAATTCTAAGTACTGGAAGTACATCTGGCTGTATAACATCTTTAACAGACTTATCACAGCTAAAAAATAGAAAAAGTATGAAGAAAGCGGATAGATTTCTCAATTGATAGGCCTTAAATAATCACATAGTTGTCAATCTTCATAAAGATCGATGTATACCATGATAACTACAAAAAACAGTGATAAACTATATAGATTAAAAGCCCCATAATGGGGCTTTTAATTTAATTCCTTTCCTCTCAATTAGGAAAAAGGCTGCGGTCTATACCGGGTAAAATCTTTAGAGCATTTTTGTAATATAATTTCTTTAGGATTTCATCTGAAAGCCCAATACCGTACATTGGCCAGAAGGCATGATACTTTTTATGGTATTGAAAATATTCATCTTCGGTCTCCAAAACCCTGAAATATGTAACATACTCTTCTGGTTTCCAGGAGTCTTTTCCAAAGAGTACTCTATCCTGCCATTTGTCAAAAAACTTATACGCCGATCGAGGCTGACGACCTAATTCTGCTATCACAGCCCCAATCTCTACATAGGTATTCGGTAAAGCAGTCATTAAACTGTCCAATTTCCTTAAATCATTGGCATACCAACCCATATGTGCATTTATAAATGTAGTATTCGGGTGTTTTCTGAAAACATTGTGCTGCTGACTAATCAACTCTTCAAAAGAGTAATCACCTTTAGAAGTGTCTCTTGCTCTGTTAGGATGCGTTTTTAACTCTAACCACCTTTCATTAAACTTATCCATCGGATTCCAGAAAGAAGCAGGTTCTGCAGTGTGAATTAACACCGGAATGCCCAGCTTTCCTGCCATATCCCACACAGGATCTATCCGAGGATCATCCACGGCCACGATAGAGCCATCGGCATTCGTAACATTAAAGCCTAAACTTTTATAGATTTTCAGTCCCTGGGCTCCCCTAACTTTGACATCTTCTTCCAGTATTTTTACTGCTCTCTCTGTCCATCCATCTTCACTTATTCCGTTAAAGTCAATATTTGTAAAAATTACAAACCGATCTGGATAATAATCATTTACAGCTTTTATGTACCCTTCGAGTGTCTTATTAGACTGCTCTATGTCTCTGGTCCATCCTCTACCGCTCAGATTAATCATCACTTTCATATTGAGCTCATCCATACCCGCAACAATATCGTCGAGTTTCTCCTTGGTGTTCATTCCAAACTGATGATTATGGATATCAATGAATGGAAATTTAGCAGCAGTAGGTAAGTGCTCTTCAACTACCAGGGTAGATTTTGGCGTATATTCTTCAAAAGATATCTCGCCACTTTCACTCTCACCTATAGCAATTTGCTGAGCTTTTGTGGTCAAGGTGCATAGTAGAGCAAGTCCGAGAATAGCTATTTTCTTCATAAACTGTATTGTCAATTTTTGATTATGTATAAAGGTACATACCGAATACAAAACATTGCTTCATTGGCAGAATGACCTTGTTTAAATTAGACCAAACCAGTCTTATTATAGAGCAATGGCCTTATTTATCCTTAAAATAACGACGTCGGGGGTTTAGCTTCTTAGACAATAAACAAACAGCATGTGCTTCTAAACCTTCCTTTCTACCTACAAAACCCATGGTTTCTGCGGTGGTAGCCTTTATGCTGATGCAATCTTCATCAATCATTAGGCTCTCTGCTATTGCAGTTTTCATTTGAGGAACGTACTTCCCTATTTTAGGCTCTTGAAGTATTAGGGTAGAATCTATATTTCCTACTTCCCATCCTTTCTCATTAATCATTCTATTTACCTCTTTCAGGAAGATTTTGCTATCTGCTCCTTTCCATTGCGGGTCTGTATTTTTAAAATGCAGACCGATATCACCTAAAGACAGAGCTCCCAAAAGAGCATCGCAAATAGCATGTAGTAATACATCTGCATCAGAATGCCCCATTGAACCAACGGTATGAGGAATTTCTATTCCTCCCAATGTCAATTTATAGCCTTCGGCCAACTGGTGGACATCATAGCCATGCCCTATTTTTATGTTCATAGTAGATTTTATTAAAAGCCAAAGATATAAATTTAACAACACTGACTACAGATAAGCCAATGCCTCAAGAGTAAAATGGATAGGAAAAGAGCGGCAAAAGTCGATTTGACGATTTCTCTCAAAGAAAGACTCAGATAAAAAAAGTCACTTTTTAGCATCCAATAAACAAGCTTGCTACTTTTGCACGATATACATAAATGATTTGATTCACTACCAGCACTTCCAACTAGACAACGGCTTAAAAGTTTTCCTGCATGAGGATAAAACCTCGCCAATCGCAGCGGTCAATATTGTTTACAATGTGGGCTCCCGGGATGAAGATGAAAATAAAACGGGCTTTGCTCACCTTTTCGAACATCTGATGTTTGGAGGCTCAAAAAACATTGCCAGTTTTGATGAACCTCTACAGAAAGTAGGTGGTGAAAATAATGCTTTCACTTCACCCGATCTAACTAACTACTACGTAACACTACCTGTAGAAAATATAGAGACGGCCTTCTGGTTGGAATCTGACCGTATGATGAGTCTTTCATTTGATCCGAAAGTATTGGAAGTGCAAAGAAAGGTGGTGATAGAGGAATTTAAACAACGATATCTTAATCAGCCCTACGGTGATCTGTGGTTAAAGTTAAGACCCCTGGTGTATCAAAAACATCCATATAAATGGGCTACCATTGGTAAAGAAATAAGCCATATTGAAAACGCAACCATGGATGATGTGAAAGACTTTTTCTATCAATATTACCGCCCGGATAATGCCACCTTGGTTGTGGCCGGTAACATTTCAATAGATGAAGTTAAAAGACTTACAAACAAGTGGTTCGGAGAAATTCCTGCTGGAAACTTAAAAAAGAAGCCCATACCCGTAGAGCCTCGACAAATAGAAGCTCGTTTTGACACTACCTCTGCAGATGTTCCTTTGGATGCCATTTACAAAGTGTATCACATGGCCGGCCGATACGAGGAAAACTATTTCGAAGCAGATCTGATTAGTGATATTTTAGGAAGGGGAAAGTCCTCAAGACTGTATTCCTCCTTAGTCAAAGAGAAAAAGATATTCAATAGCATAAGTGCTCATGTCATGGGATCATTAGATCCCGGAATGCTGGTAATACAGGGTAATCTTAATAAAGGGATTGAACTGGAGGCCGCTAATGAGGCTATTGAAAAAATTGTTTCTGAAGCGAGAAATCAAAGAATTTCGGAGATTGAACTTGAAAAAGTTAAAAACCAATCAGAGTCAACCCTTCTTTTTTCTGAAGTCGACTTATTAAACAGAGCAATGCATTTAGCCTTTGCGGCTAATTACGGAAATGCCGATCTTTGCAATATGGACGCTGAAAAAATACAAGCAGTGACTACAAAAAAAATGGCAGATGTGGCACAGGAAGTCTTGAGAGAAGATAACTGCAGCACCTTATTTTATAAATCAGAGAATTAACCTTTAAATCATAACAGTTGTGAATAAGAAAGTTCAACTAATCATATTAGACGGTTGGGGAATCCCAAAAAAAGGCGAAGAATGGAGATCTGCGATTGAAGCCGCCAATGTTCCTTATTTTGATCATTTAATGAATACTTACCCTCATAGCACTCTTCAGGCAAGCGGCAGGGCAGTTGGTTTACCAGATGGCCAAATGGGTAACTCAGAAGTTGGTCATATGAATTTAGGTGCCGGGCGAGTAGTATATCAGCAACTGGAAAAGATTAATATTGAACTGGAGGAAGGTAGAATGGCTGAGGAGCCGGTATTGAAAGAAGCTCTGCAGTATGCTAAAGAGAACCATAAAAAGGTACATTTCATAGGATTGGCGTCTGATGGTGGTGTACATTCTCACATAGATCATTTAAAGGGCCTTTGCAGAATTGCTTCCAATGCAGGTTGCAGAGAAGTATATATACATGCTTTTTTAGACGGAAGGGATACTGATCCAAAATCGGGTCGTGATTTTATATCTGATTTACAATTGGACCTTGCCTCAGCAGGCGGTAAAATTGCTTCTGTAGTAGGTCGATATTATGCCATGGATAGAGACAAAAGATGGGATCGGGTAAAACTGGCTTATGATGCCATGGTTCATGGCAAAGGCGAACATTATGTTTCTAATGGTGGCCTGCTAACTACCATTCAGGAAGCTTACAATGAGGGTATAACAGATGAATTCATGAAGCC
Source organism: Cytophagales bacterium (assembly GCA_024742395.1). GTDB lineage: Bacteria > Bacteroidota > Bacteroidia > Cytophagales > Spirosomataceae > Jiulongibacter. The sequence goes on from JANSYO010000110.1 coordinate 5,834, forward strand.
TATTATTGTAACGCAACATGAAGAACCCATTGCCAAAATTGAAGAAGGGGATGTGGTGCTATGCTTTAACTTCAGAACAGATAGAGGAAGAGAAATTACAGAAGTTTTAACTCAGACTGCACATCCTGAGCAAGGGATGGCACCTTTAAATCTGAAGTATATTACAATGACCAGCTATGACGCTACCTATAAAAATGTAGGCGTTATTTACGAAAAGGACAACCTCGTCAATACGCTTGGTGAAGTTTTAGAAGCTGCAGGCAAAACACAAATCAGAATAGCTGAAACAGAAAAATATCCTCATGTTACTTTCTTCTTTAGTGGTGGAAGAGAAAAGGAGTTTGAAGGTGAAAGCAGAATTATGGCTCCATCACCTAAAGATGTAGCTACTTATGATTTAAAACCGGAAATGTCTGCCAGAGACATCAGAGACGGAATACTACCTGAACTAAAGAAAGGTGATGTTGATTTTGTTTGTCTTAACTTCGCCAATCCAGACATGGTAGGTCATACAGGCGTTTTCGAGGCAGTAGTTAAAGCGGTAGAGACCGTTGATTCTTGCTTAAAAGAAGTAGTTGAAACAGGCTTAGCTAATGGTTATTCTTCACTTGTAATTGCAGATCATGGTAATGCTGATTATATGATCAATGATGATAAAACAGTGAATACTGCCCATTCCTTAAATCTTGTACCTTTCATCGTGGTAGACCCTGAATACAAAGGTTCACCTAAAGATGGTAAACTAGGAGATATTGCCCCTACTATCTTAACTATAATGGGAGTACAAATCCCGCAAGAAATGGGAGGTAATGTATTAATCTAACCAAACCACTTTGCCTGTAATTTCCTGATTATAAGATATATAAGTTCGAAAGCTCCAAAGCTTAACAATTTGATAATACAAAAGCATAACATATTAAATGTGTTATGCTTTTTTTTGTGCGATTTTACCTTTTACACCTTTACTACGGCAGAAAGTTCGCCTAAAAGTATCCAATGTTCGGACTAGAAACTGGTCTTTTTATATTACTCGCCTTTGCATTGTTGGCTGCTTGTTTTTTCGAATTCATAAATGGATTTCACGATACTGCCAATGCCGTTGCAACAGTCATTTATACAAACTCCCTTAAACCTATTACAGCAGTAATTCTTTCAGGATCTCTAAATTTCCTTGGAGTAATGATTGGCGGAATTGGTGTAGGAGTCAGCATTATCAACCTACTTCCAGTTGAATTGCTCATTGAGCAAAATACAATCCAGAGTATGATAATGATCTTCTCGATTCTCATTTCTGCAATTATCTGGAACCTGGGAACCTGGTATTATGGTATACCCTCATCCAGTTCTCATACCCTTATTGGAGCCATTATAGGAGTAGGACTTGGCTATGCCCTTTTGCCCGAAACCGAAATGGGAATTTCCGCGGTAAATTGGTCAAAAGTGAAATCAGTCTTTACCGGCCTTTTAATCGCACCGATAATAGGCTTTGGCTTGGCTCTTATCCTTATGTGGATACTAAAAAAAGTTACCAGCAAAGAAGTAAGAAAACAGATCTTTGACGAACCTAATCCAGGTGAGCCACCTCCACGATGGATAAGGGGTGTTTTGATAAGCACCTGTGGTTTAGTAAGTTTTGCTCATGGCAATAACGACGGTCAAAAAGGGATAGGCCTGGTTATGTTAATTCTTATAGCTGCCATGCCCGCCTACTTTTCTATCAATGAGAAATTAGATATTGCAGAATTCCATCCTCAAATAGTCGAAGCAAAAGCTCTGGTAAATAAGATTAATATTGAAGATAAGTCATCAAAAAACGCAGAGAGACTGAGAGAAGTGCAATTGGCCGTTTCTAGTCTGGAAAAAACGAACAAACTTACCGAGACTAACAAACTGGAAGTAAGAAAGAACATTATTCTTGCTAGTAGAGATATAAAGATTATTCTTTCAGAGAAACCAGAAGTACTAAACAAAACAGACAGAGAAAGACTTTCCTCCCTTCTAACTAAAGATGAAAAAGGAATTAGAAAGTTAATTGACTATGCTCCTAATTGGATTAAACTAATGATATCACTTTCATTAGGATTCGGTACCATGATTGGATGGAAAAGAATCGTAATTACGGTAGGAGAAAAAATTGGTAAAAGTCATTTAACCTATGCCCAGGGTGCATCTGCAGAGTTAGTGGCAGCCAGTACAGTCGGACTAGCATCTGGCTTTGGTTTGCCCGTGAGTACTACCCATACGTTATCATCGGGTATTGCCGGAAGCATGGTAGCCTCTAAAGGCTTAGGAAATTTACAGGTAGGTACAATTAAAAGTATCTTGATTACTTGGGTTCTTACCCTGCCAGCCACTATTATATTCTCAAGCCTTCTATATTTTTTACTACACTATATGTTGAGCTAATTTTTTGTAAACTTGATCTAAATGGAACAAACTTTTTCAATCCTATTCTTTTTACTGGCATCCTATTCAGTAATTGCAAATGACTCAATTCAAACTTTGGGTACCTGGATGTCTTCAAACAAAAAGACGCCTTGGTATTATTTGGCCTTATTCGCCTCTTTAGGCTTAATTATAACTGTATGTTACAGCTGGTTTGCATACGACGGAGACATCTCATACGGAAGATTAGCTAAAATTCCTTATCAGCCTGTTCAGTGGTATCATGGTCTGGCTCCACTTATTCTAATCCTACTTACACGTCTCGGGATACCGGTATCGACTTCATTTTTGATTCTCGCTACTTTCGCTAGTTCGGTAGTATTAGAAAGTATGTTGATTAAATCCATAGTAGGTTATGCAGTTTCAGCCATAACGGCTTACATTTTCTGGATATTAATTTCAAAAGTACTTGATGAAAAGGCGAGTATTAGAGACAAAAACAAAGAAATGTGGAAAAAGCTTCAGTGGGTTTCCACAGGCTTTTTGTGGTGGAGCTGGTTAACTCATGATGTGGCGAATATTTCTGTATTCTTACCACGACAGATTTCATGGCAAATGCTTCTCCTAATCATCGTTTTCTTTACCTCTATTATCTTTTTTATCTTCAGAGAAGGTGGAGGAAAAATTCAAAAAATTGTTCTTAGCAAAACCAATACAAAATACGTTCGCTCTGCAACTATTATAGATTTTGTGTACGCCTTAATATTGTTCTTCTTTAAAGAATTAAACAGTATACCAATGTCTACCACCTGGGTATTTATAGGGCTTTTAACGGGTAGAGAAATGGCTATCACTACGTTGAGCAAGCATAGAAAAATGAAGAAGTTGTTCCCAATGGTGAGTGCCGATTTCGGTAAACTCGTGATCGGTATGACTGTTTCTGTATTAATAGCATTAGGGGTTAACTACCTGGCTAAATAAAATTATAGCACTAATTATTATAACGTAATTAGTGCTTTACTCAAGTATTTCAGAATCAAGAAAATAGGAAGGAGTCAATCCCAAAGTTAAGCACAGGTAACTGTAAGGTGAACTAAGGGTTAACAATTTCCAATTTATAACACCGAGGTTTAATCACCTCGTTTAACCTAAAACAACACTTATTAACCTATTGTTAGTAAGTGTTTAACACCAATATAGAAGAATCAAGAAAATGAAGAAATTTACAATTGCATCACTATTAGTGATGTCAATGTTTTTGGTATGCACAGATACCAAAGCTCAGAAAATTACAGAAGTTAGCTCTAACTGGTATGAAAGATTAAGTTTTGGCGGGTATACCCAGTTAAGATACAACAGACTCTTAGAAACCAACGATCAGCTTCAATGTGAGCAATGCGACAAATCCTTAGGTGCTGGAAAAGGTTTTTTTCTTAGAAGAGCCCGGATAAGATTTGCCGGTAATCTTTCACCAAGAGTTTATGCATATATGCAATTTGATATGGCAACCGCATTCAGCGGTTCTATTCAGCACGGTGTCGGTTTAAAAGATGCTTACTTCGATCTGGCTTTAAACGAAGACCGATCATCCAGAATCAGATTTGGACAATCAAAAATTCCTTACGGTTTTGAGAATATGCAATCTTCCAGTAATCGACTTGCACTAGATAGAAACGATGCAATTAATAGTGCTGCCAAAGATGAGCGTGACCTGGGCGTTTTTTATTATTATGCTCCGGTAAAAGTCAGAAAAACATTGTCATTTTTAACCAAATCTGGCTTAAAGGGCTCTGGGGATTACGGAATGTTTGCCTTCGGCCTGTATAATGGACAAGGAGCCGGAAGGATAGAGCAAAACGACAATATTCATGTAATAACAAGGTTTACTTATCCTTTTGTACTACCGAACGAACAGATTATAGAAGCGGGTATTCAGGCATACAAAGGAAAGTACAGTATTCCTCTCTCTGAGCAGAATCAAAACAGAGAAAACCTATTTAATGACGACCGAATTGCGGCATCATTAATTATTTACCCTCAGCCTTTTGGCTTTCAATCTGAATATAATATTGGACGTGGTCCTGAATTTAATTCGGCCACCATGCGTACCGAAACGCAGAACTTACAAGGTGGCTATGCTCAAGTGATGTATAGATATGTGGGTGACAAACACATTTTTATCCCGTTTGTAAAATACCAGTATTACGATGGTGGCAAAAAGTTTGAAACAGATGCTCGCTCTTATCTGGTAAAACAAACCGAAATTGGAGTAGAATGGAATTGGGATAGGTTTGAACAGGTAGCTCTATATTCTATTGAGGACAGACGATATGAGGATGGACTTAAGCCCGTTAACCACCAGACAGGTAACAGATTACGTCTTCAAGCTCAGTTTAACTATTAATTACAAAGAGACTAAGCTGTCTTTGTAAAGCTTCTTGTAAGTATTGGCTTTATAAGAATCAAAAGATTCTTTTTTGTGGTGATTATCACCAATAAAAGTTATTACTTCATGAAATGGCTTTGCTTCCATGTATCCTGGAATAGGCTGTATCATGTTAAATTGCTCGTCAAGATAAACCATACTTGGGAAACTAAGCTTTCCTTGCAATAAAGCAATTGCAACGTCATTGGCTCTATTCTGTTCATTGTAAGAATAAGTAGTATTACCTATGACAATATCTTCTTTAGATTCGGCATCCAGCTTGACAGCATAGAAGTTTTCAGTGATATACTTTACAACTTCCGGGTTTCTAAAGGTTTTTTTGTCCATCACTTTACACCACCCGCACCAGTCTGTATATACGTCAATTATAGTTTTCTTAGGATTCTTTTGAGTGGCAGCATAAGCTTCTTCAATACTCATCCAGTTAATTTCCTGTGCCTCTACTTTGTTTTTTGAGACAAACGAAGAAGAAATAAAGAGAGAGATTATAACAAAAGAGAAAGCAGTTAATTTCTTATACATGAGAGTAAATATGATCTATGTAATCGTAAAACGCAAAAAGTATGCCTTTATTCTTTTTTACTTTGTTTTCAGCTTTTCTGTCAGAAAAAGACCTTCAAAATGGCATGAGCCCAGAAAAAAGGTAATTTTACCGGCTGCATTTTCAATAACTCTTGTATGAAATTAAAGATTATCACAATTCTCTTGTTTGCATGTTCCCTTACAGCTTTTGGTCAGGAGCTGTCACAAAATATCAGAGGCACCATAATTGATAAAGAAGCCAAGTTTGCATTGATAGGGGCAACAGGTAACATAATTACATTAAATAATACCGGGGCAGTAGCGAATGAAGAAGGCAATTATATCTTTGAAAATGTGCCCGTGGGACGCCACACTATCAAGTTTTCTTATGTGGGCTATGAAGATGTGGTGCTCAATAATATTGTAGTGGATGCAGGTAAAGAAGTGATTCTGAATATAGAAATGCAGGAATCATTAAGCGAGCTCATGGAAGTAGTTGTAAAAGCCCGCCGAAACGGTCAGGCCAGCAATGAAATGGCCCTTGTTTCTGCCAGGCAGTTTTCTGTGGAAGAGACAGATCGCTATGCAGGTAGTAGAGGTGAACCCGCCAGAATGGCCTCAAACTTTGCGGGTGTTCAGGGAGCCGATGACTCCAGAAATGATATCGTTATCAGAGGTAATTCTCCATCTGGTGTTCTTTGGAGAGTAGAAGGCGTTTCTATTCCTAATCCTAACCATTTTGCTATACCGGGTACCTCCGGTGGCCCTGTAAGTATAATTAATAATAAATATCTGACGAACTCCGACTTTTTCACAGGTGCCTTCCC
>JANSYO010000114.1 GCA_024742395.1 Cytophagales bacterium
ACCTCCTCAATAATGGATTTATTCAATTCTCTAAAATCCTCTACAGAAAGAGCAAAAAGTGGGGGTGATTCATTGTAACGCTGCATAGCATTTAGTGTTAAAAGTGTGTGTGTTAAGAATTTTCTGTAAATCTTAGTCTAGTATTTTTCTTCTGCAAGCATTGCGACAATTTGGAGGCTCAAATTGTCGCATTATGTCTGATTTTTTAATTTTTAAACCTTTCAGATTACAAAACCATACCGAATAATAAGTAAGTAGTACAACGATAACAGACAATGATATAAATTTTTAAATTGTTCGAGAATTGGCCTGTCAAACCCTATGAGTTCGCAAAAACACGACACCGCAACTAAGAAAAGAATACTTGAGATTCTCAGAACCTTAATAGAGAGCCAGGGTTTTTACACCAGAAAGAAGCTCGCCGAAATCTATGGTGTTAGCCCCGATACCATTAGCCGGGACTTTGAAGACATCAGGAATGCAGGTTTCCATATAGGAACTGATCAAAAACATCGGTATTATTTAAGCCCTGAAAAAACCACTGAGCAAATCAAAGAATTACTATTGATCTCCGAAAATGAGATTGATCTTATCAAGAAGTCCCTAGCTAATTCTGTTTCTTTAAAGGATCAAAACCGGATAATCAATAAGTTAGAAACATTAACAAGTTTACCACGGATAGGTAATATTATCTTTACCAAACCCTTTTTGGCGAAAACTGCCATACTTTTTAAAGCAAAAAAGGACAAACAACAGGTCATTCTTCACAATTATAAATCTACTAACAGCAATTCTCTTTCAGATAGACGCATTGAACCCTTTCATGTGTCACCCGAAGAAGACATCCTGCATGCCTTTGATTTAGACAGAAACGAGATTCGCCATTTCAGAATCAGCCGGATAGAACGTGTGACACAACTAAACGAAGACTGGGAGCATGAGGGAAAGCACAATATCATCGCCACCGATATTTTCAAGATCTCGAATAAAGATCAGGTAAAAGTACACATACGTATAAAGACAGGCGGTTATAATGAGCTCATAGAAAGGTACCCCCTATCCAGAGCTTCACTCACACCGGCACCGGATACCACTGATGAATACGACTTAGAATGCATGGTAAACAGGAATTTCTTTGGCTTGCAGAATTTTCTACTTGGCTATTATGAATACGTGGTAGAGATTATAGAAAACGAAGAGCTACGGGTACACATGGCTGAAAAACTTAGAAATATTAACTACTAAAGGGGGTACAGCAGCTGATGCGTCTTACCTGAAATATATTTGGAACATGAGATTTAGACTCACATTAAATAACCCAACAAATAATACCTTGATAGGCTGGAATTATAACTATCTGGTCATGTCATGGATATACAAGAAACTGGAAACCGCTGATCCTGAGTATGCCGCCTTTTTACATCAGAAAGGATACCAGTCAGATGAGAACAATAAGAAGTTTAAATACATGAGCTTTTCGCCGTTTCATTTTGAGAAAAAGGGCGGGCAGTTTACCGCCGCCGGGACTAAAGGACTCATCATTCATGCCTCACAGTTTTATTTGGATTTGTCTTTCTACGTACCCAAAGCAGCCGAGAAATTCATCATTGGCGTTTTTCGGGATCAGCGATTGCCGGTTTACAACGATCGTTTCAGAGCAGAGTTTCAGATAGCACAAATAAGTACACTACCTGAACCGGAGTTTGGCCCGATCATGCATTATGGTGCCTGGGCCCCTATGGTGATTGAAAAGCATTCTGAAGGAAAGAAATACGGCGACTATTTGCCGCCAGACCACCCGGAGTTTGGTAAGCTGCTAGCCATTAACCTGAGCGATAAATATTTTAATGCCACCGACAAAAGAGTGGAGGCGGAAGAAATACAATTTGTCCTACAAACCGATCCCTCAAAAATCAAATCACGGAAAATAAGCATCAAAGAAATGAGCAAAAACGAAACTCAAATTAAAGGCTTTCTAAATTTCGAATTTCAACTCAAAGCCCCCGTTGAAGTACAAAAGTGTGGGTTTTATAGTGGCTTTGGGCGGTATAATGTGCAAGGGATAGGTTTGGTGGAATCTTTTTAATAAAAAAATATGATAACTGAAATTAAATTCAATAAGACAGGAAACTTTTGGGTTGATAACGGAATCGTTGGTCTGTATATAATTCTAAAAAGGTTAAATAGAAATGAGATTTCTTTAGAATTGACATCTAATCAGTTGGTATTAAAAGTCAGAGAGAGGCTTTTAAATTCTGAAGAAGAACCACTAATTGATATTTTGAGTGATGCTAATGTAAGACTAACAGATTATTCTCTTGGACTCACAGGAAATTATGGTTGGCTTTATGATGAAGGGAAATTTGAGATTTATCAAAAGACGGATTATAAAATATTTGCAAAATCTTTTTTTAAGGCTATTGGTATTGCAAAAAATGGCTCAATCTCAATACCAAATAATATTGAGTTGAACTATCAAAGTGATGACAAAAAAGACGCTTCAACTGAAATTTTAGTTTACAATGATAATTATGGAGATGTCCACTACTTCAAAATCATTAAAACAAAGATTGACAAAAAAGAAATTCAGTTTGGAGGAATTGAGAAACGTAAATTTCTATCTGGAGTATTTAAGCCAAAGAAGAAAAATCTACCTGATATTCTGGTTGAAAACAACAAGATTACAAATTATGAGACTTTAAAATTAAAACTACCTAAACGGAATGCTAAAGAAGAAGTGATGAGTATAGATGATTTTTATTCATTCTTATTCTTTAAAGAAGAACACGCCGAAAAGAAATTATCCGATAAAGGTTTTATAAATACACCACCTGAGTATGCTTTAGGTAAAGATTTTCAATTTGATTTTTTGGAAACGAAAAATGGAAAAATCTGTGATTTTAGTGGTGAAAGACTAACCAAGTTTACCAATATTACGGGAATGTATTATCCATTTTTAGTTGGAAAAGGAAAGGGCGATAACTTTTCTTCAATGACTAAACAAAAACCAAAGATTTCAGAAAAATATGCCTTTATCTCTTTGTATTCACCTCGGATGATATACTATTCTTTACAAGATGATTGGAAAAATTACTTCCTCCTGTATGATAGTAATCTGAAAGAGTTGAGCAATTTCAATAATAAGATTAGCAAGGATTTACAGGAACTGGATAATATTTGGTGCAACTTCAAAATGTCTCTGCGAGGCACAAAATATCAAAATGAAAGTCTTTTTAACTTCATTTTATCCATGTTTGAACAGACAAATCAAAAGTTACAATCAGACGATAGAAAACTGCTTTACACCAAAAGTGTTGTCTTTTTAAACTCAGATGGCACTTTTTATAGACATGTTGGAGAATATACTTCTGTACATCAGATGTTTCACTTTCTAAATGAACTTCAAGACTTCAATGCTTTTAAAAATTTAGTAAGTCACTTTCAAAAAATTACAGAAAAGAAAGGTCAGAAAAAATACGATACTGTTTGGCGAAATAAACTCTGTTCTAATATTCTTTCTTTTCAATCTATTGCTAAAATTTTTGAGCAGTTCTTGGGTGAAGTAGAATTAGTGAAAGACCCTAAAAAAGAACGCTATACCAACTTTTATTATTTAAAGGAAACCTTATTAATCTATAATCAAACTTTTTTAAATATGACAAAAGATACTATTGAAATGTGTCATAAGTACGGTGTTCGTATCGGGAACTACTGTGCAGATAGTGACAAAAAACGCGGTAGTAAAGACAAAGGACTGTTGTTTGCTATTCGGAATGCAAAAAATCGAAAATCTTTATTGAATGTGTTGAGTGAAAGCCAGTTCAAGTCTAATATCTACTTCGATAAAGAGTTATTTGAAAACTTATTCTTAAACGAAAGTGATTGGGAAGAACACAAGTCTTTACTAAGTATTTTCGCTATGAACCAATTTATTTATATCACTTCCAAAAATGAAAAATCTAATGAGCAATCAAACTAAAAAAGTAAACTGTTTAAATATCGCCTACATTTTTAAAACTTCTTTGGGAAGTATCAACGGAAGCTGGACGGAAGGAAATGTGAGTACGGTAAAAAAAATCACTCTGCCTGATGGTAATCAATTGCCTTATGTTTCAGGACAAAGCCTAAAATATCAAATCAAAAAGGGATGGCGTGAAATGGGCGAAACGTTGTCAGAAGTAAAAGCGACTGAGAATGCAAAAGGTGTAGATGTTTCTTTAGGTGAACCCTATAATTATATTGATGATGATTTATTTGGATTTATGATTGCTACCACAGGAGAAAACCGTAGAAGAACTGCACCTGTAAGATGTTCGGCAGCTATTGGTGTATTCCCTTATCAAGGCGATAGAGATTTAGGAACAAAATCAAAAGAAAAAACAGGCGAAGATATGGGTAGTGGTGGTAATATTTTTGAAACTGAAATCTACTACAACTACTTCAAGGTCAATATTTTAGTAGAATTAGACCGTATTGGAAACTTTCAAGAGTTTGAATTAGAATCTACACAAAAAAAGGATATTCAAAATTTATCAATTGAAAAAAGAAGAGCACGAGTCATTAATTTTCTAAAGTCCTTATCGAATGTTTGGGGTGGTGGTAAACAATCAAGAATTTTAACGGATATGTCACCTAAGTTTTTAGCAATTACTTTTCAAAATGTTAAGTCTCCAATTTTCTTAGAAGGTTTAAATGTTAGCAAATCTGAGGTGTTGGACACAAAAACGATTAATCAAATTCTTAGTGACCATTCTGAAACTATTGAGAAGCAAATTTTGGGATTACGTTCGGGGATTTTCAAAAATGAAAATATTGATTTAGAAGGTGTTGAGAGTATTCAAACTGCTTTCGATAGTGCAATTGATTACATTGACAAATTAGAATTTTAAACCTATGAAATTTTTAAGAGTAAAATGCGTAGGCCGCTTTAACTCTTTTCGGCAACCCGATTTTCACACGTATCACAAATCATTGCCTTTACCACCCAAAACAACTATTGCAGGAATGTTGGGTGGTGCTTTGGGATTAAGCCCTGAAGAGGTAAATGAGAATTGGTTATTGAATAAACGATTGAAAATCGGTGTAGTCGGTAAGAGTTACGGACAGGTTAATGATTTGTGGCGAATTGAAAAAATTACTCAATATCGTAAAGGTGATGAAAATAAGCCGAATTTTAAAAGAGTAGGTTCTTCTTCATATTTTTCAGCAGTAATTGTTCGAGAAATTCATTACGACAATCAATACACTTTGTATTTTCAATGTTCAGATGAAAAGGATTTTGAGATTATTCAATCTGCTTTGACTAACCCAAAATGGGCTTTATCGTTAGGTAGAGAAGATGAGTTGATAAAAATATCTTCGATTGATTTGGTTGATTCGAGTATTGTTGAAAATACAAAACTAACCAATACAATTGTTGGATTTGATGTTAATGAACAAGGTTATGGAATAGATGAAACGTTTTTATTTTCTTCTGCTAAAGGTAATTTACTCAACCTTAGACCTGTTATTGTTCGATTGCCCGTTTCGTTTTTATACGATAAAGGCCATTCAAGGCAAGCAGCTGAATATCAGACATTTTCGTTCATCGGAGATTTGCCAATTATGCCAAATTTCCAGGCAGAAACTTATTTTGATGAATTAGAAAACCAAAGATTTCAAGTGATTTAACATGGACGAAGTTTTAGCAAAATCAGAACCCAAACTTTCGGTTATTCAGCACACAATGGAGGCTTTGGATTGTTTAAAAAAGGTATTGCATTGGAAGCAACCTTTGATAGATAAAATCTGTGACATTCATCAGTTGAACAAACATCGAGTTTTAAGAAATATTTTTTTAACCGTAGCCTTTCATGATGCTGGGAAGGCTAATGATGAATTTCAGAAGAAAATCAGAAAACAACCTTTTGAAAAGGAATCACACGCTTTGTTTTCTGTCCCGTTTATCTATCATTACACAAAAGAGAAACCTAGTGTTGTTATTGATGAAGTTCCTTATTATCCTGAAACTTTAGCGGTGGTAAGTCATCATTCAAAATTGCATAAACACTTATTTTCCGACTTTAATAGGATAAAAGCTAAATACAAAGCTTGGTATTATCCAAGTTTCATAGAAGCGATTAATGAAAAAGCAAAAGAATTTGAGTTAGAAGATTGGGAAGATTTGATCTATGATGATTCTATAATCAAACAACATCCTTTTTATACATTTTATGATAACACGTTTGATAATGTTGATTTCAAAGAGGAGTTATTTGATAATCCGAAAAAAATAAGAGATGTATTTATCTTATTCAAATCTTTGTTACACTATGCTGATTGGCTTTCATCGGGAAGTTATCACGATTATGGATATTCGACCTCTCACAACTATGGGAGTATTACGCACCGAATGAAAGCTCTTTACCCTGAAAGATTTGAAAAATGGTCAGATTTTCAAAATAAAACCGCGAGAGTAAAAGGAAATGTATTTGTTCAAATTCCAACAGGACAAGGTAAAACAGAGGCTTCCTTACTTTGGGCCGTCAATCAAGAAAAACCACAAAAAATAATTTATCTGTTACCTACAATGGTAACAACGAATAAAATGTGGAGAAGACTTAAAAACTTTTTTGGAATAGAACAAACTGGGTTAAGTCATAGTACAGCAAATTATCTTTTGAAAAAAGATGATGAAATTGAACCTCAAAGATTACGAGTTCACTATTTGTATAATCGGTCTTTTTTTAAACATGTCACCATAGCTACAATTGACCAATTGTTGAGTTCCTTTTTAAATTGGGGACATTGGGTAATGACGAACGCGGCAATTTATAATGCTCGAATAATCATTGATGAAATTCATATTTATGATGGTTATACATTAGGTATTCTTTTGAAAGTGTTGGAATTGGTAGAGCCTTACAATACGCAATTTGCGATTATGAGTGCATCGTTGCCTATTGTTTTACAAGAGGAAATTGAGAAAATCTTACCGAAAGAAACTTTCACGTTTATCAATGATGAGGTTTTAGATGAAAAACAACGTCACCTACTTGAAACCCGGAATGTTCAATTGGAAAAATGTATTGACGATATTTTGAATGATTACAAGTCAGGCAAAAAGGTTTTGATTGTTTGCAATACCATTAAAAAAGCTCGACAGCTATTTGATTTGGTTTATAAGGAAGAATTAAAAAATGATATAATGCTATATCATTCTCAATTTATTCTAAAAGATAAAGTTGCAAAGGAAAAAGAGTTGGAAAAAATTGGTAGCAAAAAAGTGGGGTTTATTGCTATTTGTACTCAAATCGTAGAAGTTAGTTTGGATATAGATTTTGATGTTCTTTATACTGAAAATGCTCCAATAGACGCCATTGTTCAACGGTTAGGCCGTGTAAATAGAAAAGGTGAAATTCAAAATCGGACAGGTGAACTATTTGCTAAAGTTGTGATTTCTGAGGCATCAGAAACGGCAAGAAATTATATTTATCCTCCTGCGATTTTAGATGGTACGTTTAATTTATTAACAGATTTTATCGAAAATTTGAATGGAAACCTCAAGGAGAAACATTTCAAAAAAATTATCAACCAAGTTTATCAAAAGGACAATATTCCACATTCATACTGGGACGACATGAATGAAGGGAAAATGTTGGTTGAGAAAGCTTGGAAAGAATGTACTAAGAATATTTACACCTTGTCTATGATAGATAAAACAGCAGAAAAAATTTTTACAAGAAAAAGTACTTATATAACTGTAGAATGCATTTTAGAAAAACATTACAATGATAATGATTTTGAAAGTTGGATTGAAGAGTTTCAATTTGATAAGATTAGAGAATATACTGTAAGAGTACCTATTTATTTGGCAAGAAAGCATAAGATTAAAGGATTTGAAAACTCTGATTTGTGGTTGATTAATCCCTCTTATGAATATATGCAAGGTATTTCTTGGGATAGAGACGAATTGAATTTCTACTAAGCTAGGTGTAGCACATTTAGCAAAAGAAACTTTGAAGATATATTTAAGTCTTGATAGGTTTTCTCTCCAAAATCAAATATAAACCCTAACATCTGTCGTGAAAAACACACAAATTCAAGGGATAATTGTCGATTTATCACGAGAATTTGATTCGTAATTTTTCGCAATGGCTTTATAAATACCAGTATAGAATTCTGGATCGGGGAGTACGAATGAACGGAATCAAAAGGCCACACTGTACGCGACGGACAATTCCTTTATGGTTACCAAGTTTTTTATAATAAAATTTTCAATTATGATTTATCAATTTAAAGTTCAACTAAAAAAAGTCACTAAACCACCCGTTTGGAGGCGTATTCAAGTTTCCGGTGAGCATAGTTTTGACGTTTTGCATGAAATCATTCAGGCCAGTTTTGGTTGGGAAAACTATCATTCCTATCAGTTTTCTCATAATGGATGGGGGTCTTATCCTGTTTACAGCCTCGAGGAGCCAGAAGAAGAATTTGAAGGCATAGAAGAAGACAGCAGAGAATACAGAGTAAAAGATATTTTTAAGGAAAAGGGCCAGAAAATGATCTATATCTATGATTTTGGTGACGACTGGCAGCATCAGCTTACTCTGGAACAAATAGAAAAGGGAAAACTCGAAGAGCCCGTTCTGCTGGCTGCCAAAGGAGCTTGCCCGCCGGAAGATTGCGGAGGCCCCTATATGTATGCAGAAATGGTGGCCGAAGGGACTGTAGATCCAAATGACTTTGACATAAAATATCTGAGAGAGCATCTAAGCCGAGTTTATAAAAATTTAGATCAGCTGTTTTGAACCTCATTGCCACCCATATCAATTACCTCCACATATGCCACAGAAAGCTATGGCTGTTTATGAATGGCATTAATATGGAGCATTCTTCTGATCTGGTGTATGAAGGAAAGCACATTGGGGAACACTCCTACGGCCAGCGAAGTAAAAAACTAAAGGAAGTAGAGCTTGATGGGGGTAAAATAGACTTTTTTGACCCAAAGGAAAAAGTGATACATGAAACCAAGAAGTCAAATGCTTTTGAAAAGGCTCATATAGCCCAGGTAAAATACTATCTATACTTACTGGATAAAAATGGCGTAGAAGGTGCAACGGGAATTATTGAATACCCAAAACAAAAAAAGGTACTTAAGCTACCGGCATTGACAAAGCAAGATTTTGAGGAAATACAAAAATGGATTGAAAACGTAGAGCAGATTGATTCATCCAAGAAAATGCCCCCCAAAAAAGATAAACCCTCCAAGTGTAAAAACTGTAGCTATTTTGACTTTTGCTGGATAGCAGAAAATGAGGATCAATGAAAAAAACCTATTATTTATTCAACCCGGGTCGTCTTACAAGAAAAGACAACACCCTAAAGTTTACACCGGTAGATAGCGATGGCGTAATAGGACAGCCTCGCTATCTGCCTGTTGAAAATGTAAATGATTTGTATGTTTTCGGTAGCCTTGAGGCCAATTCTGCTCTGTATACCTTTTTAGGAAAACAAAGTATAGCCGTTCACTTCTTTGACTATTACGAGCACTATACCGGTTCTTTTATGCCCAAAGAATATCTGCTGGCCGGCAAAATGCAGATAGCCCAAACCAAACATTATTTGTCTGACAAAAAAAGATTGCCTTTGGCTCAATCATTTGTACGAGGGGCTGCTCAAAACATGCTGAAAAACCTTCAATACTATAACCGAAGAGAAAAGGATTTAAGTCAAACGATGGGTCAAATAGAAGGTTTAATGCATGAGATTTCCAAGTATCAGAGAATAGATCAACTGATGGGTCTGGAAGGAAACATAAGGCAGGCCTATTACCAGGCTTTCGATCTGATCATCAATGATTTTGAGATGGGAAACCGTACAAAACAGCCTCCTCAGAACGAGGTCAATACTTTAATTTCTTTTGGTAACATGATGTGTTATTCGGTCTGTTTAGGTCAGATTTATCACACACAATTAAACCCAACCATCAGCTTTTTGCATGAACCGGGTTACAGAAGGTATTCATTGGCTTTAGATTTAGCTGAGATATTCAAGCCCTTATTGGTAGACAGAACAATTTTCAGCTTACTAAACAAAAGGCAGATCAAATCTAGTGACTTTAGTCAGGAGCTAAATCGCTGTGTAATGAAAGACAGTGCCCGAAAGGAATTTGTCAGGGTATTTGAAGATAAACTGAATGATACGATCAAACATCGAAGTTTGGGCAGGTCTGTAAGCTACAAGCATTTAATTAAACTGGAATGTTATAAAATATCAAAACATATTTTACGGGCAGAAGAATATGTTCCTTTTAAGGCCTGGTGGTGACATCGAATTGCCCAGCGATCAGACTTCTGCATGCTCAAATAGCAGTTCAAAATTGACACCGAATTTTATCAATCTATCAATAAATCAATAAAGCCATGTATGTTATCTTAGTGTATGATATGGGTGAGCGTAGGGTAGCTAAAATGCTAAAGCATTGTCGCAAATACCTGAACTGGATTCAAAATTCGGTTTTTGAGGGAGAGATTAGCAAAGCTCGCCTAACAGAAATGATGGATCGTGCCTATGAAATTATGGACGATCAGGAAGACAGTATCATTGTTTTCAAAAGTAAAAATAAAGACTGGCTGGAGAAGGAGATCATGGGTTTTGAGCGACAAAGCACCGGAAATATTTTGTAGGGCGGGATTGTCGATCAAAGTAAAGTTTAGCTAGAAATGTTCTTTGACGTACTGAAATTTAGAGAAAACGCAATGACAAGGATTTAAAAGCCGTTGTCGAACTCAGGGGAAAATCGTAGTATTGTAGTTAGACGTAAAAATCACTTAAAAAACAGTTTAAAAAGTGGCTTTTACGTCTTTTTTGCCCGTTTTTCAAACGGGTCTTAATCGCACCTAATCGGAATTGAAACTACATTTACCGTTCTAGTACAGCCGCTACTTGGTGTCTTAATCGCACCTAATCGGAATTGAAACTACCTACATTTGTGGTTTTAATTGGCTTGGTGTGAGTCTTAATCGCACCTAATCGGAATTGAAACTTCATCGGCCCGGTTATGGGCTATATAGGCAAATTGGTCTTAATCGCACCTAATCGGAATTGAAACCCTTCTCCCCTTTTAGATAGCTCATTTATCTTTTGTCTTAATCGCACCTAATCGGAATTGAAACTATTATTATTTCTAATTTCAGAACTGGCAAGTATTAGTCTTAATCGCACCTAATCGGAATTGAAACTACCAAACAATCTTAAAGTCAGAGTTAGCACCTGGTCTTAATCGCACCTAATCGGAATTGAAACATGCTTACCTGCTCGCCATAGTCATTTAGGTATCTTGTCTTAATCGCACCTAATCGGAATTGAAACTGAGCTGATCAAACATCTCTGAAGAGATC
>JANSYO010000425.1 GCA_024742395.1 Cytophagales bacterium
ATTCTTCATACTTACCCACCCCGCCCTACGGGCACCCCTCCCAAGAGGGGATTCAAATTCAAGCAAAAAGAAATCAGAAGTACAAGCAAAATCCCCTACTCGGAGGGGTGGCAGCCTGCCATAGGCGGATGACGGGGTGGGTAATGGCCGAGAAATAGCAACATTTCAAATTCTTCCCATTCACCCACCCCGCCCTGCGGGCACCCCTCCCAAGAGGCGACTCTAATTCGACGAAAAAATCAAACATAAACCTTAATCTCTTCCAGATGAAAAGGGGTGTATCGATAGCCTTGTCAATAAACCCTTTTTGCATTATTTAACTTCTCCTCATAATCTTCATCTAATTGGGGGCCAAATTCAAGAATCCAACAGGCTATTTGATCAAGCACAGATGTTAAATCCTTTTTTACACTTATATCCTCGAATCTTAGAAAGCTTACACCTAAAGATTCCAGCTTTTCTTGTCTCACAACGTCGTTTTCTGCAACTCCTTCTAACTGATGAGTAAAACCATCAACCTCAATTGCTAACATCAAATCTTTACAAAAGAAGTCAACTATATAATTATCTATTGGCCTTTGTCTATCAAAATCATATCCCATCATTTGATAGTTTTTTAAATGATTCCATAGCAGAACCTCCGACAATGTCATTTGCCTTCTGAGCTGTTTAGCTATTTGTTTGAGATTCTTGTTGTATGGTAGAATTTTACGTTTCATTAGTGAAACTAAGGTTTTTTTTAAAAAGAATTAATAGTTAAACCGATTCTCCTCGAAGGAAATGTAAAACTGTAGCAATAGCAAAATCCCCTCCTCAGAGGGGTGGCAACCAGACGAAGGCGGATGACGGGGCGGGTTCCGGCAGAGATATAGCCTCATTTCCTGTTCTTCGAATATACCCACCCCGCCCTGCGGGCACCCCTCCCTAGAGGGGATTCTAATTTAACCAAAAAGAAAACAGAAGTACTAGCAAAAATCCCCTCCCCGGAGGGGTGGCAGCCTGCCATAGGCGGATGACGGG
>JANSYO010000123.1 GCA_024742395.1 Cytophagales bacterium
AGCCCATAAACCGTAGATAGACCACTGACAATCGGCATTCCGTCCAGAAGAACCATTGTATACGGACCTTCGAGTCCATTGATATGAATATCACCTGTATTACAGACATTGCAGTTTATCTGAGGTCTGACGCCGTTTACATTTTGTAAAGCTTCGAATACATTTGGAGTAGGGTTTCTTTGAAAAAACTTGGGTGTATAGATTTCTACGGGAACCGGAGATTCCAATCTGGTTACAGGATTCAGTGTACCAGACACAACAACCTCATCAAAAGCCGTATTTTCATTAGGCAAAATGAAAGTAAAGGTATTCGTGCCACTTGAATTCAGGATAATTTCTTGTCTGATCTTTTTGAATCCAATGGCCGATACTTGTATGTAGAACTTATGAGTAGAAGAGGATAATTCAAAAAGACCATCTTCGTTTGCAAGAGCTCCTTTTGTGCTTCCTTCAATACTTACCGAGGCGAAAGGTATGGGAAGTCCGTTCTCTTCCGTTACTAAACCAATCATATTGAAACCTTGACCCAGACCCAGATTTGGCATCAAATAATTGATTAAAAATACAATATAAAGAATATTTCGACCCATTGAATTCATTTTGCAATACAAATATAAACAAAAATTTAGGTAAGTCTAAAAATAACTTTTGATTGGTGTAATTACTCCTGGGTATTTCAGCTTTGGCACAGCCTTTGAAAGTGTTTAGTTTTAAATATTATAATATGAAATACTTAGGCATTGGCACACGGGTGAAACATCCTGAATTTGGAATGGGAGTGGTGCTAAATATTTACTCCATTTATTATAAAATTGTATTTGTAGAAGAGGGAGAAGAGCGAATTCCGTTAGATACAGAAATGGAGATTATTGAATACGTAGAACGGGAAGATGATCTTGTTTCTATGTTTGATGTAGAGCAATCTTTAAAGGCAATTCTTCAAAAATACAACGGTCAAACTGAGAATGTACCATTGGGCGACAGGTGGAAAGGTGGAACAATGATTCTTAAACCTGGCGTAGATGGTTTGGCTACCAAAGAATTGCCCATTGAAACTTTCTTTCATAAGATAGTAATGATGAGAGATAAGCTCAGAGTTTTGGAGCAGAAGGTGAATGCAAGTAGTTTAGACGACGAGGCCAAAGTAGATTGTCAACAGTATATAACAAGATGCTATGGGTCAATGACCTCATTCAATATTCTTTTCAAAGAAAAAGAGCATCAATTTAGTAGTAAGTAGAAATTATGAGAAAACTATTCTATAAAATTTAAAGGTCACTATTGGTATTGCATAAATAAATTCAGATATTTGCAGCCCAATTGAGAGGTCGTTTCGGGTAAACGGCAGTAATCTAAACGAAAGAGATATGTCAAAGGTTTGTCAAATAACTGGAAAGAGAACAAGAGTTGGTAACAACGTTTCTCATTCAAACAATAGAACTAAACGTAAGTTTTATCCAAATCTTCAGAAAAAGAAGTTTTTCCTGGAGTCTGAGGGTGTATGGGTAGAACTGAAAGTTTCTACTAAAGCTATGCGTACTATTTCTAAAAAGGGTCTTGAGGCTACTCTGGTACAAGCTGCCAGAAAAGGTACTCTTTCTCTTTAAAAAGAAGTAAGATATTCAGAAGGGTCTTTCCGCAAGGATTGACCCTTTTTTAGTTTTCTTTCGGCTCATTATTTTTAAATTCGAACTCTCAGGCAAAATAAAATATCGATGACCAAGCTTCAAAGCGTAGAAAAGGCAGCTCAGTTTCTTAAAGATAAAACTTTGGATTTCTCTCCTCAGTTTGGTGTGATTTTAGGCACGGGCCTGGCCGGACTGCTAGAGGATATTGATGTAAAGTTTAAAATACTGTATCAAGATATACCCGGATTTGTAGAGGCTACCGTAGAGTTTCATCCTGGAAAGCTGGTTTTTGGCTTGTTAGCTGGCAAAAGGATAGTGTGTATGAGCGGCCGCTTTCATTATTATGAAGGCCATACTATGGAGCAAGTAACATTTCCTGTTAGAGTTATGAAGCTATTGGGCATAGAGAAGTTATTTATATCCAATGCAGCAGGCGGAATGAATCCGGAATTTAAAGAGAGTGATCTTATGATAATTGAAGATCACATTGCTTTGTTCTTGCCTGCAAATCCACTGGTAGGTGAATGTATAATGGGTGATCGCTTTCCTGATATGTCAGAGCCGTACGACTTAGGTTTGATTAATCTAGCCGAGCAAATAGCCCGCGAAAAGGAAATAAACACTCTGAAGAAAGGAGTCTATGTGAGTGTCTCTGGTCCCAATCTTGAATCTAAAGCTGAATACAGATTGTTAAGGAATGCCGGAGCTGATGCAGTGGGCATGAGTACAGTACCTGAGGCTTTGGTGGCTATTCAAATGGGATTACCTGTCTTTGCCATTTCTGTTATTACGGACTTGTGTATTCCGGAGACACTAAAAAAAGCTGAGATTGAAAATATTCTGGCGGCTGCTTATAAAGCGGAACCACAAATGACAACGATTTTTAAAGAGATGATTGCCAGACTCTAAAGGTCTAATTCATAACCACATTTGTAACAATATTTTGCACCAAAGGTGTGCTTGCCTGCTGAGCAGTTTGGACAAGCCTTTGTTGTAATAGTATTTCCTTCCATCCCTTGTTTGGCTAATTCTGAAGTCACTATTCCCGTAGGAATGGCTATAATACCGTAGCCAAGAATCATCACAAGGCTAGCTATAAATTGACCCAGGACAGTTTGAGGAGCAATGTCTCCGTAGCCTACGGTAGTCATCGTAACGATAGCCCAGTAAATAGATTTAGGAATACTGGTGAAGCCTGATTCTTTATCTTCGACCATATACATGACCGTTCCCAGGATGGTACAGAGGATGATTATGGCAAAAAGGAATACAGATATTTTGGTTCTGCTGGCAATAAGTGCTCTCAGCAATTTGTTAGATTCACCTACATAGGTGCCCAATTTTAATATTCTGAAAATTCGCAAAAGGCGTAGAGATCTTAGGGCAATTAAAGCTTGAGTACCTACGAAGAAAAAGGCCAGAAATTTAGGGAGAATAGAAAGGAAATCAATGATTCCGTAAAAGCTAAAGATATAAGAGAATGGTTTTTTGATTGAGAGTATTCGAAGGATAAATTCAATGGTAAAGAGAATGGTGATGATCCATTCCAGAACATTAAAAATATGACCATATTTGGCAAAGAGTGAGTCTACTCTATCTAACATTACCAATACAACCGAAGCAAGAATTAGCCAAAGAAGGGCTATGTCAAAGTTTTTTCCTGCTTTGGTATCAGCTTCGAAAATAATCTCATGAAGACGGTCACGCCAATTCTCTTTCATGATTGAAAGATAGGAGTAAATAGTAGAAAAATAAAATAACTATATAAATGATAAGTTCAGAAATAATTGAAAAATTGGAAAGAATTGAAAATATAGTACTAAGTGAATGTTTTTAAAAGGTAAGATTTTGATTTAATAGTCTTATATTGAATACAATTGATTAAAATATATGAAGGTTTTACTCATTCTTTTAGCGTCTTTTTTCTTGGCATCTTGTGCTAACAGGTCTGGTACCACCAAGAACTTTTCCAAGAAACAGACCATAAAGGACGGTTATGGAGCCAATAATTCAGAAAATTATACGGGATCTGCAGAATCACTTGAGAAGGTAGACCAGGCTGTGCCGCTGGAAGTTTATTTAAGAGGAATTTCCGGCGTGATGGTTTCAGGGCAAGGGAGAGGAGCAGAAGTAAGAATCAGGGGAATGGCTCATTCTGTAGTAGCGGGTTCAGAGCCTCTTTTTGTTTTAAATGGAGTAACTGTAAGTGGAGGATTTAGTACAGTATATGATCTTGTTCCGCCCGGTGATATTAAATCAGTTTCTGTACTTAAGGATGCTTCCAGTACCGGTATATATGGATCCCGAGCATCTAATGGTGTGATTGTTATTACACTTAAGAAGAGTAATGACTAATTATATATATAACTAAGCACTGAAGGCCTCAAAACAGGGCCTGTATTTTAAAAGAACAGTGAAAAAAAAACTCCGACATTTCTGCCGGAGTAAATCTTAGAATAATTTTCTAAAACGAATGGTTTCAGGAATGTCTCTGAGTTCTTCTAAAAACTCAGGAGTGTATGATATTTCCACATCTACTATTACGTAACCTATTGATTCGTTCGTCTTAAGGTACTGACCTGTTACATTAATGTTATGCTTAGCAAAAATGTTGTTTATTTTAGCCATTATACCCGGCATGTTTTTGTGTACATGCAGTAGTCTGTGACTGTTTTGAAGAACAGGAAGCTGAACTTCAGGGAAGTTCACACTACCGGTAGTGCTACCATTGTTTATGTATTCCAGGAGTCTTTCAGGCACATATTGGCCAATCATTTCCTGTGCCTCCTCAGTACTACCTCCAATATGAGGAGATAAAATAACATTTTCAAGGCCCATTAATTCACTCTTAAACGGGTCGTCATTCGTTCTGGGTTCTTTTGGAAACACATCTACACCAGCACCAGCTACTTTACCTGATTTAAGAGCTTCTACCAGAGCCGGAATATCAACTACGAAGCCTCTGGCAAGATTCAGGAAGATTACGCCATCTTTCATCTGCTCAAACTGCTCTTTGCCTATCAGGTTGTTGTTTTGTGAGCGTCCGTCAATGTGCAGACTGACTACATCGGCTACATTGAATACCTCCTCCATACTTCTGCATTTGATAGCATTACCTATTGGCATTCTGTCTACAGAATCATAAAAATGTACTTCCATACCCATGGCTTCTGCCACCACAGAAAGTTGCATTCCGATATGTCCATACCCAATGATTCCCAATTTCTTACCTCTGATTTCGTAAGAGTTATTGGCAGATTTATTCCAGATACCCTGGTGCATTCTTTCGCTGTTAGAAGGTATTTTTCTAATCAGCATAATGATTTCGCCAATAGCTAACTCCACCACAGAACGTGTGTTGCTGTAAGGTGCGTTAAATACAGCAATCCCCTTTTCAGTGCATTTGGCAAGATCTATTTGGTTCGTACCAATACAAAATGCACCTACTGCAATTAGCTTATCGGCATTTTCAAGCACTTTGGCGGTCAGATTGGTTTTCGACCTGATACCTACAATAGAAACATCTTTGATTTTTTCACAAAGTTCTTTTTCACCTAGGGCTCCTTTGTGGAACTCCACATCAAAGCCTTCTTCTCTAAATGCCTGAACCGCTGCCTGATGTACATTTTCAAGAAGCAATACCTTTATGCGAGATTTGGGGTAAGACTGACTGCGTGGCAAATGATTTAACCATAAAAACTCATCGAGACTTTTTACCACGTGGTCGGCTTTCTCCATAACTGCCGGCCTTTCTACATTTTCTGTGAATGCGTAAAAGTATTGAGCCAGTCCACTTTCCTTAATTTCGTAATCTGTAAACCCGTCACCTATTACATGTATTTCAGCATCCAGATTTAACGATTTTACAAGAGTTACTTTACCCCCGTCACCGGCAAGTGGATTGTTCTGATCGGCTCCCGTAATGTTTCCTTCTTCATCGTATACAAAGGTGTTGGCGTAAATATTAGCTTCTAAGACGCCCAGTTCAGTGGCCACCGGCACAATGAAATCTTTAAAACCACTTGAAAGGATAATAACGTCTTCTGCACAATGTTCAAAGAAAACCTCATTTCTCGCAAATGATTTGGAAACCTTCTTTTTTAAAAAACTTACCAGGGTATCCACATCATCTTTCGTAGCACTTAATAAAGCCAATCTTTGACTCAGAGCTTCTGAAAAGCTAAGCTCGCCACTCATTCCCTGATCAGTAAGATTTTTAATTTTTGATACGATTTCGTTTTGATTTGGATTGCCATTTAAAGCAATTTTGGCAAGTTCGTCCAGACCCTCAACCTGAGTAAAGGTGCTGTCAAAATCAATAATGAATTTTCTTTTTGGTGTTGTTTCCGCCACGACGAGAAAGGTTTAATTAGATTTATTGTAGTTCTGTTATGTACTCTTTTGTAAAGAATTAGAAGATTCAAATTTAGCGACATTTATATCTTGCTACTTCTGCACTGCGTCCAAAACGAAAAATAATTAGAATTTTAGAGAATAATCTTTGTATAATACAAATCAATCAGGCACGGGATCAAAGCCACTGCCGCCCCATGGGTGACATTTTCGTATTCTGTTTACTGTAAGGTAGAACCCTTTAAAAAGGCCGTGTTTTTTAAACGCCTGTACCGAGTAATCTGAGCAGGTAGGAGTAAATCTGCAAGAATCAGGAAACCAAGGAGATAAAGCCGCCTGATAAAGTCTGACAATGAAAATTGCTATATGCCTCATAGGAATAAAAAAAGCCTTGATCTATTACAACCAAGGCTCTCTAATAAAAGTGCAATGTTTTATACAAACATACTTTCTTTACCAAACTTAACAGCTAATAGAGCATAAACTACTGCTCTGTATTTGTTACGGTTTGAAGAACCCATTTTTTCCATCACTTCTGCAATGGCAGAATCTAATGCAGGTCCGTCAGAAAGGCCAAGCTTCTTAATTAGGAAATTGTTTTTTACACGATCTAATTCTGCTTTGTCAGAACCTGATACTTTTGAAGAATCAGCATTATATATAGAAGGACCTAATCCTTTGGCTACGCCGGTTAGTAGAGCTTCACTTAAGCCCAGCCCTAGTTCTGAATTCTGAGCTTTATATTGCTCTACACATTCTGCGAATTTACTCATCTTTATAGTTTTTAAGTTTCGGGATGTTTACCAAACAAATTTACAATTTTTAGTCGACGAATGCATGAATATTGGAAGATTATCTATGGTTTTTCGGCCAAATACTGGATCGTGTGAATAAAATTCCAACGTATATTTATGCCCGTCATGATGCTCGTGCCATTTAAGAACTGCTGGCTGTTCTGAGCAGGGCCCAAAGTACTGTCAAAATTGATGTCAGAGTAGAAACTACCTTTTTTCTCAATAAAGTATTTTGCATAAACGCCAATCTCCAGAACCTCTGCTACTCTGCCAATAATCTCTAACCCTAAAATACCACCAAGACCAGGTTTTGTCAATGAGAATTCACTTTGAACATCCAGTGTATCCTGAAAGCCCTGTGAAGATGGTAGTGTAGGTAAGAATACATCATAGGTGCTTATTGTTTCCTGACTTCTGAAGGGATATTTAATTCCTGCAATGAGGTTAAGTCGGGTCTTTCTGGTGACTTTGTCTAAAGTCAATATTCTTCTTTTAAAAGAAAATGCAGCTTCCTGTTGTAATTTTCTGGATATAAAAAAGTAAGTGATGGGCCTGCCACTTTTATCATTAAGCCCCCATTCTAATTTCAAGGGATTTCTAATGTAAGAAAGCTCTAATTGATAAACGTCATTTTTGTTGACGCCAAGGTTGGCTTCCCAGTAAAGGTCATTTGAATTTGTACTAAATAATTGATTATCCAGATCAGAGCTGAAAGAGTTGCCCTGTATTTTATAACCTCCCTTCAGTCCCATATACCAATACACATCCTCTGTTCTTAAATTAGGGAGTGTAATTTGTCCGTCTCTTATTTTTCTTTCTTTAGGCAATTTATAGTACTCGTGCTCCTGACTAAAGATCTGGAGTGAGAAAAAAAATAAAAATGAGAAGAGGGTAAGAGCCTTCATATGGATTAAGTACGAGGAATACAGAAAGAATGTATACCCGTGCCCAAAATTAACTAAAGAAATCTCCTTGCGGGTGCTGCGAAAAAGTATTTTTTGTAGTTTTGAGCATTATTTAATCGAATACCTTAATCATTTTTGATAATGACAGAAGTTGTTAAGTCGAGTTTACCAGGATGGGTTTTTATTGTAATCTACTTACTCATTTTGGCTGTGTTGGCGATATTTGGTGATTTATTCATCTTTATTCTTGGTGGCATTTTGGAGACATTAGTCTTCGCTTTTGGTTACGATTCCAATAAGGAGCACCACTAAAAACTAGCAGGGAAAGAATGTGTTCTTTCTCTGCAACCATTCTTTCTAACTTTCCGTACTAATGAAAATGGACGGTAAGGCTTCCACTCCTGATTTTCTCAAGATTATTGAGAAATGCATAGAGGGTGATCGGGCGGCACAAAAAAGATTGTACGCTGATTACTATGGCTTTGCTATGTCTGTGGCTCTTCGTTATTGTAAAACAAAAGATGAGGCTTTAGAAGTGGCCAACGATGGCTTTCTTAGGGTCTTTCTAAATCTTACAAAATATAAACCAAGCCATTCGTTTGGGAATTGGTTTAAGCGAATTCTGATCAATTGCTCAATAGACTTTTACCGAAGTCAGAAAAAACATTATAACCAGCAGGATATTGATACAGCGTATACGCTGGAATCTCAGGAACAGAGTGCAGAGGGTAACCTTGGCCATTCTGAATTAATGAAACTGGTTTACGCTTTACCTCATACTTATAAGACTAATTTTTGTCTCTTCGCAATTGATGGATTCTCTCATGAAGAGATTTCTAAAAAACTTGATATAAGTGTAGGTACCTCAAAATCGAATGTTTCAAGAGCCAGAAAATTGCTGAGGGAGTATTTAACTGAAATGAGTAAAGTTCAGAGGATGAATATTAACAAATGAAAGATTGGGAAAACATATCGGATGAGGAATTAGACGGCCTGTTTAAAGAGGAGGCGGATAAGAACTATCTACCTTATGAGGAGTCTTCGTGGAAAGCTATGGAAACTCTACTTGATAAAGGAGGGAAGGGAAAAGGTTTGGGCTGGCTTGGTTCAGCAATAATAGGATTGGTGTTACTATCTGCGATAAGTTTTATAAGCTACCAATATATTAACAAGAGTGATTCTATAAATGATAGAGAGATTACTAATTCGATGGGAAATGACGAGTCAACGCCCAATTCCATGGAATCTAAAAGCAAAGGGTCTGTTCAGGAAGAAAAGCCAACTAATTCTAAGAATGAAATTGTTCAAAACTCAACAGAACAAAAAATAGCGGAGGCTCAACACTTTACCAAAGAGTGGGAGAGTGATGCGAACTTACCATCGTCCAAGAGTTTAAATTTAAATGAAAATCAACATGCCAGTGAATTCAAAACAGGCTCAAAGAATAGAATAGGAGAGGGCAGGTCAGTAATCACTAAGGCGAACGCTCAGCAAATTGGAACTCGAAAATTATCAGATAAAAAGAATCGAGAAGAGGGCCAGCGGGATTTAGGAAGTGTAAATAAAACAAATGACATTTTAACTAATTCAATTGAGGATAAAAGATCATATCCGACCATATACAATGCCGCTGATAGAAAGGATAAACTGAACTTGTCCGGTCAATTGGTAACAGTGCCTTTTGAGAATAATGATATTTCACAAAATAAAACTTTCTCAGAGGATATCAAGTATCTGAGTAGACCACAATTTGTAAGCCTGGAATATGCGAAGGAAACAAGTACTGCTTTTAAGGGAGTAGATAAAGTGAATACTAATTCATCCCATATAGCTTCTTTGAAGCAGCCTAAATTAGCTTTTAGATTGGCTTTCTCACCTGACTTCTCTGCTGTGCCATCTAATTCTTTTTTTAAGATCGGACATAATATTGGTGGATTAGTAGAGTATAGATTCAATGATAAATGGCTTATTCAAACAGGTGTAATTAAATCGCTTAAATATTATACTGCCAATTCTGATTCATATGGATGGCCTGAAACCTGGGGACAAAGACCAACTGAACTTAATTTAGTGGAGGCCAGATGCAATATGCTAGACTTACCCGTGAATATTCGATATGATTTTAGCCAAGGGATTAACCGATGGTTTGCTCAGGCGGGTTTTACCAGTTATCTAATGTTAAGGGAAACATATGATTATATCTACGAAAATTCGTATTCGAGCCAAAAATGGAATTCGTGGGAGGGGAAAACGGGCTTTTATAATGCCGGCGAATTTAATGCCTCCTTTGGATTGGAAAGAAGAATCTCTAAAGGGATTAGTTTGCAAGTTGAGCCATTTGTTAAAGTTCCACTGGCAAAAGTTGGATACGGAAATGTTAAACTGATAACTACCGGAATATTTTTCTCTACAACAATCCCATTGGTAAAATAACTTTTGCAACCTTCTCAGACGCAGTCTCGTACTCTTTATAAATCAAT
>JANSYO010000047.1 GCA_024742395.1 Cytophagales bacterium
AAAGGGTGTAAATGAATCCAACACTTCCATTTCTAAATCAGTATGGTTTTGTACCCTTTTCACTAAATCATTATAGACGCCTAAATCTCTTCCTAGAATACTTGTCTTATTAGGAATGATACTCAGAATTATCTTGTCATATCCCAATTCCGAATAATACCTGTTAGCTTCATTTACATTGGCTACCAAAGTGTTTATCTCCGTATCTCCTATTGGCTCAAAAGCCGAACTTATACCAGGCTCTGAGGGTAAATAATAGAGTAAATGCTCTTCAGTGCCATTTAGCCTTACATCTGAATCTACTCTATGGAAAAGAGAATAATTCAATAGAGCCTTCCACTCTCTAAATTTCATTGTGAGGTCATAACCAAATAGTATAGTCTCGTGCCTTTGAGAATTATAGGGCATTTCTAAAGCCAAAAATTGTTCCCATAAACCAGGATCTGGCTTTTCTGCTGGTTCTTCTACAGAAACCCCTCTCCACTTAGAATTAAAACGTTCCCTAAAATGCCTTTCAACAGTTTCAATAATCAATACATTAAAATCTGAACTGTCAATTTTTACATAGGTGCTGCCATCTACTCTAACTCTGGTATATTTTGCTGTTGCCAGGTCTGAAGCCTCTACACGCCCGTTTTCAGTAAAACTATCGCCAGCTATCACTACATGTGCGTTCTTTCTTTTTTCAGGATTTAGAGGTTTGCAAACCTCTCTGACTTCTTTGAATTGAGGTAGATTTGAGGTTCTATATAAATCGCCATAGCGGTAATCATCTTTTATCAGATTGTTTTCATACAGCCATGTAGCCACAGTACCCGAGCACCCGGCCAACCATAACAGGCTAAAGAATACAAGTGCTATGTATTTAACTAATTTCAAAACTGGAAGTAGATAAATTGATTAGATGTAAATACGCCGAGAAAATAACAGGCCACCATTAATAGAGCAAACTTCGCGTAAAATGCTGGTGTTCTGGTGGTATCAATTTTGGGAATATATATCTCTTTAAGCATCAGCACCAGAATTAATAAAACGCAAAACCACATTTCTGTAACATTAAAAGGCGAAGCTAATTCTGTGTATGTAGCCGGATTAAAAATTTTGGTTAAAATAACCTTGGCATTCCCTAAACCTCTGGCTCTGAAAAATACCCAGCTTAAGGTAACCAATCCGAAAGTAATTAGAATTTGTAATTTATCTGTAAAAGCGTTTTGAGGCATTTCAATATTCAAATACTTTTTGCGAAGCATGGCAAAAATCAAATAAATGCCATGCAAAGAGCCCCAAATAATGAAGGTCCAGGCAGCACCATGCCAAAGACCACTGATCATGAAAACAATGAAATAATTCATGTAATGTCGGTACTCTCCTACTCTGCTTCCACCTAGTGGTATATACAAATAATCTCTAAACCAGCCCGAAAGTGAAATATGCCATCTACGCCAAAACTCAGAAATTGATTTTGAGATATAAGGTACATCAAAGTTCTCCATCAGCTTAAATCCCATAAGGCGGGCACAGCCAATAGCTATATCTGAGTATCCTGAGAAATCGCAATAAATCTGGAATGAGAAGAATATAGTAGCTACAAGTAAGGTTAAACCAGAGTGTTCAGTGGGGTTATCATAACAATAATCAACGACCATGGCTAATCTGTCTGCGATCACCACTTTCTTAAACATCCCCCAGGCTATTCTGATAAGCCCCTGTTTAATGTTTTCAAAATTGTACTTGAAATAGGTATGAAACTGGTATAATAAATTCTGCGGACGTTCTATAGGCCCTGCCACTAACTGTGGATAGAACATCACATAAAGTGAATAAATAATGAAATCTTTCTCTGGTTTTTGGTTTCTTCGATACACCTCTATGGTGTAACTCATGGCTTGAAAAGTATGAAAAGAGAGTCCTATGGGTAGTTCTAAAGGATAATTTGGAATAGGATTCTCCATCCCCATCAAATTCAAAACAAAGCCAATGTTCTGATTGATGAAATTAAAGTATTTAAAAGCTGCCAGAAAGCCGATATTCGCAATCAAACTTAAGGCTAACCACCATTTTCGTTTTTTGCCTTCTGCCCTATCAATCAAAAAAGCTGCGAAATAATCGACCAGAATTGTGACTCCTAATATCAGGATATATACTGGCTTAAAGGCCATATAGAAGTAACAACTGGCCAGTAATAGTAACCAGACTCTGCCTCTATGCCGAAGCATATAATACAGAATGGAAACCACTATAAAGAAGAAAACAAACTGAACTGAATTAAAGAGCATGTAAGCCTCTAAAGGGGATTGGGTTTGAATTTCGGCCAAAAATAGGAAGAAAAGAGCATAAAAGAATGTTTGGTCTGGTACCTTTTAGCCTGAGCAAATAGAATTAACTTTGTGCCATGTCAATTATTCATCAAGAACCTATCTGTGCACTGGCCACTGCTCCTGGAATTGGAGCCATTGGAGTGATTCGAATTTCCGGAGAAAACGCCATTCAGATTGTCGATAAAATCTTTAAAGGAAAGAAGCTGGCAAATGCCGCATCTCATACAGCTCACTTTGGTTTAATTCAAGATGGACAGAAAGTCATTGACGAAGTTTTAGCCACCGTTTTTAAATCGCCTAAATCTTTTACAAAAGAAGATACTGTAGAGATCAGTTGCCATGGTAGTCCTTTCATTGCTAAGGAGATCATCAAACTTTTGATAAAAAATGGCAGTAAGCTGGCTCAGCCAGGTGAATTTACACAAAGGGCCTTTCTCAACGGTCAGTTTGATTTAGTACAAGCTGAAGCTGTGGCCGATCTCATCGAGGCTGATTCTTCGGCAGCACATTTGACCGCCATTAATCAATTAAGAGGTGGGTTCTCAGATCATTTAAAAGCACTCAGAGAAGAGTTGATTCATTTTGCCAGTATGGTAGAACTTGAATTGGATTTTGGCGAAGAAGACGTCGAATTTGCTGATCGTGATGATTTAAAAAAACTTATTTCAGCGATTCAAAACCAACTCCACCCGCTAATCGATTCTTTTGATGCCGGGAATGTCATAAAAGAAGGGATTCCGGTAGCTATTATTGGTCAACCCAATGTAGGTAAGTCCACACTTCTTAATGCCCTTCTAAAGGAAGAAAAAGCCATCGTAACTGAGATAGCAGGCACCACCAGAGACTCCATAGAGGATACAATGGTGATAAAAGGCGTTAAATTCAGATTTATTGATACTGCCGGTATTCGTAGTACCGAGGACGTAGTAGAGAGTATTGGAATAGAGAAATCAAAGTCTGTTTTAAACAAGGCGGCAATAGTGCTATTTCTTTATGATCAGGAAGCAGAAAGAGATTATTTGCTTGAGCATTTTGAAGCACTGACCAAAGATAAAAAGGTGTTCTGGATCAAGACAAAGTCTGACCTTAATTCTGTGGTCAAAAACAAAGCAGACTTATTGATATCTGCTAAAGAAGGTAAAGGTATATCTCAACTGGAAACTGCTCTCTATGACGTAGCTGAAGGCAATAAACAGGGAGATTTAGTACTGACTAATCTCAGGCATTTTGATTTATTAGTTAAAACTAACGAAGCCCTTTCTGAAGTTTTAAACGGCCTGGAAATGGGTATTACTGGTGATTTTTTAGCACAAGACATACGCTTAGCCCTACATCACCTTGGAGAACTCACCGGAACCATCACTTCAGATGACCTCTTAAAAAACATCTTTGGCAGGTTTTGTATTGGGAAGTAACAACCTTTCTCTTTCTTTCTAACTAGCTGTTTTTATTTACTTTACAATAATATATACTACTCATATTTGTTGCCCATTTGCTCTTATTTGTATATATTTGTTGCTGTTGTGTTGCCCGAGCATCACATTTGTTGCCCATAAGGGCAATTGAAAGATAAGGGTGAAATCATGCAACATAACACAACATATTACTACTTATCACCACATTTCGCTACAAATGAGCAGCAACATACAAGTACCCAAAATATGCCAGCATTGCGGCATTACCTTCGTTGCCCGAACAACAGTCACACGCTTTTGTTCTCATAAATGTTCCCAAAGAAACTATAAGAAAAGAGCCCGTGAAGCCAAGGTCGGAAAGACTCTGGAAGAAACACATGAAATTTTAGCGACCTCCTCACCTTCTTCAGAAACACCCTTAAACAAGGAATATCTAAGTATGACTGAAGTTGCGGCCCTCTTGGGAGTAAGCCGTTGGACAATAAACCGAATGCTTCACCGAGGTCAGCTCAATATGAAACAAGTGGGTAGAAAGAAGATAATTCCACGAAGTCAGTTAGATGCCTTTTTCCAATAACATAAATTAATCACACATGAAAGTCACTTTACGCCAAAGAAAGAAAGCCAACAAAATCACCTTGTACCTGGATTACTACGAGAAAGGTAACAGAGAGTATGAACATCTTGGTTTATATCTTACACCTGAGCCAGAAAAAGGTTCCTTGTCAAAGGCCCAGAAAGACGAGAATCGTAAAATTCTTGAACTTGCTGAAAGCATCAGATCAAAACGCCATCTTGAGATTCAGAATAATATCTATGGTTTTAGAGACAAGGAGAAACTGAAAGGCAGCTTTTTATCCTACTTTGCCGCACTCACAGAGAAAAAAAGGAACAGCAATGGTAACTATGGAAATTGGGATAGTGTAAAGAAGCATCTGAAGATCTATTGCCCAAAGGACATTACTTTTGAACGTATTGATAAAGACTGGGTGCAAGGTTTCAAAGATTACCTGGACTATGAAGCTGAAAGCAAAAATTCTGTTGATGGTCTTTCCCTAAATTCAAAATACTCTTACTTCAATAAACTGAGAGCAGCACTTAAACAAGCTGTCAAAGATGGTCTCTTAAATAATAATCCTGCTAACAGGGTTGAGCCCTTTCCACAGGACGAAACACATAGGGAGTTTTTGACACTTGACGAGGTCAAAAGAATGGCAAGTGCTCACTGTAAAAATGAAACCCTAAAGAGGATGTTTCTTTTTTCATGCCTCACCGGTCTACGCTGGGGAGATATTGAAAAGCTCCAATGGCAGGAAATTCAGCATTCGAAGGAGCTTGGTTATTACATCCGTTTCCGCATGGCGAAAACTAACGGCGTAGAAACTCAACCCATTTCAGATGAAGCCCGCCAATTACTGGGAGAAGAGAGAGAAGGTAAATCAAAAATATTCACCGGTTTTAAATACGGCAACTGGAATAAAACACTGTTACGTGATTGGCTTGATGAAGCCGGAATTTCAAAACACATTACATTTCACTGTGCCCGTCATACCTATGCCACTTTGCAATTAACTCTGGGTACGGATATTTACACCGTATCAAAGCTTCTTGGCCATAAAAACCTCTCCACAACTGAAATTTACGCCAAAGTAATCAATGAGAAGAAAATCGAAGCCGCCAACAAAATAAACATCGGTCTGTAATGGAATTGAGAATATTCAATCAAATTCTATTTGGCTCATTAAAACCCTGGAACTTTAAGATTCAAAATCAACGGGATTGGGCTGAGAATTTCAATAAGGCTCGTCAAGCTTCTGAAAATTATAGCTTGAGTCTCAAAGATGCCTTTGATATCCTTCTAAAGGAATACCCGAACGTATATTCCGGCATAGAAAATGAAATCCCTGAGCACATTTCTTTAAGCCCATTATTCTATTCAGAAAACCTCTCTCCGGTTTCCTTGGAAGATCAATTCTATGAACTACTAATAAACTTGGAGGTAAAACGAGTTTTAAACACCTTCAATGAATTTTCAGAAGGCTTTTCAATCGACATTGACGGCATTTTTCAGGTTGAAAAATTTCTAACAAACTTAAAAAGCTGTTTAGTACAAACTCATGAAAACCTATCTGAAGTCGAGGACTTTGACAATAAAGAGCTTTCTGAGAAGGTACTTAATTTCATGTTTCACAGACTCCTAATCCTGTTTTTTGATACCCAAATTCGATATCATCATTACAATAGAAGCCCTCTAAGCCTTCAAGACTTCTACATTCAAGAACTAGGTACGCCGGCACCCGAAACGGCTGTTATTCATCCAACCCTTGAATATTTCTATAATAAAATAGAAACAGCCCTCGAGCTTAAAAATCAAGAACTCCTTGAAAAGCTCATTCTGGAGTTAAATGATTATCCAGAAATTGAATCGGCTATTGAGAACGCCATATTTCTAATTCAGGAATACGTTACCGTTGACGAATGTTTTAATGAAGAATATACCTCCGCCAAATTCACCGAACATAAGTCAATTCTTGAATCAGACATTTCTCAAAAAACATATGGAATCGAACGCGTCTCATTGATTGAGTCTTATTTAGAAACTTTTAAATCTTTTAATTCGACCAGTTCTATTCCTGGTAGATTAAAACATTGGCTTGAGCAGCAAAAGGTTATATATAGTCACAACCCGGCAAATACCTTTCCTGTTACTACAATAACTGAAGAAGTGGTTACTCTCCAAGATAAACCAATGCCTGTGGCTACAAAAGGTATAAACGCATTAAAAGAAATAGCATATAAGCATCTGGCATTTTTTAAAGGCACCAATGAGTACAATTCAAAAATCATGAAAGACTCAGATCATGATACACTCATGGATTGGGTATATGAATTAATCGAGACAGAAAAAGTACCTTTCATTGCCCCGCCTCTGAAACAAATAAACCTAACAAACAATATGATTAGGTACACCTTTTATCTGATTCACAAAGAATTGTATGGTACACAGAAGATAAAGATTGCCTGGATTGACTTTATTCATAAGGCATTCACACAATTTCAAGGTACTGAAACCTCTACCACAAAAACTAAATTCTCTACGAAACCTGCTAAATACGAGGCCATTAGAAAAGCCATGATTGGGTAATATCGGTAACATCTCGTTACCTCAAGTCTACCTTTCCTTTACCGGGTTCTTTTGCTGCTGTTGTTTGATTTATTCATTTTTTAACACAGTAGCAAAATGACACAAGATGCTTTAATTCTTGACAAGCTTACAGAAATAGCAGACAAGCTATCTGAGCAAAACATTCTTCAAAAGGCCGTATTAAACCTTAATGAGGCCAGCAAATATCTGGACATTAGTCCTTCACACCTCTATAAGTTAACCTCCACCAGGCAGATACCTCATTTCTGCCCACAGGGTAAGAAACTCTATTTCAAACGCGATGAGCTAGACCAATGGCTTCAGCGTAACCGTCAGGCATCCGCCGACGAGATAGAGAAGATGGCCGCCGATTATGTCATCAAAAACAAAAGGAAGTAATCAACTAAAACAATCCACTGATGGCATCAAGTACCATATTTAAAGGCTTTTCTACACCGGTTGAAAACAAATCCTTACTCCTTTTGAGTAAACGAGTAGGCACCGATGAATTTAAAGAAACTGTTGAAGAGGTTCGCAGACTCAAAGAGTTAGGCCAGATTGAAGAGGCTCAAAAGCTAAAGCAATCCTTACTTGCCTTTACTCCTTCCGCTACATTTAAAGGCAGACGGATATTGACTGAAATCGACCATTACAGCGGTTTTGTTCATCTTGACTTTGACAAAATCCCTGAGAGTCAGTTATCTATTGCCTTAGATAAAATTACTCAGGACCCACATACATTTTGGTGCTTCCGCAGCCCGGGAGGCGATGGCCTTAAAGTTTTTGTTCAGGTAGATTCTGGTCAGGAACATCATGACATCGCCTATCTACAAGTGCAGGAATACTATGAAAAACTAACTGGTCTATCTGCAGACGAAAAATGCAAAGACATTACCCGCCTATGCTTCTTCAGCTATGACCCGGATATGTACCGAAACATCAGCAATCAAAAATTTGAGGTAAAAAGACCTTTGCAAATAATTGAAACGGTTGAAAAAAGTACACCTCCACCAGTTACAACCACCGAAAAGCCTTCTCACATACTGGAAGAGCTCTTTCAAAGTCAAGTCAATTTCACAAACCAAAAATCATCATATACTCATGGATCTCGTAATAATTTTATTTATCTGTTGGCTTCAAATTGTAACCGGGTGGGAATCCCCCTTGAAGTCTGCCTGGACTTATCTAAAAACCAGTTTGACCTCCCGCATAAGGAAATGGAGGCATCTGTAAGGAGTGCTTATAATCACCATTCCGCTGAGTTTGGCAACTTTGCAAAGCTTGCAAACAAGCAAATTGATAACACTTCTCCCCTACCAGATGAGCATGAAGACTATCTAAAATCAACGCCAACGTTACCCGATGACATTTTTGACAAATTGCCGGATATTCTAAGGGTGGGCTCAGAAGTATTCCAGGATAAAAGACAAAGGGATGTTTTCTTAACCTCCACCCTTTCTATTCTCAGTGGCTGCTTGCCTGGTATTTATGGTTATTATTCCGGAGAAAAGGTCTTTCCCCACCTCTACACTTTTGTTATCGCCCCTGCCGCCAGCGGTAAAGGTGTGCTAAAGAACGCCAAAAGACTTGGCGATAAATACCATGAGAGGGTATTATCCGAAAGTACCAAAGCTCAAACCTTATTTGAAGACGAGCTTACCATGTATAAAGAGGCTTTGAGAAATAGAAAGAAAGGCGAAGCACCACCCACTAAACCCGACGAACCAAAGTTTAGATTGGTCTTTATACCTGCCGATAGTAGCTCTTCCAGAATGATAGACCACCTTCAAAAAAACGGAGGCGAAGGCATCATCTGTGAAACAGAAGCAGATACTATGAGCGGCACCAAAAAGCAAGATTGGGGCGATTACTCACCAGTAATTCGGGCGGGATTCCACCATGAAAAAATAACACTCTCCAGAAAAACCAATAACGAATACATTGAGATCAAAGAACCTCGTTTAGCCATTTGTCTTTCTGGTACACCGGCCCAGGTCCCACGTCTAATTTCTTCAGCAGAAGACGGGCTTTTCAGCAGGTTTTTATTCTATGCCTTTAAAAATGAATTGAACTGGCTTGACCCCTCCCCTTTTAGCAGAAAAGTTATTCTTACAGACCACTTCGAAGGCTTGTCTGAGAAAGTATTGCAAATGGTGGACTTTCTTTCAGTTCAAGATACTGAAATAGAAATGAGCCAAGACCAATGGCAAGCACTAAACTCATCATTCGCAAGGCATTTATATCAAGTTGGACTATATACTGGGGAAGAAGCCGCATCCATTGTTTTCAGATTAGGTTTAATCGCTTTTAGAATAGTTATGATTTTAACGGCCCTCCGCAAATTCGAAAACGGTGAGTTTTCAAAAAATCAAATCTGCACTGATGAAGACTTTCAAATAGCTCTTGATATCTGCAAGGTATATCTACAACATAGCCTTTTAATGTTTAGTAATTTACCCGGTAGTAATCAGGAAACCTCATTCAAACCCGGTGATAGCAAACGAAAATTCTTTGAAGCCTTACCACAAACCTTTACACGTCAAGAGGCTCAAACGTTAGGTAAAACCTTCTCATTGGGAGTACGCACGATTGATCAGATTTTAAGAAATGCCTTGGGTAGGGATTTGAGAAAAGTAAAGTCTGGGGTTTATGAGAAAATAACTTCCAATAATTCCTATTCGTAGATGAACTATATCTATTAATTAACGCCCTCTTTCTTTTTTCATTTATCTTTGAAAAACTCAGCTCAATATACCAAAGCTATATGCCCACCCTAAACTGGATAGGAAAAGAAAAAGTAGTCAATCATCACCGCGATGTCCCCTTTAAAGTTCTAGAACATCAATATGGCTTTACGGCTGGTAAGGGAGAATCACCAGATTCTACTGACAGCGGGAACATGATTATTCATGGCGATAACCTGGAAGCCCTGAAAGCTCTTCTTCCTAAATATGAGGGCAAAGTTAATTGCATTTACATAGACCCTCCATACAATACGGGCAATGAAGGTTGGGTGTACAACGATAATGTCAACGACCCAAAGATTCTTAAATGGCTGGGCGATGTAGTTGGAAAAGAAGGCGAAGACTTATCTCGACATGATAAGTGGCTCTGCATGATGTACCCGAGAATCAAACTTCTCCATCAATTATTGGCAAAAGATGGTGCTATCTTTATTTCCATTGATGATAATGAGCAAGGCCATTTAAGACTATTATGTGACGAGATTTTTGGAGGAGGAAACTTTCTTGGTAATATATGTTGGCAAAAAAAACAATCTCCCCAAAATGATGCCATTAATTTTTCAGATATGCATGATTTTGTTTTAGTCTATGCCAAAAGAACAAAGCAAAATCGAGTGGATTTAAATGGGTTCAATAGAAATCTAATACCAAAATCTGAAAAACAACTTTCACGTTATAAAAATCCAGATAATGACCCAAGAGGGCCCTGGGTCTCAAATGATTGTACAAGTAATAAAACGAGAAATGAAAGGCCAAACCTTTATTATCCCATCACAAACCCAAATTCAAATATCGAGATATTCCCTCCTGAGACTACCGTGTGGAGGTATGACATGATAACTTTTAATAAGTTGCTAAAGGAAGATCGCATTTATTTCGGCAAAGACGGAAAATCATTTCCTAGGTTAAAATTATTTCTCTCTGATGTAGCCGATGGAGTTGTTCCGACAACACTTTGGCTAAGAGATTTCGCCGGTGACAATCAACTTGGCAGAAGGGTATTTAGGAATATTTTCAAAGACATTGAAAGTGATTTTTCCACTCCGAAACCCCCACTTTTAATTTCTAGAATATTACAAATTGCCTCAACAAAAAATTCAATAATTCTAGACTCTTTCGCTGGTTCTGGAACAACTGCACAAGCAGTACTGGAGCTTAATAAAGAAGACAGTGGTAATCGCAAATTCATCCTCATTGAAATGGAAAACTATGCTGACCACATCACAGCAGAGCGTGTCAAAAGAGTGATAAATGGATATGGCGAGGGCAATAAAGCAGTAGAAGGTACTGGCGGTGCTTTTGATTACTATCAACTTGGCTTGCCTCTTTTCATTGGAGAAAATAAGGAGTTCCTGAATGAGAACGTCGGAGTAGACAAAATCAAAGAGTATATCTGGTACAGTGAGACCCGGTCATCTTTTGATACTAGAACCAATGGACATGAATTTCATTTGGGTGATAAAAATCAAACTGCCTACTATTTCTATTATGAAGTAGATAAAATCACCACTCTTGATCTTGATTTCTTATCCGGCATCACATCAAAGGCAGAACAATACATCATCTATGCTGATAACTGTCTGATCAATAAAGACTTTCTAGCCTCTCACAATATTGTTTTCAAAAAAATCCCTCGTGACATTAGCCGCTTCTAACCATGGAATTAAAAAGTTACCAACGCCTTGTCATTGAAAATCTGGAGAGTTTTCTGGACTACATTCAGAAAACAGACAGAATTGATAAAGCCTTTAATCAATTTTGGGAAGATAAGTGGGGCCCTTATGAGCCGTTGACCAAAAAAGGGATGGCTCCTTACAAAAACAATATTCCCAACGTACCCCATGTCTGTATTAAAGTACCCACTGCTGGTGGTAAGACTTTTATAGCGTGTAATGCTCTTCAATCTATATTTTCTGCCTATGATGAGAAGTTGCCCAAAGCGGTAGTTTGGCTGGTACCCTGGAGTAATCTGCTAGATCAAACCATTTCAAACCTTAGCAATCCAGACCACCCCTACCGGCAAAAGCTAAATAGCCTTTTTAATCACCGGGTAGAAATCTATTCTAAAACCGAACTCCAGCAGGGTTCTAATTTCAACCCTACTGTTGTCAATGATCAGCTGTCTATTTTCGTCATGTCTTTTGCAAGCTTGCGAGCCAGAAAAAAAGAAGACCGCAAAGCCTACCAGGAAAATGGTCAACTGGCCGCCTTTGCAGATCAATATACTGACCGGACTCAATTATTAGATGATATTGATGATACGGCTTTAATTAATGTCATAAGAAGCTTGCAGCCCGTAGTCATAGTAGATGAAAGCCACAATGCTGAGAGTGATCTTAGTATTGATATGCTGAATAACCTCAACCCCTCTTTCATTCTTGACTTAACCGCTACACCAAAGAATAACAGTAACATCATCAGTTACGTACCGGCCATAGAGCTAAAAAAAGAGCACATGGTTAAATTACCCGTCATCGTGTATAATCATCATGATAAAACAGAGGTAATTACCAGTGCCTTGCACCTACAAAAGAAACTTGAAAATCTGGCTATTCAGCAGGAAAAAGCAGGAGGTAAATACATCAGGCCCATTGTCTTGTTTCAGGCTCAGCCCAGAACCAATGAAGACAATACCACTTTTGATAAACTGAAACAGCAACTTCTGAAGGTAGGGATTCCAGAGGAGCAGATAAAAATAAAAACAGCAGAAAAAGATGAGCTGAAGGGGATTGACCTAAACTCCAAAGATTGTCAAGTAAGGTTTATTATCACCATCAATGCACTAAAAGAAGGTTGGGATTGCCCCTTTGCCTATATCCTGGCTTCATTGGCAGATAAATCCTCTGCGGTGGATGTGGAGCAGATTTTAGGTCGTGTATTACGTCAGCCTTATGTTTCTAAACATGCCACGCCGCTACTGAATGTTTCTTATGTACTGACGGCCTCGGCAAAATTCAACGAGACCTTAGAGAAAATTGTAAACGGCCTTCAAAATGCAGGTTTCAGTGAGCGTGATTACCGTCAATCGGACAAAATGCCAGAGGAGGTTAAGAAGGAGGCCATACAGCAAACCATGGAACAGTTTCTCTTCCCCGAGCAAACTGAACAGGAGGATGAAATAGAAATAGAGCGTATCATTTTACCTGAAGAAAATGATTCAGCAGAAGATTCTGAATCCACCATCGATCAGATTATATCCATGGCAGAAACCGAAAATGAGGCAATGGAATCAGAAATCCAAAGGTCTCTGAAATCAAATCCTGAAACTACACTATTATCCGAAATGGCAGAAAAGGCGAATTATTACAGAATGCTTGATTCTAAAAAAGAACAGGCTCAAAATATCAGGCTACATCAATTCATGATTAAGGCCAACCTCAACACCATTTTTGGGATTGAAGAACTTCCTCTAAATCAGGAATCACTACTCACCAATTTCCAGCTCTCAAATGAGGATATCAAAATAGATTTTGACCAGATTAGCTCAGACCTGTATAAAGTGGATTTGGAAGAAGGCAACCAAAATCAATACACTCCAAAATTCAGAAAGATAGAAGACCCCAACTTCAAAGATCCGATGATTGATATGATATTGGCATCGCCAAAATCTAATCAGATCAAGACGGTTTCAGCTCAGCTTATGCATCTCATTGGCAATATGTATCCTATTCCTGATCAGGAAATCAGAAAATACATTACCCGCATAATAGAGAGTCTCAATGCAGAACAAATCCATGATGTATTAATAAGAAAGCTTTCATATACAGAAAAGATTAAGGCCAAAATAAAGAGTCATGCTGATACTTATGCAGAACAACGTTTTAACGATCTGCTTAAAACAAATCAAATTTATCATCTGCCTGTTTGGCGATTCCCCGAGGTCATAATCCCAGGTCGCTTTGGCCCATCCATCGCAAATTCTTTATACGAAAAAGAAGCTGCTATGGACTCTAATTTTGAAACCTCAGTCATTATGGATATTGCTTCTTTGCCAAACATTTCCTTTTGGCATCGTAATCTTGGCAGAGGAAAAGGATTTGCCATAAATGGCTATAAATCAAATCACTATCCCGATTTTATAGTAGTCACTAATTCTGGCAATATAATCCTACTTGAAACTAAAGGAGATGATAGAGATAATCCGGATAGTGCCGCTAAAAGACGCCTGGGTGAAAAATGGGCAAACATTGGAGGAGCAGACTATCACTACTTTATGGTATATGATACCATTTCACCAGAAGGTGCTTATAATAGAAATAAAGCCAAAGAATTGATTTCAAAGTTATAAATTTCACTTATAAGTAAAATAATATACTTTTGCACAACCAAAACAGAATATGAAATGGAAACTAGTCATGCTGAAAGAGTACAGTGGAAACCACGCCTCTGTATATTCTGTTATACTAAATGAAGAGAATGGCACGTTATATGAGAACTTTATTGAGGAGAACCTAACTTCATTTAAAAGTGAAATTATAGATATTCATAAGAGACTCGTATCAATAGGGACTAAAGTAGGTGCAAGAGAAGGTTTCTTTAAACTTAAAGAGGGAAAGCCAGGCGATGGGGTTTGTGCTCTGTATGACATTCCAGGTAGTAAATTAAGATTGTACTGCATAAGAATTGGAAAGGATATTGTAATTCTTGGGGGTGGTGGACCAAAACCCAAGAATATCCAAGCTTTCCAGGAAGATGAAAAACTAACAAAAGAGAATGCCATAATCAGAAAAGTATCAGCCGAAATCACCGAGTTAATAAAACAAAAAGACATCAGATATAGTACAGACGGCCTGGAACTGGAGGGCCAATTGGAATTTGATGACGAAGAACAATAGACAACATGAAAAAATATAAAAGCAGGCTTTTAGAAGAACTCTCAGCGGAGATTCATCCCCTGGAGCAGAAAAAGACAGATGCAAAAATGATACTGTCAGCCAAAATTGAAGATGCCATGAAGGCTAAAGGCTGGAACAGAAGTCAACTTATGAACGCCACAGGTCAGAAAAATCTTTCAATGATTACAAAGTGGCTTTCTGGCACTCATAATTTTACAACCGACACCCTTGTGACTATTGGTCATGCTTTAGGAATAAACCTATTGAATATTCAGTCAGAACCTTCAAAACCTAAGCATTACATAGGTTTGGCTTCAGGTGAGATGTCTCAAAAAGGGATTCAGAGATCCGCAATTACAAATGGGTGGATCAACATTTCGAAAGAATCAAACACAATTTTAAGTGAGGCTTCAATATTAGCTCAAGCATAATGACGGATCAAATTAACTTTCAAATCAGAGCCATTGAAACACTGGAGTTTTCTTTTAATCAGTTTAATGGTGAAGTACCTGAAGAAGTTCAAGTAGGATACAACTACGAACTAGAGCATAACATCAATGTTGAGCAAAAAGTAACAGCAGTTGTTTGTACTTTGAAAATTTTCGATCTCGAAAGTGAGAGTACCTATGGCCATTTAAAGGTGGCTTGTGTTTATGAAATAGAAAATTTAGAGAAATTTCTTTCAGCCGATAAAATTAAGGTATTGTTCCCAGAAGGTTTCAATGTTACTCTAAACTCAATTACCCTTTCTACGGTCAGAGGCATTGCTTACGTTAGGTTTCAAGGTACTTATTTGCAAAATGCAATATTGCCAATAATCGACCCAAAAAGTTTTGTTTTAGGCGATCCGCAATAATTTATAACTTTTTGTTTTCAAAAAGCCCTATTCATGGAAACCCTTCTACTAAATAACAAAACATACAGCTACCACGAATACTCCTTAGAAAAAGACTTCGAAAAGGTAATCGTAGAAAACGCCTCACATGTTTTCGGCGAGAAAACCATCTACATTGACATCAAAAAAAGAATTGGGGATAGCATTCTAACCATTCCAGATGGCTATTTAATTGACTTTACATTTCCGGAAGATCCGCGGCTATACATCATAGAAAATGAGATTTCCAGCCATGACCCATACAAACATATAGGTAGCCAACTATTGAAGTTTGCGATTTCCTATAAAGCCAGTGGTCGTAAAATCAAATCCTTTTTACTCGAGCATCTAATAGAAAACCCTTCTTCCCTTAAAAAGGCAGAGAGTGGTCTTTTAGAAGCAGGTTACAGGAATATTGATGCGTTCCTTGAGAATATCATATTTGAAAAACCAGTGGCAGCCATCGTAGTTATTGACAAAGCTACCGACGAATTAGAAAATGTGCTGAGTCAATTGTCTATGCAGACGGCCATTATAGAGTTCCAATCCTTTTTATTCGGCTCAGAACT
Source organism: Cytophagales bacterium (assembly GCA_024742395.1). GTDB lineage: Bacteria > Bacteroidota > Bacteroidia > Cytophagales > Spirosomataceae > Jiulongibacter. The sequence goes on from JANSYO010000047.1 coordinate 15,901, forward strand.
CATTCACAAATTCACGCCTTTTAATGCTGAAATAAATGAGGTCGTGGACAGAACCACCAGAGTCACTTCATTTTCACTCAGCCCTAAAGACTTGGATACTGTAATAGTACCTGCTAAAGAAGAAGGTTTTGAAAGGGTGTTTATAGGTGAAAACCGTTGGCATGAAATCCGTATTGGCCCGGCCATGCTGGAACGCATTAAATACATAGCCGCCTATCAGGTAGCCCCTGTCTCTGCTATTACACATATTGCAGAAGTAGCTTCTATTGAAAGATGGAAAGACACCAATAAATACGTCCTCAACTTTAAAGAACCTGCCAAAGAAATAGGCCCAATAGAACTAGATGGTAAAGGTCTTGCACCTCAGGCACCACGATATACTTCTTATGAACGCCTTATAAAAGCAACGAAACTTTCACAAATCTTTTAATTCCATCAATATGAACCAACAGCTACAAATCAACATAATCCCGCTAAATCCCAAAGAAGAAGAACTCACATTCCATTTCCTGACCCACAAACCGGATCATGAAACCTACTCCCCAATTCATAAAAATGATATTGGAGATCAGCTTTTTGAAGTTGTTAACGAAAGTGATCTGGAGCATGGCAATTGGCTTTATACCAACTTCGGTGAACCTCAGGAAGGCTCTATCGCACTCAAACTGAATTTAAAAGAGCATCCATATTTTGCACTTCACTATTTCCGTCATGTTCTTCGGGAGCATTTTAGAAATGGAGCTGCCATCATGCACCGCAATTTCACAAAAGACATAGAGTTATGGTATGAGGCCAAGGAGCAAAACAACCAGAAATATACCTTGTATTATAAGTTTACATTAAAAGTACAGCACGCTTATATTACAGAAGGCCCTGAGCTTGTTTTCTCTTTTGATGGCACCAGTAAAGTATTAAAGAAAAGTCTGGCTGAGATAAAAAACTTCAATACCCGACTTTATCATTGGATAGCCTATAAAAGTCGTTTGTATGAATACAATTACATGCCTGAAGAAATCAAGAATGACTTACAGAATGCTTATCCGGTGCTCTCCAATACATTAAAACCTTTTTTTGAGATTGCTTTCGATTCTCCCGATCTCAGAAATCGCTACCCAAAGTACAAGAGAAATCTTGACGGTTTTGCAGTAAAATATTTGTCGCATCCACACCTTAAAGAGGTATTGGGTATAATTCCAAAAATGACCTCAATTGAAGAAGAGGGGCAAATTGATAAAATCTCAGACCTTTCTTATGACCTGGAATATGGGAAAGATCGTTTTGGCAACAGATACACCGGCCGTGACCCCAAGAAAGATTTTAAAAAATACAAGGCTTACCGGCCAGTGCCACCACCCAATACAGTTAAGTTCTTTTTCATCTACCAGAAAAATCAGAAGAACACGGCTGTTAAAACACTATATAATTTCCTAAAAGATGGATATAAGCATGACCGCTGGCCATTTCCACCGATGGAGGAATACATCAGTCAGCCATTTCAGCTTGATCTGGATGCTAATATTGAATTTGAAAACATTGACACCGCTTTTGAGACTATCAGAAAGGCAGTAAGAACATTGAACAAGGAGCCCGAGACCCGTTACATGGCTTTATTTGTTAACCCTGTTCTCAAATTATCTCAAAATACTGATCATGTAAACATTTATTACCGAATTAAAGAGGTTTTGCTTAGAGAAGAAATTGCTTCGCAGGTAATTAAGGCGGAACATTTGTGGCAAAATGGTAAACCAAACGATTTCTTCAATGCTTTCTTACCACATATTGAAGTCGCTATGTTAGCAAAGTTGGGCGGTATACCCTGGCGTCTTAAAAGACCTTCTACCAATGAGTTAATAGTAGGCGTAGGAGCCTTCTACAATATAGACCGTAAAACCAGATTTGTTGGCTCGGCTTTTTGCTTCAATAATGAAGGTATTTTCAAAGGATTTGAGTGTTTCAAATCTACAGACGAAATCGCCCTGGCAGGTTCTATACGCGAAGCGGTAGGTAAGTTTATTGCAGCAAACTATCAGGCCGATAGACTCATCATTCACTTTTACAAAGCAATATCTAAAAACGAGCTTAGGCCAATAATGGCTACATTAAAAGCCTTAGGTCTGCCTATTCCGGTAATCATTATCACCATCAACAAAACAGAAAGTGCAGATGTAATAGGATTCGATACTTTGTCACCAAACCTGATGCCCCAGTGTGGAACTTATATAAAAGTTGGTAGAAATCAATACCTGCTTTATTGTAATACACGCTATGGTGCAAACTCTAATCCATCAGCCAAAGAATATCATTTCCCAATCAAACTTTCTATTTCCTGCACTACAGAAGACTATTTCAAAGACCCGGAAGTCATAAAAACTCTTATAGATCAGGTTTATCAATTCAGCAGAATGTACTGGAAAAGCACCGACCAGCAGAGCCTACCAGTAACCATAAAGTACCCTGCAATGGTGGCCAAAATATATCCTTATTTTAAAGACCCTAAGCTTCCTGAGTTTGGTAAAGAGACGCTTTGGTTTTTGTAAGCTTGCAAACTTTGCAATGTTGCAAATCTGCAATAGTTCGCAAATTTTGTCGCTCTTAAAAAAAGAAAGGCTCGGTTCATTACGCCCGAGCCTTTCCCGCTACTAAATCCACACAACTTTGATTAAAGATATAAATTATCCTGAAAATAAATGCAGTGAAATAAAATTTCCAGTTTTGTATTGCTTGGTTATTAGGTCTCGCCTTCGGGTTCGCCTTTTGTTTCGTCAGGCATAAAAATGCTTTTAAAAAACACGAAGGCTATCTTACCTCTGAAACTGGCAATTTTATAAACAAGAAATGAATTAATTGACCAGGTATATCAATTCAGTCACATGTACTGGAAATCGGTTAGCCAATAGAATCTTGAATATTCCGGTTACTATCAAATACCCCGAAATGGTAGCCGAAATTTTTTCTAATTTCGAAGGCTCAGAAATCCCGGAGTTTGGGAAGAGTAATTTGTGGTTTTTGTGAGCTTACTAATGCATGTTAACAATTCATTAGCTATTCATAAATTTGATTACTCACTTTGGATTTAGTATTTTTGTTTTAATGAGATTCTCAGCAGCAAATATTCTAGCTATAGTTTCTTTACTTCTGATAGGAAGTTTTTCCATACCGGCGTACGCATGTGGGAAGAGCATGGAGAAGAAAGAAATGAAATGCTGCATGAAGTCTGATTCCAAATCCGGTCATGCTGATCAGAAATGCTGCTGTAGTTCAGAATCCGCTAGTGAGCATTCTGATAATCAAAATCATGATGATGGCTGTGGAGATAATTGTCCAGACTCTGGTTGTCATTGCTCTTCCTTTAACCATATAGCCGGTATTTATTCACTTACTGAGGAGCTAATTGAAACAGAAATTTCGATTTCCTTTACTACTCAATTTCCAGAGGTGAATTCATCACCTAAAGCCGCTTTTATTTCTTTCTGGCAACCTCCTAAAATAGGTTAATTAAAATTTCGTGGGATAACTGTGCTCACACGTTTCCAGTCAATTTTGGAGACATTTATTAATCTATTTTATAACACTTTGGATTTTATTCCAAAGTCAAACTCATATTCATTATGAAATCCGGAAAGATTTTTTCAACAGCACTTATTGTGCTTCTAATAAACTCTATTTCTTTATCATTTGCTTTTTCAGAACTATCAGAAACTCCTTTAAAGCAGGTTTATCTCAGCTATTTTGAACTTAAAAACACTCTGGTAAACAGTGATAAGACAGAAAGTTCATCTAAGGCAGAAGTATTACTTTCATCATTTGACCAGGTTGATATGAAGACACTTTCTCATGAATCACACATGGTGTGGATGAAAGTATTACCTGTATTGAAAAAGACAACCTCTGCCATAAATTCTTCAAAATCTATTGAGGAACAACGAAGCCATTTTTCTAAATTATCCGACAATCTGTACATAATACTTAAATCGGATAAACAGGCTCAAAAGACCTATTATCAATTTTGTCCGATGGCAAATGATGGTAAGGGAGCCAATTGGCTTAGCGAATTCTCAGCCGTAAAGAACCCCTACTTTGGTTCTTCTATGTTGACCTGCGGAAAGACAAAAGAAACCTTAAATTAGTAGGTACCCCCTACCCTGAAAGAAGAGTATGGAAAGGGCTGAGTTTCTCCGTAAACTTGGTTTTGGCTCGCTTATGGTTGCAGCAGGCCAAAGCCTCATTTCATGTATGCATGGAATGGATATGAATGTAGTGCCTTCGCAATTAAATGAAGGTCAGTTTCTTAATAAGCTCCCGGTTCCGGAGACCATTTACAGTGGTTCTGAATTATTGGCTCAAAATGCCATATCTAAACTGGATGCAATAAAAGAATCCAATGTACTCGGGTATCATGCTGGAATCTTAGGTCCTACAATTAGAGTTAGGTCTCAGGATTTGTTTTCGCTAAAGTTTCGAAATGGCCTTTCAGAGAAAACCAACATACACTGGCATGGTCTTTTAACGCCAGACACAATGGATGGCGGCCCAGACCTACGGATTAATGCCAATGCTGAATTTGAATATAATTTCAAAATAAATCAGGGTACAGGTACAAACTGGTATCACCCACATATTCATCAAAATACTGCCAGACAGGTTGTCAATGGTTTGGCCGGCCTGTTTATTGTTGAAAGTGATTTAGAAAATCAGCTGAATCTACCTCATGGAGATTTTGAGATTCCAATTGTCATTCAAGATAAATTAATTTCATCAGACGGGAACATAATTTATAATCCTGATATGATGCAAACCATGACTGGATATTTGGGTGACACCCTGCTGGTGAATGGTATAAAAAGTCCGTTCATTGAAGTCAGTCAAAACCTTTATCGTCTTAGGGTTCTTAATGGCTCTAATGCCAGAATCTACAACTTAACTTTAAGCACAGAATCCACTTTCCATATCATTGGTGCAGATAGCAGTCTTCTTGAAATTCCTGTTGAAGTGAAGTCAGTTTTACTTGCTCCCGGCGAAAGGCTTGATCTTTTAGTAAACTTCAATTCCGCAAGCGTAGGCGAAAGGATCTTTCTCAGAAGCGAAACGTTCTCTGGAATGGGTGATGCTCAAGGTAGCCAGGCTTTCAATATATTACAATTCAAGGTCACCAGTGGGGTTAAAATGGAGTTTAGTATCCCGGAAAAGCTCTTAACCTTATCTAATATCGGAGCAGAAACAGCTCTAAGAACTTTCAAATTAACAATGACGATGGGCTCTATGAATGCCATGCATAGAATCAATGGCAAATCATACAACATGAATCGCATTGATGAAACAGTAAAACACCTCGATACAGAAATTTGGGAGTTTGATAATTCTTCAGGAGATGAGCCTCATCCCATGCATATCCATGGCGTACAGTTTAAAATAGTCAGTAGAACGGGCAAACAAAATACAATACAACCTCATGAGAGAGGTCTTAAAGACACTGTTTTGGTAGGACCAGGAGAAAAGGTCCAGGTAAAAATGAAATTTGAGCTGAAGGGCAAGTTTGTCTTTCATTGTCATAATCTGGAGCATGAAGATGATGGCATGATGCTCAATTTTCAAGTCTCATAAACCATTTGAGCTATGTTAAATAAGATAATTAAGTATTTCCTTTATAATAAATTAGTTACACTCCTTCTACTGTTGCTTGTCATCGGATGGGGTGTAATCACTTCCCCCTTTGGTTGGAAAATTAGTTTTTTACCATCTGACCCCGTGCCGGTAGATGCGATTCCTGACATTGGAGAGAACCAACAGATTGTGTTTACGCAATGGATGGGGCGTTCACCGCAGGATATTGAAGACCAGATTACTTATCCGCTTACCACCTCTCTTTTAGGAATTTCGGGGGTTAAGTCAATCCGAAGCTCGTCTATTTTTGGGGTGTCCAGCATCTATATCATTTTCAATGAAGACGTTGATTTTTATTGGTCCCGCTCCCGAATATTAGAAAAGCTGAATTCTTTACCGTCTAATCTTCTTCCTGAAGGCGTTCAGCCTGCCCTTGGGCCCGATGCCACCGCTTTAGGTCAGGTATATTGGTACACTTTAGAGGGGCGTGATAAGACAGGGAAGCCCACAGGTGGCTGGGATTTGCATGAGATTCGTTCGGTTCAGGATTTTTACGTAAAGTATGGTCTGAACGCTGTGGAGGGGGTTTCTGAGGTAGCATCGATAGGTGGCTATGTGCAGGAGTATCAAATCGATGTAAACCCGGACGCCATGCGAGCTTATGGCATACCCTTGCACAAAGTGATGCAGGCGGTTAGAGAATCTAACAGGGATGTGGGTGCGAAAACCATTGAAATTAACCGGGCCGAATACCTTGTTAGAGGATTGGGTTATATCCGTTCAGTAGAGGACCTGGAAAAAGCCGTGGTAGCAGTAAACCAAAACGTCCCTATTCGAGTCAAAGACATTGGGGTAGTGACACTGGGACCAGCCACCAGAAGAGGGCTTTTAGACAAAGACGGTGCCGAAGTGGTAGGAGGAGTGGTAGTCGCAAAGTATGGGTCCAACCCTCTAGAGGTTATTAATTCCGTTAAAGAAAAAATAGGCGAAATTTCCAGCGGTCTGCCTAAAAAGACTCTTTCTAATGGTGTAGAGAGCCAATTGACCATCGTTCCATTTTATGACCGCACTCAGCTCATAGAAGAGACTTTGGGGACATTGGAAGAGGCACTCTCTCTTGAAGTTTTAATCAGTCTCCTTGTAGTCATTGTCATGGTGCTGAACCTCCGGGCTTCCTTGTTGATTTCAAGTTTGTTGCCCATTGCTATTCTGATGGTCTTCATAGCCATGCGTTATTTTCATGTAGATGCCAATATCGTCGCTCTTTCCGGAATTGCGATTGCCATTGGCACTATGGTGGATTTGGGCATTGTACTTTCTGAAAATGTCCTGAAAAAAATGGAGGAAGCTCCGCCAGGCCAACCCTTAATTGCCACGGTTTATCAGGGAGCGGCAGAAGTAAGCTCTGCCATTGTTACAGCCGTAGCTACTACTGTGGTGAGTTTTGTTCCCGTATTTACCTTACAGGCCGCCGAAGGTAAACTCTTTACACCGCTGGCCTATACCAAAACCTTTGCACTAATAGCAGCATTGCTTGTGGCTTTGCTACTACTTCCCAGCTTTGCCCATTGGTTTTTTGGTGTTAAAATTAACAATGAACGTCTTAAGAAGTACGGAACTATTTCCCTACTTCCGATAGGTCTCATCGCCCTTATCTTTGGGTATCTTCTTCCAGGAAGTATTCTGATTCTGTTCAGCTTGTTGGGAATCGCCAAAACCTACCTGGCTTCAAAAAGTTTTGCACAGTCTTCAGTATGGACCTTCATTTTTAAGCATGGCGAACTTCTGGTAACGCTCATTGCGGTGGTATGGCTTTTAGCCAAATTTTGGTTGCCGCTGGGAGCCGGCACGTCGCTTTTTGTCAATTTCATTTTCGTGGCGATTATGGTTGGGGTAGTTCTGGCCATTTTCCTTCTTTTGGAGAAATACTACGTACCCATTTTAAGCTGGTGTCTGGAACATAAAAAGAGTTTTCTTTTAATTCCTTCTTTCCTGATTTTTCTTGGGGCAAATATATGGTTAGGTTTTGACAGCATCTTTGGGTTCATTGCCACAGGTTTTGAGCAAGTCAAGGTAGATGTTCGCAAAACAGCAGTTTGGTCTGGCATGAGCCACGCTTTCCCGGGAATGGGCAAGGAGTTTATGCCTTCTCTGAATGAAGGAAGTTTTCTCTTGATGCCAACCTCAATGCCCCATGCCGGGGTGGAGCAAAACCGTCAGGTAGTTCAGCAATTGGACATGCTTCTGGCTAACATCCCGGAAGTTGACCTGGCCGTAGGAAAAATGGGAAGAGCAGAAACCGCTCTGGATCCGGCTCCGATTTCCATGTACGAAAACATCATCAATTATAAACCGGAATTTGCTGTAAATACCAAGGGGCACAGAGTACGGTTTCGTGTTGATGAATACAATAATTTTATTAGCTCACAAGGAGATACTTTATCAAATGAGGATGCTCTGCAGCAAGGCATTTCACCTTCCGATTTGATTATTGACCCCAAAGGAGAATACTTTAGAAACTGGAGGGAGCAAATCAAATCCAGTGACGACATCTGGAACGAGATAGTTCGGGTAACAAAAATCCCGGGCGTTACCTCTGCCCCACGACTTCAGCCCATTGAAACCCGTTTGGTGATGCTTCAAACTGGCATGAGAGCCCCGATGGGTATAAAAGTATATGGGCCCGATCTTCAAACTATTGAAGGTTTTGGATTGCAGCTCGAGAACGTATTGAAGGAAGTACCTTCTGTCAAACAGGAAGCCGTTTTTGCCGACCGGATTGTGGGCAAGCCCTACATTCATATGAATATAAACCGGGAGGCCATTTCTAGGTACGGCCTCACCATCGAAGATGTTCAAAGAACCATAGAAACGGCTATTGGTGGTATGCAAATCACCTCAACGGTTGAAGGCAGGGAGAGATTCCCGGTACGGGTAAGGTATCCCAGAGAACTCCGGGATGACCCCGGCAATCTTAAAAAAATATATATTCCTACTCCTACCGGCGTGCAGGTTCCACTGGGAGACCTCGTAGAGATAGCTTACGTGCAAGGTGCCCAAATGATAAAAAGTGAAAATACTTTTTTGGTGGGTTACGTGCTGCTCGATAAAAAAGAAGGTTTTGCTGAGGTGGATGTTGTAGAAGCCGCTCAAGCTCATATCGAAGAAAAAATACAGAATGGCGAACTGGTCGTTCCTGCAGGAGTAAGTTTTAAATTTTCTGGGAGTTATGAAAACCAGCTTCGGGCTGAAAAACGCTTATCTATTATAGTGCCTCTCGTTCTGGGCATCGTATTCCTGATTTTATACTTCCAGTTTAAATCAGTTTCCAGCTCATTGATGGTCTTTACTGGCATTTCAGTGGCCTTTTGTGGAGGTTTCATCATGCTATGGTTATGGGGGCAGAGTTGGTTTATGGATTTTGCCTTTTTTGGTGTGAACATCCGAGACCTTTTCCAAATGCACACGGTCAACCTAAGTGTGGCTGTTTGGGTAGGTTTTATTGCCCTGTTCGGAATTTCCACAGACGATGGGGTGCTCATGGGAACCTACCTCACCCAAAGTTTCGAGGAAAATAAATACAGCAATCTAAAAGAGCTACGCCATGCTGTGGTATTAGGTGGCCAGCGACGCATAAAAGCATGTACTATGACCACCACGACCACCATCATTGCCTTGCTGCCCATTTTTACATCAACCGGTAAAGGGGCTGATATCATGATACCTATGGCAATTCCGGCCTTTGGTGGAATGATAATCGATATAACCTCATATTTCATCTTGCCCGTTCTTTTTTCAATTCGGGAAGAGCGAAAATTAAAAAAACTGAACGCATGAAAAAGTTAATCTATCGTTATATGTTCCTCCTTACAGTGGTTATACCTGTACATGGGCAGACTTTGGAGGAATACCTGCTTATGGCTGCTGAAAACAACCCTGATATACAGGCAGCCCACAGTGAGTTTAATGCTGCTTTACAGAGGATTGCACAGGTAAATGCATTACCTGACCCTACAGTTTCCCTTGGGGTTTTTGTAAGCCCTATCGAAACCAGAGTGGGAGCACAAAGAGCCAGGCTCTCGCTAAATCAGATGTTTCCCTGGTTCGGTACCCTGAAAGCCCGGGAGGAAGCAGCAGGATTAATGGCTCAAGCCAAGTTTGGCGAAATCAATGTTCTTAAGAATGACCTGTTTCTGGCCCTTAAGCAAAATTATTTTCCTCTTGCCGAAATCAAGGAGCACATTCGTATCAGTGAGGAAAATCTGGAAATCCTGCAAACCTATAAGCTGCTTAGCACGGCCAAATATTCCAATGGAAAGGTTCCATTGTCCGATGTGCTGCGGGTTGATATTATGATTGAAAACCTTCGTACAGAAATTTCTTTGCTGAGAGAAAACATTAAGCCTTACGAAGTAAACATAAACCGGCTTTTGAACAGAAGCGATTCATTAAGTATTCACATAGAACCACGGTTTACACAAGGCTTGACAGGAATAGATTCTGAACCCATCGAAGATTTAGTGGACAGGAACCCTTCCTTGCTTCTGGTCGATGCAAAAATTGAGGCGGAAAAGGCCAATGAGAATTTGGCTAAATTGAGATATAAGCCAAATCTGGGAGTTGGGCTGGACTATGCCATGATTTCCAAAAGAAAAGGGGTAGAAATGGCTCAAAATGGCAAAGATGTATTGATGCCCATGGTTTCACTGAGCTTACCGATTTTCAAAAAGAAAAATGCCGCCTACGTCGACGAATCCAAACTGATGCAAATGTCCCTATCCCAAAAGCGGGAGGGTATCGAAAACAAACTCAAAGGCAGTTACGCCATGGCGTCCTTTGAACTGGAAAAGGCTTTGGAATTATTTCAGCACTATCAAAACCAAATAGAAAAGAACAAGCGTATTCAAAATCTCCTTTACACGGCTTATGCCAATTCCGGGGAAAATTTTGAGGAGGTATTGAGAATTCAACAAGAGACTTTGCGATATGAGATGGCCAAAGTCTCCGCAACGAAAAACTATTATATGGGATTGGCAAAATTGGAGTTTTTAACAGCCAGTGATTTATAAAGTAACCATAATACACATACGATTATGAACCATAATATAAACATCAAAAAGTTTGCTTTGGCAGCAGGAATAGCCGCTGCCGTTTTTTATGTGGGATGTGCCTTGCTCATGCTCATTGCAGGAAAAGAAGGCACCGTAAAATTCTATAATGCATTGTTTCACGGGATGGACACGTCCAGCTTTATTCGGATGGACGTACCCTTAACGGAATCCCTTCTTGGGGTACTATTGACCTTTATTTTAGGGGCGGTTTTTGGGGCATTGATAGCTTATTTATACAACCTACAATGGAAAAGATAATCCCCAATATAGCCATACTTTGGTTTAAGAACCAGGCGAAAAAAGAAGCTCACCGTGTCTTGGTAGCGTTTTTTGAAAAAAGCGATGTGGAGCAAATCCTTAGTGGATATTGGGCCAGGTATATGGCCCAAAGACCCGAGATAAAAAAGGAAACTACGCAAGGAGGTACCATCATGGTGCACTTGGCGGCCATGTCAGCAGCCTTTTACGATGAACTATTAGAAAGAGGCAAAACGCAAGCTGAAGCTACCCGACTGTTTTATCAGGTGGCATGGAACATTTACAAAAAAATGGGTAAGACTACCTGGAATTTGACGGGTTTGATATCCAGGAACAAGGGCAAAAGACTGGCCCTTGCCACAAAACTTTTTAGGTTTTTCCCATTTAGCTCACCTGCCTATACGTGGAAAGATGTCGATGATGAGCATTACGCTGTGGCTTTTGACTGTATGAAATGTCCCGTGGCGGTGTACTTCCAATCCAAAGGCCTGTCTAAGTTTTGTGCAGACACTTGGTGTGCCTTGGATTTTCCACTGGCTCATTTGTGGCATGGGAGCTTGCTTAGAAACGGGAGTATTGCAGGTGGGGCGGAGGTTTGTGATTTTAGATGGAAAACAGAAAAAAATGTTGAGTTGACATGAAAATTATCAAAGCATCTGGCGAAAGTGCCGTTTTCGATGAAAGCAAACTTCTTCGATCATTACTTCGGGCAGGAGCCAGTGAGTCCTTAGCAAAGGAACTTTTGGTGGAGATAAGAGATAGCCTATATGAAGGGGTCAGCACCACCGAAATTTATAAAAAGGCCTTTGGTCTTTTAAGAAAGAGATCCCGGCCCTCTGCGGCACGCTACAAATTAAAAAAGGCTATCATGGAGTTAGGGGAGACAGGTTATCCCTTCGAAAAGTTCGTAGGTGCTCTTTTAGCTGCAGAAGGGTTTAGCACGCAAGTAGGGGTTATAGTGAAAGGGGCTTGTGTATCGCATGAAGTGGATGTCATTGCAGAGAAGGATAATCGCCATTTTATGTGCGAATGCAAGTTTCATAAGTTGCAAAACCGTCGCTGCGATGTAAAAATCCCTCTTTATATCCATTCACGGTTTAAGGATGTGGAAGCACAATGGCTTAAGAAACCCGGACATGCGGCCAAGTTTCATCAGGGCTGGATTTTCACGAATACCCGTTTTACATCCGATGCCACGCAGTACGCCGCTTGTGCGGGAATGCAGCTAATAAGCTGGGACTATCCCGAAGGCAATGCCATTCGGGAAAGGGTTGACAGAACGGGTATACACCCTATTACCTGCTTAACAAGCTTAAGTCGTGCTGAGAAAAAAATATTGATAGAGCAGGAGATCATTACGGTGAAAAACCTTCGGGAGCATGCAGAAATATTTGAAAAAATTCAGATACCGGTAGGTAGAAGGAAGGGGATTCTAAATGAGGCTGAAATGCTATTCATTCAAGCCAAAAACGAAAAAGAAAATGTTTAGAAATAGTTTAGTTTTCAGAAGATTGGGGATTGATACGCAGCATGAGCATTTCGTGTACATGCGAGAGGATTGCCACATTTGCAAATCTGAGGGATTTGAAGCCCTCACAAGAATTCAAGTTTCAGATGGCAGAGAGACCATTACCGCAAGCCTAAATATCATTAGGTCTGAAATATTGCTCCCTGGAGAAATAAGCCTTTCAGAATCTGCCTTAAAAATTCTAAAGGTAGAAGATGGCCAGAAGCTTTACCCTTCACACTTGCATTCCATTAATTCATTTGGTCATTTACGAGCAAAAATTTACGGGAACAAATTATCGGAAGCCCAGTTTCATGAAATTATTAAAGATATAGTGGCCGGGAAGTATTCTAATATTCATTTATCTGCTTTTATTACTGCCTGTGCAGCCAATAATCTAACCACGGAAGAGATAAGTGACTTGTCCAAAGCAATGATAAAAACAGGACATGTTATTGATTGGCACTCAGAAAATGTTGTCGATAAGCATTGTATTGGAGGTTTGCCGGGAAATAGAACTACCCCTATTGTAATTTCGATCGTTACCTCGCTTGGCTTAAGAATGCCCAAAACCTCCTCTAGAGCCATTACTTCGCCTGCCGGCACCGCCGATACAATGGAAGTGATAACGGAGGTTAATCTAAGTGCGGATGAAATAAAACGAGTGGTTAATAAAGAAGGTGGATGCATTGTATGGGGAGGAACTTCCCAATTAAGCCCGGCGGATGATTTGCTTATTAGGGTTGAAAAAGCTCTTGATATAGATTCTGAGGGGCAGCTTATTGCTTCCGTATTATCAAAAAAAGTTGCGGCGGGCTCGAGTCACGTTTTGATTGATATACCAATTGGTGAAACGGCCAAAGTCAGAAGCAAGGAAGCCGCTATTCATCTAAGCTCTAAAATGATGGAGGTTGGTTCCATTTTAGGTTTGAAAACCAAAGTGATAATAACTGACGGTTCGCAGCCAGTGGGAAGAGGTATTGGGCCAGCTCTAGAGGCCCGGGATATTTTGGCGGTTTTAAGGAATCAGGAAGATGCACCAAAAGATTTAAAAGAAAGAGCATTGAAATTAGCAGGGGAGCTTCTCGAATTGGCTTCTGTGGCAGCATTTGGGGGTGGATATCAGCTAGCTAAAAAAGTTTTGGAAGAAGGGAAGGCTTATCGGAAGTTCAAAGCTATTTGTGAGGCCCAAGGAGCTTTTAGAGAACCTGAGACAGCTCCGTACAGTAAAGAAATAAAAGCACTTTCTCCAGGTACTGTCCAAGATATTGATAATCGCAAATTGGCCAAAATCGCCAAGTTGGCCGGAGCCCCAAGCAGCCCATTAGCGGGTTTGGATTTTTTAGCCCCCATAGGTTCTCAAATTAAACGTGGTCAGACACTTTTTACCGTTTACGCTGAATCTCAGGGAGAACTGGAATATGCCTTAGAGTATTTGGATTACCATTCTAACATCTTAACAATCAATTAAATGAAAAAGATAGTATTTGCACTACCGGGTAACGAGAAAATGGCCTTACAAGTGGCCGGACACATAAATGCAGATATCGGAGAGGCTGTTTTTAGGAAATTTCCTGATGGCGAATCCTATCTAAGAATAATTTCTGATGTCAAAGACAAGTGTGTGGTGCTTATATGCACACTGCATGACCCGGATGAGAAATTACTGCCCTTGTATTTTTTGAGCCAAACTGCTAAATCACTTGGTGCATGCTGCACTTGTTTGGTGGCACCTTATTTAGCCTACATGAGACAAGATAAGGTTTTCAATCCAGGCGAAGGGCTGACCAGTTCCTATTTTGGGCATCTGGTTTCGTCATTTGCAGACAGCCTTATTACCATAGACCCCCATCTTCATAGGATAAGTACTTTATCAAGTATTTATACCATACCGAGCGATGTAATTCACGCATCTGATGCTATTTCTGTGTGGATTAAAAACAATATTCCCAAACCTGTTCTAATTGGTCCAGATAGTGAATCCGAACAATGGGTTTCTGAAGTGGCCAAGAATGCAAATGCTCCCTTTATCGTTTTGGAAAAAACCAGACATGGTGACAAAAATGTGGAAGTTTCCGTTCCGAGGGTTGATAAGTACATAGCACACACCCCTGTGCTAGTAGACGATATAATTTCTTCTGCACGTACCATGATTGAAACTATAAGGCACTTGCTCAAAGCCGAAATGAAGGCCCCCGTATGTATAGGGATTCATGCGGTATTCAGCAAAAGTGCCTTTCAAGATTTACTAAGCTCCGGGGCTGCACAAGTCATTACTTGCAACACTATTCCTCATGAAACCAATCAAATAGATCTGAGTTCATTGATTGCTGAGCGAATTAATAAAATAATGAAACATAGATGAAACTATTGATTTATATGTTCGGCTATTTGCTTTTGCCAGCTATTTTATGTGGACAGCAGAATATGCTCATTGAGCAGATTGAAGGCAAAACTATAATTAAAAATAGTTATAACGAGAAAGGTGAATTTGAGGGAAAGCAAGTCATGAAGGTCTCCAGGCTTGTTAAAAAAGAGGGAACTCTTCAAGTAAAAATTAATATTTCGTCATTCGATTACTCCAATAAACTAACTAAAACATTTGTTACAAACTTTAAGTGCAAGCCTAGTGAGTCCAGTGTTTTATTAATGCTAATCCCGCTTTCAGATTTGAACGATTCTAAGACCGAAATCAAATCACGATCATTAGAGTTCAAGAATATTTACAACTTAAATGATCTAAAAGATATAACTATTGAACTTAAGATTCAGTCTGGTCTCAAAGGCTTTTTAGGTTCGGAAAGCACGGTAACTATAAACTCCCGTTCGTGGGATTCTTTGAACAAAACCCTTGAATCCAAATTGGAAATCTCGGTTTTCGCTTTGGGTCTTAGGATTAGAAAAATTCATTACAAAGTCAGCGAGGCCTTCAAAAATGAAACCCTTGCATTTCAAAAATTCGTCTCATCCGATGCGAGTTACTTCACCATGACTTACCAATGAATTTCTCAAAAATGAAACAAGGCAATTATGTTATACTAAACTTTAAACAAATCAAAATGAAAAAAACAATTCTAACTATCGCTTTTGTGGCCACAGTTCTATTCTCATCCTCTTTGGTTCTGAGCTCTTGCGGCAATACAAGTTCAAGTGAAGACACGCATGAACACATGGAAGGGGATCAACATGGTGATATGGATCATAGTGATATGAATCATGGAGATATGGAAATGGCAGATGCCACTTATGCTTGCCCAATGCATCCGGAGATTACCGGAGTAAAAGGAGATAAATGTTCCATTTGCAATATGTATCTGGAGGAAGTGGAAACAGAAGAATAAGTTTAAACGAAGATCGGGAAGCTTCCCGATCTTCCTAAAATAATAAATACTATGGAAGCAAAACACGAACACCATCAGCACCAACATTCGGCAGAAGATATGCCAAATGAACATGAACACGATCATTCGGCTCAAAACCCAGCTCATGGAGAGCACGGTCACGACCACCATAAAATGATGATTGAGGATTTCAAAAGGAGATTTTGGGTTTCCTTGGCATTGACTATCCCTGTTTTGCTTCTATCACCCATGATTCAGGATTGGATAGGGGTAAACTGGGGTTTTACTTTTGACCGTTACCTCCTTTTTATCCTTTCGTCGCTC
>JANSYO010000389.1 GCA_024742395.1 Cytophagales bacterium
CCTCTTATAAAATGCTCTCCATTGTTTCATATCTGCATCAACCCACGTAAGCGAGGACTAGAGAGAGGTTTAGAGTCTAGAAACACTGAAGAAGGTGTGATAACATACAAAAATACGCTTTTGAAGTAAAGGTTCTTGTGTTTCCAACACTGGCATATCCGCATCATTCCCTTCCATCAATACAACAAAAAATGAAAAACACAGCCGTCGACAAAAAGTTTAGATCTTTCTAAGTTAGGGCATAAATTTTAGAATGGGATAATTGAAGCACAAATTTAGTCGGAATTCGAAAAAACTGACTCAGAATCGGAGATCTTTTGCCATGACCCGGACCCACGAATCAAATTCCGCTCTACCTGCCACCCTACAAATGGTTTCTGAGAATAGTGTCCCACAAGCCAAGCATAAGAGAGTTTCACATAATTGCAGTACACTATTATGGCATTTTGCCGGTCATCTTTGTCGCCACACCTTGTTCGTGGCAGCAACGGTCCACTGAAAAACAAACGGCAAGACCTGTTTACTTCAACCGCAACTCATTCTCATTTGCGAAACCCTCCAAACGAATGAAGCGGCCTATCAGCCACCAATTCCAGAGGAGGTTTTGAGAAAGCCAATTATACTGAGATTAAATAAACTCTGGGAGCAAAATAACAGAAGGGTCTAGGGATAATTACGTTGTCCCCTGGGGAACACAGAAGTTTCCGTTTATTTTTTTTTCTTGATGGGTTTCGTGCAGGCTGTTAGTGTTGCATGTTTCGCTGTCCTGGTTGCTGTAATTGGGTACAAGTTTGGCTTATTTATGGGAGTCATTATTGCCATAGTGTCACTCTTTGTATTCCTCTTTTCAGGTTTGGCTGATGCCAAAGATGTAAGACTTTCCATTACTTTGCTTTCGAAAAATACTTATAAATTATGTAGGACGTGTACAGCGTAGAATTGAAGGATAGAAAGAAAAAGAAAGACCAAACTCTTCCAAGAGTCCGAAAAGGAATTAAAGACGTCAAAACAACAGTTGAAGGTGTCACAACTCTCTATGAAAACTTTCAGAATGGTGTC
>JANSYO010000361.1 GCA_024742395.1 Cytophagales bacterium
AAATAAAAGGTTGTCCATAGTATTGTATGGTTAAGTTAGGATTAATATTAAAATTGGCTCGTAAAGTAGCACTTAACGTTTCTTGATCAATATTACCTGTAATATATCGAGCTGTACCATCAAAATCTCTAGTTGTCACATACTGAGTTCTATTAGGGTTTTCTGAATAATTAAAATTTAAATTAAAGCTTAGCGTGTTAAGGGGTTGGTAACGTATCCCAAATTGATATTCATAAAAAGCGAAATTGTCTTGCTTAGCTTTCGAGTTTACGTGTCCTGCTCTAAAACTTAGCCTTTTTCGTTGGTCTGTTCCACTAAAGAAAAACCAAAAATTCTCTTCATTAAAACGCCACCTAGGCCCACCTTGCAATGCAGTATTTGTAAAAATTCTAGGTTTATGTGCTGCTCCAAAATCGCTCCACCAATTATCAAAGAAGCCTTTCCAAAGTTTACTTTTGTAATTCACATAACCACCTATTTCATATTGAATTCTGTTATAGTTCCCTTCAAAATCAAAAGCGGTAGATAGGTTTCCTCTTAAATTTGCTTCGCGATACCAAGATGTAGAGGTATTAAAGTTTCTTCTAACAAAAGCGTACTGTCGAATATCGTCTGCCTGTCTTAAAAATCCAATGTCGTTAATTTCAAATTCAGGTGATTTCCAGTTTCCGCCCGTTCCATAACGCCAATTACCTCCACCTCCTTTTCCTATTTCAAAATTACCTCCTGTTCCTGTTAGTGAAGTTCGATTTGGGTCAACTTCAAGATGAGTAGCATCGGGACGACCAAACAAATGCTGAATAGATCGCTGTGTTGCTTCAATAGCTTCCTTACTACCCCTAACATGACTTACATTAAATTTTCCCGTAACATAATACTTTCGGTCTTTCCAATTATGCAATACATCTAATCCACCAGAATAAGCATGTGAGTGTAAAAACTGGAGATTATCTTCCATATTTCTATGTGTCGCTGTAAAAATGCCACCTATATAGCTATTGTTATCGTTAAAATCCTTTTGAACTCGACCCACAAAATAATTAGTAAGTGGTTCTACCACCGTTTCAGTTTCACTACCATCTGTATTAATTACATCTGCAAATT
>JANSYO010000215.1 GCA_024742395.1 Cytophagales bacterium
AAGCAAAGTTAATTGGCGGTTTGAATTTCCTTCTAAACAAATAAATTGATTGTTATATGCAGAAAACATAGACTGTAGTAGTATTATGATTTCGCCGACACAAACAATGGAAACACAACCGAAGTAGAATACGTTTCTATCTATGACAGACCGAAACGTGGAAGTGGAAGACCCAAAACTTGTAAGTTATCAGATGAAGAGAAACGAGAACGATTAAGAATTAATTATAAAGCCTATTACTACGCAGACCCAGAGAGAGAACGCGAAAGAAAAAGACGGGAGAGGGCACAGAAGAAAGATGATGCAAAAATAGTAGTTTAGAAAACCAATTATTTTTGGCTTTCTGAAAAATAATTTCCATTTAAACATTCGTCATCATTATTATATAGGTCTACAAACCGGAGACCAAACCAGATTAAGATAATAATAATAATTTGTCATAAAAGAAATGGGCCGTTTCTAATATGACGATGCTACAACAAGAGTTCGATGCTTCAGGGCTTCCATCATTAAGACCATATCTTAATTATTTAATAGACCGTGGGCAAGCAGAGCATGTACAAGTTAAGTGGGGCACGGGTTACAGGTGGGTCATTAAAATAGGGGGTAAAACCTACCCTTATAAGGGTGGTCACGAAATTAATAATAGCTTGAAAAAGAAAAATGTGTCCTATATACAAGTATGGATAATAAAAGTTCCAATAGTAAATCAAAACAAGAGTGATAATCTCAATGTAGACTTAGACTTCGATGACGACCCAAACGAAGACAGGACATGGGTTAATAAAGACAGGTTCGGTGAATTCGAGTCAGAGTACCAAGACTTACAAGACAACAGCGCAGTGTCAACAGCAGTCCAAATCGAGTTCGAGATGCGAATCACGGTTAGAAACGTTGATAAACAAAAAACCGAGACTAAAAACCAATGGCAACCGCTGACAACAGTTTATGGGGGTACGCACGGCGTAAAACTGTTTATCAAACATTACATTGTCGGAATGGTGTACGGCTACGAAGACAGCATGTATGAAATACTGTCAATATCGTTAAACAAGCTTTACATACAGAAAAAGAAACAAGAACTACAGGTGAAGTTCAGAGAAATTAAAATGTATGGGACAATATTCAATTATACGGGATTTGGTTTACAAGCACTGAATGGTAAAACACCAGATGCATGTGTACCTGAATATGTTTTCGACTTGTATCACAACCCAGATGAGACAAACCCAAGAAAAATGTTAGCAAAGTTAACCATGGAACAAGTTCTAAAAGAGTTAAACATGAACGCTATTGATGAAGGATGTAGCATAGAACAGATCGCTGGGTTTTGCGACATTCATAAAATCACGTATTACGTGCTTGACTTTAAATACAAGCTGTTTGAAACCAACAACCATAAAGGATACAAAAGCAACCTACCGTGTTTGGTGTTCGTATGCGCCAACAACCATCTGTACCCCATAGACGATCATGAAAGAAGAGAAACAATATTCAAATCCTGTTCCACTATTGGCGGTAAAATGAACAAGTATAGAACGCAACAGAAATTTGAAAATGTCAAACTTGGGTACAATGAAGCATTGAAGAACTATGTATTGCTACCTGACATGTCGTTTTACGGTCTACTTGCCAAAGTACAAAGAGAGAAGGATTACGACACCAATTATAATCATTACAGAATAATAGTAACAACGCCTGGGGCATGTAACGCTATATTTTACGAGGAGATCAGACGAGGAAACATTCACAATGGCAAGGTCAGACTATCCAAAGGCAGCCAAATCGTTGGATTTGAAATGTTTGGTATTACCATTGATGAAAACGAGCACTACACTGACATACAAATGACCCTTGGCACATTGAACGGAGAAATTGATAAAGAGAGTGAGAAATACAATTACACTGGACGAGCCATCACAACTTAGCGTATGCTTACCATACGAACAGTTACGACCTACAGATTGTAAGCAACTGCTCACCACAAGTATATGTTATATTGCCCAATAGCTCATGTATG
>JANSYO010000268.1 GCA_024742395.1 Cytophagales bacterium
AGTTGGACAGACTATTATTCTACAATCGATGTGAACGTGGCTTCTCAGTTAGGTGGGGGTGTTTCAGTTAGTAGTTCGAACATTCTTTTAGAGGGAACAATGATATCACGCAACATGGGATACAGTGGTGGTGCTTTATTCCTTTCCTACGCGAATAACTTCACAGGTATCATCCGGGATGCAGTTATCACGTGAGATTAATATCTAATCTGAACTTCTATTCTAATTTTCTTCTAGTGACAATGTAGCTGTGCACACAGGAGGAGGAATTGCTTTGAATTTCCTAAGCAATGCAAATGAGCACAATCATTCGATATTTAACAATCATGACCGCATATGTTACGTAGAAGATGTAGAAAACAACCGAAACATCAATTTTCAGAACATTACTATAGCGGCGAACAGAGCAGAATATGGCGCGGCCATTTTTATTGATGATGCGCAATCCTCTACTCCTACATTTAAGTCCTGTCTGTTTTTAAACAACAAAGCTTATAACTATGGTGGTGCAATTGTCTTTCAGGAATTTCATCAAGCAGTAAGCAAGAATTTTAGCCAAACACATTTCTCACGTTTCTCCATAGTTGCCCATCATGGAAGATGCATACTTCAAGAACAAGTATATACTTGAATTTACCATTCCAAAAAAGCTAACAACTTCGAGCTCAGCGATTTATGGAGGATCCAACGCAGCGTTTTCTGATATTTTAATTCCTGACGATGCTGCTCAATTCTGCTATAACTGCTCACTCACAAATGACAACTTTACTACCGGTTATCAAAATAATCAAGGATTTGCATCAGGTTGGAGAGAGTAGAAGGAGAAACAAAAATTAACCATTTCAGGTCCTTATCGGTTGGGATTTAATGAGAGCTATGGTACTTGCCCCAGTTCTGTAACCTTGGATGGAGGATCTATTGTACTATCAGTATACCTTTATGACAAGTTCGGTACTGCAGTGCACGGGGAATACTTAGAGGATTTCCCTATGACTGTACAAATGCTCAACTCTTCGGCAATCATCTCTACTTCTGATTTCTCCCAATCTATAGATCCTCAAACAGGTTTGAGATAGTAATGAATGATTTGTGCTTATGAATGAGCAGGTAGTGCACTGTTCCCTAATACAGAGTTTTGTGGTCCAAATAACTCCACAGTAACTCTTACTTTCGTTTCCGACCATGATATAGGGTCTATAAGTTGCTCTATATTGTTATTCGGATGTACGGATGGTTTTGAAGTGGATGACGAACTTTCCGCAGCTGGCTGTGGTGTTTGTGTGGAGGAAAAGTTGTCTAAATCGTGGTTCATCAGTCTCATATTATTTGGCTTAGTCTTGTTGCTTTGCATTGTAGTTGCAGTTTCGTTTACTTCTTTCTTCGGCTGGAAATACTGGTTTGTCTCAA
>JANSYO010000105.1 GCA_024742395.1 Cytophagales bacterium
AATCATCCCAATATCAAGGTTACCAATATTGAGCTTATCACTCCATTTTTTAATGTAGTCGCCACCCATTGAAACCAATTCTGAAACAAATTGAGCTAAATAATAGCCAATAACACCAATCACACCCGCTCCTATAATATTAGGAACAGACTGCATAAATTTAGACAGCATCCCTTTCAAAGGATCTAAAACATTACTAACTCCCAGAATTTCAAGAGCAATTAAAGAGCCCATAATTAAAAGAAGGTAATGCACTAGCTTTCCTACTAGTTTAGAAGGTTTAGCATTCCCTCTTTCCTCCATTTGCTTATCAAAAGGAGCCTTAGCCACTAATTTGCTGATAAATCCTGAGACAAACTTGGCTACCACCCAGGTAAGAAGAAAAATAGCCAAAGCAGAGAGAGCACGAAACAGTCCGGGACCTATCATCCCTGATAGTTGACTGCCAAAATTAGAATTCATAAAATCTTGTAGTTGATTTTCCATAAAGAAATTTAAGGTTTGTAGTGATCAATAGAAGAGAATCCAACGTGAAGATGATCGCCTATTTTAAGTAGACAAAAGTCGAAATCTCATATACTTAAGATACGCAAAAGGCAGATAAGTCACTAATTATTAGAGAAATGTTTTTCGTACCTCTATTGTTGCCTGAAAATTCCTTCGCTCAATTCGAACAAATTTTAATATGTGTCATTTTTACACATTTTTATTTGTTATGTGTCATATTGACACTATATTTAATGCTTACAATTAAACTACCTTATCTATGAAACTGAATTTATTAAAAATTACAGCATTCCTGCTGCAAGCAAGTTTTGTGTTTATTTCTCAAAACTCTCTCTGTCAAGACGGCACCATTTACCCATTAGAAACCCCAAAAGAGCCCAATGCAATTCTATTAGGAACGGGTGGTGTAGAAAATCAACCTTCATCAGAGACTTGGTTTAAACAGTGGGGCGACCCTATGGCCAGAAATATTACTACGGCCACACTCACTCCGTTTCTACCTGATCCTGAAAAAGCTAATGGTGCCGCAGTATTAGTGGCACCCGGTGGTGGCTATCGATGGCTTTCTCTTGGAAATGAAGGTTGGGAAGTAGCTGAAGCTTTGGCAAAGCAAGGTATAGCGGCTTTTGTATTAAAATATCGCCTCCATCCTACCCCAGAAACCTTAGAAGACTTTACGCAGTGGATGAATCGTCCTCGAACAGCTCCTAACCCGACAGATGAAGAAAAAGATAAGGCCTCACCACGTGGTGCTTTTCAGTTAGATTTATCCAACCAATTAGAAGACGCTGAAGCTGCTTATGCAATGATGATAAGCCGAGCCAAAGAATGGGGTATAGACACCTCAAGAATAGGTATGATTGGCTTTTCTGCCGGTGCAGGTCTTACTATGCATTCCACATTAAATTCTAAATCTATGAAACTAGCTTTCATAGGGCCAATTTATGGCGGTATGGGGCCCGTGGAGGTACCAGCAGATGCCCCTCCAATGTTTAATGTAATTGCTACAGATGATTTTCTTTTCAAAGGCCAGTTTGGCGTAATAGACTCCTGGTACAAAGCTGGAATACCTGTAGAGTTTCATTTATACCAGAATGGAGGCCACGGTTTTGGCCTTGGCAATCCAAATAGAACCAGTAACCGATGGTTTGAAGCTTTTACACATTGGTTAACTGTCAATGGATTTTTGGAATAGAAATAAAAGCTTCTCCATGCTTATACTTCCAAATGACTTACAACATTTGTAGTTAAACCATCATTAAACGAAAAAGACCGAAACTTTCGTTTCGGTCTTTTTTGAGCCTCCTGTCGGGATCGAACCAACGACCTACTGATTACAAGTCAGTTGCTCTACCAGCTGAGCTAAGGAGGCTTTTCGCTTTAAAAGAGACTTCAATTGACTCTCCGTCCCTCAAATGCGATGCAAAAGTATGACCACTGTCTTTATTTTGCAAGTCTTTTTTATAAAAAAGTCGAGAAGACTTTTCCACATTTTGGCTTACTCACTTGCTGCTCTAATCAGATCAATCTTTTCCTTAATCATAAGAGCCTCATTTTCAGCCTTGGCAATCTTCTTTTCGTATTCGGCCTTAATTTTATCCGCTCCTTTAGATCTTCCAAAAAACTCAATATTTGTTTTTAATTGGGTTACCTCATCTTCCAATGACTTCAATTTCCTTCTTAGATCATTCTCCTGACGATAAAGGTCACGTGGGTTACCACCCGCATTTAGTGTTACCTCTACCTCATTCTTTAAAAGAAGTTTTTCCTGTTCTACCCCACCTATTTCAGAACTGCTTTTCACGTATGAATTGATAGCATCCACAAAGCGTTTCTGAATTTTCTTCATGTCTTTGCGAGGCACAAAACCCAATTCACCAAACTGCTTTTTGTAATCGGCCAGTTTAGAAAGGTCGGTAGCTTTTGCTTTTACTTCGTCTTCTATCAGTTTACATAAATCCTCTTTAGCTTTTAAGTTGGCCTCATACTCTTTAAGCTGCTCCTTATTGCCAGATCTCTTTAAATCAAAGAATGCATCACAGGCCTTTTTAAATCTGTTGTACACAGAATCTTTAAACTTCTGAGGTACGTGACCGTATGTTTTCCACTCTTTTTGCAAAGCAATAATGGCGTTCGTATTATCAGCAGATGTGTCTTCTGTGGCTAAAATTGCCTCAGCCTTTTCGCACAATGCCTCTTTTGCTTCTAAATTTACCTTTCTTTCTTCTTCTAATTTATTAAAGAAAGCAGACTTTGCTTTAAAGAAAGACTTCAGTGAACCCCAGAAAGCTTTACTGGTTTCTTTCGCTTTTTCACGAGGCATTGGCCCCTTAAGATTATTCCATTGCTCCTGAATGGCCAGTACTTCTTTGGTTTTTGCGTTCCAGTCGTTAATTCTATCACTGCTAAAATTAACATAATCTTGCAGCCTCTCCACCATGGTCGATTTGGCAGCATAGATTTCATCCATTAGCTTAGAATTCATCTCTCCCTGGCTACGTTTTTTATCATAAATGATATCAAAAGCCGCCTTCATTCTTTCCCAAAGCTTCTCTTGCTCGGCTCTTGGCCCGGGACCAGTATGCTTATACTCGTTCAGATACTCATTAGCTTTCTTTAGAATGCCGTTTGTCAATTCCTGATCTTTGAGTTCTGCAGCTATCTCTTCTATTTTAATGACAAAACCTTCCCGTACTTCTAGGTTTTTCTTTCTATCCAGCTCTTTAAGTTCATGCTGAATACTTCTGATATCGAAATACCTATCTAATAAAGCATTGTAAGCAGACCATAAAGAACCATTGTGAGGTGAACTTACATTGCCCGCATCTCTCCACGAGTTTTGAATATTTTTAAATTCTTCCCAGTTCTCCTTAGACCCACCTTTCTCTTCTTCATCTACTACTTCTCTAAGTCTCTGTAACAGGTTTGTTTTTCTTTCAAAATAATCCTCTTTGAGAGCATCCTGCTTTTTATAGAAATCTCTCCTTCTATCTCTAATTTGAATCATCAATGATTCAAATCGGATATCGTAGTTGTCATTTTTAAAGTCAAAGCCTTCATCTGAGCCATTAGCCTTCACATAAGCCGCCTTAGCTTCCTCTAATTCTGAGCCATGAATTTCATCATAGGCCGCTCTTATTTCTTTGTAGACTGAATCAATATTACGAACATCATTAGACGTAACTCCCGATTTTTCAATGGCGTCAAGCATCTTCTCGGCCAGATCTACAAAGTCCTTTTTATCAAAACCATCAACGTCTATATCATCAGAACTGAAATGTTCTGCAGTATCATCTTCTATTTCGTCTATATCTTCTGCTGCCTTTGGCTCATCCTCTTCTTTTTTAGACGCGTTTTCAGCTACCACTTCTTGCTTTGCTTGCTCCTTGCTCCTTTCTTCAGAAACTTCTACCTCAACCGTTTTGGGAGATTCTTCGATTACCTCTGTGGATGCCGGTTCTTCTACTGTATTTACATCTTCTACAACGGTCTCCTTACTCTCAATGACTTCATTCTTTTCATCTGAAGATACATTTTCATTGACAGTGTCTTCCACCTTTTTTTCTTCAGAAGAGGCAACAGGTTTGTTTTCTTCCGGCAAGCTTGACTGATTCTCAGTGTTTTCGTTCATTATTCTAAGTTTTATTACCGAATTCCTTCGGCCCTTCCTTATACGGAAAGGTTGTTTTCTCCCGATAGTTCGTTCTATCTTTGTAGGGCAAAGTTACCAATAATACACTTATTTGACCGAAAAGGTTGGAAAAACGATGAAAGAAGAAAGTTTAGATTCGCTGCGTGTTCACTACTACAAAGGAGAACTCCTTGAAAATCATGCGGGTTCAGACCCTTTTGCTCTATTTAATCTATGGATGAATGAGGCTAGAAACAGTGAAATAAAGGAGCCCAATGCCATGATTCTTTCAACTTTGCGTGACGGCAGACCCACAGCCAGAGTGCTACTTCTCAAAGGACTCGACGAAAGAGGATTCGTTTTTTTTACCAATTATTTAAGTCACAAAGGCGAAGATTTAAAGGTTTCGCCAGCCGCCAGCATCACATTTTTTTGGGATCATCTGGAAAGACAAGTAAGAATAGAAGGCATTGTTGAGAAAGTGAGCGAAGAGGAAAGCACTCTTTATTTTCATAGCAGGCCAAGAGCCAGCCAAATTGGAGCCTGGGTGAGTAATCAAAGTGCTATAATAGAATCTCGTGAGATATTGGAAGA
The DNA here is from genome assembly GCA_024742395.1 of Cytophagales bacterium. Lineage (GTDB taxonomy): Bacteria > Bacteroidota > Bacteroidia > Cytophagales > Spirosomataceae > Jiulongibacter. Next base: position 4,733 of record JANSYO010000105.1, read on the forward strand.
AAAAAATAACCGGCTTAATGAGAAATTTGCCAATACAGAGGTAATTCCAAAACCGCCGTATTGGGGCGGGTATCTATTAAGACCTGATAGCATTGAGTTTTGGCAGGGTCGCCCCAGCAGACTACATGACAGACTTCTCTTTACAAAAACGGTTGACAGCTGGAAGAGAGAGAGACTAAGCCCTTGATACACCACGTTTAATATTATCTAATAAAATGGCAGTGGCTATACCTGCATTTAAGGATTCTGCATTCCCGAAATTCGGAATAGTCAGTCGGTGATCTAATATGGTCTCTATCTCAGGGGAAATTCCATGCGATTCGGAACCAATTATCAATACACCCGGCACCTGAAAGCTTTGACTGTGTACGTTCTCACCATTTAAAACGGCTCCATAAACAGGTTTACCTACTTTAGACAAATAGTTTTTAAGCTCTGCATAGACTAGATTTACTCTGGCAAAAGAGCCCATAGTGGAGCTTATTACTTTTGGGTTATAACAATCCACAGTATCATGAGAACATATAATCGTTTTTATTCCGTACCAGTCTGCCGTTCTTATGATGGTACCCAAGTTTCCGGGGTCACGGATATCATCTAAAGCTAAAACCCATTCATCCTGAGCAATTTCAATAGATTGGGAATCCTTCATTCGTACGATCGCAATTCCAAAATTATTGGTTTGCAAAAAACTAACCTTCTTTACTTCGGCATCGCTGCATAGCGTAACTTTACCCTGAAAATTAACTTGAGAATCACCCAGTGAAGTTAAAAACAGTTCTTCTATCTCAAAATCAGAATCTAACAGTTCCAAAATTGATTTTTGACCCTCCACCAGAAAAACACCATATTGCCTTCTGTATTTTTTATTATGTAGTGATTGAATGTATTTTTGCCTTTGTTTACTAAGGCCATTCACTTTTTCCGGCATTCTAACGTTCAAATATTTTAAAAGCTTCTCAATCGGTTCCCGAAGGTATTGAAAACAATCTTTAAATACATATTGCTGTTATTGATTTCTGTAATAGCAATTTCATGCAGCCATGAACTTCAGCTAAAAGAAGGAGAGTATTTGCTTGGCGAGCAGACTTTCAGTGGCAATACTGAAGTATACAGTGAGACTTTAGAAGACGTTATTCCATTAGACCAAAAGCCCAACAGCAAACCCCTCAACCTTCCCTGGGTTCAGTTTACCCCAAGAGTTTGGTTTTACAATTTTGGTCTTAACCAATATGATCCCTTGGAGCAAAAGAGGAAATTAGAAAAGTTTCAGGCCAAATTATCTACATATCCTACGGAATACACTAATCAGCCAAACATAGAAAGAGTTAAACAAAGATTGAGGAGGAAGGTAGGACGAATTGAAGAAAATATTGCTTCACAAAACGGCTGGCTATGGCGAAACATTGGTGAACCTCAAACGGTAATTAGCGATGAAGATATGGTAGAAACTTCGGCTAGACTGGAGCGATATTTAAAAGATATTGGCTATCGTGAAGCATCTGTCCTGCATCAAATTGAGCCCATGCTTACTTCTGAAAAGTATAAAGTTACTTATTCAATTCAGGAAGGAATCGGCTATCGAATTGATACCGTTTTTTATGAAGTGGCAGACCCCAGATTAGACAGTTTGTTTAACGAACATATAAACGATAGAGCAGTCAAAAACGGCGATCTTTTCGATATTAACAAAGTACGGGCAGAAAAAGCCAGATTAGAACAACTGGCCAAAGAAAATGGTTATTACGGATTTTTGAGCCAATACATTACTCATGAGGCGTTTAACAGTAATTATAGCCTGGAGGAGTTTCAGGAAAAGAAAAGAGGAAACTTACGATTTACAGTGGCCAATCCTCCCAATCAAAATGAGCACAAAAGATATAAAATAAATGATGTAGTATTTAAGGGTTTTGACCCTTACAGTAGCTCTGCAACTACTGAGGCTGACACTTTATTAGTAAATGGGGTTAAATACATCACCTTAAACCAAAGCTTAAACGAAAAGCTTCTAGACAAAAAAGTTATTTCTCGTCCCGGACAATTGTATAATGTCAATACTATTTCAGAAACCCAAAGGCAAATAGGCCTTCTAAATCAATTTGCCTTTGCCAGTTCACAGTTATATCCCTTAGATGAAGAAAATATTAGTCTAGAGTACTTTGCTCCGCAATTACCTAAATATTCTTTCAGTACCGGTCCGGGTCTAAATCACGTCTACAATAGTGGCTCCAGCTTTCTGGGTTTTGGTATACCTGTCACACTTACAGCAAGAAACATTACCAAAAGACTGGAACTTTTAGAGGCCTCAGGCAGGCTTTTCAGAGAAGGACAACCCTCACCTTTGGGTACTACAGATGTAAGAGGCAGCTGGGAAATGGGTTCAAATATCAGCGTAACTTACCCAAGCATTAGCATTTTTGGAAAAGACATTGATAAGCTAAAGCTCAAAAACCCCAGAAGCCAGTTCGGTACGGGCTTTAACTATTCTGAGCCATACTGGGGCAATAGACTTAACTTCAGACTTAACAGCAATTACAGATGGCAGCCAGATCAATACAGTACTGTGTTTTTATCCTTGCTTGATGCCAACCTCGTCAACACCAATTACAATTTAAATGATGAGGCAGGTCTTGATTTTTACAACAAACTGGTAGAACAGCAAGCTTTAGGAAATAATATTAAGACCACTTTTGATCCGCAGTTTGTTAGTAGTCTGAATGCTTCTTATGTATACAATGATCAAAACCTCCAGGACCCCTATAGCAGCTCACAGTTTTTACGCATTTTCGTAGAGTCAGGTGGCACCTTGCTTAACTTTTCACAGAATAAAGATCAAATAGGGTTTATTGAGAAAATCTTTCCTTTACGAACGGATAACAACTCCCCGGACACAGTCAGAAAATACTTCAGATTTGTAAAGGTCAATGTAGATTACCGAAAGTATGTCAACCTTGCCCCATCCAGTAGTTTGGCTTACCGCATAAATGTAGGGGTGGCTAATCCTTACGGAAACAAGTCACTGCCTTATGAAAAAAACTTCTTTGCAGGCGGCAGCAACTCGGTAAGAGCATGGTCTCCCCGAGCATTAGGAGTAGGATCTGCTTTGCCAGATACGGCATCAGGTAATGTTATCCCTCAAACGGGAGATATCTTACTTGAAGGAAGTATAGAAATTAGAAAGAAAGTAGCCCGTTTCTTTGGCGACATACAGTTGGCTGGCTTTATTGATGTAGGAAATATCTGGAAATGGTATCAAATAGATACAGAGGCAAAAAAGGATAAAGCGAATTTTGACTTTGCTAGGTTTTACAAAGAGTTTGCCGTAGGAACGGGTTTTGGTCTTCGCTATGATTTATCCTATTTCCAGTTCCGCTTTGATTGGGGAATTAAGGTCATGGATCCGTCCAGAGATCCCGGAGATAGATTTGTACTGGATGAATTCAAGTTTAAAAAGACATTTGTCAATGATGAAGGCACCACAGTAAGCAACCCTTATCGCTTAAATTTCAATTTGGGGATAGGTTATCCATTTTAAAGAATAGCTGTACCGTACGCACATCTTATTGCACTGCATTTAGAAAACACATTAATTTAAAGAACATTCTTTCGTATTCTCTTCTTCCGGCAATATATTGTTTCCCATGAAAACAAACAGAAGAGCGTTTATTGGGCAGCTTGGCCTAAGTGCATTAGCAAGCCAAGCCCTGGCAAAACAAGTTAAACTAAAAGGAGAAGATTTTTGGGAGGAATTAAGAAAGGAGTTTCCTCTTACCACTAACAGAGCTTATTTGAATAACGGAACTTTTGGCCCCTCGCCTACTGCCGTTGTTGAGGCCGTAAAAAAATCGCTTGATATGTGTAACACTTCTGGCGAGTATGGTCATACCGACGAATCCAGAGCAACCCTTGCTCACTTTATTGGAGCAAAGAAAGAAGAAATAAGCCTGACACATAATACTACAGAAGGTATTAATATTATTTGTTGGGGATTAAATTTAAAACAAGGAGATGAAGTTATCATTAGTCTCCATGAGCATGTGGGCAATGCCTTACCATGGCTCAACAGAGCCAAATTACACGGATTAAAATTGGTCACCTTTGAACCAGCCCCTACTGCTGATGGAAACATTGAACGAATAAAAAAGTTAATTACACCCAGAACCAAAGTTATAGCCATACCGCACATTACCTGTACCACAGGTCTGGTCTTTCCTATCAAGGAAATAGCTACAGAAGCCAGGAAACACGGAATCTTCACTGCCATTGATGGTGCACATGGCTCTGGTACCTTTGACCTTGATGTAAAAGAATTGGGAATAGATAGTTATGCTACCAGTTGCCATAAATGGATGCTTGGACCCAACGGAGCCGGGTATTTATATATCAACGAGAAACATTTGCCTAACATTCAAGCCTATCAGGTAGGTGCTTATTCAGACAATGGTTGGAACCTTTATTCTAATCCACCGGAGATTAAGGCGTATAACCCAACGGCCCATCGTTTTGATTATGGTTCTCAGAGTACGCCCTTATTTCATGGTGGTGCAGTTTCTGCAGAATTCCATGAAAAGATAGGCAAACCAAAAGTAGAAGCCAGAATTAGAGAATTATCTAATCATCTTTATGCAGGCTTGGCAGAAATGAAGAGTTATCTTGAAATTCTAAGCCCAAAAGAAGAAGAATCAAGAATATGCATGGTCACTTTCAAACCAAAATTCAAAGATTACAAGACTTTTGCCAAAAATGTAAGTTCAGAAGGCTTCAGAATTCGTCAGGTTCCTGAAAGTCATCTAGATGCCATTAGAATCTCGACCCATATTTACAACTCAAAAGCTGAAATTGAGAGATTCTTAAGTGTCACAGAAAAATATGTGTGATTAAGCGTATTCTAAGCGATACTTAGGTTTGCTTAAATGTCTGGCCTCTTCAGGTTTAAACTGCACAAACCATTTGAAAACCTCTTCTAAAGATCTGGTTTGAAGAGAATAATAAATGAATTGGCCACTTTTCTTTGCTTCAATAAGACCTGCTTGTTTGAGCAAATCAAGATGATGCGAAATACTCGGTTTTGATATATCAAACTCGTTTGCAATATCTCCGGCAGATTTTTCGCCGGTTTTCAGAAGTTCTAGAATAGAACGCCTTGTCTCGTCATTCAAGGCTTTGAATGTTGTAGTTATCATTTTAGGAAAGCATTAATTAGTTTGGCAAATATCGAATTAGTTACTCAATTAAACAAATTCGCCTTTTATGATTGAAAGTCCTCACTATTATTCTAAGAAACAAGCAAATGCCACAAGCTATAATTCCTATATTTGCACCCGTTTAGCATGAGGGGGCACGCTTCCTGTTATATATCAGTTTTTGGCACGGTTCTTAGAACCACAATTCAATATCTAATTACTCAGAATGAAGGTTTTAAAGTTTGGCGGAACATCCGTTGGTACTGTTGACAGCATCAATCAGGTTATTGAGATCATCCAGAACAATGTAAATGAAGGTCATGAAGTGGCTGTGATATTCTCAGCCATGGGTGGTGTGACCAATAGATTTATAGAGATTGGTCAAATGGCCGCCAAAGGTGATCAGGAATATGCCGAGCATCTTCATTCAGTTGAAGAAAGGCACTTTAATGCTATCAGAGGGCTCATTGGTGTAAAACAGCAAAGCAGTCTCATAGCTAAAGTAAAAGTTATTTTTAACGAAATCGAAGATTTGCTTAGAGGTATATCACTGATTCGTGACATCTCTCCAAGAACCATGGATCTTCTTTTAAGTTTTGGCGAGAGACTATCTACCACCATTATATCTTCAACGCTTACTGCGAGAGAAACTGAGGCTACTTTTATTGATTCAAGAGAAGTGATCAAGACAGATAGTCAATTCAATAACGCCAATGTAGATTTTGGACAAACCAATGCCAATATTAAGAGAATTGCCTCGGAGTCAAAGGGGGTTCTTTGCATCACAGGTTTTATTGGTTCAAATCCAGAGAATGTTACCACCACTTTAGGAAGAGGCGGTTCCGATTATTCTGCGTCAATTTTTGGTGCTGCTCTGGAGGCCAAAGTCATTGAAATATGGACTGACGTGAATGGTATGATGACGGCAGATCCTAGAAAAGTACAGAATGCCTTTACCATTCCTGAAATATCTTATGCCGAGGCCATGGAATTATCGCATTTCGGAGCGAAGGTAATTTATCCTCCCAGCCTGACGCCAGCCTTTAAGAATAACATTCCGGTTAAGATTTTAAATACATTTAACCCAACACATGCCGGTACATTGGTATCTGGCGAAAGTGGCAGTACTCCTTATTCTATTACCGGTATTTCTTCTATTGATGATATCAGTCTTGTGAATTTGCAAGGCAATGGTATGATAGGCGTAGCAGGTGTTTCCGCTAAACTCTTTGGAATACTGGCTGATAATAATATTTCAGTCATATTAATCTCTCAAGCTTCATCTGAGCATTCTATTTGCTTTGCAATTAATCCTCACGATGGAGCCAAAGTGAAGACTTTACTTGAAGAGGGTTTTAGTCAGGAAATTGCTGAAGGCGACATAGATCAAGTGATCGTTCAGGAGCACCTATCTATTCTGGCTGTAGTGGGAGAAGGAATGAAGTCAAGCTCGGGTACTTCTGGTAAACTCTTTTCGGTTCTGGGTCAAAATGGTATCAATATCATTGGCATTTCTCAGGGCTCGTCTGAACTTAACATTTCTGTGGTGATTGACAAAAAGAATATCAGCAAGGCTTTAAACGCTATTCACGAAAGGTTTTTCGAAGTAGATGGCTTTACATTAAATCTTTTCTTGGTAGGCCCTACCGGATTGATAGGTAAAACACTTTTGAGCCAGATTAATAAGCAAGCTGCTTATTTAAAGGCCAACAAAAATCTGAATATTAAAGTAGTAGGACTCATAAACAGCCGTAGAATGCTGATCAATGTAGAAGGCATTGCTTTGAATAATTGGCAGCAGGAACTCGAAAGTGCGGAAAAAGCTAATTTGAGTGAATTCATAAGTGATGTAAAACAACTTAACCTGGCGAACACTGTTTTTGTAGATTCTACTGCTAACAAGGACATTGTACAGCATTATGCCGGTATTTTATCGAGCAATATTTCTATCATTACTCCTAATAAGGTGGCTAATTCCAGTACACAGGAACAATATGATTTATTGCAGAAGATAGCCAACCAACACAATGTTCAGTTTTTATATGAAACAAATGTAGGAGCTGGCCTTCCTATCATTAATACACTTCAGGGTCTTATAAACAGCGGTGATGAAATTCATCAAATTGAGGCCGTACTATCAGGTACCTTAGCCTATATCTTCAATAATTTTGAAGCCGGAGTAAGCTTTGTGGATGTAGTTAAAGATGCAAAAGAAAAAGGTTTCACCGAACCAGACCCAAGAGAAGACTTAAGCGGTATGGACGTGGCAAGAAAGATTTTGATCTTGTCAAGAGAGTGTGGGTTGAAGATTGAACCTGAAGATGTAAGCATAACAGACTTACTTAATGAAGATTGTATGAATGCCAATAGTGTAGAGGAGTTTTATACTGAGCTGGAGAAAGATAACGGTCGATTTGAGACAATGATTAATGAGGCGAAAGAAAGAGGCGAAGTCTTAAGATATATTGCCAGACTTAGTGATGGGAAAGCTTCCATAGGATTAGAAGCCATAGGCAAAGGACATCCATTCTATAATCTTGCCGGATCAGAAAACATCATCTCTTTCACCACTGAAAGGTATAAGACCAATCCGCTGGTAGTAAAAGGGCCGGGAGCAGGTGCTGAAGTAACCGCCATGGGTGTTTTTGCTGATATCATCAGCCTTAGTTCATATTTAAACTAAAAGGATGTCTGAAAGCATAAATATTTTTGCCCCAGCCACTGTAGCTAATGTATCCTGCGGTTTTGATATCTTCGGTTTGGCCGTTGATAATCCTGGTGATGAGGTGGTTGTATCCCTTCGATCTGATG
>JANSYO010000355.1 GCA_024742395.1 Cytophagales bacterium
GACCACTGGAGAACTGTAATTCCACATTGTGATAACATGAGTACATTAAAACGTAAATCAACAATTGAAGCACGTACAGAGAAGATTCATCGTTATTTGAGGTATTTTGCTCAGAAGTTGAATCCACACGCATCTCGGATGAAGGTGACATTGGTATTTCGCTGTTCTTTTGTTTATCAGAAGAATTCGAAAGCGGAGAGAGTTTAGCATCCTGACTATCCGTTGAAGTTCTAGATATTTTTGGTGCTTGAATTGAGGGAAGTTCCTCTCCTCTCTGTAAAGAATTATCTTCTGTTCTTTGTCTTTTTCCGAGTTGTAAGTTTCCGTTCTGTCCTGGAGGTTTAATAGGCGCAATAGCGTTTGGAAATGAAAAGTTTGTTTCATTTCTTTGTATTAGAGATGGTAATGTGTTCTTTTCGTTTCTTCTCATATCTGGTTTACAAAATAGATGTTTAGAAACACTTAAACTCTTGCAAATATATTTTCCTACCAAAGTTTCTTTCCCCAGCTGGTTGTGTTCCTTGTAATCGCATAATTTCATCCTTATATCTTTTCAAAAAAAAAAAGAACAACAACAGCAACAATAGCAAACATGTTAACAAACGCAGATGGTCACAAGAAACAAATTGTAACTTACGATTGCGCAAGTGTCGCATGTCTTCTTTCTAAGTCTGCTAGCGTATTTTTTATGGCAGATATTTCAGTGATCTGAGATTGTACTATTGATACTCATTAAGAAAAGTGTTGTTCGATTAAAGCGTAACACAAACCTTTTCTTTCATACTCATCTCTTTGTGTTTTGTACCTATTTACATCATGTGCTAAACTATCAAATTCCTTTTTCAAGGATTCAAGCATCTCAGAAATTCGGGCAGGAGGAACCTGGTAACCTCCAAACATGTGGTACGGTGGTGGCAGTTAATAGTGTTTCGGCGATGCCTGCCTTTTATTTCCTTTACGGGCTGAGTTCAACGTGTTCATTATTATGAATTTATGATTTTTATATGGCTTCCTTATTTACCATCACCAACGGGCAAAGTTTCCGGGATTTATAGAAAAAGCCCGTATTTTGTCCGATAGAGTCTTATCAGTTGGAGTTGGTTACATAGGACTCC
>JANSYO010000181.1 GCA_024742395.1 Cytophagales bacterium
AATCCCAGTTGCTGCCCAACGAACTGTCATACTCGAACTGTTAGTTCGAGAACCAGGAGGCCGCAAACAAGAGCGGAGGCGCTTCCCACCGGACATAAAATGGAAAAATGTCTTTATCACAATAACAACGTAATACTTGGTAATATGTAAAGGATTTCATGTGTAAAGGATTATCGTCGAAATTTTTTTGTGGGAACGACGCCTGTGCAGATGGGTTCCGAGAGCCTCATTTTATGTTCAATGTATAAAACAGTCTGTTTTACACCTAGGATAATGAGCAATCAAATAAATCTCTAAGCTTCTAGAAGATATTCAAAACAACCCTCTCATGGCGGCGAAAAGGTGGCTTTTGTGTGAGAAAAAGTTGGGTATTTTATGTGAATTCTCGAAGCTCCGTCATCCATATCCAACTTTGATTCTATGATATAATGCCTTGTAGCAGAGAAGATATTCAGGCAGCATTAGACGAAGCGTGGAAGCGAAAGCGCGAAGATCCAGAAATCATGTGCATTTCTGATATAGCAGAACTATATTCTGTGCCGAATAGTACGCTAGCAAGGTTACTTAGTAAAAACTTATACAAAGCACCCAAAATTGGGAGGAATCCACTGCTCCCATTTGAATTCCAAGCGCTCTTATCTGAAAGAATTGCCTCTGATGCTGAACAGGGATTACCTTGGTCCGATTCTAGGATACGAGCAACTGCTATTTTGATTTGGCAAACCCTTGAAGCTAAAAGTAATCCCGAAAAAGATGTGCCCCAGTTTTCCAGAACCTGGATGAGAAAGTTTAAAAAAACGTGGAAGTTGAGCACTAAAGTTGCTGTATCTGTCTCTAGTCAACGCAAAACTGCCCTACATAGGTGCAGTATAATGGCATTTCTAAAAGATCTTCAAAATTTCGTGAGGGAGCATGAACTAGAAGCGAAACACATTTTCACATCTGATGAAACAACTTCAATCCCAAAAAAGTATGGAGGCAAACATCTTGTATCCGCTGTTGGGAAAGCTATATTCCTATGTGGATCTGTTTTAAAAGTACCAAAGTTCAGCATGTTTTGCATCATCAGTGCAGCAAGAATCTATTTACCAGCAACTTGGATTGTTCCTGTTTCCAATAAGAAGAAACGAGAAGAATCATTGCCTGTAATTGGTCCAGAAGGATTCTTAGATGAATGTTATATTGAAGTTAGTGCTTCAGGAAGAATGACAAAGAAATTATTCCACAAAGTACTCCTCGAAAATTTTGCTGTGGATGCTCGCAAAGAAGTCAATGATGACAAATGGATTTTACTCATTGTAGATAACTGTACTTCTCACGTTGATATCAAAACAATTCAAGCTCTCCACAAGAAAAAAATAGCGCTTGCTTTTTTACCTCCAAATACAACAAAAATAGCTTCTCCTCTTGATGTTGCTGTGTATGGTCCTCTTAAGACTTACTTAAAGAAAAACTTAGAGAACTTTCAAACACTTAAATTTGCAAACCTGGCCGCCTGGGTTGAAACGCCTTATCGCAAAGCCTTTTCTCCAACCAATATCCAGAGTGGGTTTTCTGCCACAGGAATTTGGAATTATAAAGACAATGAACCAAACTGTGATGTGACTTTCACACAATACAAAAAGGAGATCATAGACATACCAGAAGACATGAAGAAACTCAACCTTGAGGAAAGACACAAAAAAGCTCTTAGAATTGTCAACCAAAGCGTAGATACCATAATAAGAAAAGAAAAGGAAGCAGCTACGAAAGAAAATGGCGCTTGTGGTGGTCCCAGATTTGTGCAAAGGGCGTTGGCCGGAAAAGTAACCACAATGGCAAATCTCCGCAAAGTTCAAACTTCTCAAGCTGATATCAAGAGAATAAGAGCAAAAGCGATACTAGCAGCTAAAGAAGCGAAGGAACTTGAAAAAGGAAAACTGTGTTTGCTAAGACAACAAACCAAACAAAAAATGCTCTCTGAGCGAGCACTGTGGAGAGGCAAGCTCGCAAACAAAACCCATATTGCGCAAGAATACAAGAAGAAACAACAGCGTTCGGCAAAATCAGTAAAAACCTGGAAGACAAAGGTGAAACAGCTCGAGTTTGTTGTGTCTTTGATGATCGACCAACTTGTCACATCTCCCGAATCCGCTAGAATGCTTATTGAAAAGCTCAGGGCGAAAAATTACCCTATTACCATTTTAATGAGGAAGAAGAAGTTCAGGCTTCTTGCAAATCAAAGAAATGATATGCGTGATTAGCCTCGTTGCCTGTTTGTTGCTTGTTCCACCTTTTCATTTTTCTTATTTATTGAATATAAACCTTTGTTTTACACCTTTATCTCTTTATTGTGTAAGCAAGAACATCTAGAAACTGTGCTTTACCCACTTCTCACATAAAAACCACTTTTCTGATAAAAAATTTCGACGATCATGTCGACGTGAGGACCGCTGAAGCATCTCAGGAGCTTTTAGTTTTGGTACAAAATTTGAAGACAACTATAGTTTTCTTCTTCTCATGTCGTTGAAAGGAAGGGTTGCTATTGTCACTGGTGCTTCTCGAGGTATTGGAAGAGAGATTTGTCTTTCTTTAGCTAGGGAAGGTTGGTACTTGAAGGTTTTGGGGGGAAGCTAACTCGCCGGCTTGCAAAGTTGTTGCTGCTGCTAAGACGGTAGAAGAACGTCCTAATCTCCCCGGGACTGTTTATTCTGTGGCTAAGGAGGTCAGTATGATTTATTCAACCTGTATGCGAACATGGAAGACTCAATAGGAAGAACTTCGCGGAGAAGCGCTTCCTATCCAGTGCGACGTTCGCAATGATCAATCAGTAGAAAGAATGATTGATGAAACGTTAAAGAAGTTTGGTCGGTAAGCTGTTGAGGATTTTATTGGATGAGACGTGTGAGTTTGTGCTAATTGAGTTTCTTCTTCCAGTATCGATATCTTGATCAATAATGCTGGTGCTTTGTGGTGGAAAGACATGGTCGACACACCTATGAAGAGGTCTTGCCGATTTTTTTCTTTTTCATTGCGCTGACGTTTTGAGTTCTTTAGATACGATTTGATTAATGATGTTAACTCAAGAGGTACATTTATGTGTGCTAAAATGTGCTTGCCACATATGCTGAAGCAAGGATATGGGCACATCGTCAACATGTCGCCCCCTATTGACCTCAAGATGCTTCCTGGTTTGCCTTTCATAGGAAT
>JANSYO010000196.1 GCA_024742395.1 Cytophagales bacterium
GACATCAAAGTTTGCGATGTCACAATAGACACACAATACAGATTCATATCTTGCGTGGTAATGTCAGAAGGGAGGAAGTACAAATTCCTAGCGCTGTACGCTCCGGCCGGTTCATCAAGAAACCAATGGTGGGAGAAGAACTACAAAATCCTAGAAGGTAAAGAAGTCATCCTCGGAGACTTTAACTTTGTTATGGACCAAACAAGAGACAGAAACAAGCCCAGTACAGACCTTGGGAAAGCTAACATGGAGCTAGTCAAACCAATATTAGACAAATATCAGGATGCTGCAGTAGTAACAAACAATCTTACTTTTACGTACAGAGACATTTCACGGCTAGATAGAGTGTACTTCAACTCGAAGGCCTTGTCAGTTGTAAAGTATAGGATTAGAATGAATCATCTGGCCGATGATCATCACATGATTAGGGTAAAGTTAGAACCTCCACAGTACAAACCTCCTTTCTGGCGTTTCAAGAGCTATTTGATGGTGAACGAACACCTGAAAGGAACTGTGAAGAACGAACTAGCTCTTGTCTGCGGAGGAGAGTGGTCACAGCATAAAGCCAACGTTCGGAAAGCACTAATTAGATGGGAGAAGAAAACACTCAAAAAGAGGAGGAAAAACTATTACATAGCAAAATCCCTCGCCAAAAGATACCCGAAGAGTGCAAACAGGATTAAATGGAAAGCTAGCATAGAAGCATGGAGTAAACTTCATGAGAAAGCGAAAGTAATGTGGGCCGCAGCTGTGGAGACAGTGGCACACGAAAGACCATCTGGTTTTGTCACCAGAAAGCTTGCTGCAAAGAGAAACAAGTCAGCGATAAATGCGGTTAAAGACCCAGTTACAGGCGCAGTAGTTGAAGAACCTGAAGATATAGTTAAAGCAGTAGAATCTTTCTACTCCAACCTGTACAAATTCAAATCTACGAACGCCAAATAACTACAAGAAATGTTGACACTCTGGACACCACCAAACAAAGACCTAAGATCGTTCGGGGAATCGATTGATATCGACGAAGTCGAAACGGCGATCAGCCAAAGTAAAGGAGACAAGTCCCCTGGAATAGATGGCATTCCGTCAAAGGTATACAAGTTGATGGGAGAACAGAGTATCAATCTCCTGTGCAATAACTTTAACGATATAATGGATAAAGGGTACATGCCTTCAGAATGGAAAGAAGGTACCATAATTCTGATACATAAAGGCGGTGATAGTCAAGACATAGGTAACTATAGACCTATTACATTACTGAATGCGGATTACAAAATCTTGTGCAAAGTACTCGCGAACAGGATGAACGTAGTGATTACAGACATTATTCCCAATTACCAAATCGGGTTCATGCCGAGGCGCTTGCTGTATGACAATGTGCTAATGCTAGATCTTCTCCTGCAAAAGAAAACCAAGATACTTAACTTGGACTTCCGGAAAGCGTACGATAGTGTCGCACACAATTCTCTATTTGAAATTCTGATACATCTTGGATTTCCATCTAGATTCGTACAGCTGGTAAAGACAATGATTATAGGCAGTACAGCCAGAGTGATGGTTAACGGAATTCTGACCAACAAATTTGCTATACAAACAGGTGTGAAACAGGGGGACCCCCTTAGTCCGCTTTTATTTGCGCTAGTCGTGGAGCTACTCGCGAGATGTTCAGAACGAGAAGATCTGAAAATACATCTCCCCAGGCTAGGAGACATGCTCCTTGCTCTCCTTATGTACGCAGACGACACTTGTCTCGCATCATTGACATCTATTGGTATCGATATCTGGATAGAGTGCTTGGACAAGTTGGCACTAGCTACAGGACTGAAGATAAATGTCAAGAAAACTTTTATTATTAATGATAAGATGTCAGGCCGTGAGATTAAAGAGCTCATGAACAAATATTTCAGATATCTTGGGTTTGCCTTTGACCAGGAATCACTTGCTGAAGACTTCTCCAAGCAATTGGAGCAATCCTCTTAGGAAATATCCCAACACGTCGCTCCAAGGATGAACATGCATCTGAAAGTGACTATCCTAAAGTGCTACTATCTCTCTAAGCTTTGGTTTAGAGGATTTATATGTGGAAAGTCCTCCAATGAACTCGAGGAAGCGTGCAAAACTTTCCTGTGGACCACTAAAAGTGGCAATAGAGCCACTAAAGTAAGCCATAGAAGAGCCCAACAACCAATGTTCCAGGGAGGACTAGGGCTATGGAACTTTCCTGAGAGGTTTACTGCCCTAAAAGCTAACCTGATGGATAGGATTATCCACCAAAAAGAGATGAAAGTCCACCACCTAATCAAAGATAAGGTCAAGGGGAAAAAACTCGAAGATCTTCTTTGCCAAGAGGAAGTCACACTCGGCATCACACCACTCGTTGATACGCTCTTTAAAGCCTGGCAAGACTGTGCCCCAGGAGACCCTGCTTATTGC
>JANSYO010000284.1 GCA_024742395.1 Cytophagales bacterium
CAGCCGGGATTATGGTTTCTATATGCCTGTTGAATAATCGCCTTGGCGCTTTGTAATCTGAGGGATGAACAACCGGCATATTAAACAGTTATTTATGGATTAAGATTAATAGCATCTAAATAAGCAATCATTTGCTTAATTTCGGGATGGAGGTAACAAAATAATTCTAAATTTGCCCACCTGTAGCAACATTAGTTATTTTTGATTTAATCGAAACTGATAAAAAATTAAGATAAAACACCTATGGCTGAAGTAATCAGAATGCCAAAAATGAGTGATACCATGGAAGAAGGTGTCATCGCATCTTGGATAAAAAAAGAAGGAGATGAAGTGCAATCAGGTGATGTGCTGGCGGAAGTAGAAACCGATAAGGCTACCATGGAGCTCGAATCTTTTGAAGATGGCGTGCTGCTTTATATTGGTGTGCAGGAGAAAGAATCCGTACCTGTAAATGGTGTGATTGCCATCATTGGTGAAAAAGGTGAAAATATAGATGACCTTCTCAAGGAGATCAAAAATGAAGGTGGTGCAAGTCAGAAGGAAGATTCTGGCGATGAGAGCTCCGCCAAAAAAGAAGAATCTACAGAAAGCAGCGATAACGGTGCTGAAGTTGATACTTCAGATATCAATGCAGAGCTCATTCTAATGCCTAAAATGAGCGATACCATGGAGAAGGGCACAATAGCCCAATGGCTCAAAAAAGTAGGGGATGAAGTGAAATCAGGCGATATCCTGGCCGAGGTGGAAACAGATAAGGCTACTATGGAGCTTGAGTCTTACGAAGATGGTGTATTGCTGTACACCGCAGTAGGCGATGGAGAGTCAGTTCCGGTAGATGACGTGATTGCTATTATTGGTGAAAAAGGTGCTGATTATGAATCCTTATTAAAAGCTCATAAGTCCAAATCAAAAGATTCAGGATCAGGCAAAGAAGATCAAAAAGAAGAAAAGCAACCTGCCAAATCAAGTGCTGAATCAGCCCCAAAAGCTACAGAACAAAAATCTGCCAGTACTCCACAACCCGCAGAAGCTACCAATAACACAACTACGGATAGTGGTCGAATCAAAGCATCACCTTTGGCTAAAAAACTAGCTGAGGAAAAAGGATACGATATCAATCAGATTCCCGGTAGCGGCGATGGAGGAAGGATCATCAAACGCGATGTGGAAAACTATACCCCTCAGGCTCAACCGAAGGCTGCCCCACAAGGTGATAAACCTGCCGCTCAGGCAATTGAGCTACCAAAGGTAGTGGGTGAAGAAAGCTATGATGAGGTCAATGTATCTCAAATGCGCAAAACTATTGCGCG
>JANSYO010000141.1 GCA_024742395.1 Cytophagales bacterium
GAACTAATGACCCTAGTTTTGTAAAAAAAAGAAATGAAGAATATATTCATCATCAACGGGGCTCATCCCTTTGCACACTCAGGTGGTAAGTTTAATGAAACACTTTACCTAAATACAATTGACTTTTTTACACCCAAAGAAGGTTTTGAGGTTAAATCTACCCAGGTAGGAGAAAACTATGAGCCATTAGAAGAAGTTGAAAAGTTTAAATGGGCTGACCTGGTGATTTATCATACACCTGTCTGGTGGTTTCAGCTACCATTTGGTTTTAAAAAGTACCTTGATGAAGTTTTGACCGCAGGTCACCAAAATGGTCTGTATACCAGTGATGGACGTAGTAGTAAAAATCCGGAGATCAATTACGGTACCGGCGGATTGATGCAAGGGACTAAGTACATTCTAACCACCAGTTGGAATGCCCCTAAAGCCGCATTTACCCTGAAAGATGAGTTTTTTGAGCAAACAAGTGTAGATGAAGGAGTGATGTTTGGATTTCATAAAATGAATAAATTTATGGGGATGGAGCTGTTTGCTACTCATCATTTTCACGATATGGAGAAAAACGCGGATGTACCCTTTGAATTAAATGTGTACAATGGGTTTCTTACCGAGCTTTTTAAAGAAGCCAATACTTTGCAGGAAAGTCTTCAAACGAATGATTATGCTTAGTTTCAACAGTTGCTTACAGAGGGATATTATCCAATTTGAAAAGGCACAGTTGAGACTTAAACATAAGTGTTCAAAAATAATTTAAAGAGTATTAATTGGCTGATTGTTATGTAATTAAATTACAATATATGTGCCTGTGGAGGAGGAAGGGTTTACTTCTTCCTCTTTTTCTTTTTCATATTCTGAATTTTATCACCACGTCTGATAGGCTTCTTGAAGCGTTCTTTCAGCACTTTTTCGTAGGCGACTCTTTCTACCTTTTCTTTACTGTTTTTGGCTGATTTCTCATGAAAAGCACCGCCAGATTCTATTGAAGGTTTCCTTAAAGGTATCTCTTCCTGGTCTGCCGGACTTTCCTTTTCTTCCGGTGTTAACTGGCCCGTTTTTTCAACTTCATCCGGCCATTCATTTAGGGGAATGGCGTAATTCATCAGATTCTCTATAGCCTCTTTGAGCTCAGATTCTTTCTCGGTAAACAGCAATATCGCCTTGCCTTTTTCTTCGGCCCGACCTGTTCTTCCTATTCTGTGAATATAATTTTCAGGATAATAAGGAGTATCAAAGCTGATAACATGTGAGACTTTTTCAAGATCTATACCCCTTGAGATTACGTCAGTGGCTATGAGTATTCTGCTGTTTCCGCTTTCAAAATCTTCAATAGAGGTGGTACGTTTGTTTTGCTCTTTTCCCGAATGAATGACTGAGATTTCTGAGCCAAACTCCAGAGTTTCCGCCAGTCTGTCTGCCTGAACTTTTGTTCCTACAAAAATTAAGACCTTTTTGAATTCTTCTTCATCAAGCAATAGGTAATTGAGCAGATTGGCCTTGGTATAGAAATTGGGCACAGCATAAGCTTCCTGACTAATATTTTCTAAGGGTGTACCACTGACAGAAGTTGTTTTCTTTACCGGATTAATCAGGAAATCATCAATAAGTTCATCCACATATTTGGTCATCGTGGCTGAAAAAAGGATGTTTTGACGCTTATTAGGTAGCAATTCAAAGATATTTCTTAACTGTGTTTTGTAACCAAAGTCAAGCATAATATCTACTTCATCAATGACTAATTTTTTAACAGCTTTAAGTCGCAGAACATTGCTGATGGCCAGGTCGTAAAGTCTTCTTGGAGTACCTACCAGAATATCGAGACCTTCCATCACCGCCAGTTTCTGCGTTTGAAAATTATTGCTACCTCCATACACTCCCTGCACTCTAACACTCAGGTATGGCGTAAGCTTCTCAATATGTTCTACAATCTGAAGTACCAATTCACGAGTAGGTACGACGATAAGAACTCTGGGATGAAGCTGCTCAGAATAGGCCAAATCCTGCAAAATGGGCAGTAGATAAGCCATGGTTTTACCCGTACCCGTTTGAGAAATACCTACAAAATCAAAACCCGCCATGATAGGTGAATACGCTTCTTCCTGAATAGGAGTGGGTTTAGAAAAGCCCAAATCGTCCAGGGCGTTGCGTAACTGTTTTTTGATCTTGAAGCTGTCAAAGGTATTCATCCTGCAAAGGTAGTTGACATTACACTTCTTAACGGGTGTTTATGTGGAGTTTTTTGGGCTTAGATTAATTTGTTGGTACAAGTCATTTGATATTTACCACATATATGAATAACCTGAACATTGGATCGATCGACCTTCCCCAACGTTTTCAAATACACTTCTTTTAATGATCTAATATGGGAGAAAAGTCAGATTCATGTCTGTCTATTTCTCGATTTCATAATAAGTGTGATGGCCTTCCGGGCTGACACCAATTTGATCTATCACTATTCCGGTCTGATTGACGGCTATAGTCAATGTTTGTTTGCCTGCTCTGTCAATGACAATTGGATGTTTTACAGATGTAAAATTCCGAAGAGTATTTTCTTTCCATTGCTCACTTCTTCCTCTGGTGTTTAAGAAATACTCCTTTGCTTCTTCATCATTTACCTGAAGCCAGGTTTTATGGTTGAAATCATTGGAGTGGTTAGGTAGGAATCGCACTTCTACCTGATATTTTCCTGCTTTTTCTACTTCAAAAGTGTAGGTTACTGTAGGCTTTTGATTCACAAAAGAATGGTTTTCGAATGGGAATAATGTGACACTGGCGTTGCTGTAGCCAAGTCCATTTATAGACCTCCATTCATAGTTTTCTATACCTTTTGAACTTGAAAATTCATTTGCTTGAATAGCCACCAAGTTTTTCTTTGGCAGGGAGTTTATCCTCGAAATTAAGGAATCTGAAGTGGAATAATCAGGCAGGTTATAGACAGGAAGGTTCCTCGGATTCATGGACATCATGGCTTTCCACTTTCCATTGTTTCTTTCATTATACTCCTTGGTGTAATCCTCAATGTTTTTATACGCTTCCAGAGACAACTGTTCTTTCTCTTTAGACTCTGTACTTAGTTGAGCCTGCTGAGCGAACAAAAATTTCTGGTTCATAAAAGCGGCACCCTTTACAGGATATTCTACGAGCTGAAAAAAGGCATCGGCTCTTTCGTCCGGAATATGCATTTTTATTGCCTCTGTTTTATCTATCAAAGAAGTATAGGCTTTCAGTCTGTTTTCTGCTTCTTCCGGTGTAAATTCTGTTAGCCTGGTTGGCGTAATAGGCTCCGTTTGGCTCCAACCCATATACTCTGCTTTTCTTAGCATTGCCAGTCGGTAGTATTCGTCCATTATAGCGGCAATTTCTGTCGAATTATCAGCACCAAATTCTCTGGCAGCCCAAGTCTCAAGATGCTTTTGTATGTTGTTTTCATCTATACTGTTTACATCCCAGGCCAGATCAAGGAAAAACTCCATGGCGTATTCACCCGGTTTGATATCTCCTACATTGGCTATCCAAATGTCTTGTGCTCCGTTTTGGTAGGCTCTTGACATCTCGTACCAGATCAGGCCAGGCTGTGTGCTGGAAAGCCATAGATAATCATGTGGTCTGCCCCAATAGCTTAAATGATAGTAAACACCACTTCCTCCTTTTCGTTTTCTTTCGCCTTCATTACTCAATCTCCTGATGTACCCATAGTTATCATCTGTCCAAATTAATGTAATGTCTTCCGGAACTTGTAAGCCATTATTGTAGAGCTCTAAAACTTCTTTGTAAATGGTAAAGACCTGGGGTATTTCCTCTATAGGCTTGTTAAGTGTTTTACTGAGCATTTCACGCTGATCAGCAATAATCGTCTCCAATAGTTTAACCTTTTCTTCCTCTGTGGCATTCCCTTCCATACCTGAATCATGAATGCCTCTCATGCCTAGACTAATGATGTTATTGCCATTTTTGGCTTCTGATATCCTTTCTTGCCAGTATTGCTTTACTCGCTCACTATTTGTGAAATAATTGAAGTCGCCATATTTTTCATGATCCCATTCATCTACATTGTTCCTGAGCATTGGTTCAGCATGAGAGGTACCAATTGATATGTGGTATTTCTCTGCCATAGCTCTATTGCCTGGTATGGTAAAAAAGGCTTGTGTGCTGGGATGCATTGCCGGCCAAATGGTATTGGCTTTTAGCCTCAGCAATAATTGAAAAATCTTTTCATAGGTTTTGGGGCCAATGTCACCGGTTTCTGGTTCAAAAGTTTTGGCAGCCCAAGGTTGCAAACCCCAGTCTTCGTCATTTAAGAAAATGCCTCGAAACTTGACGGATGGGCTGTCTATGATTCCTTGTTTGGGTAGATTCAGAATTAGTTCTTCTTTCTTTTCGAGATGAACATCAGCCCACCATTTCCATGGCGAGATGCCCAGTCTTTCTGCTACATCAAAAATACCAAAGACTGTACCTCTGATATCACTTCCTACGATGAAGAGATTTTCTGTGTTTTTTTCAATGATAAACTTCTCCCACTCTTTTGACAGTTCTCCCTGATGTTTAGCAGGTAAGGCCTTTATTAATTGGTCATCAATCTTTCCAATGAAGATGCCATTTTCCTGTTCGTTAAATTCAGAAGTCAACTTTACAGTTATCTCTCTGCCACTTATTTCTGATAAATCGGTAGCCAGGTCTTTCGCTGCCCATTTTATTAGCTCATCGGCATTTGGATCTACGAAAATTTTAGTATTCGCGGAGTTTTTATTAATGATGAAATTGACGGTGTTTTCTTTAGTACAAGAAAGGGTAAGAACAATAAGAGCAGCTAAAAAGAAAGACTTCATTATTTCAATTTTGATTTCAAGCCAATAGATTAAAGTGAGGCTTTATACCCGGCAAAATATGATTCGGGTTAAACCTTCTCTGTTTACAGGATTATTGGATGTATATTTTGAGAAGTTAAACCTGATTTAAGCTTGAAATTAACGCTTCATTTACTTCATACTGTACTATACCGTGATGAGCGGCGAATATTGGCAAAGTGCATGGTGGGCAAAAGGTAAGTCAGTTTCAATTAAAGATTACCACGTTAAGCCCATTCAATATAATCTGTTTGTGGAATAGAAGTGATTCCTAATTGTCTCAACATACTTACGATTTGTCCTCTATGGTATGTACCGTGATTACAAACCGTTTGAATAATTTCACGAGCAGCAATTGCAAAAGTTTTATCCTTTTGTTAGAAAGGCACCAGGGTTTCTATGTCTGTGGCAACGGTTTCCTTTTCTATGTGGAAGGCCATTTGCCTCTATTTTATGTGCATAACGCCTTGTATGTCCGGTGATTAAAAAGAGTAAGTGATTCTTGGTTTTATAACTGTTAATACAAAAAAAAATCAAAAATTTATCGGATGGTCATTGCTTTAGTATTTTAAGTACTTTAAGAATTCTTCTGGTGTTTGAATTATTTAATATTCACCACCAAATATTTGATTAGATGTTTACTAGATATACTTGTGGTTTAATATTGAGTAAGTGTTTGATAATGATCTATATAGGATATTTTTTGGCGTGATTGTTCCTGATTTATGATAAATAATTTCCGGAGGTGTTTTTATGATTATTTGAAGTTGTAACTAGTAGTATTTCGATTTTTCGAAGTAGATTTTTTGAGTGTTTAAATTTCTTGTGTTTTGGCTGAAGAACCGCCTTGTTAAGGTTAGAGAAAACTATTGCCACAAAAAATATCTCTAAATTTATTTACCGACTAGTTATTTAAAATTTATAATCATGAAAAAACTTTTAGCATTCTTCAGCTTAATAATTCCATTTACCTCTTTTTCTCAAAGCTCAAGTATCTCCACTATACCTCTAGGTGCTTCTTCCAGACTTAGTTTTGAAGGTGACTTACAATCCATTCTAATTGGGCAAGGTGCAGGGAATATTAATTCAACAGGGCAGTTTAATACATATATAGGTTCACTGAATGGAAGTAACAATACTGATGGCAAGCGAAATGTGGCAATCGGTAGCAATGCAGGAATGAATAACACTTCAGGTTCATATAATATTAACTTAGGGGTAATTGCCGGGCTGCAAAATTTAGAAGGTCTTGGGAACATTAATATAGGTGATGGGGCAGGTTATTCTGACCTCTATGGAGACTATAACGTTCGTATTTGATATTTGGCTGGAGCGTTTGCTAGCGGAGATGGGAATGTCTTTTTAGGTCCTGAAGCCGGATATAGCTTTCAAGGAGATAATCAGCTTATAATTGCTAATAGCCATGCTAAACCCGGCCTTATACATGGCGATTTTGATAAGGATAGTTTAGCTATTAATGGCGATCTTTATGTTACCGGTAATATCGAAGGATCTATTAAATTATCTCAAATTATTGGGCTTTTAGGAAATGGTTATTCGGCTGTATTTCCTGAGGCCTTAGATAATACAGTGACGATAGAAATAGCTGGTGTACTAAATACAACAAATGTTCTTATTACCAATTCAGTAGGTTTCGAGATCGATACCTTTACGGTTTTTGGGGGAAGTTGCCTGGAGCCCAATACCGGCCTGACGGCTGAATTTCCACTCACTTTTGAAACGGCAAATGCCAGTGATATAAGTGATTTGCAAAGCTGGTTTTCTTCCCCAGATAACCGTAGCCTTTCCATCATTATTAAGGATGTTAGCGGTACTGAGACCTTTCGCTACAATATGTTTGACTATTACCCTAGCTCTACTTCGGCCGGAACGGACGGAAGAACTTCTTTTACCCTCATACATAATATGCCGCCGAACAATAGTTCTGGAATTGAAATTGACGAAAATTTTGGTTCTTCTTTTTCATATAATCCCGGTACCGATAAGTTAATAGAAATAGAAGGAGTAACTCACAGTAATTTCACTCCCGCTGTTCAGGTAGATTATACCAAAAGGGTCATTACTCTGGAAATGACTTATAATGAGGGGGCAGGACTGGTAAATTGGATCAATGGCTTTGTAAACGGTTCTGACCTTTCTAAAAGGTCTATGTCAATAATTGAAACTACGGATGGAACTGGTTCTACTGAAACCTCACGGGAGAACTTTTTTGAGGTAGTGCCTTTTAAATATGAATTGATTTATGGTTTTGGTTTAAATACAAAACTGAAAGCCAGAATGCTTCTACAGTATGGCTGTAATGAGCCCGGATGAGTAAAGTTAAATCCGGGTAATTTGTAATAAAATATCAGCCTTTAAGTGTTAAAAGAATTTGGGGACTAACCATTCTTTTAGACGAGTGCAGACTGAGCTTAACCTGAGATGATATTACCACGTTCTTTTTCTCTAACCCATTCAATATAATCTGTTTGTGGGATGTGGGTGATTCCTAATTGTCTCAACATGCTTACGATTTGTCCTCTATGGTATGTACCGTGATTACAAACCGTTTGAATAATTTCACGAGCAGGAATTGCAAAAGTTTCATCCTTTTGTTCGAAATGCACCAGGGTTTCCAAATCAGCATCTAGGGTAAACTCCTTGAATTGTTCTGATGTCTCCTTCCATTGAGAAATAAGCTCTTTAACGGTTCCGGAAAACTCTCTGACTTTTGTTGCCTCCCATCCTTTTCCATTTAATCTGGAAAGCCAGGCTGTTTCGGCTAGCCAAATGTGCCAAAGTGTCTTTCTGATAGTAGGAAAACTGCCGGGCAACTCTTTATTGAGCAGCTGTTCTTCCAGTTGTAATAGCGTGTTAGTAATTCTGTCATTTGCCCAAATATTGTATTGAGCATAGTCTATGTATCTTTGATTCATGGTTAATGGCTTCCTCTCTACAGATGATAATTAATCGTTGAATTGTCTTCTAAATGCTTCTATAGTTCGGGAAATGAGTCTAATGGTCATTTTGTGATTTCATCTTATC
>JANSYO010000077.1 GCA_024742395.1 Cytophagales bacterium
AAGTAAGACATATACTCAAGGCAATTCCTGAAGAGGCAAACAATGAGTTCAGCCTTTATCAAAAAAGTAAAATCGACTCTCTCTATGCATTATTACAAAGTGGTAAAGACTTTATTGAAATCTGCCAGAACAATAGTGATGATCTAAAAACGAAGGATGCCGGAGGATTACTCGCTCCTTTTTCAATTGGGAGCTGGGCAGAAAAGAGTTTTGAACAGGCCGCATTCTCCCTTAAACCTGGCCAAATTAGTGAGCCTATTAAATCAAGTATAGGCTGGCACATTATAAAATCGGAAAGGAAATTCCCTCTCGAACCTTACGAGACTCTAGAAGATCAAATAGTCAATAAAATAACTACGGACTCCAGAGGTTTATACTTAAACGAACTAGCCAGGAACAAGTATAGAAGCAGACTTAATATTGAGGAAAATAAAAACAACCTTGAAGACCTGTTTTCTTTGGCAGATGAAAGGCTATTAAAGAGAAACTGGAAAGCTGATCGTTCAATATTGAAGAGCAATGTTCTTTTCAAAGCAGGACAGAAAACTTTCACCGTTTCAGAGTTCCTAAACTATGCTGAAGATCGCCAAACATTTGAGAAGCATATAGCCGGTTATTCGCCAGAAATGTATCTTAGGTGGTTTTACAACGATTGGAAAAAGCAAAACCTCGATGCCTTAATTATAGAGAATCTGGCTAATTGGGACAACTCATTTAGTTCTACCATACAGTCTTTCAAAGAAGGTTTAGTGGTGAGTAATTATTTGAACGATAATTTATACGAAAAATCAGTTGCTGATACCACAGGTCAACGATTATTCTACGAAAGAAATATAGGAAAGTATCAATGGCCTAGAAAAGCCAGAGCTATGATTATCAGAACCTCTGCCGATAGTTTGATTCAAGAATACTATTCTATTATAGAGGATGGAAAACCATTTAGGCTAAAAAGAGGCATTGCCCCTTTCTACTTTGAAAAAAACAAATTTGATTTAAGTAATGAGTTAAAACAAAAACTAACAGGATTACTATTAATCATGGAGAAAAACCCGGGCTATGTAGTAGAGATAGGCGGGCATAGAGATATTGGTGAAGAAGTAATTACAAGCTCAAAAAGAATTCAGGCTGTTGTTGAGTATTTAACCAAGGAAGGTTTAGACATTACACGCATCAGAGAGTATGATTATGACGTAAACAAATTAGTAGATCGTTTCGACTGGCCACAGAATCAACGTATCACTTTCCAGTTTTTCAGCAAAGACAAAAGAGACGTAGAGAAGATTCTTAACTCTAAAGACAACACCTTTCAGGTAGCCTATGGCAATTATTATGAAGGCGAAAACGAATTGATAGATGGAACCTCATGGCAGGTTGGAAGTTATGAGACAACTTTTGAAGGTTATAAATACAGAATTGATATAGAAGAGATTTTTGAACCAAAAGCTAAAACACTCAAAGAGGCTCGCGGATCCGTTATAAAAGACTACCAAAAAACATTAGAGCAGCAACTAAATGCTGAACTGACCGTTAAATATCCGGCTACTATTGAAATTGAAAAGGTGAAGGCTTTATTTGAAGAGCACAAAAAGAAAAATTTGTTAAATTAAAATTAATATGTTTAAAAAGGCATTATTGTTATTACTACTTCCGGTACTTAGTCAGGCTCAAATGGTTGGGACTAATCTGGATAGAATTATAGCTAAAGTAGACAACTATTACATTCTAAGATCAGAAGTAGAGACGCTGCTGTTAAGATCAAAAGAACAACAACAGCCGATTAATAAATGTCAGGCATTGGAGTCTCTGGCAGTTCAAAAACTTCTTGTTGCGAAGGCTGAAATAGACTCAGTTGTAGTTGAACCCGACATGGTAGAGAATCAGCTGGATGCAAGAATGGGGGAAATGGTACGTATTTATGGTAGTGAAAAGAATATTGTTGAACAATTCAACAAATCACTTGAAACGCTAAAATCTGAAGTACGGCAGCAGGTTTCCGAGCAGTTAACGGCACAGCAAATGCAGCAGACCATTACGGAAAACATTTCAGTGACACCGCAAGAAGTTAAAAAGTTTTTCTCTGCAATTCCGAAAGACAGTTTACCCGACATTCCATCTGAAGTAGTGGTAGGTCAATTGGTACGATTAGCGAAACTCACCAGAAGTCAGAAAGACGATTTGGTGAATCGTTTAAACGAACTCAGACTTAAAGTGGAAACAGGCGAAAGTTTCGAGACTTTAGCCAAAGAATACTCTGAAGATCAGGGTTCCAGAACTTATGGTGGCGACCTAGGCTGGGCTAAAAGAGGGCAGATGGTTCCAGAGTTTGAAGCTGCTGCAATGAAACTAAAACCTAATGAAATGAGCGAAGTTGTGGAAAGCTCATTTGGTTTTCACTTGATCCAACTGTTGGAGATTCGAGGACAGGAATATCATGCCAGACATATCCTTCTCAGACCAGAATACAACAGGCTGGACATGACTGTGCCTACAAAAGATTTAGATAGCTTAAGAAATCTTATATTGATAGATACACTTACTTTTGAAAAAGCAGTAAGACTTCATAGCGAAGACGAAAACACTAAATACACGGGTGGAATTATTACTGACCCGAACACGGGTAGTAATAAAATGGCCTTAGACCAAACAATGGAACCAAATTTGTATTTTGCTGTAGATACAATGAAAGTAGGTTCAATTACACGCCCTATTCCATACAGGAGCCCTGACGGAAAAACAGGAATGCGTCTTTTGTATCTAAAGAATAAATACTCTCCTCATGTTATAAACATGAAAGATGATTACGAAAAAATCAAAGAATTCGCTTTGATGAACAAAAAGAATGAAGAAATTGACAAATGGTTTAAAGAAGCCATTGCAGAGGTTTACATAAAAATTGATCCTGAGTATCAGGTTTGCAGGTTATTTGAATATTAAATCTAATAGATGTGAGTAAAACACAATTTGGCACAGATGTAGAAGCAGCTGATGCTCTAAAACAGTCATACGAAAAACTAACAAAAGAAATTGGGCAGGTAATTATAGGTCAGGAAGAGACAGTTCGTCTCTTACTTACCGCCATATTTTGTCAAGGGCACTGTCTTTTAGTTGGAGTTCCTGGTCTCGCAAAAACTTTGCTAATACAGACTATTGCCGACGCCCTCGATCTGGATTTTAACAGAATTCAGTTTACTCCAGATTTAATGCCAAGTGATATTGTGGGCTCTGAAACGCTTGACAATGAAAGAAACTTTCGTTTTGTTAAGGGGCCTGTTTTTGCTAATATCATTTTAGCTGATGAAATTAACAGAACTCCACCAAAAACACAATCGGCTCTTTTAGAGTCAATGCAGGAATATGCCGTTACTGTAGCTGGTGAAAAACATAATCTTGAAAAACCTTTCTTTGTATTGGCTACTCAGAACCCTATAGAGCAAGAAGGTACATATCCGCTACCTGAAGCCCAGTTAGACCGTTTTATGTTTATGGTAAATCTGGACTACCCGAGTTTTGAGCAGGAAATAAATATTGTAAAAAACACTACCTCAGATACAAAGAAAAAGGTAAGCCAAATACTCAATGGCGAAGAGATAATCTATTTTCAACACTTAGTAAGAAGAGTTCCAGTTGCTGACAATGTAGTTGAATATGCCGTCAATTTGGTTCATAAAACCAGACCAAATACAGAAAGGGCCGCTGCTGAAGCCAATGAATTTTTAGATTGGGGAGCCGGACCCAGAGCTTCTCAAAACTTAGTACTTGCAGCAAAATGCAATGCCATAATTCATGGAAAATATTCTCCTGATATTGAAGACATTAAAGCTGTAGCCGTAGCTGTTTTAAGACATAGACTTGTAAGAAACTTCAAAGCTGAAGCCGAAGGTGTGAGTATTGAGCAAATAATTGGAAGAATGCTTTAATCAAACTTTCTTCATTTTTAAATACTCCTGAATTTTCTCTAAAGACATGGCATTAAAAGTCATGTCTTTTGTTAATCCGGCCTTCCTGGCCACTGCTACTCCATAGTGCATGTCTAAAAATCCCTCTATTTTATGTGCATCGGGATTAATTGAAAGCATAACTCCCTTCTCTAAACAGTATGGAATCCATCGCCAATCCAAATCCAGTCTGTAGGGACTTGCGTTTATTTCCATAATTACCCGGTTAGCCGCACATGCATCAATTACCTTTTTATAATCGATAGGATAACCTTTTCTTGACAATAATAATCTACCTGTAGGGTGCCCTAGAATAGTTGTGTAAGGATTCTCAATAGCTGTGACGAGTCTGGAGGTGGCCTTATCAATATCCATGTCTAAATTGGCATGAACTGAAGCCACTACGTAATCAAAAGTAGCCAACGTATCATTTTCATAATCCAAACCGCCATCACCCAAAATATCAGACTCAATACCTTTGAGAATTCTAAAAGGAGTCATTTTCGCATTCAATTCATCAATCTCTTGCTGCTGCTGCATGACTCTTCCTGCCGGAAGACCATTGGCATATGTAGCTGTCTGAGAATGATCCGCAATTCCAAAATATTCCATCCCAAGAGCCTGACAGGCTTCTGCCATTTCCTCAAGTGTATTTTTACCATCAGAGTACTTTGAATGATTGTGCAAACTTCCCTTGAGGCTATCCCAGGAAATCAAATCATCATTTGAATGACTTTTAATCCATTCAAACTCAGTGAGACCTTCTCTCATTTCAGGTACTATTAATTTTGAACCAAAGCCTTCATAGTATTCTTCAGTAGCTTCAAAAATATTTGATTTCACATAATGAAAGAAAGTTTGCCCTTCATTGCTGTAATTGAAATGAGCTCTAGAAGCATTGGCTAAAAGCTTAGATTGAGTATAATTCTCCTTTTCTACAAACCTGATCTCTATTGGAATTTGATTATTCTCAAAATAACCTCTCCACACAAAAGGAGATGAAATTGTCATATCTTCTTGTAGTGGAGCAGCTAACTTTGACTTAACAGTGAACGATGCCGTTGTGATAAAGCTAATTTTATCTATGGTTTCGAGCTTTCTTGGCAGTGCACCTATCGATTCTACTTTTTCGAAAATTCCTTTCAGAAAACCTAAAACGGCTTCAGACACTTCTTCGGCCTGATTCATCTTAAGTTTACCACTATGTTGTTTGATAAATTGAAGGGATTCTAAGATTTTGATTTGCGTTTTTTCACCAAAACCTTTCGTTTCCGCAATTTTGCCAGATTCACAGGCAATTTGCAAATCATTGAGGTTGTCTATTCCCAATTCTTGCCATAACTGTTTGATCTTCTTCACTCCCAACCCTTTTACCTTAAACATGTCAAGCACCCCTTCCGGTGTCTGGGCAATTAGGTCGTCTAATTCGGCGGAAGTGCCATGGGCTATTATTTCTTTTATGGTTACTAACAAACTTTTGCCAATACCTCTAACTTTCAGAAGTTCGGCATCATCCATTTTAGCCAAATCCTCTTCAGTTCGATCTAAATTAAAGGCAATTCCACCATAGGATTTGGCTCTATTTTCGTCTAAATCCAAGAGCGTCATCAGTTTACCTGATAGTTCAATAATTGAAGATATTTCTGAGTTGCTAATCATTAGATGGGATATCAGTTAACATTTTTATTTTGATGCTAAAAGCAGCAAAAATTAAAGTCATGAATGGAGAAATATAGTTAAAGAATGCATAGGGTAAATAATGAACAACATCCACCCCTAAAACATTAGATTGATATGCCCCGCACGTATTCCAAGGTATTAGTACAGAGGTTACTGTACCACTGTCTTCTAATGTTCTGCTCAAGTTTTCAGGGGCCAATCCTTTATCTTTGAAGGCCTTTTTAAACATCTTACCTGGCACTACAATGGCTAAATATTGATCAGAAGCAGTAACATTAAGTGCAAGGCAACTCGCCACAGTACTTGCAAATAAACCAAACACTCCTTTTGCTGCTTTCATCAATGCTGATGAAATTTCATGTAAGGCTCCTATTGCCTCCATAAAGCCCCCAAAAAACATGGCACAAATGATTAACCATATGGTATTTAACATCCCTGACATGCCTTTCGAAGAGAACAAATCAGCGAGCTCCGCATTAGTGGTCTCTATTCCGGATGGAACCGTAATTGCATTCAGAATTCCTCTATAGGCTGTCGTTATATCTAAGGTAGAGCCCTCCCCTACTTTAACCACCAAATTTGGCTGAAAAATAAGAGCGAAAACTGCGGCTAATAATGTTCCTGCAAATAGAGCAACCAAAGGTTCTGTTTTCTTTATAATTAGTCCGATAACTACAATTGGCACAATAAAAAGCCAGCCATTTATATTAAATGCTTCAGTAATAGAAGCTTGCATTACAGAAGTATCTACAACACCTTTCGAACTTTGAGTTAATCCCAAAACTGTAAACAAGATGATGGTTATAATTATACTAGGAACGGTAGTGTACAGCATATATCGGATATGCGTAAAAAGGTCTGTCCCGGCCATGGCTGGGGCCAAATTAGTGGTATCAGACATCGGGGATAATTTATCACCGAAATAAGCCCCGGAAAGGACAGCACCTGCCACCATGCCCAAGTTAAATCCAAGAGAGTTCCCTATCGCTATCAGGGCAATCCCAACTGTTGCAGAAGTAGTCCAAGAACTGCCTGTGGCGATTGAGATAATAGAACATATTACAACAGTAGCTGGTAAAAATATTGCTGGGCTTAGTATGTTTAAGCCATAGTAAATCATGGCCGGTATAATACCGCTTAGAAGCCAGGTACCAGAGAGTGCTCCTACTAAAAGCAATATAAAAATAGCACTAGAAGTACTCTCGATATTGTTAGCAACTGTTTTCATCATAGTGGTGAAGGCAATTTTTCTTCTGAAACCTAAGATAGCGGCCACACCACCACCCAAAAGAAGGGCAAATTGATTAGAGCCCGAAAGGGCATTGTCACCAAAAACAAAAACATTAAAAGCCAAAAGGGAGATTAAAACAAATACCGGAATAAGTGCTTCAAGTA
The DNA here is from genome assembly GCA_024742395.1 of Cytophagales bacterium. GTDB lineage: Bacteria > Bacteroidota > Bacteroidia > Cytophagales > Spirosomataceae > Jiulongibacter. Next base: position 7,011 of record JANSYO010000077.1, read on the forward strand.
AAGATATTTCAGGGGTTTCCTGTGTATTATTTGTCATTTAGATAGTCTGATGAGAGCAATTTCAAAGTTAAGATTATCTACGAATTAGACCTTATTTTTCAGGAATTTGCGATCAAATTATTAGCAATTAATTTTTTTTCATTTACTTCGTGAAAATTTTAAGCCCATGGTACTAATAATGATTGTTCGATAAATCCCTTGTCATAGGGTATTTCTTATTTCTTAATAATTCTTTCTTTCACGACAGAACAATCATTTTTCATGTCCAATATCTTTCAATTAATTAAAGACGCCTTACAAGGCGACGAAGATAGAGATTATACATCTATCAGTATAAACAGAGCCATCTTTTACCTTTCTATTCCTATGGTAATAGAGATGTCTTTTGAGGCCTTATTTGCTTTAGCAGATGCTTTTTTTGTAGCCAGATATGTTGGCACCATTGGGGTAGCTGCAGTAGGGTTAACAGAGTCTGTATTAACTCTGATTTACTCTGTAGCCTTTGGTTTAAGCGGTGCAGCCACAGCCATTATTGCTCGAAGAATAGGAGAAAAAAATTATCCTGGGGCAAGCACAGCTTTAGCACAGGTCATCCTGGTTTCAGTAATTCTTGGCCTTTTAATTGCCATCACCGGATATCATTATGCTGAAAAAATCCTGGAATTAATGGGAGGAACCTCGGAGTTGATAGCTCAGGGTAAGTGGTATACTAAAATACAATTCCTTAGTTCTCCTATTATTATTCTGATATTCACTTTAAGTGGTGCTTTGAGGGGGTCTGGAAACGCTTCGTTGGCTATGCGTTCAGTTATCATAGCAAATATTCTAAACATTGCACTTGATTACCTATTTATCCCTGTAATGGGTCTTGGAATAAAAGGGGCAGCAATTGCAACCATTATAGGACGTTCGGTTGGAGTTTCCTATCAGTTGTGGGCATTATTGAATGTTAGGAGTCGATTACGTGTCTTATTTAGCGACTTCAAGCCGCTTAAAGAGATACTACTGAATATCATTAAAGTTGGATCCGGAGGAGCCGGGCAATTCCTTATTCAGTCTGCCAGTTGGGTATTCTTGGTAAGAATACTCTCAATTTACGGAAACGAAGTAATAGCAGGTTATACCATTGCATTGAGGATTATAGTATTCACTATTCTTCCTTCCTGGGGTTTGGCTAATTCTGCGGCAACTTTAGTAGGTCAGAACCTCGGAGCAGGTAAACCAGAAAGAGCGATCAAGTCAGCCTGGATGGTGTCCTATTTCAATATGGCCTTCCTGGCTGTGGTCGCTGTGTTCTTTTTCATCTTTGCCGATGCTTTCATTGCCTGGTTTGACCCTACTCCACAAGTGGTAACTACCGGTGCATTATGCCTCAAAATTTTAGCAGCCGGATATATTCTTTTCGGTGTAGGTATGGTTATCACCCAAGCTATTAATGGTGCCGGAGACACATTAGCTCCCACCATTTTTAATCTAATATGCTTCTGGGCAATCGAAATTCCATTGGCCTATTACATGGCCGTAATTCTAGATTGGAAGGAAACAGGTGTTTTCCTATCCATCATTATTGCAGAAACATTTCTTGCCGCTATGGCAATCATTTATTTTAAAAGTAATAGGTGGCAGAAAGTCAAAGTTTAGACATAGAAAAGGGATTGATGTGAATCAATCCCTTTTCTTTATCCTATTGGCTTCAAAATCTACTTTACAATTACAAATCGTTTAGTTTGTCTTCCTTCAACTGTTTCAAGGCTAATTAAATAAGAACCCGACTTATAAGCTCTTGTATCTATTCTGTGATTAATCTCATTTGAGATTTCACTTAAGGTTTCTGAAGCTACTCTTGTACCATTTACATTAAAGATTTCTACTGTTGATTTACCTGCCTTGGCAAGCTTGGCTTTAATATCTACAAAGTCTACGGCAGGGTTTGGAGATAGTTTTAAATCAAACAAGTCTTTCTCTGACGCTAATGGTGCAGGTTTTGGAACCTGTATGGCCAAATTGTCAATTGCCCAGCCCCAGCCTTTCACCCATTGATCAGCGTAGAGTCTAAAACGAATCAAAATTTCTGCACCAGCAGCTTCTGCGGTAAATAAATCATACAGATCAATTTCTCTAGTTCTGTACAAGGCTGGAGACGGCGTACCATTACTCGTTGGGTTAGAAGCATTGGCCGGTGATAGTGTACTTGTGAAAAGATTGTTCCAACTCGCATCAGCTCTACTATCATATCCTGCAGCCGCCTCATACCAGTTGCTTCCATAATCAGGGGAAACTTCAACTACCACATAATCCCAGAAGTCAGTATCGCCATACTCAGAGCCATCTTCGCCCGGCTCTACTAATACAATTTCATCCCATGAGATAGTAGCAGAGTCCGCTTTGAGAATTATTGGTTTTCTAAAAAGAGCAATGGCATTGTAATCAAAATCAAGGAAGGTAGTTCCAAAAACTGGATCATAAAGACCTAAACCATTTTTGTAAGGATTATCAGAATGCATGGCTGGAGTAGATAAACCATCAGGAGTACTTATCTGAAATCCAGTAAATGCAAAATCAGTGGTGGGTTCATCAAAAGTAGTAAAATACTCTTCTACAGGATCTAATAATGAAGTAGCAGTAAACTCGTAATTATCAGATACTACTGGACTATCGGTTTCTGTACCTCCGGCCGTGGTTGGAATAGTTGTCACATTACCTGCAACATCCCTTGCCAGAACTCTGAACGTCACAATGTCATTATCTGCAAGTGCCGGAATTCCCGCCTGTTTCACATAGGCTCTGTCATCTGCTGTACCTTGCGAAAAAGAAGAATCTGTAGCTGCATTAAACTTACTCAGTCCAAACGCTGGCTGTGGTGTCCCGTTTAACTCATATTCTACCCACACGGTATCAATTCCTGCTTCATAGTCATCATCTACATTGGCTACAAAACTTACCGGCGTTTCAGATCTTATGATCGTAGGCGGATAGTATTCAATGGTAGGTCCCCATTGATCAGTGTCGCCAACAAAAAACAAATAAGGGTTTGTAGGCATAGAAGCCGGACTGACAGCATTTCTTCCGTCGTTATCTGTTACCGTTAAAAAATAAGCAACTACCGCCTCTGGAATATCCACTGGTAGTTTGGCTGTGAAGTTTTCGCTTGTCCCTACTCTTTTCAAGGTCACTTTGTTTGGATTGAGTAGTGCCTGATCTAATGATTCTCTTGTAGCCGTATTTAAATCTAAGACCACATAATTTAACAAAGCCGTTTCCTCTTTTATTGTGGTATCACTAATGATCCTAACATTTATATCCACTTCAGATACAGCTTCAAAATCTTTTAAAGCCGTATGAATCAGAGAAGTGCTTCTCCAACCCATTTCCTGCATAATTCCAAGAGTAATGGGGCCCGGATCATAGTTTATTTCTCTTATTCCTGCAGAAGGAGTCATTAATGAATTTTCTGTTCCTGCCGGATATTTCTTATCGTCAAGATGAAAAATACTGGAGCCTGAATCAAAAATGGTAGGTGCATAAAGTTGTACCTTACTGCCACCCGCAGCGTTCACTGCTAATGGGGAATTGAAGAATAAGTTCTCAGAAATCAACTCATTTCTAAGTCCAGTTGAAGGGTTTTTGAACAGCAAGGTATCCGTTACTATCTGATCCTTTTCATTGATTACGAACGTATCAAAAACCACAGGAATGCCAAAACCGAAACCATAACTTCCCTGTGTGCCTTCCACATCCAATGAACCTACAAAGCCCAAGCCGTGACATAATTCATGAAGAACTACAGAGGTAAAGTCAAATTGACCAACAGCTGGTGTACCCGTAGTACCATAATACCAATTTTGATCAGAACTAAACCTGGCTACAATATCAAAATCATCCGGAGAATTTAGCTCTTTGCCCGACATCTTCTCAGCCAAAGCAATTGGATACCAAGTATTCGCTTTTGCTGCACCTGCAAAATTTCTGTAATACGTGCCGGGGCCAGCAGAACCCAAAACGTTTGGTCCAAGCTCTTGCCATAAAGCAATCACGTTAATCTTAACTGATGAATTTAACAATTCTGCCCATATGTCTACTGCTCTTTGAAAAGACTCCTGAGCAATTTCAGGCATGTTTGGATCATAGACGACTTCAAAACGAGCATCTTCTATCGCTCCTGGCCTGGCTCTTTTCTTAACTTGTATCGCCCTCTTAACTTCAGCAGACATATCTCTGAAAGTATTTTCATCTATGTGGCTGGCCGGACAAATAACTTCTCCTCCTTTTCTTGACTCAGGTTTATCAACGTAAGCACTTTTCTTAAGAGGATGCTGGGCGTAAGAAGTGATAGAAAATAACACAACCAAGGCCGACAGTAATATTCTTTTCATAATATTTGCAGTACAGTTTTTCTGCTTCTAACGCAGATTAAGGTATTTGGTAAATATAAATGTTAATTCCAGAAAAACTTTAACGTCAAGACCAATTAATTAAAGCTTCACTAATCTTATACGTAAGTTAAGACCAAAAGGTATGGTGTCCACATTAGAAATTCTGCAAAAATATTGGGGATACAATAGTTTCAGACCGCTGCAGGAAGAAATAATTAATACCGCAATATCAAGACAGGACACCTTAGCTTTAATGCCTACCGGTGGTGGAAAATCAATTTGTTTTCAGGTCCCTGGCCTTCATGAAGATGGGGTTTCCATAGTCATCACTCCATTGATTGCCTTAATGAAAGACCAGGTCAAACAGCTTCATGACAGAGGGATAAGAGCTGCAGCCATTTTTTCAGGGATGCACTACAAAGACATTGATAGAACGCTCGATAATTTTGTTTTGGGTGATTATAAGTTTCTGTATGTGTCACCAGAAAGGTTATTGACAGAATTGATGATAGAACGTACGAAGCGAATGAAAGTACATTTTCTAGTTATTGACGAAGCTCATTGCATATCAAAATGGGGACATGATTTCAGGCCGAGTTACTTGAAAATAAAAGACTTCAAAGAATATTGCCCAAAAGCCACCCTGATAGCCTTAACGGCCACTGCCACTGACAGAACACAAGAAGATATTGTAAAGCAACTTGGACTTAAACAGCCCAAAGTGCTTAAAATGAGTTTTAAAAGAACTAATCTCAGCATCTCCTGCCTTGGTTCAGGAAACAAATTAAGAACGCTTGCAGAGATTTTATCAAAAGACAAGGCTTCGGCCATTGTCTACGTAAAAACCAGAAAACAAACTATTGAGACTGCATCGTTTCTTAAGAAATGTGGCTTATCGGCAGATTTTTACCACGCCGGACTTACCAACGAATTGCGTTCAAAAAGACAGGATGCTTGGATTAACAATGAAACTCAAGTCATCGTTTCTACCAATGCATTTGGAATGGGAATCGATAAGCCTGATGTACGAAGAGTGTTCCATTTGCACGTTCCCCAAAATATGGAAGCCTACTATCAGGAGATAGGAAGAGCGGGAAGAGACGGTCAAATGTCAGAGGTATTTCTCTTGTACAACAACCTTGATATTGAAACTCTCAGCTCTCAATTAGAACAGAAATATCCACCTACAGATTTCATAAGTAAGGTATATCAATCTCTTTGCAATTATTATAAACTTGCTGTAGGATCGCAACCTGATGAAAAATTAGATTTTGACTTTTTTGATTTTAACAGCACTTTCGGATTTAAAGCCATTCCTACACATTATGCATTAAAACTGTTGGAGAATCAGGAAATCATAGAGCTTAATGATGCATACCAAAGCCCTTCAACACTTAAATTCATAGTATCTAACAAGGAGCTGTACAATTGGCAGGTAAAAAATAAAGCCCTTGATTCCTTTGTAAAAACTCTCTTAAGAATTTACGGCGGAGAGGTTTTTGCCAATGACTCTCTCATTTCTGAAACAGAAATTGCCCGTGCACACAGAATTCCGCAAACGCAGGTAATTCGTTTTTTAGACAGACTTCATCAATTGGGAATTATTGAATATCGCAAACAGTCAACGAGTGCAGGTATTAGTTTTCTTGGCAATAGATTCGATGCTCAAAAACTTCCATTGAACTTTAAAGAGATAAAAGAAAAGAAAAAACAAGAATCAGATGCCATCAGACATATGACAGACTACGTTAAAAGTCAAAGAAAATGTCGCATGATTCAATTGCAAGAGTTTTTTGGCGAAAATGAGGTTGAGGATTGTGGAATTTGCGATAACTGTAAAAAGCGAGGAGAAGAGGAATATCAAGGCCGATTGTTAACTGAAGAAGGATTACTTTTGGAAATACACTTACCTTGTTCCATTTCAGAACTTGAAAAAATTCACAGTTCTAAAATACCATTAGAGCAAATAATTCACCAATTTGTGGATACAGGAAAATGGAATTTAATTAATGGCAAACTATTCAAATCTGAATTATGATTCGATAGAGATTGAACACCTATTTTTTCCTATTTTTGCAGCATGTAAAGCACAATAAGGCAGTGAATAGAACAGAGAAAAAAATTGCACTCAATAAGCAAATCAACGAATTTGCTGATGATCTAAAGAGTAAAGCAGGTGACTATAAGCATTTAGCTAAAGATGCACTTATAGTAGGTGGAATTGTCTTAGCAGGTTACGCGATAAGTAGACTTTTTACAGATGAAGACGAAGAGGAATCAGAGGAAAAGCAAGCCGTAAATGTAAGCACAGAGCCTTCAATATTTTCTTCTGCACTTAAGGGAGTTGCCACTTCAGTGCTATTAGCCGTAGCTAAAAGTAAGCTTACAGATATTTTGGAAAACTATATGGAGAGAGAGGATGAGTAGAATCTTTAATTCAATACAAGGATTAAATAAAAAAGGCTTAGCCATCTTGGTTGATCCCGACAAGCTTGATGCCGCGGCACTCGATGAATTAATTATTCTTTCTATACAGGCAAAAGTGGACTACTTCTTAGTAGGTGGTAGTCTGATCAGTTCAGATAATCTTGACTATACTGTAAAGAAACTTTGTGAAGTAAAAAGTATCCCTACCCTCCTTTTTCCCGGAAATGGACAGCATATTCACCCGAATGCAGATGCAATATTACTCCTGAGTCTTATTTCAGGCCGTAACCCGGAGTTTTTGATAGGTCAACATGTCATTGCTGCACCCTCTTTAAAAAGATCAGGACTGGAGATTATACCCACCGGATATATGTTAATAGATGGGGGGCAGCAAACCACGGCTTCCTACATTAGTAATACAAATCCGATACCGGGAGACAAAGCCGATATAGCTGTAGCCACGGCTATGGCAGGTGAAATGCTGGGTTTAAAGCTTCTTTATCTTGACGCTGGCAGCGGAGCTCAAAAACCAGTATCTTCAAAAATGATTCGAAAGGTCAAAGCAGCTACACAGGCCCCTCTTCTGGTAGGAGGTGGTATTGATTCAGTGGTGAAGGCAGAATTAGCCCTTCAAGCCGGAGCTGACATCATAGTAGTAGGCAATGCCACTGAAAAAGATCCTGCTTTTATTACAGAACTTGCCAAATTAATGGCGGAAGTTCAATACACTTGATACATGCATACGCTATTTTTAGGTTTAGGCTCTAATCTTGGTGATAGAAAAGAGGCACTAAATCACGCCATTGAAGCCATATCTATGCAAATCGGTATCGTAGAGAAAGCTTCACGAATCATTGAAACACCGGCTTGGGGGAAAACTGATTTGCCAGATTATTTAAACCAGGTTATTCTTGTCAAAACTAAATTATGGCCACTGGAGTGCATTGCAAAACTACTAAAGATAGAATCTTCACTGGGAAGAGAAAGAATAGAAAAGTGGGCCAGCAGAACCATTGATATTGATATCCTCTATTTTAATCATTGGTTTTTTAATACTCCAGATCTCACTGTTCCACATCCTTTTATTCAAGACAGGTATTTTGTTCTGGAACCCCTGAATGAAATTGCTCCGGATTTTATACATCCCGTTTTGAGACTTAATTCTAAGGAATTATTGGACCACTTAACGGCATAACTGATATTTTTTGTGATTTAAAACAGGTTTTCGGGTAATTCTACATAGTGAAACCTTGACCCAAACATTTCTATCTTTATATCATAAAAGAAAGAAGAAATGAAACCATCAAACGAAACCCTATTAGCTTTTTATAACCAATTAGGAAGAGTATTCTATGGGATAGCTGTTGCGGATGCAGTAGTTCGAAAAGAAGAAATAGAAATTCTGAATAAAATTGTAAAAGAAAAATGGCTACCTCTGGACAATGCTGAGGACGATTTTCACACTGACGCTGCCTATCAAATTGAAATTGCTTTTGATTGGTTACTAAACAATGAACTTGGCGAAGGAGATATCCTTGAAGAATTTGAGGATTTCAGAACGGAGCATAAAAGTTTGTTTACTCCCAAGGTCAAAAAAATGATTCTAGAAACAGTAGAAGGGATTGCAGATTCTTTCCATGGAACGAATAAGAATGAGAAAGCCTTCATTAAATCTCTTAAATCTATCATTGCTTAGACAGCAACCTTTCCTTTAATTAAGGGATATGGATCGTAGTCTTCTATAACAATATCCTGTGCTTTGTAGTCAAATACAGACTTCACTTCTTTGTTTAAAATAAGGGTGGGTAATTTTTTTGGAGTACGTGTAAGCTGCTCTTTTACCTGATCAAAATGATTAGTGTAAATATGTGTATCGCCGCCAGTCCAAATAAAGTCACCCACTTCTAATTCGCATTCCTTAGCGATCATGTGAGTTAAAAGTGCATAGGAAGCAATATTAAATGGTACACCCAGAAAAACGTCAGCACTTCGCTGATATAACTGACAAGATAACTTATTGTCCGCTACATAAAATTGGAATAAGGCATGACATGGCATTAATGCCATCTCTGATAACTCACCCACATTCCAGGCAGAAACAAGAATTCTTCTGCTGTCAGGTGTAGTTTTGATCTGCTCTATGACTGTTTTTAATTGATCAATACTCCCTCCATTGGGTGTAGGCCAAGACCTCCATTGCTTACCATACACAGGACCTAAATCACCATTTTCGTCAGCCCATTCATTCCAGATTCTTACTTTGTTATCTGTAAGGTATTTAATGTTTGTATCTCCGGCAATAAACCAGAGCAACTCATGAATAACTGAAGGCAGATGAATCTTTTTAGTAGTCACCAAGGGAAATCCCTCCTGCAAATTAAAACGCATTTGATAGCCAAATACACTTTTCGTACCTGTGCCCGTTCTGTCAGTTTTATCTGAACCGTTCTCCAAAATGTGTTTTAATAAGTCTTGATACTGTTTCATTTATGCCTGAGTCTTAATCCAAAGTATTATTAGGTTCAGTTTATCACCTCAAAAGAGTGCGTAATTTCAGCTGAAGGCCTCAATTGTGCAGTAGCCGAGCAATATTTCTCCATTGAAAGCTTTATAGCTCTTTCCAGTCTTTTCTCTTCTACCTGCCCTTTTATCTCAAAGTGAATATTGATTTTTTTGAAAGGTGTCATTTGAGTTCCTTCTATCTGCTCCCTTTCTCCTTCTACTATGACCTTATAGTTCTCAATAACTTGCTTTTGTTTTTGCAAAATCAAAATTACATCAATTGACGCACAACCTCCTAAACCCATCAACAGTAGCTCCATTGGCCTGCTGCCTGCATTGTGCCCACCAATATTTTCCGACGCATCAATATGCGTTAGTACTTCTGAAGTACCTTTCCCTGTAAGGTGAAAAGCATCATCTACTCTAGTTAATTCTACTTTCATTTTTATTCACTAAATACTTCTGAATCATAAGATATGACCAATCAAATTAAACTTAACTTTATTTAGAGCCATCAATGGCTTGTTTAAAGTCAGCAATCAAATCGTCGATATCTTCAAGTCCTATTGAAACACGCATTAGGCCTTCAGTAATTCCCAATTTATCTTTTATGTCTTGAGCAACTTTAGAATGAGTCGTTGTATTTGGGTTAGTAATCGTTGTTCTACTATCACCTAAGTTAGACGTTTTAGATGGTATGGTAAGTAATTTGGTAAAACGCACTATTCTCTCAAAACCTCCTTCCAGGTCAAAAGTAACCAAGGCTCCGCCATTTGTCATCTGTTTCTTCGCCAGTTCATTTTGAGGGTGAGAATCTAAAAACGGATAATTCACCTGTTTTACTCCTTCTGTTCCCTGAAGTGCCTCCGCAAATTTCTGGGCATTTTCGCAATGTCTTTCCATTCTTAAATGAAGAGTTTCTAAACTCTTTGAGAGTATCCAGGCATTAAATGGAGACATCGCAGGCCCCGTATGACGGCAGAAAAATATTACCGGTTCCATTGTTTCCTGCGTTCCGCAAATGATTCCACCTAATACTCTACCTTGACCATCCATGAATTTAGTAGCAGAGTGCACTATCAAATCAGTACCAAAACGAGCTGGCTTCTGAATAACCGGAGTTGCGAAACAATTATCTACGTAGTAAATTAAATTGTGCTTCTTGGCTACCTTACCTATCATTTCAAGATCTACAAGGGCAAGCCCCGGATTTGAAGGGGTCTCCAAATAGATCATCTTCGTATTTTCCTGAATTGCGGCATTCCATTCTTCTTCCGAACAGTCAGAATCTAAATAAGTATAACTTATCCCCCATTTAGGTAGAATTTGAGTGATAATTTGATGGGCTGATCCGAATAATGCCTGTGAAGCCACCAGGTGATCGCCGGATTGAAGATGAGCGGCAAACCCGGCAAAAACAGCTGCCATACCTGAAGAAGTAGCAAAGCCAACCTCTAGTTCTTCCATCATGCATACCTTATCAATAAATTCCTGGACACTTGGATTTGAATATCTTGAATAGATATTTCCAGGTATCTCATTATTGAATAGTGCCTGACCTTCAGCAGCATCTTCAAAAGTAAAACTGCTAGTAAGGAATAATGGCGTAGCATGTTCTTTATGCTGTGTACGCTCAGTTTGAATGCGTATGGCTTTTGTTGTTTCTTTCATTCTTATCAGGCCTTTGGCCAATCCTTAAAATATTCTAATCTGCTTTCTTAGATTTCAGGTCAAAATTACCGTTTTCATAATTCTTAATCCAATCCTTTTTAGTATTAGATATCGTTTTAAAAAACGGAATAAACTTTTCAATCATATCTTTCTTAAAATCTCCCGAAGGCATAAACGGCTCATTAATAACCACTTCCTTTTTTTCATAATCAAAACCCACAGGAATAATGGGAATCTTACCTCCTATAGCCATATAATAAAAGCCGGTTTTAAGCTTTTGTACATTGCCTCTGGTTCCTTCTGGAGCAAGTGAAAACAGCATATCATCTGCTCCTTTTATAGCAGCCGCATAGCTTTCTACCATATTAAGACTGGTTTTTCTGTAAACCGGCGTACCGCCCAGCCACCTGAAAAGAAAACCAAAAGGAGGTCTAAACAGCTCCTCCTTGCCTAAATAGCCAATTTCTCGTCGCATGGTAGCCCTTGCTCCAATACCCACAAAAAAGTCTTGCCATTTGGTATGAGGACAAACAGCAATTACCGCTTTTTTTAAATCTGCCGGTACTGCACCTGTTACTTTCCATCCGGAAAGTTTAAAAAAGAACCTGAAAATAGGATTCACAATGTATTAGTAAAATGGGTTAGGGCTAAAGCAAAGGACAAAAATAAGAAGACTTAGCCATCCAAGTACTATCCTCTTGGTATCAAGTGGTTTATTATCAATAACCGGAGGATGATAAACTCCTAAAACACGACCTAATAAGAATCCAAAGGCTAAAAAGCCAGAATAACCTTCTACAAAAGGGAAAACAAAGGTAACGAGTAACTGAACCAGAATCACTGAAAGTGTAATGATCCAATTCGTTTGCCTATTTTTAGTTATCTTACTGAAGCATAAATAATTAAAGTAAATATATAGCCCAAAATACAACAAGGCCGTTGAACCCTCTTCAAACATGGCTTCCCTTAGTCCATCAACGGTATAAAATCCAAGACCAGCATAAAAAACGAAAATAGTAAACAATACCGGCGAAACGATATTAAACCTCTTCTCACCAATGAGTGAAAACAAAATATGACCACCGTCTAACTGCCCGATAGGCATTAAGTTTAGTGCTGTGAAAAATAGCCCTAAAAAGCCCGCCAGAATAAACGGATAGTGGCTCAATTCATTCACATGAGGAAGTAAAGTAGTATCAGCAAAAGTGTTTTTTATCCAACCCGAAAGAAGACTATCACCCAGCCTCATGAGTCCATCAACAGACTGGTTTTCATAGACTACATCACCATAAGCAGCTCCATACTGTTCATAATCAGGATGAATATTGAACACAAACTCATGCCCTGGTAAATTGGCATATCCATAAATTAAAAAACCGAGAGCTACCACAAAACCGGCTAAAGGCCCGGCAATGCCAATGTCAAAATACTTTAACCTTGTTTTTATGACCTCTTTGATTTGAATAAAAGCACCCATAGTTCCAAATGAGGGCATAATGGCTATCCAAAGAGGTATATAAAATGGAAGAGTGACATTTACCTTCCTTTTTTTAGCCATAAAATA
>JANSYO010000423.1 GCA_024742395.1 Cytophagales bacterium
CGTCGCAATCGATTGCCACAATTGAACGATACTTGGAGTTAGGAATGCCCCTGATTAACCTTTATGTTCCATTTGATTCTAATTCTGACTCTGTACCAGATGGAGAAGAGTCCCCGGTAGATTATTGGTTTATTGTGAAGCACGAACTTCTGCTATGGAAAAGATGGGAAGATATTACTGCTTTTTCCTTTGGATTGCTCTATCTCAGTGTAGAAATGGCAGAAGCATCATTTTCTAGAAACTTTAGCTCTGAGTTGCTTAAAGAACAAGTAGAGGAGCTCGGTAAAGAACTCACAGAAATTTTGGAGTCAAATGATCTGACGAATACATACAAAGTCTGCCATCTTGCCGAAGATTACGAACAATCGGGCAGTATAGTTTGTTGTCAAAACAACGATTGGCAATATGTGTCAACCTGCGATGTTGAAACTGTGCAGTCTCCAACTTACGTTCTCATTAACTCCGCTGTATCTCTTTCTATATACCTATCTCTTTGTGTGGTAGTCCTAGTTATATTTGCCAGTTCAAAACCATTCTTGATGACAGCGCCAGTGCTATATTCAGATGGAAGTATCCCGATTCAAATCGAATTTATTTCAAAGAAACTCTCGTTCTTGGTGTTCTTTCCGTACAGAGTGAGTCTCAGTTTCCTGATCGTTTTACTAGAACTATTTGTTTTATGTGTATGGGTTAAACCAGGGGACGCACCAGGGGTGTATGGATATTACCAAAACTTTCAAAGTTCCATAGCCTCGGAGACTTCTGTCACTCTTATCACTATAATCTTTGCGTTTATTGGATTCACCGGGTTCTTTGGATGGTTAGGACTTACAGCATGGGGCGTCAGACATCGAATTCGATCAGGGAGAGTGGATCAGGATTTTGTACTTAAATTAATCGACGGAGAAGTATCTGATGAAGATGCCAGTGTTCCTTTGCGGCCAGAAAGTAGCTCAATTATCCATCCTCTTCTATATGATATGAGCCGCAAGTTTTGTAACCTGATATCCACCAAAGCAACG
>JANSYO010000208.1 GCA_024742395.1 Cytophagales bacterium
AATCGAGATAGGCACTCTCACCAAGAGAATTTAAAACCATCTTACCGCTGCTGCCTAGATTAACAGTCAGCTCATTAAGGTGGTCTGAACAGAGAGTAGCAGAAAGAGGCTCTATTGAGGCTTCAAAGGTGTTTAGGCTAACCCTCAATGGAGATGAAACGTACGAACACGAGCTGTCTATTTTTATGGTTAGCGAGTAATCTGCATTTTGTTTAGCTATAAGAGATTGTTCTTTCCCTTCGGAAATAATCTGATTATCTCTGCTCCATTGAAATATTGTATTTGGATTCCTTAAACCGGGTATACTTACGGCAGACTTAAGTTTTACGCTGTCAGAGCAGCTTGTTACCTCATTGATACCGCTATATATTTTAAAAGGAACAATACTTTTATGAAAGGTTATTGTCAAGGTATCAGAGAATAAATCACACTCATTTGAGCCAAACTTCCCTTGTATATGATATTCCCCGCTTTGAGTAACATTATTGACATCAAATATGAAAGGTATATCTTTTAGTTTTTGACCGTCTTTGTATAATTCAAGTCCAAAGGCACTTCTGGTTAAATCATTGTCTCCTACAAATGGTACGAGGTTCAGAGATTGACCTTCGCAGGCCTCAGAACCCGTTAGTCCCTGCAGCTTGAATCCTTTAATAGGGCCTTTAGAAACTTTTAAAGGCTTAGAAAGTACCTGACATTCTCCTTGTTTTATTCCGTATCGATAAATACCTGGTTCGTTTATCGTAATGTTTCTGCCATCACTATTCTTTAGTCCTTCTCCATCTTTCATCCAGAAGAACTTAACATCCTGTCTGTTCCTGTACGATTCAATGTTAAGTTGAAGGTCAGTTCCTTCACAAATACTCAATTCGCTGTTAGTTTGATTTATTGGGGTGCTTCTGATATCAATGGTCCTTAAACTTCCAATCTTCACCTTCATAGGTGAAGAGGTTGTCACACAAGCACCCTGCTGAATAACCAATTGGTAATCGCCGCTTTCAGCAGCCGAAATGTTTTTGGAAACAGCACCTGCAATAGTATCACCATTATATAACCACTGGTAACTCAGGTCAGGTATTGAAGGAGCATTTCCATAGATGTCAATAGCATAACCGGTACACACTTCGGGCGTATGGTTGGTACTCAAATTGGCTTTATTGATTGAACCAATAGTAACTGTGGCCTTACCACCTACTTCATAGCTACAGTTTCCTCTTTTGATAGTTGAGGAGTAAACTCCGCTGCTCGATGCATTGTAAATGGAAGATGAAGCACCGTTTATGAGCTCGCCATCCTTCTTCCATTGAATTTGGTCACCAGCTTGAAGCCCTGTATAAATTTCTACTGCAGAAGTATAACCAGAGCATTGCGGCTGTGAATCATATTTCAGAAAAACTGACGGATATGCATCTACGTTAAGGAATATCTGATTAGATAATACACCACTTTTAAGTGCTTTTATGAGTACATTGTTAGAGAATGTTGGTGTGATTAGAATGCTGTCAGCAGTCGTTTTACCTAATTCCAGTTGGTTGTTCTCATCAATATATTGTACCAGAGCAAATTCTTCGTCATCAGGAAATTCACCTGATAAACTAAATTTTAAATAATGGTTTTGGCTGTGACACAGTGTGCCCGATGGGGCTGTAAGAGTGATAGTTTGAGAAAAACTACAAAAAGAACTTAAGAGAATCAGAATGAAGATAGGTCTTAACTTAAGTACTCTTCTAATTAAGCTCTCTAAAGTTCTAGTTGTGTTCATGTGTTCTAAAGTTTTTGTGAGGTATACTCCATGGCAGCTTTTACAAAATGCACAAAAATAGGGTGCGGGTCTAGCACGGTACTTTTGAGCTCAGGGTGAAACTGCACTCCCATAAAGAACGGGTGGCTTGGTATTTCAATTATCTCAACCAAATCATTTTCAGGATTTATACCCGAAACTTTCATGCCAGCTTTCTCGTAATCCTCTCTATATTTATTATTAAATTCCCATCGGTGTCTATGTCTTTCAGAAATAGAGCTCTTACCATATATAGTTTTAGCCAGGGTATTGTCTGCAATTGAACAGTTATAAGCCCCTAATCTCATTGTTCCACCTTTGTTTGAGACATTTTGTTGATCTTCCATTAAATCAATGACCGC
>JANSYO010000305.1 GCA_024742395.1 Cytophagales bacterium
ACTGGGAGCCCAACGCAAACGGTTGCCAATGCTCATAGCACCCCGGTCATTGGTTGCATGCGAGCGGTGGTTGAAAAATACGGGGTTATCATATTTTTTAATTTTCTGATGTCCGACGAGTCCGACAATTCTACCGCCACTAACTTTTGGTACAGCGGGAATGTCATAAAGTTTCATCATTTGCTTAGCTTTAAGCTCTGACTCTTGGTCATTGATGACTTTAGGGTTCTTATTCATGACGTCTTTTATGGGATGCTCGAGTGAGCAATGGTTTAGCAGTGCTCGGCGTATATCTCCATCAGTGACAGTGCCGAGCAATTGGTATTTGTCATCGACAACCATGACTAACTTAACTGAGTTTTTGTCTAGCGTACGGATTGCCGAGGAGATAGTATCATCGGCCTCCAAAAACAAATCAGTGACTGAATTTAATAACACGGCTGTACCCATTCATATATTTTCGGCTTGTATTGGGTAGCGGCTCAGAGAGCCATATATTTAGCTATAATTTCAAAATCGAATATATGTTGTGTTTTTTATTCCTTTATTGTTCTTCTGAGTGCAGGGTCTCCACTAATACTTGGTCTTGGTTTATGGATTGCCTGATGCAAATCCTGCGGCAGCTTACGTAATAGATCGATAAACCCGTCTTTCCAGATTTTGATCACCTTTTCTTGATTTTCTGGTGTGACTGCATAAGCAATAGAATAGCCAGAAACCAAGTAATGCCAAATACTTCCCCTGATAAAATAGACAACGCTACCGCTTTTCTTTGAAAAGGTTGCATCAATATAATTGGATATTGACCAGCTTAATGCCGATAAGTGAAAGGTATCGGGCTTTAATTGTTCTACATTTTTAATGAGGAGATCGCAAAGTTCTTTAATATTTTTATAAAGCTTATTATCGAGATCTTGACTAATGTTGGCTGAAAATGGGCGGATACTTTCAAAGAATCGCTTAGAATCAGATTCGGTTTTCATCTCTATATCAATGACCTTATCGGAATCAAGGTGATGTGTTTTATCTATTATTAGTCCATCAGAGCAGTTAAAAATCTTAAATCGATGTCTTATAGTGTTTAATCTAATCAGCATCTCCAAGCGTCTTTTAGTGGTGAAGTACAAGGAAGTAGTTAAGCAATCACCGTTATACCCCGGACGTTTGAAGTTCTTTTTCATATTGTCCAGGTTGGCTTGTTTTAATTTGAGATCTTCTTCGCCGTTACTGTTTTCATCTAA
>JANSYO010000310.1 GCA_024742395.1 Cytophagales bacterium
AAAACCCACCTGAAGGACCTTTATACGATTCTAACAAACCACTCTTCACTAGCTGCTGCAATATTTTTGCCGTAAAAGCTTCTGGAGATCCAATGGCCTCCGTCACTTCTTTTAATCCCGTTTTTCTATTTTCCTGCTGATTAGAAGCGATGTAAATCATGATTTTAATCGCATACTCACAAGCTCTTGAAAACATATCCTCCCTCCTTATTGGCCATAAAGATAATCAAATAATTTAAATAAAAGAGTAAAAGGTCTTTTATTCTTAATTAAACTTATTCTTCCAACAAATGTCTTATTTCGTCATTAAAAATTCCATTTCCTTTGCAAACCGGAAATAAATAATTCATATTTGTTTTGCAAACCGGAATTATATGAAGGATACAAATCTTGGCGCTTTTGAAGAATTGGTACTGCTTGCCGTGGGCTCGCTTGGTGACAATGCTTATGGCGTAACCATTAAGGATGCATTAGTGGAACAAACAGGACGAGCCCCCAGTATTGGCTCCCTGCACTCTGCCCTTTATCGGCTGGAAGGAAAAGGCTACTTGACTTCAGAAGACGGTGGGGCTACAAACGAAAGAGGTGGCCGTAGAAAAAGGTATTTCCAACTGTCTTCCTCCGGGAAAAAAGCACTGGAAGCTGCTCATGAGCTAAGAACAGCTTTCTCCTCAAAAATCCCTGGCCTTAACCTTAAAAACAGCTAATTGAATGAAGTCTTCCAAAACAACTCCTCCTCTGTTGCTTGACTGGTTCATATCAGGCATATGCAAGCATGAGGTCTTCGAAATCGTGCAGGGTGATTTATATGAATTGTATGAAAGAAATCTGAAAAAACATGGAGCGCTTAAGGCAAGACTCCTCTACATAAGAGACGCCTTGACGATCCTGCGCCCTACGCTCTTAAAACAACTTGAAGGTAATTACCAACTCAATCCTTACGGCATGTTCAAGAATCATTTCAAAACTTCGTGCAGAAACCTCAAACGCAACCCCCTATTCACGATCATCAACGCGGTAGGCCTGGCCATCAGCATATCGGTGGGGATCATGATAATCGTATTCTTATCCGAACTATACAGTGTTGATGACTTCCATGAGCAGAAAGACCAGATATATCGGGTAACCACTACCCAACCCGGCCTTATGGGAGATCAAATTGATCACCTGGCAACCGCCTCCTATTTTGTCGCGGCACGTTGAAGTGCCCGTCTAACTGGCCAAAT
>JANSYO010000385.1 GCA_024742395.1 Cytophagales bacterium
GTGACTTTAGGTATATGTATGGATTCTATTATGTAATCCAGGGCACCACGGAACTTTACGTTGAATATCTTGGATTAATTTCATTGGACAGCATAAAAATGTTCATCTACATGGGCAGGGCATCATCAGTCTGGCTAGAAGAACTGCACATGTTGGATGTGTCGTTTGAATATGGAACAATGTTGGTACAACCGAGGCGCAATGCTACTTTAGTTCTCCGTTCTTGTTCTACCCGCATTATATACTCTCCGTATTTTCTTACGTACATTTCTAGCGAACCTGTCTCAGCAGAGATATCTTACTGTACATTTTCCAACTTATCAAGGAAAGGATTCTTTAAATTGGGCGGAGCTCATGGTTCTATTGTTGTTACTGATTGTCTATTTAACTCTTCTTCCTATGACGTTTTCTATGAATCGAGCGTGATAGATATTGGAGGATCAAATATGGATGTCACAGTATCTAACTGCAACATTTCGGATATTCCAAGTATGTGCAACTACTAAGTTTGAGGTGAAGAATCTAATTGATGTAAACAGTTGCCTTCTTAAGAATGTATGGAGACCTAACTGGATACGCGGAGATAACGAACGTTAGAAGCACGAATAATCAATTTAACCATGGTGGCTTGTTCATACTGAGTTATATATCCTTCTATATGAAGAATGTAACATTTGAAGTTAACTCTGTGCCATCTTTAATCAGTATAGCTGGCTGCCATAGTTTTGTGCTGGAAAATTTGTATGCATCAGGGAATGAAATTAGCGACTCTCTGCTTTCTATCTCTGCTTCTGTTGGGAATATAGATGGTATTTCTATCTTTGATTCTAAAGGTTTATTTGATGCCCGCAGTATCGTTATAAGAGAGAGCAGATGTGTTATAAATCAGGTATTTGCGTATGGCAACAATTTCACCTCCCAAGGAGGTGTTATCAACTGCATATCTTCAGAACTATTGGGAGAACGCATAGTAGCAGAGTATGTACATTCAATAGTCAATAATATTCACTAATGGAGCATCAGAAACAACCATGCTGCTCTTGGTGGCTGCCTTTTCTTACAAAATTGCACAA
>JANSYO010000080.1 GCA_024742395.1 Cytophagales bacterium
AGTAGCTCTATTCTTTCTGATTTGGGACTATTATTTTACAGAAATAGGAGTATGGGGCTTCAATCCTCAATATTTAACAGGAATCTATCTAGGTAACTTACCAATAGAAGAGGTTCTGTTTTTCATTTGTATTCCATATTCCTGCGTGTTTACCTGGTTTGCCTTAGAATATCTTCTACCTGCTAATCCCCTAACACCTTTTCAAAAGCCAATAAGCTTTGGTTTAATAATTATTTTGGGCGGAATAGGGATAACACATCTGAATCATTGGTATACGGCTTCAGCATTTTTGCTTTTGGCTGTGTTCCTAATTTGGCTTGTTATTAAGAGGGAAGATCTTTCAATGGACTATTTGGCCTATCTTGTCATACTACCTTTCTTTTTCGCCAGTAATGGTTTGCTCACAGGAAGTTTTATTGAAAGTCCTATCGTATGGTACAATGACTCAGAAAATTTAAGTCTTAGAATGGGCACCATTCCGGTAGAAGACACTTTCTACGGCCTGTTACTAATTCTGATGAACTTACAGCTATACAAGTGGTTTAAATCACAGTGGTCCGTTAAGAATACTTTCTGACAAGCTCTTCCCACTCTTGGTCAAGACTTATAGTAGGGTAAGGGATTCCGATATTTCTGTACCACCAGCCTGCATTGAATTTGTCGCCTTCCACTCTGTGAAGGTAGGCATGAATTCTATCATAATCCTTATTCCCTTCATTGGATTGAGCTATTTCGTGTGCTCTTTCCCAGTTCCCCTTTTTTACATTCCAAAGAGCCTTTAATAGATCATTGGGAAGTTCTTTTTCTGATTGATATGATGTAATGGAATTTAAATTCATTTATTATAATAATATTAGTATAAAATATACTTTCAGAATATATTGAAAGTTCAATTATTTAGTTCTTCTGTTCTTGTATGCTTTTGCAATGGCAAACAGTAATACGCCAAAGACCATTATGCCAGCAAAAAGATAAACGAAATTCAGGACATCTTTTATGACGGCCAGTAAGACAATGGCTAATAAAAACAAGGTAGGTAACTCATTTAAGAGCCTAAACTGAAACGAAGAGTAGGTCGTTTCTCCTTTTTCCTGTTTTTTAATAATGGTTTTACAATAGAGGTGATACCCAGTTAGTAAAACTAACAAAACCAACTTCACTTTAATCCAGTTTTGGTTTAAAATGGCCGGGTTACTACCTAACATTAATAAGCCGAATGTCCAGGTTATCATCATACCGGGATTTAGAATGATTTTATAAACTCTCCATGACATTAATGTGAATTGTTTTTTCCAATCTTCTCTCAGCTGTTCTGGTTTGTCATTGGCTTCCGCGTGATAAACAAAGATTCTGACCAAATAAAAAAGTCCGGCAAACCAGGAGACGAAACCAAAAATATGGAATGCTTTGAAGTAAAGGTAGTATTGCATCATGCTGAGGTACGGTAATTGCGAGGCAAAAATAAAAAGAAAATGCCAGCGTTTTCTAAAAGTAAGGCAAGCAGACTTTTAAACCACTAATAAGTTTCAGATATCGAGGCTATGAATAGGATCTTTAAATTCACTTTTGTGTATAAGCTGGCACTTCTAATGGTATTCAGTTTTATACATAATTTACGGGCTCAAGATAACAAGGCTGAGAATTTATTTTCAAAGGGTGAGGAGGCCTACAAGAGTCGTGATTATGAAACTGCCCGGGTATTTTTTGAGAAGGCCCTGGAAAGATATCCGGATTACGCCTTGGCATATTACAGATTAGGTCAGTTGGCATATGCCAAAAGGGACTTATCAAAAGCCCGTCAAATGTATGAAACCCTTCTGCAGAAAGATAGCGGGAATAAGTCGTACGTGCTGGCATTTTCTTTTTTAGCTTCGGAATATCAAAAGGAGGAACGTTATGAGGAGGCCATAAGATATTATGACTTGGCTTTAAAGAACACCAAAGCCGGATCAAGGGCTTATGCTCAATTAGAAAGCCAAAAAAAGGAAAGTGAATTTGCGATTCAAGCCAAAGAGAATCCATTAGTTATTGCCCCGCAAAAGATGGATGCTATTTTGAATATGAAGGATAAACAGTATTTCCCTGCATTTACTGCTGACGGGGAGACTATATACTATACGGCCAGAAGCAATAACGGTGATGAAGATATTTATATTTCTAATCTAAATGATGGGAAATGGAGTGAACCAGAGGGTATCTCTAAGCTTATAAACACAGATTATAACGAAGGTACCTGTACGATTTCTGCAGATGGCAAAACTATGGTATTTACTAGTTGTGAAGGCAGACCCGGTTTTGGTAGTTGTGATCTTTTTATATCCAGATATAGCAGTAAGGGCTGGTCTTCTCCGGAGAATATGGGTGCCAATGTCAATTCGCCTGCATGGGACTCCCAAGCTTCTTTGTCTCCAGATGGTACAGTGATTATTTTTTCCTCTGAAAGATATGGTGGTGAAGGTGGAAAAGACCTTTACGTAAGTAGACTAGGTGATATGAATGTTTGGAGTGTAGCTCAAAATCTGGGAAAGAAAATAAATACAAGTAGAGACGAAATTTCGCCGTATTTGCATCCCAACATGACAAGCTTGTTTTTTGCTTCTAACGGACACATGGGTCTGGGAGGTTATGATGTATTTCTTAGTGAGCGGGTTAAAGGACAATTTACCAAACCAGAGAATCTTGGTTATCCGTTGAATGATGTTAAAGATCAATTAGCCCTGGTCATTTCAGCAGACGGAAAGAGAGCTTATTATTCTGTGGAGTCAGGAGAGAATGTCAATCTTTATCAATTTGATTTACCACAAGAATTAAAAGAAAAATTTAATCCCACTTTTTATTTAAAAGGGGTTATACGCGATGCGGTAACTAAAGAAGCTTTAACAGCCCGCATACAATTAGTCAATTTAAGTACAAAAGAAACTATTTCTACTTTTGAGGCTGACGAGAAATCCGGAGAGTATTTGGCGGTACTTCCCTTTAGTGGAAATTTTGGCCTCTACGTAGAGCACCCCGATTACTTTTTTAAAAGTATGTCGTTCAGCTTTAATGGTAAGGAACGTAAATCAAATAAGGAACTGAATGTAGATCTTGAAAAAATAGAAAAGGAAAAAACAGAAATTCTGAACAATATTTATTTTGATGAAGGCAGCTACGAATTAAAGCCAGAGTCAATGACTGAACTGAGCAAATTAGCCGAATTAATCTGGCGAAATCCCACTTTAAAGGTGGAGATTTCAGGCCACACTGATGATGTGGGCAATGAAGAGGCAAATTTGCTTTTATCTAAAAAAAGAGCAGAAGCGGTGGTTGCGTATCTGGTTTCTGAAGGATTGAATGAAAAAAATCTTATTGCCAAAGGCTTTGGTGAGTCCAGACCAATAGTAAAGAATGATTCTGATCAAAACCGTCAATTAAACAGGAGGATAGAACTCAAATTCTTATAATAAATCATTTTATTTTCGAGTCGTATTTTGCCCATTTTCAATGTGAGAATGGCTTGATTATGCTGTTTAAAATAGTGAACTTTGCGGCCTCTTAGACTGTTGGAAGAACAAAACTATTAGAATGACAGAAGAAAAAGTAGAAGTATTGATTTTGGGCTCAGGCCCTGCGGGCTATACTGCCGCAATATATGCTTCAAGAGCAGGTTTAAAACCGGTAATGTATCAAGGTGACCAACCAGGTGGCCAATTAACCATCACTAATGATGTAGAGAATTTTCCTGGCTACCCTGATGGTATACAAGGGCCTGCCATGATGGAAGAATTAAGAAAGCAGGCTGAGAGATTTGGTCTGGATAATCGCTATGGAATGGCAACAAAAGTGGATTTCTCAACCCCACTAGCCCATAAAGTGATTATAGATGAAAATAAAGAAATAACAGCTAAAGCGGTGATTATTGCTACTGGAGCTTCTGCTAAATGGCTGGGACTGGAGTCTGAGCAAAGACTGAATGGCATGGGTGTATCAGCATGTGCGGTTTGTGATGGTTTCTTTTACAGAGGGCAAGAAGTAGTGGTAGTAGGAGCAGGCGATACCGCCTGTGAAGAAGCACATTATTTATCAAAGCTTTGCAAAAAGGTTACTATGCTGGTAAGAAAGGATCATTTCAGAGCCTCTACTATCATGCAAAACAGAGTAATGAAAACAGAAAACATTGAAGTGGTTTTCAATGCAGAAACTGTAGAGGTTTTAGGTGACTCTGAAGTATCAGGAGTGAAGGCTAAAAACAATATTACGGGTGAAGAATTCGTCATTAATGCAACCGGCTTTTTTGTAGCTATTGGACACAAACCCAATACGGAGATTTTTAAAGGTTGGTTAGATATGGATGAAACCGGCTATCTGGAAGTTGAGAAAGGCACATCAAAAACGAATATTGATGGTGTTTTTGCCAGCGGGGATGCAATGGATAAGATTTACAGACAGGCAGTTACAGCAGCAGGTACAGGTTGCATGGCAGCCTTAGACGCCGAAAGATATTTGGCAGCATTTGAAGATTAATATAAATGAAAAAGTATTGCTTTTTACTGGTCATAATGATTTTGATATCTCAATTGAGTTTTGCTCAAAGAGAAACAGGTAAAATCATTAAGGCTCCTAAAATATTTCAGAAAAAAAATGAGGTACAGGAGGATTCTCAGAACGGTAAAGAGTACAATAATTTTCAACAAGAGGTCGACTTCAAATTTGAAGAAGAACCCCGATTGAGATTTCAAAACTCTTTTGAAGCCAAAGAGGTAAAGGCCACTATTCCATCCGATGCTCCAGGTGCAGAATCATTGTTTGGGTCAGAAATCAAAATTGAGCCGGTAAGAAGTTTAAATGAGAATATTCATGAAGATACCAGTTCTATTGATGAAGGCGAATTGATGATCGTAGAAATTGAGGAAGAAGCTCGTTTTCCTGGTTCTGATGAAATGGTGAAAATAGCCAGCTATTTTTCAATTTGGGATAACAACTACGTGAACCCATACGGTATAAACCCCAAAAGCTTTGACGATATCGTACCTATCAAGTTGTATGATATTTCTAAAGGTAGATATTGGTCTCCGCCTCTGAAGGAGAATCCCATAACATCGCATTTTGGTTTCAGATGGAGAAGATGGCATAAGGGTACAGATATAGATCTTGAAACTGGAGATCCTGTTTATTCTGCTTTTGATGGAATCATTCGAATTTCCGGTACTAAATCGGGTTTTGGAAGGTGCATTGTAATCAGGCATTATAATGGCCTGGAGACAGTTTATGGTCATTTGTCAAAACTTCATTTTCCTGAAAATACCAGGGTGAATGCCGGAGATGAAATTGGCCTTGGTGGGAATACAGGAAGAAGTTCAGGGTCTCACCTGCATTTTGAAACCCGATATGAAGGGAATGCATTTGATGCGGAGAATATCTTTATCTTCAGACGAGATACTACGGAAATTAAGATGCAGGAATTTCTGATGACTTCTAAAATGTATGATTATCTGAGAGGAAAATCTCCTAGAGTTGCATTAAAGGATGTGGATGCTTCAATTCAGATAGAACCATCCGAAAGTATTGATGGATTCGAAGACTTCGAAGATGATTTTGAAGAAGAAATTCCAGAAGAAGTTATTCAGAAAGTCTGGTATAGAGTGAGACCGGGGGATAATCTAACGAAAATTGCCCGTGCTTACGGAACCACTGTTTCAGAAATTTGTCAATTGAATAAGATTAGTTCATACAAAAAACTCTATGTGGGCATTCGCTTAAGAGTAAAATAAACTATGTCATTAAAACTTGATATTTTAGTTCTGTCGGTGCACCCTGATGACGCAGAACTTGGTTGCTCTGGCACAATAGCTAAGCAAATTGCCTTAGGCCAAAAAGTGGGAATTGTAGATTTTACCAGAGGTGAGTTAGGTACACGTGGTTCAGCAGAAATCAGAGATGCGGAAGCTGCGGAATCTGCAAAGATATTAGGCTTATCTGCCCGAGAAAATTTACGTTTTAGGGATGGCTTTTTTAAGAATGATGAAGAACATCAGTTAAAACTCATTAAAGTTATAAGAAAATACAGACCTGAAATTATACTTGCTAATGCCATAGAAGACAGGCACCCTGATCATGGGAGAGCTTCTCAGCTAACTACTGAGGCCTGTTTTTATAGCGGATTGAGAATGATAGAAACTTTTGGTGATAATGGAGAAAAACAACAAGCCTGGAGGCCAAAACAAGTTTTTCATTATATCCAGGATCGTTACATTGAGCCAGATTTTATCATAGATGTATCTGATTATTGGGAGATCAAAGATGCCAGTATCAGAGCATTTAGCAGCCAGTTTTATGATCCCAATAGTTCTGATCCTCAGAGCTATATTTCCTCACCTGATTTCCTGCAGTTTATTGAAGCCCGTTCAAGAGAAATGGGGCATAAAATAGGTGTGAAATACGGTGAAGGGTTCACTTCTGAAAAGAAACTGGAAGTAAAAGACTTGATGGGGATGCTTTAGTTACTTTTATTTTTGAAGAAGCCCCTAGCTTTGCTTAGATAGCCCAATACAATACCGTTAAACTCTGAGGATACTTTTAATCTGTAAATTATACTTGTATACAGCGTACTAATGATTGTAGCCTTCAAAGCTATACTAACTATCGGCTGACTGAGCATTGGGAAAAACTGCAGGCTAACAAAAAATAGTGATATAAGACCTATTACTTTAACTAATGGCCATGTAAATGGTGACAATCCGAATTTATAATATAAGAATATAAGTTTAATACCATTATAAAGTAAAATGGAGAGGGCTGTTGCATAACATGCTCCCAGTATTCCAAATTCAGGAATGAATGTTAGGTTAAAGACAATATTCAAAACAGCAAGTACAAGAAGAAAAAGGAGGTTGAACTTATACGCCGAGGAATAACCAAGAATTGAACTGTTAACACTGGTTATCATATCAACTAGTTTAGCCAAGGCCAAAATAAGAAAGACCATTTTCAACCCCTCAAAAACTTCCGGATTCGACGATATGGCTGACAATTCATCAAAACAATAGTATCCTCCCAATAAAATTAAGCCGCCAATAATGGTTAGGTTAATTGCTGCTGACCGATATAGCTTATCTATCTCTTTAAAGTCTTTTTTATCCCATGCTGTGGAGATTATGGGTCCACTAATAGAGTTAATTGCCATATTAGGAATATCCATAACTGCGGCCATTGTCATTGGCAAAACATACTTTCCTGCTGTTTCATAATTAATCAATCCAGAAATCATTACGGTGTCAATTCTGTAAGCCAAAACACTCCCTAATGCAGTTAAGCCACTATAAAAAGCAAAAGTGTACATTTCCTTTAATTTGGCCTTACCAAGTTCAGGTTTCTTCCATGAAGTAGAAGATGGTTGAAGAGAATTTAAATAGAATAGAAGGATTAATAAAACAAAGATGTGGTAGAAAATAACAATGGCACTTAAATTTTGAGTGTTTTGATAACCAAACGCTATAGTGAGTATAATGATCGGAAGAAAAATTTTGAAGCCAAAATTTGAAAGTAAATTGGGCACCACTATTCTTTGAGAGTTACTTATAAGACTTGTAACTATACCAATTAACGTTAACAAAAGAGTGAAAACTAAAAGCTGAAGCTCATTCTCTTGTATTGTTGAAATGTCAAAATTTTGACTTTTAAGAATTTGATAAAAGGTGTCTTTTCCCAACCATATCAGTGCTCCTATAATAATAAAATTAAGAAGAAGTAATATGTGCAATAAAGGGACAAATGCACTTTTGGTTTCTGTTTTTGCTGGAGCAAATTCATTAAAGAATTTAATGGAGACATTGCTTAGTCCCAGATTAAATAATGGAACCAAGATCATTGCGGTGCTAATAAATGTATTTATAAAACCTACAGCTTCAATAGCTAATGGGTAAATAAAAAGCACGCTTATCATTCCTACCGCTGCACCGGTAAAGCTAATTATACTGTATTTAATACTTTGTCTGGAGATTATTCCCATTTTTTCATTGTAGCTTCTTATAATATATCAATTAGAAGACCACTTTATTAAATCAAGTAATATTTCATTGAAGGTCTAGATACAAATATCATGAAATCTGCATTTGTGGCGTGTTTGAAATCTAAATAGGAATCGATTTTGTACTTTTACAGAATTCAAATTTACTTCTTTAATATAGAATTTTATGAATGTTTTGGTTTACACAACCTATCATTTTAACTCCGAAACTATTGGCCCTTATTTAGAAGTTATTCAAAAGCATCTAATTGAGAATGATGAGGTAGAAATTCTAACATGTAAAGGTGAACTTAGTGCTTGTCAAATTAACCCTAATCACTCGAAAATCGTTTGTAAATTGTGTACAAAAATGCACATAAACGCATTTAAATGTTTAGAAGGGAGCTATAATCTCGAGTATCTGGAGAATTCATTTAAGGAGTTTTCAAGAAGTCAAATTTCGCAAGATATTGATGATATTGAGGAGTTTAAATCTATATATTATAAGAATTTCGATATAGGTTTAGCCGTTTTGTCTTCACTTGTTTCAATTATTAGAGACCCTAACCCCGACTTGTCGAAACATCAATTGCTAATTAACAAATTATGGAATTCTTCAATTGATATTTATGAAGCCATAAGTTCGAAATTAGCCACAGGAAATTATGATGTGGTCTATGTATTCAATGCTAGGTTTGCAAATTTAAGGGCCTGCCTGAGAGCTTGTGAAGCTCAGAAAGTGAAATGCATGGTTCTTGAAGAAGGAAGAGATCGTAAGAGTTATTCCGTATTTCCCAATGTACTACCCCATTCAAGGAAATATAGAACCTTTCTAATAAATGAGCTTTGGGAGAATTCTACCGAAGATAGAGTTGATGTTGCTCAAAATTATTATAATAGGCGAAGTCAAAGTATTGATATTTTCAATGCCAGGTTTACCGAGAATCAGGAATTGAATTTATTGCCAAGCTCATGGGATGAATCATGTAGAAATATTGTAATTTTTAATTCTAGCGAAGATGAATTTGTAAGTGTAGGAAAAGAGTGGGAAAATGAATTATATCCAAATCAAGTTACAGGAATCAGTAAAATTGTAAAAGATTTGGAGAACGAGAATAATTTTAAAGTTTATCTCAGAATTCACCCTAATTTAAAAGGAATTTATAATGAGTCAATAACAAAACTTTTTGAGATTAAAGCGAAAAACTTTGAGATAATTCTTCCTGAAAGTCCAATAAGTACCTATGCGATGATGGCAAGTGCAGATGTAGTTTTATCTTTTGGTTCCTCCGCTGGAATTGAAGCCGTAATAATGAATAAGCCATCAATTCTATTAGGTAAGTGTTTCTACAACGATTTAGGTAGTACTTACAATCCCTCATCTCATAATGAGGTAATTGAATTAGTAAAAAATCAAAACTTAGAACCTAAACCCGTGATTGGTGCTCTTAAATATGGTTATATGTTAGCTAGGTTTGGCAATGACTATCAATTTTTTCAAAGGATAAATACGTTTGAGGGACGTCTTAATTCAAAAAAGTTTAACGCTGGTGAGCTAATGACGATTATTCGGAAGATCGGAAGGAAATTCAGACTTTTTATAAAGGAACGAGAAATCAATAGCAATATTCAAAAAGTCAAAGAACTAATTTAACTTGAAAAAGGTACTTATAATCTCATATTATTGGCCACCTTCAGGAGGTATTTCAGTCTTAAGGTCACTAAAAATAACAAAATATCTTAGGCAGTATGGATGGGAACCAATTTTGTTTATTCCCAAGAATGCTGATTACCCCAGTTATGATAAGTCTAATCTAAACGATGTGCCAAAAGACTTAGAAATAATTCAAGGTAGAATTGTTGAACCATTTAATATATACAGGTTTTTAACAGGACGCAGGCGGGGAGAAAATGTGATTAATGTCCTTGTTTCAAACGAGAAGAAAAGAGGTCTTTTGCATAAACTTTCTGTGTGGATCAGAAGTAATTTCTTTATTCCGGATGCCAGGAGCTTGTGGATTAGGCCATCAGTTCGAAAATTGGAGAAATATTTGGCTACAAATCATATTGACGCCATATTTTCGGATGGCCCTCCACATACAAATACAAGAATTGCTTGTCTTTTATCAAAGTCGTCAGGGATTCCTTGGTTGGCAGATTTTCAAGATCCCTGGACTCAAGTGGATTATTATCAACTGCTTTCATTGACAAAGTTTGGGCATAGAAGACACGTCAAAATGGAACAAGAAGTGTTTAAAACTGCCGGGGCAATATCAATTGTAAGTCAATCATGGAAATCAGATCTCGAGAAAATTGGGGCTAAAAATGTTTCAGTGGTACCGTGGGGTTTTGATCCAGATGATTATCGGGGATTATCAAAAGTTGATGATGAATTCTTTTGTTTTACACACTCAGGACTACTTGGGTTTGATAGAAACCCCAAATTGTTTTTTGAAGTTCTTAAAGAAATTTGTGATACCGACAAATTATTTAGCAAGAAGCTTAGGCTTCGATTTATTGGTCAAACAGATTATACTGTTGTTAATGAATTAAGTAGGTTAGGACTAAAGGAGAATTTAATTCTTATTGGGAATGTCAGTAGAAAAGAGTCGCTAAATTATATTTCCTCTTCACCCATTTTATTATTACTTCTAAATCAGCAACCAAATGCTAAAGGAAGAATTCCCGGAAAGCTCTTTGAGTATTTAGCAGTTAGAAGGCCAATAGTTTGTTTAGGAATTGAAAAAGGTGATAGTGCGAATATATTAAAAGAGACTAATGCAGGTTTAACTTTTAGTTACGAAAATAAGGATGACTTGAGAGAATATATTTTAAAATTATGGTCTGAATACAAAAAGGGGTTGTTGATTCAACCAATAAAGTCAAAAATTGATAAATATTCTTCTGTTAAAGTGACTCAAAATATTGCTCAAATTCTTAATTCACTTGTTGAATAGACCTATTTTTGCTTGCTTCTTTTATTTTAAAAATAAATCGAAAATGTTTAAAAAAGCACTAAACTACCTTCTGCCAGTTCTGGTATTCATCATTTTACTTTCTATCTACTTTAAGCCAGAATTTTTTGATGGAAAATACTTAAGTCAAAACGATGTACAGCAGGGAATTGCCAGTGGAGTAGAAACCACTGTGTTTAGAGAGGCTACCGGAGAAGAAGCCTTATGGTCTGGCAGAATATTTTCTGGGATGCCTACTTACATGCTGAATACTGTTTATTCTGGAGACTGGACAGAGAAAATGAACTCTTGGCTAAGGTTTCTCCCGCATACTGCAGACGCAATCTTTCTGAATTTTTTAGGGTTCTATATCTTATTAATTTGCTTTGGGGTAAGACCTTTATTGGCAGCCATTGGAGGTTTTGCTTATGCATTCACAACCTACACTTTTGTAAGTGCTGAAGCAGGTCACTTGTTTAAACTCTTGGCATTGGCCTATTTACCTCTCATTTATGGAGCTATTCATCTCATTTTTACGGGCAAAAAATGGCTTGGTTTTGCTTTGCTGGCTTTAGGTACCGGGCTTGAACTGGTGGCTCAACATTATCAGATAACCTTTTACGGGTTTATTCTGGCTTTCATCATGACCGTATTTTATTTATGGGAATTACGCGGTAATCTCAAAGGCTTACTTCTAAAGGGTACCTTGGTCTTACTTGGTATAATAGTAGGTGTGGGACCCTCAACTGCCAGATTGTGGGGGATGCTTGAATATGCTCCTTACTCTATAAGAGGAGAGAAGGAGCTGGTTTCTGCAGAAGTTTCTGAAGCTAGTTCAGGACTCGATAAGGAATACGCGTTTAGCTGGAGTCAAGGTATATGGGAGACCATGACCATCGTTATACCGAGGTTATATGGTGGTGGAAGTAGTGAATCATTAGGAGAGTCTTCCAATGTGTATAAAGCTTTATCTGCTAATAATGTGGACAGGGGAAATGCATTGCAGTTTACTGAAAACGTGCCGATGTACTGGGGAGATATGCCTTTTACATCAGGTCCGGTTTATTTCGGCATTATTATGTTTGTGTTGTTTATACTTGGGCTTTTTACCATTTCTAAAAAACAAAAACTATGGCTTGTAATCGGAGCTGTTTTCTTTCTTCTTTTAAGTTTTGGTAAGAATTTAGCCTTCTTTAATTATTTCATTTTTGATTATATCCCTGGATTTAACAAGTTCAGAGCGGTATCAATGAGTGTATCAATTGTTAATATACCTTTCCTTTTAATAGGCGTTTTGGGTTTGAGTGCATGGTTGAATAAAGACAAAAAAGAAGCTTTCGAACTCCTCAAAAAGTCTGCCATGGTAAGCCTTGGAGTCATAGTTGGCGTATGGCTGATCACCCTGTTTTTTTTCAATTTCAGTGTAGAAAAAGATCTTAGTTATAAATTTCCTGATTGGTTAATGGCTGCAATCAGAGAGGACAGAAAGTCCTTTTTGAATAAGGATGCATTGCGATCGCTTTTCTTTGCGGGCATGTCTTTATTGCTTCTTTATCTTTATTCAAAGGAAAAGTTGAAAAGTGGGTTAAGCCTTGGGCTACTGGCATTCCTTGCAATACTTGACCTTTGGACAGTAGATAAGAGATATATAAATGATAAAGATTTCAAGAATAGAACGGTAGATACTCAAGTACAGAAAGACGCGGGAGATAACATTATTTTAACTGATACTACTTTATCTTATCGAGTTCTTGATCTAAATAATCCGTTTAACAACGGTCTTACAAGTTTTTATCATAAATCAATTGGGGGGTACCATCCGGCCAAAATGCAGAGGTATCAGGATTTGATAGAAAGACAAATATCTAAAAATAACCAGGCAGTTTTAGATATGCTTAATACTAAATATTTGAAAACAACTGATCCTGAAAACCCAGTATATCCAAGAAATACAAATCTGGGGAATGCGTGGTTTGTAGATTCGATCCAATATGTTCAATCAGCAAATGAAGAGATTGAAGCTTTGACAGATTTTAATCCTTCAAAAACTGGTATTATAGATCAATCAAAATTTAATGTAACTAATAAAGATTTTGAAACGGACTCTACATCTAAAATTGTATTGGAAACTTACGCACCCAATAAACTGGTATATTCATCTTCTAACAATAAAGATGGCCTTGCGGTTTTCTCAGAGATCTATTACCCTAAAGGCTGGAATGCATTCATTGACGGCGAGCCAGCTAAATACATAAGAGCAAACTATGTTTTACGTGCAATGGAGGTTCCCGCAGGAACTCATAGTATAGAATGGAGGTTTGAGCCTAAATCATATATAGTAGGGAATAAGATATCTCTGGCCTTTTCCATCCTGATTGTCTTATCAATAGTAGCTGCTATTGGTTTAGAGATACGCAAGAATAAAAAGCTTATATAGCATCAAAATGTAAGGGAGTTCCTCTTTTTAAATTCTTAGGGGAGCTCCTTCCTAAAATTTCTTCATAATATTTAGGTGCTAAGCCGTCACCTGGTCTAATAACTCTAATATTCTCAGGACTAAATTTTTCACCTTCTTTAATATCCTTAACTACGTAGATAGATCTTTTGAATAGCTTGCTTTTTTCTTCAGATTTCTGAATGCCATATTGTACTTTTCCAAGAGCCTGCCAGGCTCTTTCCGTTTCTATAACTAAGGCTTTTAATTCATCGGGCTCTAATGAAAATGCTGAGTCTACACCGCCTTCAGAACGATCAAGACAAAAGTGTTTTTCTATTACTGTTGCTCCCAAAGCAACGGCTGCAACAGGTGCTCCTATCCCAAAGGTATGATCACTAAGACCAACTTCCGAATCGAATAGTTCTCTTAAGTGAGGTATGGTTCTTAGGTTGGTGTTTTCTGGTGAAGAGGGGTAATTGCTTGTGCATTTTAGTAAGCAAAGTTCACTTGTACCCCTTGAAAGTAGAACATCTACAGACTCAGACAAATTAGCAAGAGTACTAACCCCTGTTGACATGATAACGGGTTTGCCTGTTGAGGCAATTTTCTTTAATAGTGGATGGTGATTATTCTCAAAGGAAGCCACTTTATGTGCCGGTGCACCTAAATCTTCTAATAGGTCAACGGCGGCATCATCGAAAGGAGTCGAAAAAATATGAATACCATTATCTTTAGCACATTCAAAAAGGGCTTTGTGCCATTCCCATGGCGTGTGTGCCTCCTGATATAAGTCGTACAGGTTTCTCCCACTCCATAAAGAACTTTTATCCTGAATATCGAATAACCCACCTCTGTGATCAATAGTTATTGTATCTGCAGTGTACGTTTGTAATTTCACAGCATCTGCTCCGCAACTTGCCGCCACTTTAATTATTTCTAAAGCCTTTTCAATGGATTGATTATGATTACCGCTCATCTCAGCGATGATGTAAGGTTTTGAATCAAGTCCAATTCTTTTATTGGCAATTTGCATGACTAGATTTGAGTTTTATTTATGATAATAAAAAAATATTTCGGTCTCTTTATCATCCGAGTCTTTAACAAATCCCGCTTTCTTGAAAATTGAAATAGAAGCTGGATTAGATTTTTTAATGACTGCTTTTATTCTAGCGGTTTTATTAATATCGGCCGCAATTTTTATGCTTTCCTTAATTATTGAGAAACCAATTCCTTTTCCTCTGAAGCTCGGGTCTACTAAAAAGCTCAGTAAAAATTCAGAATTACGAGATTCTAATCTCAGCAAACCCACAGAGTTACTATAGAGTTTGAAGATAAACATATAATAGCTTGAATCGAGCATTTTCAATTTAAACCAGTTTTCATGTTCTTTCAGTGTTATAGGTTTTGAATCAAGCGAGCTTCTTCTTGAAAGAGGATCACTTGCCCATTTATAAAGCAGGTCTTTATCCCCGTTATTAACTTTTCGATATGTTAAAATATTTAGACATGAATGAATTAATACATCCACAAAACTTCTTTCATGCAAAAAGTGCTTTCTTAATCGTGCCTCTTCTTGAAAGTCGTTTTTTAACAATACCGGGTATAATTGAGGTCTTAAATCATAGGCATAAGTGAAAACTTTTATAAAAAGTAAGTCGCTGAAGGCTACTTCCTTTATTAAGCCGAGATATATCGTCCATAAACTTTCGAACTCTTTCTTCTCAATTTCTGTGTCCATTAAGAATGAAACTTCAGCCCTTCGATTGGTCCAATCAATGTGAACTAAACCACCATAGGCTATTAATTCACCTTTGTATAAAAGACTGAAAAGAATCTGTTCAGGATATTCTGATCGAAACAGTGCTGATATCACATTTTTAAAATAGACTTCCTGCTTTTCAGAAGTCAGTTTTTCTTTTTGACGAAGGTGAAACATCTGCTCATTCCTCCACTTCATGATTAGGTACTTGTCTTCATCTCTAATAGGAACAAGAGTATATTCCCCTGATTGATATATTTGCTTTTTAAGGCATTTATATGTTCTCATTGTGAAGCAGTTTATATTTTAACTCGGCAATAGACCAGTCTGAAAGCGTATCTATATCCTGAACTTTACTTTCGGGTAATTCTATGACTCCGGTGTTCGAGGTCCATAAACTTCCAGAAGCTAAAAAATCTAAGGTTTTAGCCCAATAAAACATACCCGAGTCATGATATGCTTTTGGTAAATCCTGAGACCTTGAATTTTTAAACTCAGGCCAGTTCATTTCTGCCTTTCCTTTATCGTCTATTTTAAGCGATCTCAAAATTGGGTATGAAAAACTTACAACAGGAAACACTGTATCAAAATTTTCATCAGTCAGTTTTTTTAAACCTAATTCAAGACTCCTGACATCCAACAAGGGAGAAGTAGGATATATGCAACAGAACTTATCAAAATCTGAATCAAGATTCGCCAATACCTCCTTTAAAACATCATTGGTAGTTGCATAGTCGTCTGAGTTTTTTGAAGATCTTAAAAAAGGCACTTCTGCACCGTATTTTATTGCTATTTCAGCTATTTCTTCACTATCTGTAGAGACTATAACACGCTTGAAGAGATTTGATTCCAGGGCTATTTTGATAGGGTACGAAATAATGGGTTTTCCTAAAAATAGTTTAATATTCTTATTTGGAATTCGTTTACTTCCTCCTCTTGCCGGTATTATGGCAACATTATTCATAGAAATCTTTGATGCATTGAATGACGAAATCTTGCTCGTCAATACTTAAACCAGGATACATTGGCAAACTCAGCCCTCGATTATAATAATTCTCAGCATTTATAAAATGCTGCTCCCCATAAAGTTCTTCGTAATAGGGAAGTTTATGTACGGGAATGTAATGTACCTGACAGTAAATCCCTTTTTGCTTAAGAAACTCGTATAATTCTGCTCGTTTATTTGTTTCAATTATATAAAGATGATAAGCATGGCCTTTATCAGAAGGGCAAGATCTTAGTTCCAGATTAAGATGTTTTAGTTCATCATCATATTTTTTAGCAATGACTTTTCTTTTGGCGATTCCTTCATCTGCCTTTTTTAATTGAGAAGTTCCAAGAGCACACAAGATATCAGGCATTCGATAATTAAAACCAAGCTCCTGCATTTCATAATACCAGCCTCCGTCGCTTCTTTTCATCTTTTGAGGATCTTTGGTAATACCATGCGTTCTCAACATTTTTATCCTTTCATACAGTGCTTTGTCATTTGTGGTTACCATTCCGCCCTCGCCGCAGGCTATATGTTTTACCGGATGAAAAGAGAAAATAGCTAAATCAGCATAAACTCCATTTCCACAATTTTGCTGAACATTATTACTATCAGTAAACCATCCTCCCGGAGCATGACACGCGTCTTCTATAATCCATAAACCATATTTATCAGCTATTTTTCTAAAAGCTTCTAAATTAACAGGGTAGCCAGCCAGATCTACAGGAATAATTCCCTGAAAAAAACCTTTTGGTTTACTTTCAATTAATTCTACTACCTTTTCTGGGTCAAGAGTTAGTGTTTCTGGGTCAATGTCAGCAAAGAAAATATTTCCATTACAATACCTAACAGAATTAGCGGAAGCTGCGAAGGTAATGGGCGAGGTAATTACATTTGAGTTTTCATTAACATCAAGAGCTAAGTTACACAGGTGCAAAGCTGCGGTTCCATTGCTAACCGCTATGGCGAAAGTACTACCAATATACTTTGCAAATGCATTTTCAAACTCTTCTACTGCTGGCCCTTGGGTCAGGAAATCAGAATTCAGAATTCTTGAAACTGCTTCAATATCTTGAGAATCAATATTCTGCCTTCCGTAAGGTATTATGTTCATGGCTGAAAAAAGGGGTCAACATGCTCTTTTATAAGTAAGCGTAAATTCTCAATTGATTCCCAATCTGTATTGGTTCCGGAGTTATATTTAAATCCTTCTTTAACTTTGATAGCATCATGTGCGGCGATAAATTCAGACAAGTTCCATTTTGGTTTTGAAGGTAAAATGGAATAATACTTACCTAAATCATAAGTGAAAAAGGAATCAGATTCAGATATCATTTCTTCGTGAATTTTTTCTCCTGGTCTGATTCCGATAACAGGCTTTTCACACTCAGGACCAATTGCCTCTGCCAGATCTAAAATTTTATATGACGGAATTTTTGGAACAAAAATCTCACCACCCCAAGCGTTTTTTAATGCATGAATTACCATATCCACGCCACCTTGAATAGGAATATTAAAACGTGTCATATTAGGTTCAGTAATAGGAAGTATACCCTCTTTTTTCTTTTTTAGGAAAAAAGGTATCACAGAGCCATTTGACCCCATTACATTACCATACCTTACCACAGAAAAATTAATTTTATTCGCACCGGTAATATTATTAGCAGCAATAAATAGTTTATCTGAAGCCAGCTTTGTCGCTCCATATAAGTTTATTGGAGCACAGGCCTTGTCTGTTGATAAAGCCACTACTTTTTTTACCTCTGTTTCCAGACAAGCGTTTATCACATTTTCTGCTCCCAAGACATTTGTCTTAATGCATTCCATTGGGTTGTATTCTGCGATAGGGACATGTTTCATTGCCGCTGCATGAATGACATAGTCAATCCCCTTTAATGCTCGTTTAAGACGTTCAAAATCTCTAATGTCTCCAATAAAGTACCGAATGAATGGATATTTTTCATTGGGAAACAATTGGGCCATTTCGAATTGCTTTTGTTCATCACGAGAAAATATGACCAAGCGTTTAATTTTAGGAGCGTTTTCAATAATATGTTTGGTCAAGGCCTGGCCCAATGAGCCTGTTCCTCCCGTGATAAGAATAGCCTTATCGTCTAGATATGAATTCATTTATTAGTCAAGCATTAAATTAATGTGACATGAAAAGACTAAAGTCAAATCATGTCACAATCAAAAATAAACAATATCTGTGCCGAAAGAAACAAAATTAGCTTTTGACCGGGCTAGATATAAAGCGAATTAATACCCGGCATCCACCACCGCTAAGCTAACCATATTTACAATTTCTCTTACAGATGCACCCATTTGAAGGACTTTAACGGGCTTTCTAAGGCCTAATACTATCGGCACAATCTTCTCAATATTCGCTACTTCTTTTACCATA
>JANSYO010000158.1 GCA_024742395.1 Cytophagales bacterium
AGAATGTGCATCTTCCCAGCCTAAAACGTTTCTGCCATACTCAATAACAGCCATTTGCATACCTAAACATATACCAAAGAATGGAATTTTGTTTTCTCTTACATATTTGACAGCACTTATTTTGCCATCAATTCCTCTTTCGCCAAAGCCAGGAGCCACTAAGACACCATCCAGGTTTTTTAGTTTTTCTTCAGCATTCAGCGGAGTGAGGGTTTCTGAGTGGATCCATTCAATTTTTACTTTACACTCATTCTCAGCTCCGGCATGAATAAAAGATTCAATAATTGATTTATAGGCATCCTTTAGCTCTACATACTTACCTATCAAACCTATAGTGACCTGTGCAACAGGATTTTTTAATCGACCAAGGAAACTTTTCCATTCGTCGAGGTTGGCTTCTCTGTCGTTATAGATGTCTAAGCTGTACAGTACTCGCTGATCCAGCTTTTCTCTTTCCATAAGTAAAGGTACATCGTAAATTGTTCTGGCATCTTTGGCTTCAATGACAGATCTTACATCCACATTACAAAACAAAGCGATCTTCCTTTTAATGTCTTGTGGAAGAGAGTGTTCTGTTCTACAAACGATGATATCTGGCTGAAGTCCCGATTCCTGAAGTTTTTTTACTGAATGCTGTGTGGGCTTGGTCTTTAATTCACCGGCAGAGGCCAAATAAGGCACCAATGTCAGGTGAATAGTTAACATATTCTTTTCGCCTAAATCCCACTTTAACTGTCTGACTGCTTCAATAAAAGGTAGTGATTCAATATCACCGACACAACCACCTATTTCAGTAATGACAATGTCATATTTGCCCGTTTCACCAACGTTAAGAATGTTTCTTTTTATTTCATCAGTAATGTGCGGAATAACCTGAACTGTTTTACCAAGAAAATCTCCTTTCCGCTCTCTGTTCAATACATTGTAGTAAATTCTTCCTGTGGTTACATTGTTTATCTGAGAGGTACGTACATTCAGGAATCTTTCGTAATGACCCAGGTCAAGGTCTGTTTCTGCTCCATCATCGGTAACATAACACTCGCCATGCTCGTAAGGGTTTAATGTACCCGGATCTACATTTAGGTAGGGGTCTAATTTCTGAATGGTTACTGATAATCCTCTGGCTTGTAGTAGTTTAGCTAGAGAAGAGGCGATAATTCCTTTACCTAAAGACGAGGTAACTCCACCTGTGACGAAAATATACTTTGGCTTTTTCTTGGTCCCGCTCATTGACATGAATTCTAAAATCCTGTTTGTGATTACGGGATACAAAGGTAGCCTTTTTCCTGAGGAATTCTTGGTTAGGCTAGCTCAAAAATTTGTCAATAACATAAATCTTACTCGCAATTGTAGGTAAATGTTTCTGTTACAGACTTTAATCTCCCATTAGTTTCTTTACTAATATCTGCAGAAATAGGGTATCCGTTAGAATACTGGTAATCTATATTTAGGTTTGTAGTGCCTTTCTCATTGATAATTTGGCTTTCTGTTACGTTATTCTCTGATAGAAAGTAAGAGAAATTGGCATCTCCATTCAATAAATTATAGACCAAAAAGTATGAAAGTAGTTCGCCCAAAAGCCCCTGAGTATAGAACGGACTCTTTTTATCGTCAAAGGACTTATTGCTTAAAAGCAATATTGAATTTACTCCTTGCTTCTTGGTAATTCTGCTTAAATTATTTCCTGAGTACTCAAGTGAAACTTCAACAGGGTCTGGGAAAATGGGTAGTTTAAGACTCATATTAGTCATTTTCCCTGCTCCACTGTATGTGAATTTTGAAGTTTCGTTAAATAGTTTTCCTCCACCGTCTCTACCAGAAACATTCATTTCTGAGAGGTGATTGTTGTTATCAAGTTTGAATTTGACTTCATATTCCTTTACAAATGGCAAGCTGGCACCAGTTAACTTTCCTGCATTGTAGATTAGTTCATTAAAAAGTTCTACTCCCGTAACTTTCTCTACTCTATTGTTTTGATAAGTAAAAGTGAGTTTGGTGTTGTCAGATCTGACTATTGAAAGAATGTCGCAATTTTGCTCACTTACAATGGCATCGCCACCAAGGGCTCTAATACCCAGATCATTGACTTTCTTACATGAAAGCAATGAAAGACCAAGTAAAACACTAATTAAAAGACGCTTTGAAGTATTCATACATGCCAACTAATACAAAAACTGTGCTAAATACCTGGCATAAAAAAAGGTTGCCTATTTCTAGACAACCTTTTTTTGAAAAAATTGGGAATGGATTACATCATTCCACCCATACCACCAACTGGAGGCATGTGAGCATGATCTCCACCTTTTTCTTCTGGAATCTCAGAAACTACTGCTTCAGTAGTCAATAACAGACCGGCAATAGAAGCTGCATTCTCAAGAGCAAGACGAGTAACTTTAGTTGGGTCAATGATACCAGCCGCAATCATATCCTCGTATCTGTCTTCACGTGCGTTATATCCATACGCACCTTTTCCATTTTTCACTTCCTGAACTACCACTGAACCTTCGCCACCAGCATTAAATACAATAGTTCTCAATGGAGATTCTACAGCATTTCTGATGATATTGATACCTGTGTTCTCGTCAGCGTTAGAACCTTCAAGAGATTCTAAAGCAGCTAATGAGCGAATAAGGGCTACACCACCACCAGCTACTATACCTTCTTCTACTGCAGCACGAGTAGCATGTAAAGCATCATCCACACGGTCTTTCTTCTCTTTCATTTCTACTTCTGTAGCAGCACCAATGTATATGATAGCTACACCACCAGAAAGTTTAGCAAGACGCTCCTGAAGTTTTTCACGATCATAATCAGATGTGGTAGTCTCAATCTGAGCTTTAATCTGATTCACTCTGCCTTTGATAGCTTCCTGATCACCTCCACCATTTACTACAGTGGTGTTGTCTTTGTCAACAATAATCTTTTCAGCCTGACCTAGCATGCTGATGTCAGCATTTTCTAGTTTAAAGCCTCTTTCTTCAGCGATAACAGTACCACCGGTAAGAATAGCGATATCTTCAAGCATTGCTTTTCTTCTGTCACCAAAACCTGGAGCTTTTACAGCACATACTTTCAAAGACCCACGGATTTTGTTTACTACTAATGTAGCAAGAGCTTCACCATCTACATCTTCAGAGATGATCATTAAAGGACGTGAAGTCTGAGCCACAGCTTCCAGTACAGGAAGAAGTTCTTTCATTGAAGAAACTTTCTTCTCAGAAATTAGAATGAATGGATTTTCAAGCTCAGCTTCCATTTTCTCTGCATTCGTTACGAAGTACGGAGAAAGGTACCCTCTGTCAAACTGCATACCTTCTACAGTTTTAACTTCAGTTTCGGTACCACGTGCTTCTTCTACAGTGATAACTCCTTCTTTACCTACTTTATCCATTGCATCTGCAATCATTTGACCAATTTCGTGATCATTGTTTGCAGAGATAGAAGCTACCTGTGTTACTTCTTTTGATGTTGCAATTACTTTAGACTGCTTTTTAAGATCAGCAACAAGAGCTGAAACAGCTTTGTCGATACCTCTTTTAAGGTCCATAGGGTTTGCACCGGCAGCTACGTTTTTAGCACCGATAGTGTATATAGACTGAGCTAATACGGTGGCAGTGGTAGTACCGTCACCAGCCTGATCAGCAGTTTTAGAAGCAACTTCTTTAACCAGCTGAGCTCCCATGTTTTCAATAGGATCTGCAAGCTCAATCTCTTTTGCTACTGAAACACCATCTTTAGTGATTGATGGTGATCCAAATTTTTTATCTAAGATTACGTTTCGGCCTTTTGGTCCAAGAGTTACTTTCACGGCATTTGCAAGCGTGTCAATACCCTTTTTCATTCTGTCTCTAGCCTCTGTATCGAAATGAATCTGTTTTGCCATTATATTATTAAGGTTTTGTGTTTTCTAAACTGTATTTTGAAAATAGATTAAACGATTGCGTAGATATCTGATTCACGCATGATCAAATACTCTTTGCCCTCTATGCTTAGCTCTGTGCCAGAATATTTGCCATAAAGTACAGAATCTCCTACTTTAACCGTCAACGGCTCATCTACTTTACCTGGTCCTACAGCCACGATTGTTCCTTTCTGTGGTTTTTCTTTTGCTGTATCAGGAATAATGATTCCGAAAGCTGTTTTTTCCTCTGCAGGAGAAGCCTCTACCAATACTCTGTCTGCTAAAGGTTTTACATTTACTGACATAGTTATATGTATGTTTTAAAGTTTATTAGATTATTTAATAAATATGAAAGTCATATGATCAAATGATCTGCCAAAGCAGTGGAATGTATGCCAATACTGACATTTTTGCAGGCTTAGCAAAATTCTGTGTGAATGTGATTTTTTTTGTCAGGTTAATTCAAAAAATGGC
Organism: Cytophagales bacterium; assembly: GCA_024742395.1. GTDB lineage: Bacteria > Bacteroidota > Bacteroidia > Cytophagales > Spirosomataceae > Jiulongibacter. The sequence goes on from JANSYO010000158.1 coordinate 4,376, forward strand.
AGCAACTTTGTCATGGTAAATTTTACACAATTAATCATCTCAAATGAAAAAAATCGTTCTTTTTCTGACACTGTCATTTGTGTCTCAACTCACTTTAGCTCACGAGGGATTTGACTTCGATGAAGAAACCAAAGAGTTAGAAAATCTTAATGAATTGGAATCATTTGTACTCTCAAATCCTGAAATTTCCTGGTTAGAAGTACAGAGCAAAAATGCCAATTTGTTAAAGGATGTATCTGATGATACACAAGCCAGCTTTCTAACCGATGGCAGATACGAAAGCACCTTAGGAATACCTCCGTTCTTTTGGGGTTGTGTTTTGGGTGTAATCGGCATTCTGTTGGTGTACATTGTCTCAGATAATGATCGTGAGGCTACTAAAAGGGCACTAATAGGATGCATTACAACATTTGGAGTGGCAGCTGTCTTTTATTTAGCGGTTTGGCTGTTTGCACTGGGTACTTGGAGTACTTTTTAAGTGGCGGCAGTGCATAAAAAAAGCCATCTGAGAAATCAGATGGCTTTTTTTATTAATATTGTCTCGTCCTAAAATAGCGTTACACTAAAAGTAATGTTATGAAAGAACAAGAAGAGAATCAGTATGTTAAGCGAACGCAAAAAGACTACAGTTATGCTTTTAAATTGAATGTTGTCAAGGAGATTGAATTGGGCGAGCTA
>JANSYO010000038.1 GCA_024742395.1 Cytophagales bacterium
AAACCTTTAGACTTTGAAACGTGGCACAGCTGGAATATGCCCAGCTACATAAAAATTCAATCAGAAATACCCAATTATAGCATTGGGACGTACATAAAGAAAAAACGTAACACAAATTCATGGCTTGTGACACTCTGCCTTTTTCTTTTGGTGACACTTGTGGTGTCACACTGGGAGAAGGTGGTGAGAATACTAAATAAGCTTCAAGCAGATTTTAATTCTCAGGAAACTAAGCACATTAAAGGTAATGATGCCTTAATCGATTCTGGTGATTTATAGATTAAGAGGATTGATATCTGGATTCATTCCACTATTTGATTTGAGATCATTAACCCTCAAATAAATTTATTCGAACCCAAAAGTGAATTTTAAACGATACCAAAAGTGTCAAAAAGCGACGAAAAGGCACGAAAGGGACATTCCTCTTTTTCAGGTTATCTAAGATTGGAAAAAATTAAAAGCCATGAGAAGTAAACATATCCAATTAATAGAACTTGAAATTGATGAACTGAAAGCCCTTGTATCAGAGGTTGTTTCTGAGAGTATAGCACACTTTTCAAAGGGAAGTTCTACCCCGGAAGAAAACATAAAAAGAGGGTACTTAAACCAAAAGGAAGCAATGGTGTATTTAGGTGTTTCAAAGAACACCTTTTATCAGATCAAACATAATTTTCCAGAATACATTATTTCAACAGGAAGGAAGGGGTATAAGGTGCAGGAGATTGATGAGTTTTTATTGAGGACGAAAAGAATAAGGCATTCCTGTACTTAATTGGATTTTATGTACTCACATATTTGTAGCTCTTTGGTTAATAGTATCAGAAGGCAGTGCTTGTGAATGGATTATTACCATTTTACTTTCCCGATTATTTGGAAAGGGTTTTGTGAATCCTCACTTTTTATATGTAAGGACATTTGATCAAAATCATTATTGCTTAGTTAAGCACAATTTAACTAGATATAAAGACTTAGCTGCAAACATTAGTTTTGAAACGTGACACGTTGGGATATCATCAGAGATATAAAATTCGATACGAAATGTCCAATTACGGCTCCGAGAGCCACATTAAGAAAAAACGTAACACAAATTCATGGCTTGTGACACTCTGCATTTTTCTTTTGGTGACACTTGTGGTGTCACACTGGGAGAAGGTGGTGAGAATACTAAATAAGCTTCAAACAGATTTAAATTCTCAGGAAACTAAGCACATTAAAGGTAATGATGCCTTAATCGATTCTGGTGATTTATAGATTAGGAGGATTGATATCTGGAATTATTCCACTTTTTGATTTGAGATCATTAACCCTCAGATAAATTTATCCGAATGCAATACTGAATTTTAAACGATACCAAAAGTGTCAAAAAGCGACGAAAAGGCACGAAAGGGACATTAATCTTTTTCAATTTACCTAAGATTGAAGAAAAAATAGAGACGATGAAAAGTAAGAGAATCCAATTAATAGAACTTGAAATTGATGAACTTAAAGCCCTTGTATCAGAGGTTGTTTCTGAGAGTATGGCACACTTCTCCATAGGAAATTCCATGCAAGAAGATAGAATAAAAAGAGGGTACTTAAACCAAAAAGAAGCTATGGAGTATTTGGGTGTTTCAAAAAATACCTTTTATCAGCTCAAACATAATTTTCCAGAGTACAACATTTCTTCAGGAAGGAAGGGGTATAGGGTGAGTGACATGGATGAGTTTTTATTGAGGACGAAAAGAATAAGGCATTCCTGTACTTAATTTGTAATTTATAGCTCAAGCATTTGTGGTAATACTGACGGGGTTAGTTTGATCAAGGCTTTCGCCTTAAATAACATTCCTTTCCGATTTTGCCGTTCATGATATTCAGCTCTACCAGCTACGGGCTATAAATACACCTACTGCGGCACCATATCCATAGAAGGCCGCCCCTTGCCAGTATTTGACCAGGTTTATCCTCCAGCACTAGTACAGCATCCCAATATTTACAGAGGTTAACACCGCCACCAATAACAGCACCCGCTACTATGTGTCAATACTCCTTACCTGAGTCAAGGCCAGCGGTGGACATATCCCCCATTGCTACGTAGCCTGATGCAATCTAGTATCTCGGGGCAATCTAACCGAATCTACCGATGAGACGGGCATATTTCCGGGCTTGAAAGTCATAAGCATCGTACTCGAAAGTGCTATAAATTCTTTCCCCTGGAATAAATTTTGAAGGTCTGGCCATCTTCACCATAAGAGCTCCAAAAGGAAAAAACAACAGTTCCTTTTTTTTACGGTTTGTAAATGAACTTAGTAAATTGGGTTGTGATGAGTAAATCCAAAAATTACAACAGCCGGAAGATTGGGAACAAATCAAGGAATTAAAGCCACGTTAGGGAGACAATAACTTTCCTGCTATCAACTCGACCAAAAGGAGCAATAGCCGTTCATTGCAAAAGAATAAAACCGTAAGGAATATAAAGAGTAACACCAAACCAAGCGGCCATCTCCAGGCATGAACTGCCTCTCCCCAAGCTTTTACATTCTTCGGCGTAAACCCCCTTTTGGCTCTTTTACTACCTCTTTTCTTAGATCGAGTAGACGGCCGTAGGCCATAAAGCCTACGGTACGCCTCTCACACCACCGTACGTACGGGTCTCGTATACGGCGGTTCACTGAATCTCTGGTTGTAAGCGATGGTAGTAGTCCAACATACTTTCATAACCTCTTTTCCGTAACCTTTCAAGCGTGATAGTTGTATCTAAGATAGGGCTTTGGGCCACTGCCCAGCCTCCCATTCTCGTTCTACTCCATCTGTAGGCTTGAATGTGGTTTACACCAAGCCTGATCAAGTTTTTACGTTTCCGTTCGGGCTCCTTCCAATCCGTCCAGATACAGTACCTCAGACGGTTTCTTAGCCACGAATCAAGGGTTTTCAGCTTGCCGTGAATACTTGCCAATCGGTAGTTATTCACCCAGCCTATATACACTTCACTGATTCTGGTTAACCGTTCTTCAAAACTGTAGGGTTTGGTCTTCTTGGTAGCTGCCTTTAGCTTCCGTTTCAAACTTTGCCAACTACTTTCCTTTACTACAAGTTGGTATTTACCCTTTTCTCCCTTTTTGTAAGTAGGCACAAAGCCATGACCCAATAACTCGAAGTTCGATGGCCTTCTGATGCCACTCTTTGCCTTGTTGATAGGTAGTCTCAGTTTATCTCTCAGATAGAGATAAACATCATTCCCTACTCGTTTGGCTTCTGCTTTTGACTTGCAGTAAATGCTAAAATCATCGGTGTAGCGGACAAACTTCAGCCCTTTTCTCTTGAGTTCTTTGTCCAGCTGGTCAAGCATAATATTTGACAGGAGCGGACTCAGTGGGCTGCCTTGCGGCACTCCTTTGCGGCGTTTGTGCAGTTTACCATTTATCATGATAGGTGCACGGAGCCATTTGCGAATTAAACGCAGAGTAATTGGGCATTTTACCTTGTTGTAGATGAGTTGTAGAAGCTTGTAATGCTCAACTTCATCAAAGAACTTACTCAAGTCTATGTCCACAATATCCTGATAACCATCATTGATGTGTTTCTGGGCTTGTAGTACAGCCTGTTGCAAGTTCTTCTTTGGGCGAAAGCCGTAGCTCTCGTCCTCAAAGCTAAACTCGAACTTCATCGCCAGTTGCTGGCTTACGGCTTGTTGTAACCAGCGGTCAGTTACGGTTGGGATACCCAGTATGCGGGTTCCACCATTCGCTTTCAGTATCTCTACCGCCAGGATAGGGCTTGGCAAATATGTACCATTCACGATTGTGGTCAGAATGCGTTCTCCCTGCTGCTCAATATGAGTTTTCAGCTCTGTAGTTCGCATACCATCCACTCCTGCACTCCCTCCGTTCTGCTCCACCTTGCGGCGGGCTTTCGTCAGGTTTTTGGCTTGTAAAATCTGCTCTATCATGGTTTTAACTTTCTGTCCTTCTAAAATCAGGCTATCTGTGATTCCTGACTAATTCCAGACGCAATTCAATGTTCAGCCCTTCGATATTTTGTGAGACCATCCGATTCATTCATCGGCTCGTTTCCTGTATCTACTATGACCTCTGCTGACTCCTCTAAAAAAAATAGAGGCCTCCCTGAGTAAGGCACTAATCCTTCCTCTGACATCTACCTCATCTACTATCAGAAGTTTGTTGACCACGGGCTTTGCAATGATGTGTTTACTTACCATCTTCTAATAGCCTCTATATGAGGTTGCTGTCCGCAATGGAATTATTGTTAGAGCCAGAGTTTGCAGTCTCGCTTCCTTCAGATTGGCAGTCACCCACCACACCCTTGCGACTTGCTAAAGGCTTCTGTCAACTTCGCCTTGCAGAACTTTCATCTGCCGGATTATTATTTTGGCTATCTTTGATAGCCGTGCCATGTCAGGCAAACACAATAGATATGATCGCATATCTATTCGTTCATCAGAGAGACGACGACATATCATTTTCCGTTGGCAGCAAGCAATAATTATATTACGACACACTCATTAACACAAGAGAAATAATAATCGCAAAATGATTAATAAAGTTGAAAAACTAACATCAATTGGAAAGTACCGAGCATATCAAGCTTCGGGTCAAGTAAACTTCAAAAAACTTACATTAATTTATGGTGATAACGGTGGTGGAAAAACTACTCTTACTTCAGTTTTTCGCTCGCTAACGAATAACGATCCTGATATAATAAGAAGTAGAATTTCGACTAATCACTCAGCACCACAAGCTGCACAAATTACTCAGACAGGAACACCAAACATATTTCACACTTTCGGATCATCAGGCTGGACAGTTCCTTTTCCTGACATGGAGATTTTCGACATTCACTTTATAAACAATAATATCTATTCAGGTTTTGAATTTAATGATGAGCACCGTAAACAATTACACCAATTTGTAATCGGTGCTCAGGGTGTAGCGATTCAAAATCAAATTGAACAAAACAAGGTAGATAAGGCTGCTTCTAGACAGAACCAAACAAACATTAAGCAACAATTAGTTCAACAAGTTGGAAATAATTTAACACTCGAATTAATAAACTCTTTTTTGAGAATCCCTAATTCCGATGCTCAAGGAATCGACCAAAGAATAACAACTGCTGAAACCGCATTAACAAATGCCAATTCTAATACAGTTATTCAAACATTACAAACGCTTTCTGTTGCAACCCAATTATCGTCAGGTATTGATTTTGCCTCACTTATTTCTGATTTGCAATCAACATCAGATACAATCCAAAATGATGTAATTGAAGCATTGTTTACTGACCATTGTGAAGATTTATCTGATAATGATATAGAAGGGCCTCAAAGTTGGCTCCAAAAAGGATTCTCATATATCAGAAAAAAACTCAGCGGAGATGATTCAGATTTAACATGTCCATTTTGTCAACAAACAATCCAGAGCAATTCTGACATTATCACGGCTTATAGTAGTAAATTCAATTTAGAATTTAATGCTTTAGTTGAAAGGCTGAAAGCTCATAGAACCAATTTGCAATCATTCAATTTAGAAGCAAAACTTCAAACATTTAATACATTAAATCAGAATAATTCGGCTAGAATAAATTCTTGGACAGCACATTTACCGAGTACTGTTCAAGCTCCTGTATATAATATCATATCTGATGAGGCTATATTAAACGCCCAGTTTGAAGCCCTAATTACCTTAGTCGAAGAGAAAATTCAAAACCCCACTGTAGCTGTTGCGATAACCGAAGCATCAAACTTTGATAATTCAATTCAAAATATTAATTCAAATATTATTATCTACTACCAATCGGTGACAGATTATAATGCTTCTATCACTGCCTTTAAAGGAGGAATTCTGTCAGTGGCACATGCTCAACAAGAAGTAGACAAATTGAAAAGAATAAAAAAGAGATTTGAAACACCTATTGATGCATTGTGCACACAACTAACTACAGAAAAACAAAACCTTCGGACATTAGAGGCAAATTACACTCAATTAACACAGCAACAGGAAGCTGCAGCAACAACATTCTTTTCGAGCTATCAAACACAAATTAATAATTATCTAACCAACGTATTCAAAACGCATTTCCGCATTGAAGATGTCAATCATGTTGCCCCACAAGGACGAGCAACACAAAGTAAAGTGGCATATAAGTTAACCATTGACGGTAACGACATTTCCTTTAGCCCAAATCAACCTTTCAACGCCAAAGAGTGCTTAAGTGAGGGAGACAAAAGCACAATTGCATTAGCGTTTTTCCTTTCTAAACTTGATATTGACCCAAATAAGCAAAACAAAATTTTAATATTTGATGACCCATTATCTAGCCTTGATACAAACAGAAGGTCTTACACTATAAGAATAATAAAAGAACTTTGCCAACAATTAAGGCAAGTTGTAGTTCTAAGTCATAATGAATACTTCCTACACGAAGTTGGAAAGGATATAGCCACAGCTGATAAGGTTACACTTCGGATAAAGGAGAATTTTGCTGCAAAAGAATCTAAGATAGAAAGTTGCGATTTAAATGAATTGGTGAAAATTGAATACTTTAAACACATTGAGGCTCTTGAAGAATTTAGAATTAACCCTGATCATTCAAAAAAGGACTCTGTTCTAGGGTGGCTGCGAAATGTACTAGAAGCACATTTAAGGTTCAAGTTTTATAGAGAAATACGGTCAATGACTGGCCAACAGACATTCGGCCGACTAATTACCTTTTTAGACAACTTCCCTGTGATCTTTAGGGATAATTCTAACAGAGGGTCTATTATTTCAGATCTACATTTAATCAATGGTGTTTCATGGAAACCACATCACGGAGATCCAACCCCAAACTATACCACTTTAGGAATGAACCCAAATACAATATCAGCTCCAGAATTGGATAATCTGATTCAGGACACTTTAAACTTAATAGATGTCCGACTTTGATAAAATAGAAAGCCAGCTGCCAACATTAAAGGCTGAATAGCCGTGGCGATTAGCCCGGTGATCGGCCGTTGTTGAACCCGCAATGGAATTGGAAGCGGAGCCTGTTATGGGGTTTCAATTTTCTATCTGGGTAGCGTATTAGCGGATGAGGTTCCGCTTTTTTTGTTTTTAAAGTGTCCGACCAGGTTATAATACTGGTATCCTTACTGTAGAGAGCAATACCTTCATCATGAAGAATGGTTTTGAGTGCCCCATTCTCATAAATCAAATCACCCATATAATCGGTTTGAGTGGTGGTAGCTCCATTCACAAATTTTCGGGAGAATAACATTCCCTCTGCATCGTATGTATTTTCTATTCGGATAGATGCACCGAATTCAATCTTTTCCGGTAAGCCCAGGTAATTGTACTGAATATTAGTGATTCCTTTGTTGGCATCTGATTTTAAGGAGCCATCAGCCCAATACGTATAGTCGGAGCTACTTCCGTTATCCTTTTGACCTACCGTTGTATTTGCAAAATCCCGGACACCCACCAACTGGTTGCCATTGCTTGGGCTTGAGTAAGTATAACTCAGATTATCAATACTTCCCCAACTGCTGGCTGCTTTAGGGCTAATTTATTTCAAAGAGCTAAACTATTTCAGAAGTAAATTTTCACTATTCTTTTTTTATTATCTGAATCGTTTGGCCATAGATTTTCAAGCCTTCAAAAGTATTAAATCGTGTCATTGTATCAGAAACAAAATAATTTTCAATAACCGTATTTGGAACCTCGTTGAGAGTAACGAACATCTTTGACTCATTCTTTATTATCATAGTTTCTCCAACTACATGAATACCTCTCTCTGATGCCGGGCTACCAATAAGGTTTTGATCAATAGCTACTGTAATGAATTTCGGCGTTTTCACATTTTTAAAGTAAATGATTAACTCCTTCATCTCTTTGTTATCAACTGTCAAATTATTAACAAAAACGCTCGCTGGAATACTTTTCATCTCTTCATTGAAGACAGAATAATCGTTTGATTCAAACAATACATTACCCCAAAATAGAAGGGATACCAAAACAAGGGCGATGATAGTTATTAGTATTTTTATTTTCACTATTGCTAGTTCTTTGCCTCTTTCTAGGTGTTTAGAAGTCCACTTTTTTCACATAGGGTTTAAAAGTCCCTATATCACCAAAAGAATATAATTCGGCTTTGTATTCTTCCCTGCCTTCATTTTCATATTTTAGACGATACGCTTCTGATAAAACAGGAGAGGAATACTCATACGTTATTTTATAGCTTTGCTTGGCAGGAAGAAAAATAAACCGAGCTTTTTTGAACAAGTCTTGAGAGAAGCCTTCTTTAGATTTTGCCGATGTTACCAATTTCATCTTATCAAGAACTTCAAAATACCTGTGTTCCAACGTGTCAATATTTCCTTCATTTAGATATCCCTTTATTTCTTTCAGTTGGAGGTCAATACATTGAGAGTCATCCAATGTCATTTCATTATAAATTGAGTCAGGCAAACAATAGGTTACAAGGTCACCAATTAAATAAAAGTCTTTATCAGAGGTATTTTCAAAAATTACTGATACCTGATTTTTACCTTTTTCAAAGTGTCCTTGAATTTTTCCCTCGTCACACGAGAGTGTCAGAAGTGCCACAAAAAATAGTGAATACTGTTTCATAGTTATTTGGGGAAAGTTATAGTTCGAATCAATGGTTGTAGGGCTTTTAATAGTCGAGAATCATATACTTGAAAATCGAGTACCATTGGGGGCACCTGATTTCCAAAATATCCAATGTTCCAGTTATTCTTCCTAATTAAGTTAAGTGTCATATCCTGGATTGCCACATGTCCTTTTGTGTCTATAAAACGATTTGAGCTTGAGTTTTTAACTGCTGCTAAATTTCTTAGTTCGGCAGTTGAATTCAGCGATACATGTCCAAGTTCATGAGCCAGAGTAAAAGCTAGTTTTTCCTTGGAAGAGAAGGCAGTTGGTGCAATATATACTCTTGAACCTCCATGTTTCCAAATTGGAAATTGTGTCACACCCGCAGCAAGAGACCCATCTTTCAAGTCTAAAAATGCTCCATCCTTTAAACCGTAACCATGAGGAACATGACTACTAACAATCATGTCAACATCACTGATATCAGAATAATTTAATTCGACAAGTTTATCTAAATAATCTTGTGATCCCCCTGTGCTAGACATACTTTCTAAAGCACTAATTGGGAGCTCATGCGGAGCTCTGTACCCGGTCCAAACATTAGCTCCAAGTCTGCTTGCTTGTATTCCACCAGAAACACTACCAAAAATTCCACCTCCAATGCCACCATAAATAGCTCCACGCCCTATATTTTCACCATTCAGTCCGGCTCCCAATGCTCCGGTTCCGGCACCTGTTGCTGCCACGTACCCCAAACCTGGGAGAATGCCTATTGGAGCAAAATATCCCGCCAAGCCACCTGCCGCACCAGTTATGGCACCACGCCAAAAACCATTAAAGAAACCTTTGTCCTGTGAGGCGTATTTAACTCCATTGAAGGCTCCACCTATTAGTGCTCCAATTCCAACTGCAACACATACCGGACAATCTCCATTCTTATCCGTATAGGAAAGTGGGTTGTTCAACATCCCCGCATAACCGCTTATGCTGTAAAAATCTACCGGATCAATACTTGTAAACCGCCCTTCCCAAGGATCATATTGCCTTGCATGAAAGTCATATCCATTGTACCCAAAGGCATCTACATACTCTTTCCCTTGAAACAGGAAATCCCAATCACCGGCAACTCCAATTCCGGTAAGCACTTCGCCCCAGACTCCGTAATGGGTTTCCTGTACTACGGCAGTGCTATCATCTATTCTTTCAACAATCAGCCGGGTATTGCCTAAGTGATCGGTAATAAAGAACTGGTATCTGGGAGCATCAAAGATGGTTGTATCTGTATAATTATTCCCCAAGGTATCTGACTAGGAAACAATGCTGGTGTCTTTGTTATAAAGGGCTATTCCTTCATCATGGTAGATGGTCTTTAGCTCTCCATCTACATAGATCAGCTCTCCCATATAATCCGTCTGGATAGAGGTACCACCATTGACCAGCTTTTGAGAAAGCTTTCCTCCTGCTGCATCATAGGTGTTTTCTATCCGGACACTTGCACCAAAATGTATCTTCTCCGGCAAACCCAGGTAATTGTATTCAATAAGGGTATTACCCTTATTGGCATCGGTTTTCAGGCTACCATCGTTATAATAGGTGTAATCAGTAGAGCTTCCATTTTCTTTATGGCCGAGCGTGGCACTAGCCGCATCGGTAATGCACCGTAATCGGTTTGGGTGGTGGATGATTATTTCAAAGAACTTTATTTTGAATGGTTAATTTCTGAAAAATACTGCAGAAAATAATTGATAAGAGACTTACACGAATTTTAAGACTTTACCCACTAATTCGTACTATCAGGTTTAGGGCTGAACTCAAATTCAATAGTTTCTATCTTTTGGTTATAGAATTTATAGCTTTTGATGTTTTTGAAAGCTTCTACTTCTTCGTTATTTCTTTTATTAAATTTAAATTTACTCCTTAAGTGATAGGTATTTTTGCCTTGATTTTTGAATGCAAATCTTAATGTTAGTGTTTCAAGTGCCTTTAAAAAAAATACGGTACTATTTAAGACCTCACTTTCAATAGATTTTTCGAGTGGAACAAAGTTATTAGGTCTGTCATCTATAACATCATAATTATTACTGTGCAAACTCCTGGAATCATGCAAATAACGCCATGCCATTCTTTTGAGATTTACCATTTCTATGTCTTCCTTGGGTAATACTAATTGATAATCCAAGATAGAATCAGACAATGGTATGCCATAGATTTCAAGTTTGCCAGGTAGAAAATACAAATCTTCACCGCTGGAATTAACTAAAGTCAAGTTCAAACAATTTGACGCATCGTCAAATCTGAAAGTTCCACTTATTTTAGACTTACTTTGGCATCCTATTAGGCAGATTGCCAGAATTAATAATTGTATAATTTTCACCGTATTATTTTTATTAAATGTGATATTGATTCATTTAGTATCTTGTAAGAATCAGGTGTCATCCGTAATTTATCAAAGGAAACTTGTCCCCCCAAGTTCAAATTTTGCCAACCGTTTTTAATAATTAGGTTAACAGTCATTTTTTGGATGGCAACATGGCCTTCAGTATCTAACAAACCTTTTCCAATTACTTCATCTGCAAGGTTTGATAATCCGAGTGACTTAAAAGAAACATGTCCCAATTCATGGGTTAACGATAATGCCAACTGTTCTTTTGAAGCAAAGGCATTTTTTGCAAAATATATTTTATAAGCGTTCCCACCTTTCCAAATTGAACTTCTTGTGATGGCAAAAGCTTCATCACCTTTGTATATTAAATACCCGCCCTTTTCCGAAAATGGTATTCCTCCGTTTTTATTGGTAAGGAAAGAGGTTTCACTTGTGGTACTTAAATCTGAAAAGTTATCATTGTATAATTTTTTTACACTGTTTGCACCGTATTCAACAGGCGTGCCTCCTTCAATGATATTCCCAGTAGTTGCATACATAGCATGCGGAGCTCTGTACCCCGTCCAAACATTAGCTCCAAGTCTGCTTGCCTGTATTCCACCAGAAACACTACCAAAAATTCCACCTCCAAGGCCACCATAAATAGCTCCACGCCCTATATTTTCACCATTCAGTCCGGCTCCCAATGCTCCGGTTCCGGCACCTGTTGCTGCCCCGTACCCCAAGCCTGGGAGAATACCTATCGGAGCAAAATATCCCGCCAAGCCACCTACCGCACCGGTTATGGCTCCTCGCCAAAAACCATTAAAGAAACCTTTATCCTGCGAGGCGTATTTAACTCCATTGAAAGCTCCACCAATTAGTGCTCCAATTCCAACAGCAACACATACCGGACAATCCCCATTCTTATCCGTGTAAGAAAGTGGATTATTCAACATCCCCGCATAACCGCTTAGGCTATAGAAATCGACCGGATCAATACTGGCGAACCGACCTTCCCATGGGTCATATTGCCTTAAGTTAAAATCGTATGTTTCGTAGCCGTTAAACTTAACTAATTCGTTTCCCTGATACAACTCTCTGTACCAGTCACCTGTAACACCAACCCCTTCCATAACTGCACCGAAAGGATAATAGTGATTCTCCTGAACCACAGCGGTGCTATCGTTTATACGTTGTATTACGAGCCGGGTATTACCCAAATGGTCTGTAATGAAAAATTGATACTGAGGAGCATCGTAAATAGTGGTATCTGTATAACTGTTTCCTAAAGTATCAGACCAGGTTATAAAACTGGTATCCTTACCGTAGAGAGCTATGCCTTCATCATGAAGAATGGTTTTGAGTTCTCCATTCTCATAAATCAAATCACCCATATAATCGGTTTGAGTGGTGGTAGCTCCATTCACAAATTTTCGGGAGAATAACATACCCTCCGCATCGTATGTATTTTCTATTCGGATAGATACACCGAATTCAATCTTCTCTGGTAAGCTCAGGTAATTGTACTGGATATTAGTGATTCCTTTGTTGGCATTTGATTTTAAGGAGCCATCAGCCCAATACGTATAGTCGGAGCTACTTCCGTTATCCTTTTGACCTACCGTTGTATTTGCAAAATCCCGGACACCTACCAACTGGTTGCCATTGCTTGGGCTTGAGTAAGTATAACTCAGATTATCAATACTTCCCCAACTGCTACCGTTCCAACCGTTGCGTTGCAGGCTGCTTATATTGCCATTGGCATCGTAACTTACAGCAGGCAGGCTATAGTTTTCTGCTCCTTGACCGGTGTAGGTGGCGGCATTTAAGCGGTCATATCCATCATAGCCGTAAGTAAATGACCGGGTCTGTGCGGATCCACCAGAACCCAGAGAAGCCCAGCTTTGCTTATTCAGTTTGCCGTTATAGGTCTGTGCCGTTTCAAAATAATCTAAGGTGAGGGCAAAAAGATCGTGCTCTGTACTGTTTAGAACTCCTCCATTGATGCTTCGTAGCTGCCCTTGAATGTTATAGGCGTAATCTACCTTTTGAACATACTCGCCAGAAACCTTGGCCAGATACACCCCACTTGCAGGGGTATAAGTGCCCGGTAAAAGTGTTACCGACCTTCCGGCCAGATCGTAGGTCTGGTCAGGGATAGCGGCATTGCGTACAATGCTAGTTTCACCGGCGGCATTTAGTTTCTTGACGGTCATTCTGCCTATACCGTCATATTCATAACCTGCTATGGCCTCTGGCTCTACATTATTCACCTGATGGTAGGCCTGTAGTAAGCGGCCTACATGATCATAGGCGTAGAATTTCCGTATCTGCAGGCTGTCAGCTCCTGGCTTGCGGTAGATGCTGCGTTCTTCCAGCAGATCACCTGCAAAGTTCAATACCGCATCGGTTTGATTGATGCCACCAAAGCGGTTTTGGGTATGAGTTTGAATAACTCGGCCCCGGTCATCGTAATAGACAACAGATTTCAGCATTTGGCCGTTGCCCAGATTCTTCACCAGGTTGCCCGTGGCCATGCCTTTGACATTTGTCCATTGGCTGCTTTTATAAGCCTGATAATTCAGGGCCGTATTATTGACCCAGTTGTAATCATCGTAATAGGTCACATTGCAGACATCACCGGCGGCAAGGGTGATGCTGGTCGGAAAGCTCTTATTGGTGTAGCCATACAGATTGCCTCCTGCAGTGCTTCGTTCTTCAAACTGCTCATTGGCGGTGAAGGCTAAAAAAGCATCCTGCAAGGTGCTACGGCTGGATGAGCTGCTGAAGGTGCCGCCCATCACTGGCCTTCCGTGGCCATCGTATTTGATCCATGTCCATAGATTGGACTCTCTTTGCCTTGCATCCTGGCTCATGACCGGCTGATCCAGTTCATTATATACCGTGTATGTCCAGCCGCCTCCTGGTACATGACTTTCTACGGCTCTACCCCGCCCATCGTAGTGGGTAGCATAAATGCCTTCATCAAAATAGCTACCAGTTTCGATAAAGGTGTTTTGGCTGTTATAGGCTTTTGGTGGCACTATATAGCAAAGCCTGCCCATAAAATCATACACGTAGGCGGTGCTTAGATAGGTGCTGCTGTTACGGTCTTTCTGCTGCACCAGTAGCAAGCGGCCAGATTTGCCTCCGGTGTATTCTATGCTGGTATTTCCATCTTCATCTACAAGAGTGGTCTTTAACAGATCCCCGTTGCTGTAAGTTTGTGTACCGTCAATGGTGCCGCTGGTCTGGATCACATATTTGCGGATGCCTGCACCGGCAGTTTCATAATTCTCCACCACGCCCTTTTTACTGCCTGCCTGATAAGCCTGACCCGGAGCAATGCTTTTGATTGGGCTGCTGATGGGTGAGGCGTCGTAGCTATCCACCTCACTATAGGGGGCGGTGTCTCCGTAAAAGCTTTGGGCTAAACCGGCATAACCTGCCTGATAGCTTCCGTTCTGACTGGCGGACTGAACAGGCAGATACCTCAGTTTTGGCCGACCAAGGGCATCAAGTTCCATGGCTCCCTGCACCATGTCCAGGGTGTCAGGGCTGGTGCGGTAGGATACCTGCTGCAGGCTTCTACCCATGCCATCCATATAACTGACTGTTGTTATCCCTTTGGTGGGGTCGCTCAGGTCTGCCGGATTTGTCGTTGAAACCCGTGCCGTGCTGCTTTGAATATACAGCTTGCTGGTGCTGGGGGTGATTTGAGCTTGTGCCCAGCTACTGATTATCAATAAAAGGAAGATTACTCTTTTCATAGTCAGTTGCATTTAGTTAGTACGCCGTAATTCCCTTGTGTATGGTCTTCTGCTGCCCGATGCCAAAATTCCTGCAGGCCACCTGAGCCGTATGGAATGCTTACGTTATAGCCGCTGTCTCCCACATTGGCCCGGTACCAGTTCACGTTATCAATGGAAAACTCAGCATAAGAATCTGTGGCAAGGCCGCTGACGGAAATAAAGAATTCACTGTTCCCAGCATTGTAGGTGCAGGAATTCGTACTCCATGCCAGGGGTGGGTTGGTGGTACAGGAGGCATGATAATCCTGAGAGATCACCACGCCTGGGCTATCCGATGCCCGTGCTTTGAAATTCTGATAGCTGCCCGTGGGTGTAATGGTTAATGTATAAGCTGTTGCCCCGGTATTGGCTGCTTGCCAGCTACTACCACCATTGGTGCTAAACTCCACTGTAGAGCCGGACAACAAACCGGAAACGCCCAGGGTAAGGCTTACCTGCCCTCCTGAGCAGGTTTTGTTTTGCTGGCCGCTGTCCCAGACCAGATTAGAAACCGACGGTGTTACATTGACATTGTATTCTCTGGTAGCAATAACCCGGTTGTTATGATCTCTGACGGTAAGTAACCGGTTGGTGCCTGTCTGGTAGGTGTAGTGACTTTCCATCCCATTAGGGCCTATCTGTTTAGAGAGCCCTTGAAAGACTTTGGTGTATTCTGCTGTCTGTGTTAAAGCATCGCTCTTGCCGGAATTGGATGTACTGCTCAACGGCAAGGTGCCTGCCGTATCGTAGGTTTGTGCGGCAGTGGCTCCCCGTTTGATATCAGAAGTAAGCGGCATGCCTTTGCTGTTATAGCTCAGTGTGGCCGCCCGTGCTGTACCATAGTCGCTATCCTTATTCATCAGGTAATTGGACTCATTATAGGTCACTTCCTGAAAACCTGCCTTGGGTATGTTTCTTAGAACGAAAGTGCTATTGGGCAGGGTATTATAAGTAGAGTTGGCCGGATAGTAATTCTGATACATAGCCTGCACCGCCTGATCATTCATTTTCACCAGGCTTTCTACTGTGTAATCATAAATATGCTTTTCTATAGATTCAAAAATGCCTCTTGCCTCATAATTTATCGGCGGTACTACGATCACCGTAGAATCCGTGTAGCATATTGGATGTGGGCACACCCTGCTGGGATCATTCGGGCAATCTGGATGGCAGAAATTGATGGTATAGGAATCAAAGTTAAAATCTGCCGTGTATTTAGTCAGGGTCTCAATGGTAGTTCCTGCCTCATCGGTCGTGCTGGTTTTCACCGGCATATTGTGTTTGCCCTTATAGGTGTTTTGATAAGCCGTAGGCATTTCATCTTTATAGGTGATATCTACCTGCTGAGTGATTGGCGTTCCCGTACCATCCCGTGAAAACTGCTTACTCTGCTGTCCTTCAGGCCGGTATTTTCTAAATACCTGGTAGTAGGAGTTTGTGGTAGCAAAATAACCGTTGCTCAGGGTTTGCTGATAAAACTTCTGGGCAAAGGTGCTGTCATATTTGATGCCACCTCCTGCGGTATAATCATAATCAATTATTTGCAGGGTATCATTGCTTTGGTTATAGACCTCCTGACGCAATAATTGCCCAAGCCTAAAGTCATGCGTAAGATTAAAATGAGCGGGGTTATAATCACAAAAGCTTGTACAGGGAGGGTAAGTTTTAATGCTGCCTTCGGTTTCATCCTGATCAAAAAGGCGGACTACTTTACCGGTCTGTATGCTGTTATCTGAAGAACTTGTTTTCTCAGTAACACGGCTATAACCCACAATAGGTCTGCCTGATTCAGCTAACAGGCTACCAAACAGCTCGGAGTGGATAAAATATTCCGGCCAACTGCTAATCCGGTAAATAGGTTTGACAAAAACAAAACCCGATGAAGCGGTACCGGCCGTATTAAGATATTCATAGCTTTTCTTGGTCTGCTGATTTCTGACCAGGTCTTTGTATTCAATTTCTTTGATCCGCAGGCCGCCTACGGCTCCGCTGTAATTATGTGCCTGATTAGCCTCGTAGGTGAACAGCGTTTCACTGCCGGAGCTGTGGGCGACTTTGGAAAGCACATGCCCGGAGGCATAATTAAAATCTACCGACCGGTCACTGCTACAGTTTGCATTGGTGTTCAGGTAATCAGCACCGATAAGGCCTTTGGTGTTAGTTAGCTTGCCATTGGCATAACCCCAATGATCTACACCGTAATTAAACCGGCTGGCCAAAGTATCGGCCTCGTTCAAATAACTGAAATTGTAGGTGGTGTTATCCGGCATGGATAGGGAGCTGAGCTTAAGTCGCTTCTTGTGGGTGGTTCCCACATCGCCACTCACATAGCCCGACGGTAAAGCCTGGTCGTCCTTCCCATTAAAATACCCATAATTGAAATTATAGGTGGAATAGATGGCCGGGCTGGTTTCATTATCTGATACCTCAATATTCAGCAGGATTTTGGCTGCAGACTGATTAGTGGGAGCATTGCCCCAGCTATCAATATCATTACGGATACCTCCGGTGAATGTACAAACGGTTTCTGGCGGAGAAACCGAATAATCGGTTGTGCAGCTTTCCAAACCGGCATTGAAAACTACTTTGATATGGGGGCTATAAATTTGAGAAATCTGGGCTCCACGTACATACACCTTATTGATCTTGCGGCTTACGGTTGTGGGGCAAGTGCCTTCTTCTTCGTCCTCGGCCAGTTTATAATAGGTGTAAGCAATGCGGTCATACTCAAAGTTGATGGTCTCACCATAGGGTGATTCAATCTTCGAGCAGTTCCATCCACTGGCCAAAAGGCTATTGTTCAGAAAGGTTATAAAATTGCTACCCAATGGATAATAACCGTTGCTTTGGGCAGCCTTCACTTCCACTTCTGCCGTTTCTTCCACATTGGCCACAGGGAAATAAAGCTTACTTCCGTCTGGCATGGTAAACTTAAATTCAGTGAATTTACGGGCATAATGGTTAGAGCCGCTTTCATTGGGATTATTAATCCACTGTACTTCAATCTTAATATCTGCTTCGGGGAAAAAGTGCGGCCGCTTGTTGCGGTCAAACATAAATTTGTAGGCTCCTGATGGCGTATTCAGAAAGAAAATATCGGGTTCTTTGTCTTGGGTTATATCTGAGTTGGGAAGGGTGGTGCCATAGAAATAATATCCCTTTCTTCCGGAATTATTATTCAGACTGCCTTCATCAGGAAAACCCCTGACAATTCTGGAAAGGGTCGGGATGCCACTGAGCTCCCAGCCTAAGCCTGTCCAGCCGGATAAAGCATGGGTGCGTATGGTAGCAGGGTTATAATTCAGACCTAGGGCTATGCCTGTTCTACCCTCAGCAAAGCTTGTTAATGGGATGTTGGTCTGTGGCGTGCCCGTGTAAAGGTTTACGGGTATATCCTGAATAGCATTTGCCCGGCCAATCTCAGGGGAAGGGCTTGCACTGTTATAACCTACTCCTACCGAGCTGGTATTGGGTACCGTGCCGGCAGGCAAATCTTTACTGTAAATCGTGGTTGGTTCTTCAAGAGGTGGGTAGTAAGGCACCGGGTCTATCCGGTATCGCACCTCCTGTGCAGATAGGCTGACTGCAGCCAGTAAAAAAGCGAAGGTTAATAGTAGTCGGTTCATTTAACCGTGGGTTGGGGTTAAGAAGAAATCCCTTTTGTTATTTCCTTTGGTAATTTATTTTTAATACCTCTGCCCTCCAAATTATTTCCAACCTATTGATTTATCGGTCAGATTCTCTGATTTTCCTCACTCTCCCCTTTCGAAAGTTTGATGCCTTTCTGTCCTAACTTTTAAGTCATTTTTTATAGCTTATTGCCAAGTTTCTAGGGCGGAAAAGTTTGCAAATATGGAAAATATTGAGTATGATTTTTGATGTCATGTTCCATAACCAACTATCCCTTATCGAATAAGGATATTTGAGGCGGCGGGGAATGCCCCTCAGGCCAAAGGCCGAATGATCCAAAAGTCCCTTTTCCTAGTTTTTTAAACTCGTTTTACTTACAAAGCTCTGGCCTCGTTTTGATTTAGCAAAGATGGATTCTCGAGGAGGATAAGAAGCTACTCAAGATACAAGTATTTGTTTCCTGACTTATCAGTATTTAGCTCGATGATCAGCAATGTTTGCGATTTAAATTTTGGAAATCATACTTTAATTTAGAAAAACGTAATCCCGACTTTAACTGAATCTTACAAAATTGACAAAAAATCAATCAAATACTCCAATTTTTCATGGCTTCAATTTTACTTTCAGAACCTATTTGAATGTATTTTTGAAAGGAAGCCAAATCCCTATGACCCGTCATTGATTGTATGACAGGAATTGGGATTCCTTTCATGATAGAAAGTGTAATAAATGTTCTTCGACCTACGTGAGATTTCAATAGCTCATATCTAGGTACAGTTGATTCAAACCTTTTTCCGCCCTGAAACTTAACAAGTTTCTGTGGGTCATTAATACCTACTTTCATTCCGACTTCCTTTAAATAAGAATTAAGCCTTTGCTGTGATATTTTGGGAAGTTTAAAGTTGTACTTTTTTAGAATTGCTGAGGAATAGTCATTGAGTGGTATCCTAATCTCAGTACTAGTTTTAATTACATTAAGATAAATTTCATTGTTAACTATATTGGATTTAGTCAAGTTTTGAATATCTGATTCTCTAAGTCCTGTGACACATGCGAAAACAAATAGATCTCTAACTCGATCTAGCCTTTTATTATCTTCAAAATCGTGATTCCAAAGTAGTTTCAGCTCCTTTTCATTTAAAGCAATTTTGGTTGCTGGTTTTTCCTCCAGCATTTTAAATTTTGTCAACTTCCTTGAGTCGTATATATCATAATTAGAACAATAGTTTAGAAATGTCTTTAAAATTTTTAAACGCTTATTGACTGTACTATTTGTATGTCCCTTTTTAAGGATTAACCATGATCTAAAACTTTCGTAAAATGAGAAATCAATATCGTCCAATACAAAATCCTTGTTATTCTTAAATTCTAAAATTTGATTTCTTAAAACACCATAGCTTTTTATTGTTGAGTATTTAAACTCCGTTTTTTTGAATTCGGTAAACCTCTTAAACCATAAATCAAAATATTTACTATTAGTAGTTTTGGGTTCCAGTTCCGCTGAGATTTTTTCGAATGACAGACTTTCATTATTTACAGTTTTTGAGAAAATTATGTCCTTTATTTCTTGATGTTTCTTTTCAAGAAGTAGATTAATTTTGACGTGCTCATTAGTACCATTTGTTTTTTTTACTCTTTGATTTTTCTGATCCCATAATTCAGGGTTAACTTTTTGACCTGTACTATAAAGTTTTACTTTACTATCAATACAAACCTGAATATAAACAGCGATATCCCCAGTTCTCCTTTTATAATCCGGTCTTAATTTAAGTTTTGTGCTAGCCATATAAATTTAGAAGTGTACAAGTAGGTGTAAAAGTAAAATAATAAAATATGCTTTCCAATACTGTTTCGTAAATTACCTAAATAACTTATAGTAAGTTCGTTTATGTGATATATGGTTAAATATGGTTCAATAGGTTCGATTCCCTCCAGAGCTACTTAACTTCTTTACAGGTATTAAATAAGTGGAGGTTATGTAAAAGTAAATTTCCTTAAATCGATTTACAGGAAGTAAAATTTTCAAGAATTGTTTTACTAGATTTCGAGCTTTTATTGGTGAAGGCTTGAGAATTGCTTTTTACAAAATCCGGCACAGACAAGACAAACTACATTGACACGAATATGATTTGAGATTTCACTAGACTTTAGTCGAAATTTTAAAACTTATAGATGAGCAACTGGAGGAGATTAGACTAATAATGTAAGAAAATTCGTCTTAGTAATATACGCTTGACAAGAGGCTGAGATATATAAATTTATGAAGGTTGATATATGCTTAACTTCTTACTGATAAGATGAGCTGCACTTTTTAAATGGTAGATTACGTTTTCTTGCACTTCATTTGTACATCTGTATTCAGGTAAAAATACACTTAATCCGGCAATAACTTGTTTATTTAAAACAATAGGTACGGCAAAGCCAACGAGGTGGTTATGACTAAACCTGGTTTGAGCTATTCCGTTTTCTTTTATTTTTTTTAGTTCTTTCAGAAGTCCTTCTTTCGTCTTCGCTTCAGGCCAAATTGCTGCTTTTGGCAATCCGTAATACCCTAGGAACTTATTTATTTCCTTTTCTGATAGGTTAGAGAGTAAAAGTCTTCCACTTGCCGTTTCGTATACATTTTTTTCAGACCTGATTTGTACTTGAATATCCTGTGTTGAGCTTACAGAGTGTAAGATAAGACGTTTGTAATTCTTCATTACACCTAAGACAGAGGATTCATTTAGGTTTAAGGTGATATCTTCCATAACTCCTTTTGCTGCTTGTATCAAATCCTTTTCGTAAGAAACGCTATCTGTCAATTGGAAGGCCATGGTTCCAAGTTTATAGCCCTTCTTTTTTCCCAGATGTTCCAGAAAGTTCTTGTAAACTAATGTATTCATGATATTCGCTGTGGTGGATTGATTGAGGTTTAGCTCATTTGAAACTTCGGTGAGAGATACGGCCTGTCCATTTCTTTTCGACACCAATTCGAGAATGTCTAAGGCCTTTATAATGACTTGAACCATAATTTAATTATATACTACAATAATGTAACAGTAAAAATATATTTCATTTTTCTGTTTTGCAAATGTGACAGAAATAAATATAGATTATCTTTTTTAACAACTGAGTTTTGGTAAATTATTGATAATAAGATATATATAATCAGTATTTGATAAAATCAATTCAATATATATCATGGATTATTGCAATGATTAAGAAAATATATACAAACATTTTGGAGTGAATGGTTGAATAAAATATACTTGTAATGTGATAGTAAAATACCTGTTGAATATGATTAAAATACTTAAACTATGAAAGAAAGATTTATTTTTAGAGGTTTTATGTTGCTTCTGATTTGCTTCTTCTTTATGTCTACAGAGGCAATTGCTCAGCAAATTACGGGCAAGGTTTTAGACGAAGATGGCGATGTGCTTCCGGGTGTGAGTATACTAGTAAAGGGAACCTTAAATGGTACTACTTCGGATTCAGAAGGCCAATTTGATTTAAATAATGTATCAAGTGGTCAGACCTTGATATTTAGTTTTATTGGATTTGCAACCAAAGAAGTTTTAGTTGGATCGCAAAGCGATCTAAATGTGACTTTGAATTCTGATTTGACCAACCTAGAAGAAGTCGTGGTTGTTGGTTATGGAACTCAGAGAAAGAAGGATTTAACAGGGTCTATAGCTTCAGCTGATTTAGAAGCCTTTAAGGAATCACCCAATGTTAGTATTTTGCAGTCACTTAAAGGAGCCTTACCTGGCCTTACAATAGGTCAGACGAATCAGGCTGGGCAGGAGGCTTCTATTAATATTAGAGGGACGAGTACGTTGAACGGTAGTACTTCACCTTTGATAATAGTCGACGGATTGATATTTAACGGACGTTTGTCAGATATTAATCCAAGTGACGTAGCAAGTGTAGATGTTTTGAAGGATCCAAGTAGTAAGGCCGTTTATGGTTCGCAGGCTGCAAACGGAGTGATTTTAGTCACAACTAAATCTGGAAAAACAAATCAAAAGCCTTCGATAACTTATTCTGGAAGCTACGCAACTTCGTCACCAACCAATAATACAAGTTTATTGGATCGGGATGCCTATTTGCAAAAAGTAAGAGATATTAATTATTATAACTCCTACACAAAGGAGTCTGGTTATACGGTTCCTAATCCTGATTGGGATTTCATTAATTCTGATATGAATCCGCCTTTATTAGCGGGAATTGCAACAGATAATAATTATGACTGGTATGGGAATTTGACTCAACCTGCACTTATAAGTAATCATAGTATTGGTGTTTCCGGAGGGTCAGACAAGACGACTTATTTCCTTTCGGCTGGTTATACCGGAGAAAGGGGTTTTGTGAAAAATGATGATTACCAGAGATATACTACTCGTCTAAACCTTGATACTGAAGTAACTAATTGGTTAACCATTGGAGCCAATTCATCAGCTACTTTTACGGACTTTTCAGGTGATGCACCCACAGTTAGTAGTATAACTGTGACCTCTCCACTTGTTTTGCCTAAAGATGAAAATGGGGATTTTATTATTAATCCGGTAGGTGATAATAATGTGAATGCCTTCCTGAATGCAACAAATGATAATTTTGAGACCCAGAGTCGCATTGTAGGAAACCTTTATGCCATCGAGAAAGTATCAGCAATACCTGGCCTTAGTTATCGCGTTAATTTTGGTAATAATTTAAAATTCTTCAAAGATTTCGGATCAAGTATATACGGGGCCGGTATTACAGGTTCTGCTTATAAGTATAACTCATTTCAGTATGAGCAGACTTTAGATAACATTTTAAGCTATACTAAGACTTTTAAAAAGAATAACATCAATGCCACGGCAGTGTATGGATATAATACGGCAAGGTTCGAGCGTACGGCGGCAAGTGGCAGTGGATTTTCAGATCTTGATCTTTCTTATAATAACTTGGCACTGGCTGAGATCAGAAACATTGAGTCTAGTGCCTGGGATGAAGCTTTGCTCTATCAATTGGTTAGTGCTGCCTATAATTATGATGGTAAATATCTGTTGAAAGCAACGGTTAGAAGAGATGGATTCAGTGGTTTCTCTCAAAATAATAAAACAGCGATATTTCCATCAGTAGGACTTGGTTGGGTTATTTCTGAGGAGCAATTCTTTGAAATTCCGGTGATTAATTTCTTGAAAATACGTAGTAGTTATGGTGAAAATGGTAATAAAGTAGCACGATATAGTTCTTTGGCCGTGGTTGAAGCGGGGGATGATTCAAAATATGTTTTTGGTGATGGTAGTGGAACTTTTATTGGAAGGAGCGTAAGTACTTTAGCCAATCGGGATCTGAAATGGGAAAGAACGAAAGGGGTTAATATTGGAATGGACTTTACGATTTTGGATAGCCGAATTGATGGAAATATTGAATACTATAATTCCAATACTTTCGATTTGCTTTGGTCTAAGGTTTTACCTCAAACCTCAGGCTTTTCACAGGTGTTGAGTAATATTGGTCAATTAAATAATACTGGCCTCGAATTTTTAATTCATGGTCAAGTTTTGCAAAATAAAAAGTTAAGCTGGGATATGACGCTCAACTTTTCACGTAACAGAAACAAGGTGGTGAGTTTGCTAGGGCAAGACTTAGATAATGATGGAAAGGAAGATGATTTGGTGGCAAGTGGTTTATTTATTGGGAAGCCGATAGGCACTCTTTATGACTATGAAGTGGATGGAATTTATCAGGTAGATGAAGACCTTCCTGCTGGTTTTGAGCCTGGAAGCTACAGAGTCGTTGATCAAAATAATGATGGCAAATACACTCCGGCAGATGATAGAGTTATTTTAGGCAATACAGAGCCGGCTTATTCATTTGGTATTCAGAATACACTTTCTTATCAACAATTTAGCCTGCGATTTTTCATAAATTCTATTCAAGGAGGCAAAGAAGGATACCTTAAATCAAATCATCCTATTTCAGGTTTGGGTAGTCGTGGAAATGCAACCAACTCCAATTGGTTTGACTTCTATGACTATTGGTCTCCACGGACTCCAAACGCAAAATACCCAACTACTTGGGTAGGGTCTCCAGTGGGGGGAATGGCTTACTATCAACGAAACTTTGTTCGACTTCAGGATATTTCTCTATCATATTACTTCAAAGATGCCGTTACGAAAAAGCTGAACCTTCAGAATTTAAAACTATATGCGAGCGGTAAAAATTTAATTACGCTTACAGAATGGGATGGATGGGATCCTGAAATGGGTGTAGGAATTAATTCTAGAAGCCCATATCCTGTGATGAAATCTTATTCTTTTGGTCTTGAAGTCTCATTTTAGATAAGTGTTTTATAAAACCTCATTTAACTAAAATAAAAATATTAAAAATATGAAAGCCCGTAAAATAAAAGCAAGTTTAGTAGGGATATTGATATTACTAAATTTAAGTTGTAAAGAAGATACATTTCTGAAAGAAATTCCGCTTGATTTCTACAGTCCCGAAAACTCTTATGTAAACGAGTCTAATTTTGATGCCGCTATGGTAGATCTCTATGCCAAGGTTCGATCACAACATGCTGTTGGTCGGAATGGAACGGAGTATATTGAATTCATAGGCACAGATATAGCCTACAATGCCAGATTAGATAATAACAGGTTAGGAGATTATAATTCTGTTTTAACTCCTCAAAACTATATAACATCATATCACTGGAACAATTGGTATAAAATAATCTCTAACGCAAATACAATCATTTCAAGGTTGCCAGAGTCACAAGTTTCAGAATCAAAGCAGGTGCTGATAGCTAGCGAAGCCAAACTTTTTAGAGCATGGGCCTACCGTTTTTTAGTTCATATTTATGGTTCTGTGCCTTTGGTTTTAGATGAGGTTTCTTCGCCAAAAAGTGATTTTGTAAGGGCATCTAAAGAAGAAGTGTTTAAACAAATTATAAGTGATGCCACAGAAGCAGCAAATAATTTGCCAAATGTAGATGGTGTAATTGATGGAAAGGTAAGTAAGGCAGTGGCTAATCACTTGTTGGCAGAAACATACTTATCTATGGAAGAATACGACAAGGCCATCTCCGCGGCAAGTGAAGTCATTGATAATTCTAACTTATCCTTAATGACTGAACGTTTTGGTAGTCTTAAGGATAAGCCGGGGGATGTCTTTTATGATTTATTTCGTGTTGGAAATCAAAATCGTTCTTCAGGAAATACTGAATCGATTTGGGTATTGCAATATGAAGTTGATGTACCGGGTGGATCATTAACATCTTCTGGTGGTGGGGCTAATAGTTTGGAGAGAGTAGTAGCTCCTGCTTCATGGACTTTGAAGGATCCAAATGGAGATGCTGCTTCATTGAATAGTGCACCAAGATCTACTTTAAATGAAGGAGGTAGAGGTGCATCATTTTTAAGAACTACTGATTATTATTTATATGATATCTGGGGTTTGGATCCAGAGGCAGATAATAGAGTAGTTGATAGTCCAGATATTAGGACTTCAAAATACAATATTGTTCGGGATTTCATTTATGCGAATCCAAGTTCGGCCTATTTTGGAAAGAGTATGCTAGATTTTCCTACTGATCAATGGGTGGCTCAAAGTTGGAGGTGGTATCCTATTCCTTCTAAAGTTACTACTCCAGGCCAGCATCCGTCAGGTCTCATAGATGATCCAGTAGCTTTAACTTTAAAATCAACTGCAGGAGCTACCTACAGAGATGATTATCTTATCAGGCTTCCCGAAACATACCTTTTAAGAGCAGAAGCATACTTTATGAAAGGACAAGTGGCAGAGGCCGCAGCAGATATCAACGTGATTCGTTCACGGGCAAATGCTGAGCTGGTGGAGCCAAGTGAGGTAAGTTTAGAATACATTTTAGATGAAAGAGCTAGAGAGTTAGTTTTTGAAGAGAATCGTCGATTGACATTGGTTAGAATGGGGAAATTGGTAGAAAGAGTAAGGAAATACAATCCTTTAAATGGGGATGACATTAACGATTACAACAATTTATTTCCTATTCCTTATGCAGAGATAGAGGCGAATAAAGACGCTACTTTGGAGCAGAATCCAGGTTACTAGTACGGTCTAAGTTTATCTGAAATTTCATGTTAAATAGATTAAAATGGGTAATTGTATTTCGGTACTTTTTTTTATGGGATTGATTTCTTTACAAACTATTTGTGAAGGGCAATCGGAGATAGAAATTTCACTCTATCCGTTAGGGGTGCCAAATGCAATAAAAACAGACAGACCAGAGAAAATGACTTTTAATTCAGAGGGCCAGCTTATTGCTTTGTCTTCCGTTTTAAACCCAAGGCTTTTGCTCTACCGTCCTAATAGTCCCAATGGGGCATGTGTTATACTTTGCCCTGGCGGCGGCTATAGGAATTTGAATATTGAAAATGTTAGGTTTATTGCTCAGCGATTAAATGAAATGGGAGTTACTGCTTTCATTTTAACATATCGATTACCAGCAGATGGTTTAATGGTGGATCCCTCGATTGGTTCACTTCAAGATGTTCAGCAAGCTTTGAGGGTAGTCCGAGGAAGAGCTTCTGAATGGAACTTAAAGAGAGATAAAATTGGCCTTTGGGGCTCATCCGCTGGTGGGCATTTAGCTGCTATGGCAGCTACCCATTGGAATGTTTCCTACGAAAAGGGCAAAGATACTATAGACCTAAGGCCTGACTTTCTAATCTTAGCTTGGCCTGTAGTGACTTTTCGGGGTACGTATGTGCATAAGGGTTCGCGGATGAACCTTCTAGGTGAAAACCTGAATGGAGAGTTGCTTGCAGACTTCTCACCAAATGAACAGGTAAATGTTAATACACCTCCTACCTTTTTGGTACATGCTGGAGAAGACCCTAGTGTGTCTGTTTTAAACAGTATACTTTTTTATCAGGCACTAAAAGAGAATAAGGTACCTGCTGAGTTACATGTTTATGAAGAAAATGTACACGGTTTTGGAGTTGCCCCAGAAGTTGAGAATTCATGGATGTCTGAATTGAGACACTGGTTTGTCAAGAGGGGGTTGGAATAAAAATGAGCTCTTTATTGAGTTTAAAACAAAGAATATTAAAAAAAAAGAAACAATGAACATATTAAAATACTTGTCAATAACGAGTTTGATGGTTGGTGCTTTTTCCTGCGACTCTTCATCAAACAATGGAGATTGGAAGAGTTTAGGTCAATTAGAGACTAGAGACGCA
The DNA here is from genome assembly GCA_024742395.1 of Cytophagales bacterium. Taxonomy (GTDB): domain Bacteria; phylum Bacteroidota; class Bacteroidia; order Cytophagales; family Spirosomataceae; genus Jiulongibacter. The sequence continues at coordinate 27,563 of JANSYO010000038.1, forward strand.
AAAGAAATTGAATCAAGCACTTGGTCAATTGGGGGAGAAACCATGGATAGAGATTATACTGATTATCAGTCATACAAAGAGTATTTGGGGCCTCTAGGGGCTAAACGTATACGCCTTCAGGGTGGCTGGGCCAGAACAGAAAAAGTTAAAGGTGAGTATGATTTTGAATGGCTAGATAAAGTTATCCCAGATGCCGCAGAAAGAGGAGTGTCACCATGGGTAGAACTATCTTATGGAAATCCTATTTATGAGGGCGGAGGCGAAGCAAAATTAGCAGGCCTTATTCCTATGGGTGAAGAGGCACTCACGGCTTGGGATAATTGGACTAGAGCTATGGTTAATCGTTATAAAAGTCATGTTCCCGAGTGGGAAATTTGGAATGAACCAGACATAAACAAGACGCATACAGGTAGGCAACTTGGGGAGTTTTACCTAAGAACTGCAAAAATTGTAAAAGAAGAACAACCAGAAGCACGTCTGATTGCATTGGGTATGGCAAGTGTTACGAAACTTGACTTTGTTAGGGATTTTATGGACTACCTAAAAGAAAATGATGGACTTCAATACATTGATGTTTTCTCATACCATGGATATACGCCAAATCCGAGTACATCGTACCCTAAAATTGAAATATTGAGAGAGTTGGTATGGTCTTATAATTCAGATATTGAATTTATGCAAGGAGAGAATGGTGCTCCTTCTACACCTAAAGAGGTAACAATAGGTGCTTTACGTCAATATGACTGGACTGAATTATCGCAAGCTAAATGGAACTTACGTCGAATGATGGGCGATCATGGACGTGGAATAGCGACAAACTTGTTTACTATCAGTGATATGCATTATGCGGCAGGCGATCATATGGTAGGGGTAAATACCAAAGGGATTTTGAAAACAAACCCTGATAAAACAATTGAAAGGCCAAAAATGTCATACAAAGCTGCTCAACATGCTTTTTCGCTTTTTGACAGTCAAATAGAATTATTAAAAAATGAAAAACCAATTACTGACCAAGATAGTGTGTCCATATTTCAATATCGCCATAAGAAAAATGGAGGAACAATAACCAGCTTATGGAGTAACGAAGGGCGACCAGCTGAGGAATACCAATCCAAAGTGGCAACGGTGACCCTTGAAAATGCTTCTTTCGAGAAACCAGTATTGGTGGATTTAATCTCTGGTAATGTATTGGAAATTCCTAAAGCAAACTGGAAAAAGGATGGTATGCAATACGTTTTTTCAGGTATACCAATTCCAGACTACCCAGTCTTAATAGCAGAAAAAGCAACATTATTGTTGAAGTAATAAAATGAAAAATATCTCAAGGAAAATACTGTGGTTTATGGTTTTGGTTCTGCTCAGCCAAAACGTATCTGCCCAAAGTGCGGACACAAGTATTCCATTTTATTTTCCTAGATGGGAGGAGCCAAGCTTTAAGAAGCAAGTTTTTGACATTCGCTCATATACTGGAAATACAGTTGACAAGGAAGGTTATATAACTAAGGCCATAGCTCGAGCAATAGAAGATTGTCATCAATCTGGCGGGGGGATAGTGTTGATTCCAGCAGGTGTTTGGCTTACAGGTCCTATTCATCTAAAAAGTAATGTAAACCTTCACATAGAAGAGGATGCTGAAGTGCGGTTTAGCCAAAACTTTGAAGATTATCTTCCTGTGGTTTTAATTCAAAGAGGAGGCTTTTTCTGTTATAATTATTCGCCAATGATTTATGCCAAAGACTGCGAAAATATTGCAATAACTGGAAAAGGAACGCTTAATGGGCAAGGTCAGGTTTGGTGGCCTTGGAAAAACAAGCAGCCAGGAATGACGGAACTGTTTAAAATGGGAAAGTCAAGAGAACCAATTAAGGAGAGAGTGTTTGGTACAGAGGATGATGGCGTAAGACCACCTTTCATACAATTTTTAGAATGTAAGAATATATTGTTAGAAGGCTTTACCATGAGGGACGGCTCTTCATGGAATTTGCATCCTGTTTTTTGTGAAAACCTAATAGTCAGGGGGATTAGTATCATTTCACATGGACCTAATAATGATGGTATCGATCCCGATGGCTGTAAAAACGTGCTCATTGAAGATTGCTTCCTTGACGTAGGTGATGATGCTATTTGTATTAAGTCCGGTCGTGATGAAGAAGCTTGGGAGATAGGTAGGCCGAGCGAAAACATTGTCGTTCGTGGTTGCCATGTACTGTCGGGGCATGGAGGTTTTGTAATTGGAAGTGAAATGTCTGCTGGGGTAAAAAATGTGTTAGTCGAAGATTGCGATTTTTCGGGCACAGATAGAGGAATACGGTTTAAGTCTCGCCTTGGTAGAGGAGGAGTGGTAGAAAATGTTTGGGTTAGAAATATTAGAATGGATTCGATTAAAAATGAAGCGATTGTTTTTAACCTTCTATATGATAGCGAACCAATAGAAAGAGAAATGGCCTATAATCTGAGAACGCGTAATCGATTAAACGATGCACCAGTTTTTAGAAACTTTCATCTTAAAAATATTGAATGTAAAAAAGCCAAAACGGCTATTAAAATTCAAGGTCTTCCGGGAGGTCAATTCCTTTCAGATATTGAGTTAAAGGATATAAAAATAAATAGTTCTCAAGGAGTAATCTGTTCAAACGCAAGCGAGGTTGTTTTTGATAATAATAACATTGAAACAAAAAATGGGACAAATTATCACCTAGAAGACAGTCAAAACATAAATATTTCAGAGGAAGTAAAACGCGGAGAAGAATTTATAAGTATAAGCGGCTTAATCCAAGGTGTTCAGGTGAATTATAAAGGTGAAAAGCCGTCCATACACTTCAGAGATGATTTAATGAAACAGGAAGTGAAAATCCAATTGTGGGAATAGTATTGTTTTAGAAAACGAAAGAAAAAGAATAATAGAAATATGCAGAATAGTGGTTATCAAAGAATAAAGAAGGTGTCGTTGGATTTTGTAGAATCTATGAAGATTGGTCATACGCCTGGGGTTTATAGTAAGGAACCTAATGAGGGTGAGAGTTTCTACGGCTCTTACCATGCAGCACATGTGCTTGATTTATTTGGTGAATTGTCAAGGTATTCTGAAAAGGACTTAGATACGTGGGCTTCACAGTTTACACGTCGTCAAACAGAGCAGGGTTATTTCTCTAAACATGAATCAGACAAAAAGCGAATTAGATCCATTGAAGAAATGGAGCCGGCATGGCATTATACAAGAGGAAATATATGGGCGTTAAGAGTTTTAGGTCGTAAAGCCGAAAAGGAATTAAGTTTTTTAGAGCCTTTATTAAATGCTGAAAAATTATATGACTGGGTAAAGCATTATAATTGGGAAAACTCTTGGTCTGCTGGAAATCAGGTTTTAGCAGCCGCTACGGCTCTTTTTGCACATCGAGACTGGTTTGGAGGTTCTGAAGTTAATGCTCTAATGGAGAAAGGGATGTACAAAGCCTTAGAGGAGTTACAAGATCCAGAAACAGGCTTTTGGGGGACTCAATTTGGTGCAGATTTACCAAATGGACTTTTTGGAACTATACATGTAGTGCCCATATACTTTGCTCTAGGTTGGCCATTAAAACATTTAGAGCGATGTGTTGACTCCACACTGGCTTGTCAATTACCAGACGGCTCATTTTGGCCTGGAGGCTCTGACTGTCCTGACTTTGATGGAGCATATCAACTAGTTAATCTGATGGCTTTGACAGATTACCGAAGAGAAGATGTGGAGGTGGCTTGTCGCAAATACTTAGCTCATGCTTTGCAGCATGAAAGCGAAGATGGAGTAGGTTGGTTATTGCATAGAAAAGATAGTGAACTAGCAGATTGGGTTCCTCGTCCTCACTGGATTTGGAAAGAGGGAGAGAAAATGGCATCTGCAGAGCTTCGAGATGAAGACCCAAATCGAGAGAAAATTATGTTAGGCTCATGGTTTTATCCTCTTTCCATTGCTCTGGTGAGTGAATTCTTAGGAGATACCGGTTATGAAGGAAATTATCAGTATAACGCTAATTCATTGCATGTTTGCAATGTTTTCAACGGGGCATTAAATAACGAAAATAAGTAAAATAAAGACACATAATTATGGAAAGTAATAGAAGGGTGTTTCTGAAATCTTTGGCTGTTCTTCCCTTGCCTGCATCTCTTATTGGTCGGGGAGAAGAAGGGGTTGTTACGATTTTTAAAAATGATAAAATTGAATTAGAAAAGATTGGTAATGTTGAAATCAAAAAGCCTAAAGACATTCGATCTTCTCCTTTCGGAATTGGTTGTGAGACCCTAGACCGTAAACTTTGGGAACCGAAAGAGGTATATCCTTGGATGGATGATTTATCTGTTAAATGGGCAAGATTACAAACTGGTTGGAACCGCGTTGAAGCTGTTAAGAATAAGTATGAATGGAAATGGCTAGATGAAAGTGTAGATGGTTTAATTCAGCGTGGTTTCCAACCTTTTTTTAACGTGGGGTATGGAAACCTCCATTATACGGAGAGTGAAAGGGGTTCTCATCCAATGCTTACTCAAGAAGCCAAAGATGGCTGGGTTCGTTTTGTGAAAGCTTTGGCTAAACGCTATAAAGGAAAAGTTCAATACTTTGAAATTTGGAATGAACCAAATCTAAAAGGCTTTTGGAGGCCAGGGGAAGTTGATGCTAGTTTGTATGTCGATTTAGTGAAGCTTACAGGACCAATAATTCGTAAGAATTGTCCAGATGCTAGGTTAATTGGTGGAGTGACTTCTAGGATTCCCTTCACGTTCATCAAAGCTATGTTCGAAGCAGGTTTGGGTAATGAAATAGACATTTTTTCTTTTCATCCCTATGGCACAGTTCCAGAAAGTTACACCGATAGAATAAAGGCTTTAAAAACTTTTATTACAAAGTACAATCCTAAACTCAAATTATGGCAAGGTGAAAATGGCTTTGCCTCCGACCCCAATAGTACAGGTTTTGCCGGAGAAGGCCCCTATACCGAAAATATACAGGCGAAAATTATGCTAAGACGCCTACTGACAGATTGCTCATTAGGCATAGACATGACACTTTGGTTTTTAATTATTGATTTACATGATTACCCAAAGGGGTCTGGGAAAATAAACTACAAAGGGATATTAAGAGCCAAGCCTACTATAAGCCCGAAAGTTGCTTTTAAAGCACTGCAATACCTTGGTAGTCTAATACATGGAGATGTAAATGTTCATAATTCCATTATACAAGTTATTGACGGGAAAGGAGTACTAGGAGAAAAGGAATATGTGGCTTACGGGAATGGAGTTGGCAAAACACTTCAATCGGTTAGCACTACTACATTAAATACCACGAATGGGCTAGTACTTGCCTTTTGGTCAACTGAAAAAGCAGCGGATAACTATGAGGATAGAATGGCTCATATTATTTTATGGGATTGGGAAGGAAGTGGATTTGAAGATCCTGTTTTAATTGATCCCTTAAAAGGTGAAATATTCGCTCTCAAAGAACATGAAAAGGTTTATGATAACGATAAGCACAGGTTAAGTCATGAGGCTCAATTGTTGAGAAATCTCCCTTTACGTGATTATCCTTTGCTAATAATGGAGAAGAAAGAAGTCGTTTGATGGAAAAGGAAACGAATACAAGACTTATTGTAATAAATGAATTATAAAATACTTGTTGTTTTAATTCTAGCTAATGTCTTAGTGCCAACTTGGTGTGCACTTGGCTCAGAACAAAGCATTCGCACAACGGCTAAGCTTAGTGAGCATTTGGACACTAGTGGTTTTATCGTAGATTCAGGTACTTGGGATGTATACGCTCAAGGAGCGAAAGGAGACGGAAAAACAAAGGATACTGAAGCTATTCAAAAGGCCATAGATCTATGTCATTCAGCAGGAGGGGGGCGAGTTTACTTACATAACGGCAAATTCTTATCTGGAACCATTTATTTAAAGAGTAATGTGACACTCCATATCGAGTCTGGTGCAATGCTGTTGGGTAGTGCTCAGGTAGATGATTACCCAATAACATCTTCGAAATATCCTTCGTATTCAGGAGATTTTGTTACAAATAAAATGCTCATTTATGCCGAGGATGCCCATAATATTTCAATTATTGGGAATGGCGTCATTGATGGCCGAGGAGATGATTTTGACGGCCCATACCTATTTCCCTCTTTTAGTGGAAGACCTAGAATTATACATTTTCGAGGCTGCGAGAATATTCAGATTAGAGATATAACTTTAAAAAACTCCGGCTCATGGGTACAGTCTTATCAATCATGTAAAAATATGGTTATTGATGGAATTACCGTTGATAGTCGTGAAAATGCGGACATTGAAAAGCCAAGATTCTACGCTCAAAGGGGGCGTAATACAGATGGACTTGATCTGGTAGATTGTGAAAAGGTTCGAATCTCGAACAGTTATATTAATAGTGGAGATGATGGAATTTGCCTGAAAAGTTTTTCTCCTGATCAAGCGTGCCGAGATATTACTATTACAAATTGTATAGTGACCACCAACGCCTCAGGAATTAAAATTGGGACGGAAACTAGTGGCACTTTTGAGGATATTACCATCACAAATTGTACAGTTTATGATACCCGGATAGATGCACTTAGTATCATGACTGTAGATGGGGCACGAATCGAACGTATAAGTATGTCCAATATATCATTACGAAATATAAAAGGTTCCGCAATATTTATTCGCCAGGGAAATCGCAACCGCCCTTATCGTAAGAATGCAGAAATAATCGAACCGCATTTGAGAGATATTTTGTTCGAAAATATTCAAGGCTCGGGTATCTCTTCTAATCAAGGCTGTTCGATAACAGGTCTAAAAACCGCATTGGTAGAGAATGTTGTTTTGAGAAATATAAACCTAGACTTTGAAGGTGGGAAATTGGCAGATGAGAGTTTAAGAACTATTCCGGAAAAAGAAGACGCTTATCCTAATGGCTTAACTTTTGGGACTTTACCTGCATATGGTTTTTATATCCGTCATGTCAAAAATATTGTTTTGGACAATGTTCAACTTTCCTATGATAAAGAGGACCAAAGACCCGCTGTGATTTGTGAGAACACCGAATCATTACGTATAAATAGCTTACGGGCGGAGTCATCTCTAAAAACACCCGCGATGATTAGCTTGATTGGTTCAAAGCAAGTTACTATCAGTAACTCTGAATCAGTGGGTACTGGTAAAGTATTTTTATCTGTCAAAGGGCAGGAGTCTGATGACATAAATTTTTTAAATAATAGACTTAAGGGAATGCAGCATAAATATGTGTTTGGAGATTCCGCAACGAAATCTATTGTAAGTGAATTTGGAACAATCGAAAAGTGAAATACTTCATTAAAATGAAAAATAAATTACTTGTTATTTTAATATCGATTGGTGCTTTAGTTCCTACTAAAAGGATGTTTGCTTCAGGGCAAAGTTGGCGTTCCCATTTTATGTTAGCTGATGGTCTGAAAATAAATAAGACCTCTCATGGTTTAGGAGTTTGGGATGTATATGACGAAGGGGCTAAAGGAGATGGGGAAACCTTTGACACTCAAGCTATTCAAAGAGCTATAGATCTTTGTCATGAGGCGGGGGGAGGAAGGGTGTATTTGCATAATGGTACATTCCTCTCAGCTACCATTTATTTGAAAAGTGGCGTTACTTTATTCGTTGAGTCAGGTGCTATATTACTGGGAAGCGGTAGTGCTGACGATTATGATAATACAGCTTCTGTTTACCCAACCTATGATGGCGATTATACAAGTAAAGCTCTTATATATGCCGAAAACGTAAATAATGTTTCCATTGAAGGTCGTGGGGTTATTGACGGAAATGGGCATGTTATAGACAAGCGGAAACTGACAGATGCGTATCAGTATCCTTCCTTTAAGTATCGCCCTCGAATTATTCATATGCGAGGAGTAGAAAATATACAGATTAGGGATATCACCCTAAAAAACTCGGCATCCTGGGTACAGACCTATCAGCAATGTAAAAATATAGTGATAAATGGTATTACTGTGGATAGTCGTGAGAATAAAGATATAGAGCAAGCCAACCGTGAGCATTCGGTAAAACATCGTAATACCGATGGACTTGATATTGTTGATTGCGAACTGGTTAGGGTAGTTAACTGCTATATTAATGCTGGGGACGATGGAATTGTCCTAAAAAGCTTTTCACCTGATAAGGCCTGTAGAGATATAGTGATAACTAACTGTGTCATAAGTTCGGGTGCTAGTGGTATAAAAATAGGGACGGAAACGACTGGTCGTTTCGAGGATATTCTTGTTCAGAACTGCGTGGTGTTCGATACTTTTGGGGAAGGGATAGCCATAATGACCGCAGATGGTGCTAGTGTCCAGAGGGTTAATGTCTCAAATGTAACTTTGAGGAATATCAAACGTCAAGCTATTTTTATTCGCCTGAGCACTAGAAATAAAAAATTTGGTACACATACAGTCACCAATTTCCCATTTCTAAAAGACATCACCATTCACAATGTTAAAGGAACAAGACTATCACAGCTGGGTTGCTCAATTACTGGTTTGGCGGACAACCCGTTGGAAAATATTGTGCTAAGTAACATTGATCTTGAATTTGAAGGAGGATTGACGGATGTTGATCACAATTATCAGGTACCTGTTAAACCTAATGGCTCTCCTGTGGGAGGCATGTTCGGAAATTACTTGCCAAGTTATGGTTTTTTTGTTCGAAATGTTAATAACCTAAGGCTAGACCAAGTTCAGTTACGATTTGCACGGGATGATGTTCGTCCTGCTGTGATTTGCGATAATGTTGAATTACTAAGTTTAGATGGATTGATGGCTCAAACCATACAAAATACGCCTTCGCTAGTTAAGCTTGTTAATGTAAGAGATGTTTCTATTAATCAGAGTAGGATGATTGGGGATGGGGGTGTTTTTCTGGAGGTAAAAGGTGAACAATCTAGGGATATAAACCTTATCAATAATTATCTTAAAGGGGTCGCTAATAAGTATATAGTGGATAAGGCGATAGAGGAGGACATTGTTCACGAATTTGGAACAATAGAGGATTTGAATTGATAAAAACTTATTGAAAAAAATGAAAAGAATAATTTATTTAAAAACAACAGCCTTGATGATGGGGTTGGTTATAGCTCTGTCAGCTTGGAGTTTATCTCAACCATCCATTTTTTTAATAGGAGATAGTATTTCTATTCAATATGGACCTTACTTAGAAAAGTACTTAGAAGGTTCGGTGGAGTTTGACCGAAAAAGGGATGATGGTAGAGCCGAGAAAAACTTAGATATTCCTGTGGGAGCTAATGGCGGAGATTCAAGAATGGTTTTAGCCTATCTAAAGAAGAAAACTCAAGAGCCCGATTTTCAACCCAATTTTTTAGTGCTGAATTGTGGATTACATGATATTAAACACAATCCTAAAACGGGAGTAATTCAAGTAACCGAACAGGAGTATAGAAGCAATTTGTTAGGAATTATTGAGGTATTGAAAAAGAAAGATATTGGTTTGATTTGGATACGAACTACTGCAGTGGTTGATTCTATTCATAATAACAAGTCGAAGTCAATTAGAAGGTACTCTGCTGATGTAAGCACTTATAATGGTATTGCTGATGAAATATTCAAAAAGCATGGCATTCCAATGATAGACTTGTTCGGTTTTACTAAAAAAATGGGAATTGAACAGTTTATTGATCATGTCCATTACAATGATGAAACAAGGGCATTGCAAGCGGCCTTTTTAGCAGGTTCAATACAAAACTATTTAAGGAGCTTAATAACAATAGAAAACGATTAGAATATGAGCTCTTTAGTATCACTAGATTATATAGCCATTGTTCTTTACTTGGTCTTAATGGCAGGGATTGGACTGTTTTTTAAATGGTATGTAAAGGATGTCAATGCCTATACCAAGGGTTCAGGAGCCTTACCATGGGTGGCAGCTGGAATAAGCAATTTTATGGCATTGTTCAGCACTTTTATCTTCGTGGCATACGCTGGTATTTCTTACGAATACGGTTTGGTTTCCGTCACAGTTCTAACTAGTACTGTACCCGCATGTATTATTGCTGCTCTAATTTTTGCAAAAAGGTGGCGTCGTTCTAATGTTTCTACCCCTATAGAATATCTCGAAACTCGGTTTAATTCTTCATTGCGTCAAACCGTTGGTTGGGTAGGCATATTTATGAGGATTTTAGATAATACTGTCCGTTTATACGCTATCGGTATTTTTCTTACGGCGGTTACACCATTATCCCTACCAATTGCTATGGTTGTTTCTTCCATTATCGTCATTGCTTTTACCATTTATGGTGGCTTATGGGCCGTTTCTATTATGGGTACGGTACAGTTCATCATACTTCTTTTTACATCTATAATGTTATTCTGGCTTTCTTTAAATCATATAGGAGGCTTCGATGCAATCTCACAAAAACTACCAGATCATTTAAATTGGTTTAATGGACCTAAAGGCCAATTTTTTTGGCTTGCAGTTTATTATTTGATGATTATCATTAAATACAATGAGAATTGGACTTTTATTCAACGATTCTACTCTGTTAGGGATGAAAAAGAAGCCGAAAAGGTGGGCTATTTAAGTGCTGCTTTGTTTCTGATAACTCCGATTATTTTTCTGGTACCCCCTATGGTTGCTAGAGTTCTAATGCCCGATTTACCAGACAAAGAAATGGCTTATGTAGCCATCTCAAGTATGCTATTGCCACCTGGTCTTATGGGAGTGATGATTGCTTCCATGTTTGCGGCTACCATGTCTTCACTTAATTCTGAGTATAATGTTATTGCTAGCGTGCTGTCAAAAGATGTCTATCAACGACTTATAAATAACAATGCCACAGATAAGCAGCTTCTTGTAATTGCCAAAGTGGCCTCAGTTTTAGTCGGTTTACTTGTTTTATTTGGAGCCTTGTTTATTCAAGATTTTGGAGGTGCTTTTGAAGCAAATAAATTATTTACAGGAATCTTCGCGATTCCTATAGGTATCCCGCTAGTCCTTGGAATTTTAAGCAAAAGACCTACTTCAAAAGGAGCTATGCTTACCGTTATTATTGGAGCTTTGGTGGGTATAGTTTTGAACTCGATGCCGCAATATTTTTCGTGGGAAATGGCCACGACCATTGAAGTAATAGTTTGCCTTATTATTTTCTATTCTTCCGGTTTAAAAGCCTCAACAAACCTTGGGTATGCAGCACGCGTTGATGGCTTTTTTAGACTCCTAGGTACTCCTATTATAGATAAACCATCTGTTGATAGAAAATTTGAAAATGCCCTGAAATACTTGTACGCTATTTCGCTTCTTTTTGCAGCCCTTCTTTTTATTGGGATGGGGCTGCTTTACTATACAGAACTAAGTGGGATGCTTTCTATAGTTTCGGGTATGGTTTGTCTTTTTATAGGTGGAGTGATGTGGTGGTTAAAGAACAAAAAAGATAAAACAAGTTACTAGTCTTAAAGAAAAGGTAATAATTGAATTATAAGTAATATCAATACTTGAAAAGAGCAAGTATGATTTAATAATTGAAATAGAATAAAATGGATAAACTTAAAAATAAGACAGTATTTATTACTGGTGCTTCAAGTGGTATTGGTAGGGCAACAGCTCAGGTATTGTTAGAAAAGGGAGCAAATGTCTTCGACTTTAGTCGCAGTAGGCAACTAACAAATGAGATATCACATGAAAACTTACGCTCATTTAAGGGAGATGTTACGGTTGAGGCCGATGTTATAGCAGGTTTTAAAGCTTGTTTGGAAGCATTTGGTTCGGTAGATGCCTTACTTAATAATGCAGGAGTTGGGAGTGTTTCGCCTGATATGTCAACTACGGAACTTGATGTATTTGAACAGATGATGGATGTAAACGTCAAAGGTGTTTTCTTATGCAACAGGGAAGCACTTAAGGTGATGAAAGAAAAACAGTCTGGGCATATCATTACCGTGATATCAATGGCTGGTCAACGAACCAATCCTAATGCACCAATCTACTGTTCTTCTAAGTTTGGAGCACGAGGTTTAAGTAGTGGTTTGGCAGACCAGGTATTAAAATTAGGTATTAAAGTGACTGATGTAAATCCCGGGCCTACAGACAGTGATTATTGGGGAGATAGGAAGGTGCCAAGAGAGAAGTTTTTACAACCAGAAGATGTAGCTAATGTAATCTTGTTTGTGTTAAGTCAGCCTGATTATGTGGTAATAAGAGAAATCAATTTTGACAACATGAAATTTTTGGCATAATGAAAACGGAATTACACACGACCGAAGCTACTAAGGCTTCTCCATTTCCAATTTCGGTGAGTGAAATGAGAGAAAGGTATTTGAAACTATATACAGGTGCCGTAAATGATGTATTACGTTTTAATTATAAAATGCACGCATCCAGTTTACCTTCACACTTTGCCCCACTAAGAGAGAATATGAAAGTGGCAGGCTTGGCTTTCACGGTAAAGGGAGGACCAGATATTACTACCGAAGGAGAGTTCGAAATGAGGGCTGAAATGCTTGAGGCACTTCATCAAGATACTGTAGTAGTGTGGGATTGCACAGGAGATATAGTGACTTCACAATGGGGGGAGGTAATGTCAATGGCTGCGGCCAAATTAGGTTGTAGAGGTGCTATTGTGAATGGTATACGCGACACTAAGGCAATTTTGGATTTAGGTTTTCCGGTCTTTCATCAATTCAAATCTAATACAGGCATGTTGGGGCGTTTCAGAATGTACCATTATCAAAAACCTATCTTAATGGGCGAGGTAGTTGTAACACCAGGAGATTGGGTTTTTGGTGATTTAGATGGTGTCATTTCTATTCCACAGTCTATTGCTTATGATGTTCTTTTGGCAACAGAAGAAATACTAAATAAGGAAGTCGAAATTAGAGAAATGGTTGAGAGTGGAATGAAGCCAACTGACGTTGTGAAAAATGGCGGATACTTCTAAAATGGCTATATTTTTAAGTACATCCGAGAAAAGAGCTATTCTAAAAGCGGTTGAAGCAGAGAGTAAATTGTTGTTTCCCTTTTATATTGCTTTAGAAAATCGCGTAAATCAACGTGTGTCTTGGGGCAACCTTCTTGGACCAGATGCTACTACGATTTGGTGGCATACGGCAGCAGAGTATTTATCCGATGCTGCTATGCTTTATGCATTGAAGCCAAATCCAGAATTGAAGGAATGGCTAAAGCTTCACTGTTTGGAAATTGTTAGAAAACCGGAATACGACTGGGTTGGTCCGGGTTTTAGAAACCATTCCGAACCGTATATTGGAAATCTAGAAACAGCACATTTATGTTGGGGAGTCGCCACTACTTATGACTTAGCTAAAGATATTTTTACAAGTTCAGAAAGGGAAGAAGTTGAAGCTGCTTTACGCGAGAAAGGGCTTGAGCTGTGCAGGAAATGGTTAGATAATAATCATCATTTGGCCAATTGGCGGAGTGTGTTGTTTAGTGGAGCTATGGTAGCGGCGGTAGTATTGGAAGACGAAAAAAATGTTAAGGAGCTTTTGCCAGAATTTGGATTGTGCCTAGACGCTCTTCAGGATGATGGTTCTTATGGTGAATCTTTACAATATGGTAATTATCTATGGATAGCTCAGACTATTGCTAAAGAAGCTGTTTGTAGGAGGTATCCAGAGTTCCTAAATGAAGAAAATTTAAGCCAATCGCCTCATTGTAAATCTTCTGTCAATTGGTTTGCTACAAGTATGTTGTATAGTAAGCCATTGGCGACCTGGGGAAGCGAGGCGAGAGCCAGAGCGGTTAACTTTAATGATAGTGCGGCCATATTTAGACCATCTGCCGACGTATTACTGTCTATTGCAGCCAGAACTACGGATCGGGAGGAGGCTGGTTTAGCTTATTGGATATTTGAAAAATACTATCGATATGTTCCTGAGCAGGGACCTCATGATCTTGCTGCATTCGGAATGGTAAATGATTGGGGATTTTTGACTTTGCCTTTTTTAACTAATCCTTTGGAAAGTCTTTCTCCAGAAAAAGCCAAGTTGCCTTTAACTACACGGTTTTCTAATGGAAATGGATTTGCAAGAGATGCTTGGGAAGGGAAGACTGTTTTAGCTACTAATGGTGGTAGTGAGCCACTACATGGTTTGGGGCACCTTCATGGAGACTTAAATAGCTTTATTTTAGTTCATAATCAAGAAAGGCTTTTGGTAGATCCAGGGCATTCATGTTACAGGAATCTTATTCATGGCCTCGAAAGCAGCTCTCAAACGCATAATACCTGTACTTTTTTAATAGAAAAGGAATCTTTAGGACTACAAGAAGATATTGCAAAAGCCTCGCTTTTGGAACAAAAGAGTGTATTCCCTAGACGACGTATTTTCAATGGGAAAGGTGCTGAAAAAATACGAAGAGGGGATAAGAGTCTGATATGTGCAAGAGACGGAGCTGTGTCAGTCCTGGGGGCTGAGGTAGGTAGTGCCTATGGAGAACCTATAAATAGTTTCTCAAGATTATGGGTTTTAGCAGGCAGTCATACTCTTTTTATTATTGATGAAATTAAGGCAGATTACCCTGTAACCACAGTATGGAACTGGGTGGTTAACAACAAGGATAGAAAGACCACATGGGAATCCAAGGAAAACTCATTAACCGTGAGGAAAGGCAATGCGGCTATGAGACTTATACATGGCGGCAACACTAACGCGACTTTTCCAGTATTTGGCTTCCTCCATGATTCCTATCATACAGAACCAAATCAATTAGGAGAAGGTAAATCTGGAGATAGTTTGATATTTAGATTTACTGAAAATGGAAAATTAAAGAATAGGAGAGTTGTTCACACCATAGCCTTAGATGAACCCGGAAAGTTAGACGAGTGGTCATTTCAGACTAATAACAATGTCTATTCGATTGGAAATAGTTTAGAGAGTTGGAGATTAGAAATGATCGATGACGGGTCTATATCTATAATTTCGGGCTCAGGAGAAAAATGGAAAGTACAAAGTCTTAATACAGAATACGAACTTAAAAGAATAAAATAGTATGCTTTTTTTAGGAATAGATCATCCAGCTGTAGCAGCAAAAAATGTGGAAGAATTGGCTAATTGGTATTGCTCCAATTTAGGATATACCAAATGGTTTCGTCATGAAAAGCCCGTTTGGATGCTAAAAGCTCAAGATAATTCTCTTTTAGAGATAATGCCGATAGATGAAAACGAAAGGCCAAAAAGAACTACATGGACGCCTGGATGGTCACACATTGCCATAAGAGTGAGTGACATACAAAAAGCTATAGAAGCGTTAGATGAGGTAGGGGTTCAATGGGGAGGAGAATTGGCCAATGCAATCGGTGGAGGTCAAGTGCGTAACTTTTTCGACCCAGAAGGGAATATGCTGCAAATTTTAGAGAGAAAGGGTCTTTAGACTGATTGTACTATAGCATGTTTTGGCTTGTTAGTGAGCCTGTTATGTGAATTATTAAACCTTATTGTAAAGAAAAAACTCATGAAGATGAACGCATTGTATTATGAAGGACAACGAAGCTTCCAAATAAAAGAAACAGAGAAAAGTGCTTTAGGAAAAGGCGAAGTGAGATTGAAGATGGCCTATGTTGGTGTTTGTGGGACAGATGTGCACATTTACCATGGAAACATGGACACACGTATTAAAATTCCTCAAGTAATTGGCCATGAAGTTTCAGGAGTAGTGGAGGAGTTGGGAGAAGATGTTACCGGTTGGAAAATTGGAGATAGAGTTACTGTTCGCCCCCTTTATCCTGGAGTAGAGTCACCTATTGATAATGGGTTTAAACATATAGGACAAAATCTTAAGTTTATTGGCATAGATACACCTGGGGGAATGCAAGAATACTGGAATGTTCCCTCATTTACACTTCATCATTTACCAGACAATCTTTCTTTAAAATTAGGTGCAATGATTGAGCCTTTGGCTGTGGCGTGTCATGATGTCCGTTTGGGAGAGGTTAAATCTGGCGAATATGCGGTTGTAATTGGGGGAGGGCCAATTGGTTTATTAATAGCTTTGGTAGCAAGGCAAAAGGGGGCAAATGTGTTAATTTCCGAAGTAAATAAAAGTCGATTGGCCTTTATAAAATCATTGGGTTTTGAATGTGTAAACCCTATTGAGGCAGATTTAGTAAAAAGTGTGGCAGATTTCACAAAAGGAGCCATGGCTGATGTAGTTTTTGAAGTTTCAGGTGTACAGGCAGGAGTTTCAGTAATGACTGATTTGCCAAGAGTTAGGGGAAGAATAGTAATGGTAGCTATTCATGCCGAGCAAAAGTCAGTGGACCTCTTTCGCTTTTTTTGGAGAGAGATAAAGTTGATAGGTGCAAGAGTATACGAACCAGAAGATTTTGAAGAAGCAATAGAATTGGCCGCAAGTGGTAATTTACCTTTAGAGGAAATGATTACACAAGTATCTCTTCTCGCAGACGCAGAGGAAGTTTTCAAAACGATAGATAGTAACCCGGCAGGGATGAAGTATCTACTTGAAATTTAGATAAATACGAAAGTAAAGAGTAATGAATATATTTGAATCATTTAGTTTAAAAGGGAAAACAGCCTTAGTAACTGGCTGTAAGCGAGGAATAGGGAAAGGGATGACCTTGGCATTGGCGGAAGCAGGTGCAAATATCATTGGAGTATCTGCCTCGCTAGAATTAGAAGGGAGTGTTGTAGAAAAAGAAGTGAAAGCCTTAGGAAGAGAGTTTAAAGCTTATCAATGTGACTTTAAAGACCGTTCAGCCCTTTATAGACTTATTGAAAAAGTAAAGTCAGAGCATAAGCAGATTGATATTTTAATTAATAATGCAGGAAACATCCTCAGGAAGCCAGCGGCAGAGCACCCAGATGAGTATTGGGATGAAATCATAGAGATAAATCTTAATTCTCAGTTTATTCTGGCCCGTGAGTTTGGAAAGGAAATGATAGAGCGTGGAGAGGGTAAGATAATTTTTACTGCATCTCTTTTAACTTTTCAAGGTGGTATTACCGTTCCGGGTTATGCATCAAGTAAAGGAGCTATTGGGAGCTTAGTTAAGGCTTTGGCTAATGAATGGGCGTCTAAAGGTGTAAACGTAAATGCTATAGCTCCTGGCTATATCGCCACAGATAATACTGCAGCCTTAAGAAATGACGAGGAACGAAGTGCTTCTATTCTTTCCCGAATTCCAGCTGGAAGATGGGGCAAGCCAGAGGACTTTAAAGGTGTAGTGGTTTTTCTGTCTTCACCAGCTGGAGCTTATGTACATGGTAGTATAGTGACTGTAGATGGAGGTTGGATGGGCAGGTGATTCTTTGTTTTATTTAGGATTCTCATTATCATGTCATTATCAAAGTTAATGTTGTAGAAGAAGTAAAACTTTAGACTGGTTAAAAAGTAAGTATTTTTGATATTAATTGTCTCGTCCTAAAATAGCGTTACACTAAAAGTAATGTTATGAAAGAACAAGAAGAGAATCAGTATGTTAAGCGAAC